>NC_019703.1:4072738-4681111 GCF_000317045.1 Geitlerinema sp. PCC 7407
ACGACCGAGGCTTGGAGACTTTGGCGAGCCAGGGACTGCTTGAAGGATTCTGCCTCAGGCTGAGTCCGGAACAGGCCCGTTTGCATATAAACCTGGCCGTTGATCACCGTCCGGAAGGCACCCGGAACCAGGGTTTTGATCCGTCGCTGCTGGGCCGTAGAGCTAGCGGGCACGATGACGCGGTAGTTGAAGCCAAGAGACGATGCGCGATCGGTGGGCGAGGGAGGCGTGCCTTGATACACCGGGGGTGGCGTGGTGGGTCGGGTCACCGGAGCGGGCGTCGTGATGGGAGGCCGACCAGTGCTGGGGCTGTCGGGCTCAACGGTCGGTACAGTGTAGCCGCCTGTGCCAGAGGAAGAGGACGAGCCAGGCCGCGTGGTCACTACGCTCGGGGGAGTCGGCAAGGGGCGTCCAGAAGTGCTACCTGAGCCGGTGGAGGAACCAACTGGCACCACGATCGCGGGGGGCTGCTGCACAGGCTGGCTCGGCGTCACGGGCCGGGTGACTGGGGCCGGAGCTGGCTGAGCTTGGGAGCCACCCGCAGCAGCGATCAGGGTGGGCAGGTCTTGATTGTTGGTGAGGTAAATGTGGCCGAGGGCACGACCGTTGTAGGTGCGCTTGGTGAGGCGCCAGCCCGGGTTGAGCTCGATCTTGGTAAAGCCGTTGGCGATCGGCTGGGTGCGGCCAATCTCGATGGGAGGTGTGCTGCGATCGCGGTTGGACACCGCCATCAGCTTGAGGTCATTGGCCTGCTTCACCAGGCGCAGGCTGTACTGCACACCGAGATCTTGGTCGGCGACTCGGATCGAGTAGCCGTTGCTGTCGGTGCTGCGACCGCAGATACCGGTGAAGTCAAATTTGAGCAAAAGCGGATCTACCACCGTAGGAGCGCTGCCGCTCTCGCTCCAGCAGGCTCGACTGCGGCTGATTTGCTCTAGGATGAGCAGCTGGTGAGAAGTGGCACCAGCGGGAGCAGCGATCGCGATGAACTTGTTTTGGTCCACCTCTTGCTGACCAAACTGAGCGGCAGCAGCAGGAGGCACGGGAGCAAGGGTATTCACTGCGGCGGAGGTAGCGGTGGCGGCAATGAGAGCTAGGCGACGAATGACGGATTTCATCTTCGGTTTTGCAAAAGCTTGGTGGTAGATGGTGTCGAAGAGGAGGGATGAATAGTTCCGACTCCCAGTGACCTCTTTAACTGTATTGAAGCAGCCCTAAGAAACCATTAAAAGCACACTTATTCAGCTTTGGAAACTGTGACAGATCGGAGAGTTGATGCCTCGCGGCGATCGCCCTCCAAAAGCCCCATTTCAGGCAGATTGACGCTTTTGGCGATCGCCTCGGAGAGGGTCTCAGCCCTCACCACCCCCTAGTCCAATTTTTCATCTGGCACCTTATTCCGCATTTTATAGAGCTATTTTTCGTCTTTCCAGGAACAATTTTATGAGCTATTTTTAGTTACTTTCTTTGATGTTTTAGCCTTTCTTAAAGCCGATTGGCAGCAGAAAAAATTTGTTTTTTAGTTATCCGGATCGGAGATTTGACTAGGCGAATGATGTAGGTTTATCCCAAACTACTGAGTCAGATCGCAATCATTTGTGGACAGGCCGATCAGCCTGCGCGTTTTCACGCTTGCGCAGCGGAAACATCGGTGGCAGGACTTGCCAAGGAGAGGATCCAGGGGAAAATGGCGATAGCTTGCGGGTAGCCCCCCACAGAAGACTGCCCGGTGGATGGTTTGCTGTCAGCCTCGCTTTTTTCTATGAAACTTCGTTTTGTTTCGAGCTCTGTCTCTGCTCTGATTGTGGCCCTCAGTTTTCCCCTCTCGGTGCTGGCGCGACCGGCTGCCCTCACCACCCAGGACCCCGGCAGCCAGATCAACGTGCGCAGCGGGCCTTCCGTTTCGGCGAGCACTCCCCACTACGGGTTGGCGGGCGATCGCATCGAGACCCTCGACGAAATCCGCGATGCCAACGGCGATCGCTGGTACTACGTCCGCTTCAGCAGCAGCAACGCCGAAGGCTGGGTCCGGGCGGATTTTGTGCGCTTTCTAGACGGCAGCGACAGCCGTGCAGAAAGCCGCAATGAGCCCAGCAGCCGCGACAACGGCGATCGCCCCCGAGACGGGGTCCCCGAGCAAGCCCTCGAGATCTGCCGCGATCGCGTCCGCAACGCCTATCCGCGCCTCAGCGCCCGAGACATCACGGTGCGGGCCAGCAGTCAGCGCGGCGACGGCAGCTACAGCATGACTTGGCGGACGGTAGAAGACGCAGAGGGCTTCTGCCGCCTCAGCCGCAACGGCGGGGTGCTGGAGTTTTACACCGTTCTCGAACCGAGCAGTCGCCCTGCCAGCGATCGCTCCGCCAGCGAAGCCACCGTCGTTTCCTTCGAGACGGACGGCCACGCCGTGCGGATCTTCCGGCGCGATGGCGGCCTCCAGCTCAACCTCTACAACAAGCGCAGCAACCGCACCGTCCTGCAAGGGGTCCCGGTCGAGCAAACCAGCAACGACCAGGTCACACGCTACATCTACCGGGCCGATCGGCCGGTCACCGTGGAGGTCGAGCGCGGCGGCCAGCGGTGGCTGAACGTGCCCCAGGGACAGCGAATCCAGCGAGAGCGCGGGTACTAGGGCGTGGGCGATCGCTGGGTGATCCGGGCCTGGAGCTCCTCGCGAATCCGGGCCATGATGGAGCGCTCATCCAGCGAGTTCAAAATCCGCTCCACGACGGCCTTGGGGCCATCCGGCCCCCAGGACGCGCCGTTGATCAAATAGGTCTTGGCCACTTGGCCGATGCCGTAGGAGGAAACCCCCGCCACGCTGGCCTGGGTCAGGGCCACCGACAGGTAAGGGGCGATCGCCATGCCGCCCGTCGCCGGGACCGATAGGCCCAGCACCCCCTTGAGGGAGCTCAGGCCCAGGTTGGCCAGCAGCTCGCTGGCCGTGATGCCGCCCATGCTCAGCGCAATTCGCTGCAACAGGGCGATCGCCCCCTGCTCCGTCATCGAAATGCCGTACAGGCGCGACAGCGTCAAAATCATCGCCACATCGATGGCCACGCCGCTCAGCATGTCCACCACCGTCACCGGGTTGAGCGCCACCGCCAGGGCCTTGGCCATCACCCCATTCCAGATGATCCGGTTGGCGCTGCGATCGCGAATGGCCCGCTTGCGCGCCAGCAGCTGCTCATTCACCGTGTCGGCGTAGAGCATCGTGTTGAGGGCCACCAAGGACTTGCCTTCGCGATGCAAAATCTCCAAGATCCGCAGCTTGAGGTCATCCACCTGGGGCGGCCCCAAGCGCAGCTGCACCGTCAGCCCCCCATCCGGTCGCCGCACCGCCTCCGGCACCAGCGGCGACGCCGCCGCCATCACGATCTCGTCGGGCGACAGCAGCTCCTTGACCCGCTCATCGCGAATCTTTTGGTAGATCGCCAGGCGATCGGCGTCGGGATACTGGTCGATCTTGTTAAAGACCAGCAGGATCGGTTTGTTGGCTTTGCGCAGCTCCGACAGCGCCGCGTACTCGACCTTGGTAATGTCCCCGGCCACGATAAACAGCAGCAGGTCGGCTTGGTGAGCCACCTGGCGAGCCAGGGCTTCGCGCTCCTCCCCGTGGACCTCGTCGATGCCGGGGGTGTCCGTGAGCTCAATGCGAGAGTTGCCCAATCCTTGCAGCGCCACCCGCACCAAATTGCGATCGCCATTTTCCAGCAGCGACTCCTGGCTCAGGGTCCAGCGCGATCGCCGAATGTCCTGGGTCACCCCGTGGATCGGCCCCGTCTCAAACAGCGCCTCGCCCAGCAGCGCATTCAAAATCGACGACTTGCCGCGGCCCACCATCCCAAACGCCGCGATGTGAATCACCGAATTCTCCAGCTTGTCGAGCATGGCGGCCAAGTTCTCAATCTCGGCCTCTAGGCCCGCCCGCTCCTCCGGCGACAAATCCAGGCGGCTCACCAGATCTCGCAGCGCCTCCTGGGCCTCGCGATAGTTCAGCTCCTCCTGGATATCGTCAAATCCCGTGAGGATCTGCTCCAGGCCTGCGTCGAGATCCTCCGGCAGTCCCGCTGCATTGAGGCGATCGCCTCCCGTTTCCGAGCCTCTTGACCCTGGCAATGCCACAACCTCCTTCCTCGCCATCGCTGAGCCATCTCGATCCTAGGACACCCAGGCGATCGCCGCAGGCCCCAACGCAAAAAGCAGGCCCCAGCAAGGACCTGCTTTCTACCGTATTTCTTCTTGAGGAGCCAACGAATCCTTTCATTGGCAACGCCGACCCAGTGCACGAGCGGCTTCCAGCCAAAGGCCAGAGATTTAACGGAACCGTCTCTTGCGACGTGCAGCCACAGCCTTACGCTTGCGCTTCTCGTGGGGAGTTTCGAAGTGACGACGACATTTCACGTCAGCCAAGATTCCTGCCCGAGAAACTTGGCGCTTGAATCGACGCAATGCGGACTCAATACCTTCGTTTTCTCCGAGAACCACTTGGGTCATACGTAACCATCCTCCTTGATAGATGTGAGTGAACTAAAGCAGTTTAGATGCAAAATGTCCGAGACTCTAGCACGCAGTTCTCAACCGAACGGCTCGTCTCAAGTGCCAGACCCTAAATAATTCCGAGGCGTTGCTATCGCCTGTTTCGCTCTTCAACGTCTCGGGCAAAAGCTGACTTGCACCGGGAAAAGCCCTAGGGATTTCTGAGGGAAGCTGCCCTCAGTACGTGCAGCGGGTTCTGCATCTCACCTTATCTAGGCTATCACAAAGACCTGGGGCGTTTCACCTGAGCGCGCGCTCCTCCCCCAGGGCCTGCACATTTTTGGTCGCGATCGGTGATAAGATTATTAATTCAGCGCCATCCGCCAGGTAGACGCCCCGGCGTCCTGGCAAATTCTTAAGTTTTTCAGTGCCAACTCAACACGCAAACGAAGCATGATTAAACTGCGCCTAAAGCGATTTGGAAAGAAGCGGGAAGCGAGCTACCGGATTGTGGCTACCCAAAGCACCTCTCGCCGCGACGGTCGTCCCCTAGAAGAGCTGGGCTTCTACAATCCCCGCACCGACGAAACCCAACTGGATGTTGAGGCGATCGTCAAGCGACTGCAAACCGGCGCACAGCCGACTCCCACCGTGCGTCGCATCCTCGAGAAAGCAAATGTCCTCGAACAGGTCAAGGCCTGAAACTGAATCTGCCATGGCGAACCAGTCCTCTCCAAAACATCCGGATTATGCAGGCCTGGTTCGTTTTTTGATGGAGCCTCTCCTCGATAGCGCTGACTCGCTGCGGGTGGACTGCGAAGTCTCTTCGAATCAGACACGAGCGCTGGTTCGCCTTGCCGTTGATGGGCCAGAAAAGGGGCGTGCTTTTGGGCGCGGTGGCCGAAACATTTATGCGATTCGCACGGTTTTGTCAGCGGCTGCTCAGGCAGTGGGCCAAACGGTGCATCTAGATGTGTTCGGCGGCATTCCCCACGGCCCCGAGGGTGAGCGGGAGCATTCGCCTCGGTCTGCTTCGCATGGACGCCCGGAGCGTCGCGACGGCGATCGCCCGCCTCGGCCAACCCGGCGATCGGTCGATTCTCAGTGACGCGTTGGCCGCTTTTTAGGGCATTGTATTTGAGCAGCAGCTCCTGATTAGGGGGCTGCTGCTTGTTTTTGGAAGATCATCAGGTGCTGCTGGGGCAGAGCGTCCTGGGTCTCCAGCCAGGTCAGGCCCACAGCGGCCAGCTCCTTTTTCGCCTGACGCTGGGTCATTTTGTGGAGGCGCTTGATCGAGATCAGGGGATTCTCGCCCCGGTACTCGATGAGGGCGACTCGTCCGCCGGGCTTGAGGGCGGCGGCGATCGCCGTCATCATCTCGCGGGGATATTCAAACTCGTGGTACGCGTCCACCATCAGGGCCAGATCCACGCTCTCCGGCGGCAGGTTGGGGTTGGTTTCGGTGCCCAGCACGGTTTCGACATTGGTCACGCCTTGAGCTTGCTTTCCCGCTTCGAGCAGGTCCAGCATCTCTGGCTGAATGTCCACTGCCCAGACTTTGCCCTGGGGGACTTGGGGCGCGATGCGCAGACTGAAGTAGCCGGTCCCCGCGCCAATATCCGCCACGACGTCCGAGGGCCGCAGGTTGAGGCTCTGGATCGCTAGGGCCGGACGCTCTTCGAGGGAGCGGCTGGGGCGCTCAAGCCAGTAGGCGCCGGGGTGGCCCATCACCTGGGCGATTTCTCGGCCCAGATAGACTTTGCCGATGCCGTCGGGGCTGGGCGATCGCTGCTGGTAGGGGGAGGCGGCGTCTGCAAGGGCTCCGGTGGCAGCCCCCAGCACTACGCTCCCGATCAGCAGCAGCCCCAGGGCGATCGCCCGCAGGTTTAGTCGACGCTGACTCATGGGTTTAGCACATCAAAATCGACAACAAACGTTTCGCCCATCACCGTGACGCGATCGCCCGCAGCCAGCTTGCGGCCTCGCCGCGTTTCAAGCTGGCCATTCACTTTGACATCTCCGGACTGAATCAGCAGCTTGGCTTGACCACCGGTCTCAACGCCCATGCACTTAAGGAACTGATCGAGCTTGATGGTTTGAGGTTCGGTGGTCATGGAGAAAGAAGTTTTGGCGGAAGGGAACAGCGGGCGATCGCGCCCAGGCTCCTCATTCTAGCGGGCTGGCGAGAAGATGAGTACTGGGTGCCAGCAGCGACGCAGCACTTCGCAGCCCAAGCTAGGTCCCGACAGATCCACCAGCCAGTTGGAGCGCCGCGAGGAAACGGCGATCGCGCTAATGTCTTGGACCTGGGCCGTTTCCATGATGGCGAGAATGGGTTCGCCTTGGCGCACCTCCGTTTCGACAATCACGTCTAGCCCCTCAAGGTCCGCCTTGACCTGATTCAGCTTGTCTTGGGCAGCCTTTAGCTGGCTGTCGAGGGCAAAGTCAGTCCGGCGGCCCGTCTCGACGATCCACAGCAGTCGGCAACGCTCGATCGAGCCCGCGGGCCGCTGCTGCAAGTAGTGCTTGAAGCGATCGATCAGGTAGTCGGCGGTCTTGGTGCCGTTGTAGGGCAGCAGGAGATAGCGGAACAGGTGGCGGCAGCGCAGGGCCAGCTCTTCGCAGGTGTAGGTCGAAATGAGCTGGGGCCGCAGGCTCAAGATAGGCACCTCGGTCCGCTGGGATAGCTCAATGGTGGTGCTGCCAAACAGGCGCTCGTTGAGCAGGGTGCGGGTCGGCGTCCCCAAAATCAGCACGTCCGGCTTGTAAGCCTCGACCATCCGCAAGATCGTCTCTGGCGCGGAGCCGCTTTCGACCTCGATGTGGACCTCAACCCCATCTGGCACGTTTTGGAGGGCGCGGGAGAGGCGATCGCGAGCTTTTTCGATCCGGCTCGTGTCTACGCGGGGAATTTCACCCTCGGTGCGCAGCGGCACGCAGTGCAAAAACACAATGCGCTGTAGGCCACTGTGGACCAGATCCGGGACAAACTCCACCAGGCGGTGCAGTCCATCAGAAAAATCCGTGCAGATGAGGGACGTTTTGAACATGGTTCTCGTGACTGACGAGGTGGACATCCTCACCCGTTCTGAAAACGGCAAGGCTCAGGGGGGACGGGTCCGGCCTAGGAGATGGCCAGAGGCCCAAGACCGCAATCGGACCAGAGAGTATCCATATTTTTGGGTCTCCCAAGCAAATTCTACTGACTCCTAGCCAAAGAGGCTGGTTTGGGGGCCGGATCGGCATTAGGTGCGGCGCGTTCCCATTGAGCAACGCAAAGGCTTTGAGGGCGATCGCACAGTTCGCCGGACTAGAAGCACCGAGCAGCGAATAGCATAGACGGGAAGTGCGTTTCCATCCTGCCATCGGCTAGACAAAGTCGATAATCTGGAAAAGCAGAGCGTTTTGCCAAAGCACCGCTTGCCATCTTCCGGGCTGAGCTCGCTGCGGGGAGAGGGGAAAACGGCGCGATCGCCCCTTGCATCTTCCGCTGTCTCGCGTTGAGGTCCCATGTCGGTCTACTGCAGTCAAAATCACGACAATCCTCCTGGCAGCCGCTTTTGTCGGCTCTGCGGCGAGGTGCTGACTCCCAACAATGGCAGCGGCGGGGAGGTCTTGGGCGATCGCTACCAAATCTTGCGAGAAATCGGCCACGGCGGCTTCGGCCGGACCTACTTATCCGAAGACATTCATCGGTTTCGCGAACTCTGCGTGCTCAAGGAGTTCGCGCCCCAAGTCCAGGGCTCCCAGGCCCTCCAAAAAGCCGAGTCGCTGTTTGAGCGCGAGGCGGGCGTCCTCTACCAGCTTCAGCATCCCCAGATTCCCCGATTTCGCGAGTCCTTTCGGGCCGAGCTCCACGGCCAAAAGCGGCTGTTTTTGGTGCAGGACTACATCGAGGGCCTGACCTATCAGGCGCTCTTGAGCGATCGCCGTCTCCAGGGCCGCTCCTTCAGTGAAGCCGAGATCACCCAGCTCCTGATTCAGGTCCTGCCGGTCCTCGACTACATTCATCAGCGGGGCGTGATTCACCGAGACATCGCCCCCGACAACTTGATCCAGCGGGCCAGCGATGGCCTACCAGTGCTGATCGACTTTGGCGGCGTCAAGCAGATCGCGGCCACGGTTGCCTCTGAGTTTGCGCCGGGTCCGGCCTACACCGCCACGCGCCTGGGGAAGGTTGGCTACGCGCCCCCCGAGCAGATGCAGCAGGGCATCGTGTCTCCCAGTAGTGACCTGTATGCTCTCGCCGTGACCGTGCTGGTTCTGCTGACGGGCAAAGAGCCTCAGATGCTGGTCGATCTGCGGACCCTGGAGTGGACCTGGCGCCGAGAGGTCCAGCTGAGCTACAGCCTGGGCGCGATTCTCGATCGGATGCTGGCCGCGCGGCCGGGCGATCGCTTCCCGTCCGCAATGGCAGTGCTCCAAGGGCTCAAGGGGACAGATCCCGACGCCGTGCCGCCGCTGTCTCTGGCCGCACCCCCGCCTACCGTCACGCCGACCAGCGCGACCCTCCCCCTGACTCCCGTTCCTCCCCAGCCAGCCAGCACCGAAGTTCTGGTCACAGCGCCCCCACCTGAAAGGCCGAGGCCTTGGTGGGGATGTTTACCCTGGCTAGGGTTGATGGTTGTGGCAGGGCTGCTGGGCTGGTGGGGGACGCTGTACTGGCTCGGCAACATCAACACGCCTGAAAATCCCTCGCCCACGGTGGTGTCGCCCACGCCGACTCCGGACGAAGAGCCCGATCCCGCCAGCCAATACTCACCGGAGGAGCAGGCCCGCAAGGAGGCGCTGCGGGAGCGTCGCCAAGCTTTGGGGGTGGACTTCAACTGGTATGTGCGGCTGGTCAATCAGACCTTTTATGAGCGCTATCCCGATCGGCGCGATCGCCCCCTGACGGCGAAGCCCGAGGACGAAGGGCTGCGGGAGGAGTGGGACGCGATCGCCACAGAGTGGCTGGACTGGCTAGCCAACAATCTAGACGCCCAAACCCGCCGCAATCTCGGACGCTATACCGATGCCGACCTCCAGCGCTGGAAGGCGGCGGTGAATGCTCGCTATCTCAGTAGCCGGGCTCTGTACGACCTTACCGACGCTGCTTTTTTCCGTCTCTTGCCGGATCAGGAAGGAGAGCCGTTTTTGCAGCAGCCGGTGGGGCAGATCTGGCGGGCGATCGCCGAGGAGCAGGTGGCCGCCATCGAAAGCGGGCAGGCCCTCGAAAAGATCCAGTTTGACGCTGGCGCCGTCAACGGCTACGCCCGCGATACCCTACAGCCCGGCGAAGGCAAGGCCTACATCGCCAATTTAAGCAAAGGCCAGCTCATGCGCGTCACTCTAGAGGCGCCGGAGTCGGGCCTGCTGTTCTCGATCTACACGCCCACCGGCACGGCTACTCCCCTGCTGGCAGACAGCCGCGATCGCACTTGGTCCGGGAGCTTGCCTGAGTCAGGCTATTACGAATTTGTGGTGGTGGGCACCGGCCCAGATCCGGTGGACTACCAGCTCAACTTGATCGTGGAGGACGCTGTCCCGACGCTGGAGCCCACGCCGCCCCCCGCGCCGCGCGAGAAAACTTCCTAGCTTCCCCCAAAATCTGTCTGTTGAGGGAAGCGCTCTGGTGGGCACTCTAGAAAAGTACACCGCCAATCTGGTTTGTCCGCTGGCCGGTGTCTCATGAACTGTCAGTGCCTCCCTCGACCAAAGGCTCATCATGGGTGATGTCGATTTGCGATCGGCGATCGGGCGCGATCTAGAAGCCCTCGAGTATGCTCTCCGAATCAAGAAGCTGCTGTTTTGTACAGTGCGACAGGTGTGGCCGGCCGATGGACGAGTACTAGAGTCTCTGAGCCTAGAGACCTTGCTTGGCGAGCTCTTGGAGCGCTATTCCACCCTAGATCAGGTCGAGACGGAGCTGACCGCCGTCGTCAGCACCCTCAACAAACCCGCGGAATACACGCTGATCGCCAATCTGGTCCTGAGCCAGATTCACCCGCTCTATCAGAGATCTGAGACGGCCTTTTGGGAAACGCGGCCCCTGCCTCCCGACGCGCTATATGGGGCGATCGCCCAGCAGCTCGACCAAAGCACCTACCGCGATCGCTTCAAAAAATTGCTGCTGTGTGCCACCACCAACCGCTGGGAAAGTGACTCAACCCTGCTCGCAGCGCTGCATCTACCCACGCTGCTGCGCACGCTGCGCCGTCTGGCCACTCGCCTCAGCGACCTGAACGCGATCTTGACCAGCATCGTCGCCACCCTCAACAAGCCTGAGGAGTACGCCATCATTGCCACCGTCTTGGTGGACTATCTCAAGCCGCTGTACCCCGAGCCAGCAACCGTCGCGGCCAGCCCCATTCTGGAGACCCCAGAAGCAGAGCACACGCTGGATTTGACCGCTGATTGCCCAGCCCCCGGTCCGCCGGCCCAGTCTGCCGCCGAGGCAGAGTACACGATGGACTTGACGGCTGATTGCCCGGCACCTGCTCCAGCAGCCCAATTTGCTTCAGAAACCACGGGAGAATTGGCGATCGACGGTCCCAGTCTTCCCGGCGTTGCTCTCTCAGCGATCGCCCCGTCAGCGATCACACCCACCCCGCCCAAGGCCCCCAAAGCGCCGCCGCTGGAGTACAACTTATTTGATGTCAAGCAAGATGTCATGCAGTATACAAATGCGCTGCAAGCCAAGCTGCTCCTGACAGCGCTCCTCCAGGGACGCGCGATCGCCGCTGATGCCGAAAACTTCCATACCCTGCGGCAAATGCTCTTGGACCAGCTCCTAGAGCAGATGCTGACGCGGTTTTCGACCTTTAGCGCCCTAGAAGAGAGGCTGCGAGCGATCGCCCCCACCCTGCCCCCCGCCCTCGAGGGACCGCAAACCGCCAACGCCCTGCTCCAAGCCGTGCGTAGAATCTATTCCAGCGGCGATCGCCCCTCGATTCAGCTTGATCCCGAGCAGCTCAGCGCCCTGGCAGCGCAGCCAGCTCCCGCTGATGACATCACCCACCTGCGCTCAGGAGCGATCGCCGCCAGCGACGACAACGAAGCCACCTGCCAGTTTTTTCCCCACACCTGACCCTTTATTCACTCTGTCCCTCACTGATACCTAGATGAAAGTCGAGGAGCTTCTTCAGCAATATCGAGCCGGTCAAATCAACTTCAGCGGCCGCAACCTCAGCAACGCGGACCTGACCAACGTCGACCTGATCGGCATCAACCTCTCCCAGGCTGATTTGCGCAGCAGCGATCTCTTCTTCGCCTACCTCAACCGCGCCAATCTCCGCCAGGCCAACCTCCTGGGCGCTCGTCTCAGCGGCGCCAACCTCTCCCAAGCAACCCTGGTCGACGCCAACCTCCATGACGCCGACCTCCACGGCGCCAGCCTGCGCGGTGCGGATCTGCGAGGCGCGGACCTGTCCCTGGCGGTCCTCCTCGACGCTAACCTGATGGACGCTGACCTCCGCAACGCCAACCTCAGCGGCGCCGACCTCACTGGCGCCTGTCTGCGGGGCGCAAACCTGCGGCAAGAAATGCGCAGCCAGCACACCAATTTACGCGGCAGCATCCTCTACAAAGCAGACCTGCGAGGCGTCAACCTCAGCGGCGCCGACCTCACCCGCGTGGACCTGCGCGAAGCCAACCTGACCGAAGCCAGCCTCCGAGAAACGGACCTCAGCGGCGCCGACCTTAGCGGCGCCAACCTCACCGGCGCGCTTCTCAGCGATGCCTGCCTAGAGGGAGCAATTTTGGAAGGCGCGTGTTTGCGCAATGCCAAGCTAGAGCGGGCCAACCTTTCCCAGGCCAATCTGTTTCGCGCGAACCTCCAGAACGCTCTGCTGCCCCAGGCTCGGCTCACCGGTGCCGGCCTTCAGCAAACCATTTTTGCCCAGGCCAAGCTCACGGATGTAGACCTGAGCCGCGCCGACCTCTTCGAGGCCGATCTACGAGAGGCCAATCTCACCGGCGCCTATTTGGCCCGCACGAACTTGACCCGCGCCAATCTCTCAGATGCCCTCTTGGTCCGGGCAGAACTGAGCAGCGCCAACCTGATGGACGCCAATCTTCAGCGGGCAGTCCTACCCGACGGCAAGGTCCACGCCTAGACTGCAAAACCAACCCAACTGAGCGATCGCGGCTCTCCGCAGTGACCGCCCTACCGCAAAGCGTGGGGGGCGACAAAACTTGTGCTGCTCCTCTATAAGGGGAATGTAAGCAGCACACAGTTTTTTTGAACCAAACATCAACCATTTGTGCAGTTCAAATCATACAACTGGGTGATGTTTTTAGATGTTTCTGTTTTCTCTTGAAAATAACCCAAAAAGGTGATGGTTGATGCTTTTCAAAGGCAATAGATTGGGTACATCAATCACTCATTCACTCACCGAGTTAGACCCATGACCAACACTTCTAACCGCCAATCTTCCGCTACTTCTGCTATCAACAAACCCATTCTAAAGCGTGGCTCCCGTGGCGAGCTCGTGACCGAGCTTCAGCGTCTCCTCAGCCACTGGAACCTGTACCCTCAAAACAATCAAGACGGCATCTTTGATGCAGATGTCGAGGTTGCGGTCAAAGCTTTCCAGCATCGCGTATTCCTGATTGAAGACGGCGTCGTTGGCAGCAAAACCTGGCAAGCGCTGTTCTCGGGTGCTCCTGTCGGGATGCCCGTCCTGCGCAACGGCAGCCAAGGCCAGTCCGTCTTGATGGTGCAGCGGATCTTGAGCACCACTGGCGACTATCGCAGCGCTCTGGACGGTGACTTTGGCCCCCGCACCGAAGCGGCGGTCAAGGCTTTCCAAAAGCGCTCCAAGCTGACGGCTGATGGCGTGGTGGGCGATCGCACCTGGCACGCTCTGAGCAAAATCCCCCACTAATCCCTGACACACGGCGTACCCATTGTCCTGACTTCAAGGCCCCTTCTCCTCCACAGGAAGGGGCCTTTTTCATAGGAAATTCTTCAGAAAAAAACAGCCTCTAGGGCTGTTCTATGGAGAAGTGTGTTCTAATCAACAATTAGACTTAAGCCTGAATTTTGCTTGTGTAAAAATTCAGGTCTCGAATTTATTCAAATCGGATAAATTTCGTTGATAATTCTTGTGGATTGAATTTCAATTCAACGCTCAATCAATTACTTAGAGATTCTTTAGAATTTCAAATTTAATTTAGAGCCTTCAAGCACTCGAATTATTTAACTTCTTAGGTTTAATTTTTAGGATATTTTTTCGGGAAAATCGATTTTTCTAAAGTGCCTGCTGTTAATTTTCTGCTTTCGGGCGATCGCCTCTTGCGGGCATCGCTTCTCATGAGGTTTTTGGACAGCGCTCTATACTGCTTCACAGGGGAATTGGGCGATTCCTGACTCCGTCCCCTTCGGTGCGCCCCTTCGAGATCTTCCATGCTGACAGAGCCGCAACAAAAACCTGAACCCCTTTGGCTGACTGTGTTTCGCCTGCTGCGGTGGGACAAGCCTGCTGGCCGCTTGATTTTGATGATCCCGGCCCTGTGGGCCGTGGTGCTGGCCACGCGAAACAATCCACCGGCGATTTTGATTGGCGTGATTGTGCTGGGGACCCTCGCCACCAGCGGCGCGGGCTGCGTGATCAACGACCTGTGGGATCGCGACATTGACCCGCGGGTCCAGCGCACTCGCAATCGTCCTTTGGCTTCGCGAGCGCTGTCGATTCGCACGGGCATCGTCATTGCCTTCGTTTCGATGCTGTGCGCCTGGGGCCTAGCGCAGTACCTCAATCCACTGAGTTTCTGGCTGTGCGTGGCCGCGGTGCCGGTGATCGTGCTTTATCCCCTGGCCAAGCGGGTGTTTCCGGTGCCCCAGCTGGTGCTGTCCATTGCCTGGGGCTTTGCAGTGCTGATCAGCTGGAGCGCGGCGATCGCCCGACTCGAGCCCGCTGCTTGGCTGCTCTGGGGTGCCACCATTCTTTGGACCCTGGGCTTTGACACCGTTTATGCCCTAGCCGATCGCGAAGACGACCTGCGCATTGGGGTTCGCTCCAGCGCCATCTTTTTTGGCGATCGCGCCCCAGACGCCATTGGCGCCTTCTACGCTGGCACGGTGGTTTGCTTGGCAGCCCTTGGCCTAGTCATGGATCTCAATCCTCTCTTTTGGCTCACCTTGGCCGCCGCTACCTACGGCTGGCTCAAGCACTTCTTTCAGCTGCGGCGACGCAATCTGCCGGCGATCGCCTACGGCAAGATGTTCCGCCAAAACGTTTGGATCGGATTTATCCTCCTGGGCGGCATGATCGGCGGCCTGATCCAACTCTAGAAAGCCCTAGTTCTTCTGCCCTTTCGCGGACGCAGGGTTTCTGAGGAGCAAGTTATAATTCTTGACGGATGCGCGCGAAGACTTTCCCCCATGAGTAATTCTCTAGTTCATGCCTTTTTCGTTGGTCGAGCTCTAGCGGAAGCTGTTGGTGAGCAGCTCGAAGCAGGCGTCAGCGAAGCGCTGAGCGAGCTGGGAAAATTTGATGCTGAGCAGCGCGAGCGCCTGCGTCAGTTCACCGAGTCCGTCCTCGAGCGGGCTAGCCACGCCGAGGAAGCCGCAATGCAGGGCCGCACGACGACCACCATCGTCCCCTACGGCTCCCAGCCGACGGATCTGCAAGCGACCATTGACGATCTGCGAGCCGAGGTCGCCCATCTGCGGGCCGAGCTTCAGCGCTATCGCAGCCGCTCAGTCTAGCCAGCCGCTACCGGGGCGCGATCGCCCTGCCTTTTCACCCTCTCGAACCGCCGTTATCAGAGCCCTGCGTGTCTGTTCTCTCCGCCGATTCGACGAACTCTCCCCAGCCATCCACCCACCGTAAGGCCAAAGTCCATACGGACAAATCCTATCGATGGAATCGGGAACGCTACTCGCGCCCGCGACGTTTCATCGATATCTGGACTTTTGTCTGGCTCTTTCTGGGCTCTCTGTGGCTCAACAACAAAGCCTGGAGCTATCGCGGCGGCATGACCGATGCCAAAAAAGCCGCTCGACGACGCGCCCAAGCCATTTGGGTTCGAGAAACCTTTTTGGATCTAGGCCCCACCTTTATTAAGGTGGGCCAGCTTTTTTCGACCCGCGCCGACATCTTCCCCATCGAGTATGTGGAAGAGCTCTCCAAGCTCCAGGACCGAGTACCGGCCTTCAGCTTTGAGCAGGTCCAGCGGATCATCGAGGAAGACCTGGGCAAGCCCGTTAGCAACTTGTTCCAGAACTTTGAGCAGATTCCCATCGCTGCCGCCAGCCTGGGCCAGGTGCACAAAGCTCAGCTTCACTCGGGCGAAACGGTGGTGGTCAAGGTCCAGCGTCCGGGCCTCAAAAAGCTCTTTAGCATCGACCTCGACATCCTGCGCGGAATCGCGCGGTATTTCCAGAATCACCCTGACTGGGGCCGAGGCCGCGACTGGACGGGGATCTATGAGGAGTGCTGCCGCATTCTCTGGCTGGAGATCGACTATCTCAACGAGGGGCGCAACGCCGATCATTTCCGGCGCAACTTTCGCAATGAGTCTTGGGTGAAGGTGCCGCGGGTTTACTGGCGCTACTCGTCACCCCGCACTCTGACGCTGGAGTACCTCCCCGGCATCAAGATCAGTCACTACGAAGCCCTCGAAGCAGCCGGACTCGATCGCAAGCTGCTGGCTCAGCTGGGCGCTCGGGCCTACTTGCAGCAGCTGCTCAATGACGGCTTTTTCCATGCAGACCCTCACCCGGGCAATATTGCGGTCAGCCCGGAGGAAGGGTCGCTGATTTTTTATGACTTTGGCATGATGGGCCAAGTGCGGACTGATATCCGCGAGAAGCTGATGGACACGTTCTTTGGCATTGCCCAAAAGGACGCTGCCCGGGTTGTAGATTCGCTGATCGCGCTGGAGGCGATCGCCCCCACGGACGACATCGGTCCAGTGCGCCGATCGGTGCAGTACATGCTGGACAACTTCATGGACCAGCCCTTTGAAAACCAGTCCGTCAGCGCCATCAGCGAGGATCTCTACGAGATCGCCTACAACAATCCCTTTCGCTTTCCAGCAACTTTCACCTTCGTGATGCGGGCTTTCTCCACCCTAGAAGGGGTTGGCAAGGGCCTTGATCCCGAATTCAACTTTATGGAGGTTGCAAAACCTTTTGCAATGCAGCTTATGGCAGGCGGAAATCAGCAAGAGACCACGAGTCTATTTAATGAGCTCGGGCGTCAGGCAGCCCAGGTGAGCAGCACGGCGCTAAACCTCCCTCGGCGCATCGAGGACACCCTCGGTAAGCTGGAGCAAGGAGACATTCGGGTGCGGGTGCGGTCCACGGAGACGGATCGGGCGCTGCGCCGCCTATCGAGTGTGACGATGGGCATCAACTACATGCTGTTGATTTGCACCTTTATCCTGTCGGCGACGATTTTGTTTGTCCATGGCAAGGGATGGCTGGCCGGGGCGGCTCTGGTGGCCGCAGGGGCGATCGCCTTCTTTTTGATCCGAATGTTTAAGAGAATCGATCGCTACGATCGCATGTTCCAGTAAGATTTTCCTGCTGATGTGCCTTGGAATCGCCTGATATGAAACGCCAATACACGGGTCTCACGGACGTGGGGCTCCTTCGGTCGGTCAATCAAGATGCATATTATGTTGACCCCGAAGGCCGCTTTTTTATCGTGGCGGACGGCATGGGGGGGCATGCAGGGGGCCAAGAGGCCAGTCAGCTGGCCACGGACACGATCAGAGAGTATCTGATCGATCGCTGGACCTCCGAGGACTCCACGCCTGTTCTGCTAGAGCAGGCATTTCTCAAGGCAAATCAGGCCATTTTGCAGGATCAGCAAGCCCATCCTGAGCGGGCCGACATGGGGACAACCGCCGTGGTCGTGGCCCTGCGAGAAGAGCCGTTTTGCGCTCACATCGGCGACTCGCGGCTCTACCGACTGCGGGGGGCCAAGCTCGAGCAGCTCACCGAAGATCACACTTGGGTCGCCCGCGCTCTGCGCCTCGGCTCCATTTCGGCCGACCAGGCCCGCACCCACCCCATGCGCCACGTCCTCTCCCAGTGCCTGGGCCGAGAAGACATGGAGCACATCGATATCCATGCCTTTGACTGTCAGCCGAGCGATCGCCTCCTGCTGTGCAGCGACGGCCTGACAGAGGAGCTGTCGGATCACATGATCGCCTCCAACCTCAAGTCCATTCGCGCGAGCGAGATGGCCGCTGACGCCCTCGTGAAGGCAGCCAAGGAGCGCGGTGGCCGGGATAACATCACCGTCATCGTGATTATGTTTGATCCCGCGTACACGGATTGACGCTTCGCCAAGTCTTTGAATTTTATTCAGCATCGGCGCAATCACGTTTTGTGCCTAGGTCCGGCCAAACGGAGGGCGATCTGCCCCTGAGCGATCGCGGCGATTTCGTTCAGACTGAGCATTTTCACTTAGTACAACTTGCTAAAAAGGGTCCAAGCTGAAGCTGCTCTAAGGCCCAAAGTTGCTGATTTCCAGACATGGCTCTCTCACAAGAGAGAGGACAGCAAAGCCAAACTCTGCCTCCGGGAACGCTGTGATCCCCTCCCAGGACCGGGGCCGCGATCGCCTCTCAGTGGCTACCATAGCTAGCAAGTCCCAAAAATGTAGTCTAGAGCTACATATTTATTTTTTCTTTAGTCTCTAGAACATTTTTGGTGAACTTTGTCAAACTTTTGTTATTATTTGTAATACTGGACACCGAAAGATTGGTGATCCCGTCATACAAAGGGTACGTAAGGGGGAATTTCAGGCCCTTTTTTGGGAAATCTGAAGTCTATTAGTTGAAATCAGCTAGTACAAGCCCCTTCGTCCTAGCAAAGCCCCTTCAGGCCTGCTAGTACAGCCGGACCCTACTATTTCTGAATCCCTTGTGGGAGGTTTCTATGGACCCCAACACCTTTGAACTCACGCTCGAGCAGCAGTTCCAAATGCGACTCATGGAAGAGTCGGCCCAGCGTATGAGCTACGAGCAAGCCCAAGAGCTTCTAGTTCAAGCAACCCGTCTTCTGATGATGAAAGAAAACATCATCAAAAGCTTGATTCGCAAAGCGCCTCCTAGCATCGAGGAATTTGCGGCTTAGCGAGATTTGCCCATATCCCAGTGACTCTACAGGAGCCAAACGTCATGGATAACAACACTTTCGACCTCAGCCTCGAACAACAGTTTGAAATGCAGCGCGTCCGCACTGATGCCCAAAGCATGAGCCACGATCAGGTGTTAGAAAACTTGCTAGAAGTTTCTCGACTCATCATGCTCAAGGACAATTTAATCCGCGATTTGATGCGTCGCTCTGCCAGCTAATGGCGCGGTTCGAGTCGGCGATCTCTATCTCTTGCTTTGTTCCCAACGGGGAAAGAAGCTGGGGGTACAGGGACGTCCACTCCGCGACCTCTAGTCTGCTTGATAAGCCCTTGGTGACTGAGTTTCACCTTCTCAAGACGTCTCTATTTCTAACGACAAGCTTTAACTTTTTGATTGATCGCTGGGTCAATGTTCCTTGCAAGTTTGGCTGATGATCAGCTCGTTGACGCGATCGCCCTCAAGTTTTTCCCAAAATCTATTGCTCCGGACTCCAGCAGCCCATGAGTCCCCAGCATCGGTCTAAATTCTAGACCCACTAAGATATTTCTGATTTTTTGGATTCCTTCGATCTTCCTTGCTACGTTCTGCCGGGACAGCGGTGCCTCCACTGTTCAGCAAGCGATCCCATAAGTCCCTCGACCCCGTTAGACTGCAAGACGACGCTACTCGTGGCTTAGGAAATAGCGATGGACATTGTTGCTTGTTTGCATACGGCTTTGCTGGTGCGCGACCTTGCCCAGGCTGAGCGCTTCTACGGCGAAGTACTCGGCCTGCAAAAAGTCGATCGCGGCCTGAAGTATCCCGGCGCTTGGTACCAGGTCGGTCCGCACCAAATTCACCTAATTCAGGACACCACCGCGCCGCCAGCCCTCCACAATCGCGACCAGTGGGGTCGCAATCCTCATGTTGCATTTGGGGTGCGCGACCTAGCGGCAATCCAGGCAGAGCTGACAGATCAGGGCTACCCTTGCCAGCGCAGTGCCTCCGGGCGATCGGCTCTTTTCACGCAGGATCCCGATGGCAACGTGATCGAAATTAGCGAGATTCCGGGGACGCTTTGAGGGCGATCGCCCGGTTTCGCGGAGCTGGCCGGGGTTCCAGCACGTCCAAACAGGTTTGCGATCCCAAAGTTTTTATCAAAGCCTTTGCAAATCGGGTCATTTTGTAACTTTTAATACAGAAATTTTTGGTATATTAGCCATAGGAAACGAATTCCTCACATCACCCTTCAGCTTCCGCAAGGAGCACCACTATGTCTGCCCAAGACCAAGCACGCGCCCTCATGATGCGTCATCATCAAATGATCAAGAATCGTCAGCAATGCCTGCTGGGTCGGAGCGCTGTTGAAGTGGGGATCCCGATTGATGAGGCGGCTCAGCACTGGACCCATATTCAGGGCAAGCCCAGCGCTAGCTTTGGCGCTACCTACGATCGCAGCCACGCCAGCTTCAGCTAGGCTCTTTGGCTTCTGCGAAAGGCGCGAAACTCGCTTTTGCGATACTATTCTGCGATTTCTTGATTCCTGAGCCATCTTTCTCTTCATGCCGATGGCTCGACTGTGCGTTTTTCCATTCGTGTTGTTGGCTTATGCAAAAGGGCATCTCCTAGCAGGAGATGCCCTTTTATTTGTGGGCAATCTGCGTCAAGACTAATTGCCTGATCCGGGGGGCGATCGCTAGTTGGATACTTCTGCCAACTCGATCACGCGGTTGTCGATGTCTTTGACCAAGAAGTTTAGGGGCTGCTCCCGGCGAATTTTGTGCTTGATGCCGCGGGTTTGAACCCGCATCAGAACTAGTTCCAGACAGTCGCGATCGAAGCAAACGTGGCGCTGGCGGCTCTTTTGGCCCATGCTCGCCCCGGAGATGACGTGAAGCTGCGTGTTTTTCTTGATCTGGTACCACAGGCCGTCGGTGCTGGTGTTGAGGCCGGTCGCGACGGGCGCTCCGAGGGAGGGCGAAATGTAGAGCGGGTCCATGGCCGAAGCGCTGAGGGTCTGCTCGTAGTTGTAGTAGTAGTGCAGGGGGACGTCAGCGACGGGCAGGTTCAGCAGGCCTTCATAAAATTGTCGCGCGACCTCGAGGTCCGACACCATGACCGTGTGGACTTTGGGGGCGCTGGTCAAAAACATCCACATGGCACCGGCATAGGCCACCAGCAGCAAAATCATGATGCCCTGGGTGGACAGCAGGCTGTCGAGGGGAAGAGACGGTAAAAATGCGCCGATAAATAACGAGTTCATCGATGACACAACAGATGGAACGACTAGGGCCATGGGGGCTCTGAGGGGTCTGCACGCGACTGGAATGCATCACCGGGGTGAGGCAGACGGTAACTTCATTGTATCCAATCGGGTTCGGTCCTTTGGACGGGGGCGATCGCTCTCAAGTTTCGGGGGCGATCGCCTAGGTGGGGGCTACTTCTGTATAGAGCAATACAATCTAGCCCCAAGGGTGATGACGCGGGCTAGGGAATCTCGATAATAGAGATAGGGAAAATTATGCTTTGCCTTTCAGATAGCCCAGGAGGCTAGAAAGCCTAGCCTCCTGGGCAGGGAATGTGTCAAAAAGAGTAGTCTTCAACACATTGGAATCAGAATTTTGTAGGCTGGAGTTTGGAATGGTACCGATTTTTTTCGGGATCATCACAGAACCCAGGCAAGGGCTGCTAATGACTAGTGGTCAGAGCCGATCACTCCTGCGTCTGATGCCCTGTCCTTGCAATGTCATTTTCTCTATCTCTCTCGTCTCCATTTAGATGTTGGGGTTCGTGGGCGGATGCAAGGTTTATTTACCAACCCCGATCGCGAGCGTCGTGCCTTGGATTTAGTCCATTCTTCGCGCGTGACTCAGCGGCGAGATCAGGCTCCCTTCGAACCCCTGACTCGTTTGGCAACTCAGCTATGTCAAGCAGCGATCGCAACCATTGAGTTTCCACCTGCTGCCGACGGACGGTCGGCGGCAGTTCCCGCAGCGCCGACTGATGCAGGGGGGGCGATCGCACCGATGGCGGCCCGCCCGATCCAGGCTGCTGATACAGCGGGCTACTCTTTGCCAGAGGAGGCGCTCAACCAGCCGTGGTTTGTGGCTGAGGTGCCGCTGGTGAGTCCTGAGGGGGACTTGCTCGGGCAGCTCTGTCTGTTCAATGCCCATCCCTACACGCTCACGATCGAGCAAGTTCAGGCTCTAGAGCTCGTAGCAGCTCAGATTGTCTTACAGCTGCGGCTTCAGCACCAGGTTGCGTCCCTAGAGGCCAATCTCGATCAGCGCCAGCAGCAGATTTATCATCTCCAAGAGGCGCATCAGCAGCTCCAAACCGCGATGAATTTGCTGGAGCGGCGCAACCGCCAAGGGCAGCTACTGAGCCGGTTGAGCCAGGTGCTGCACGATTTTCTGTCGTTGCAGGAGGCTCAGGAGACCTTGGCGCGCTTTATTGCGCCGCTGTTTCCGGAGGAGTCAGGAGCGATCGCCATCGTCAATCTCGATGGCAGTCTCCACTGGATCGCTCAGTGGGGCGATCCACCTATCTTCACGGAGTCGGGGGCGATCGCAGACTACTGGCAGTGGCTCCAGAGCCGGACCCGAGCCCAAGAGTCGGTGCGCGAAACATTGGTGTGCGAGGGAGATCACGCTCACCAGCAGCCAGCCCAGTACGGCTGCTTTCCCCTGCTCCATCGCGGCGAAATGGTTGGCCTGCTATGCGTAACTTTTTCTACCTGGGATAAAGCCAGCATACGCAACCAGAAGCGTCTGGCGTTCACGACGTCGGGCTACCTGGCTACGGGGCTGGCCAATCTGCAGCAGCGCGAGCAGCTGCACCAGCAGAGCATCCAGGATCCGCTGACGGGGCTTTTTAACCGTCGCTATATGACCAAGGCGCTGCACCAAACGCTCCAGCGCGCCTGCCAGAGCAATACGTCCGTGGCCCTAGTGATGCTGGACATCGACCACTTCAAGCGCTTCAACGACTCCTTTGGGCATCCCGCTGGGGATATGGTGCTGCGGGACTTTAGTCTGTTTGTCAAAGGGGCTGTGCGGGGGTCGGACTTGGCCTGTCGCTACGGCGGCGAAGAGTTTACGCTGATCTTGCCGGGGGTGACCCTGGAGGTGGCGCGGCAGCGGGCAGACAAGCTGCGGCGGGGCATCAAATATCTGAATATGCAGTACCAAGGGCAATCTTTGGGCGTGGTGACGCTGTCGGCAGGGGTGGCGGTTTTTCCGCTCCACGGCATGACGGCGGAGGCGCTGATCTGTGCGGCGGACCAGGCCCTCTACCAGGCCAAGGCCAACGGGCGCGATCGCGTGGAGGTGGCGATCGCCTTGCCTGAGCAGTGGTCCCCGAGCCCTTAGGCGATCGCCCTCCCGCGCCAGAAGAGTTGGCGGGTTCCCCATTGATCCAAATTGATCCAATATATTCATTCACGGGGAGAGCGGATATAGTGGGCTAAAGATTGCTGACATGCCTGTCTGCGCTTCCCTGTCCTGGGTAGTACCAGAAATCCTGTGCACATTCCCAAGTTTCCCGAATGCAACCATCCCTTGATCCAGTCGCTGTTTCGCCACAGCGACCAGGATCTCGTGACGTTGTTTCAGCGTCATCCCGAAGAGGGCAAGTACTTCACGGGGATTTTTTGTCGCTACAGCCCGGTGGTGTACTCCCTGATTTCCCACACGGCGCGATCGCCTGCCCAAGCCGACTATCTCTTCGCGACGACTTGGCGGCACATCTACTATGAGCTGCGAGGGCTAGATTTTGTGGCCCTGGGCGTGCGGCCAGAGGATTTTAATTTGCAAAACTGGCTGATCAATCTGACGGCCATCTGCATTAATCGGGCCGAGCTGCCGCCGGTGGAGTCGATTCACTATTCCCTAGAGGCAACGCCGCCGCCCCTGTGGTGCTATGTGGAGCAGGCCCTCGATCAGCTGCCTGCGGTGATGCGGCTGATGATCGTGATGGCCCAGACCTTCCGCTGGAGCGAAACGCGGATTTCTGCCTACCTGCAAGCGGAGGGTGAGCACATTTCCCCGGCTGAGGTGCGGGGACGGCTCCAGGAAGGCTACCAGCAGCTGGAAGCGGCGCTGCCGCCGGATATTCGCGAGATTTATTTGCACGAGACGGGCGATCGCTTGCAGGGCTCGTCTTGGGAATTTTCGACGGCTGCACCGCCCCAGGAATAATTACCCCTGGCGATCGCAGCACCCGCAGGACAGATGTAGCCCCATTGCGGGAATATTGGGTGTGGAGGGGTTGGCCCAGGAGGAAACAGGATGAACCAATGGAGTCGATACGCAGCGTGGCTGGCCGTGGTGCCGCTGGTGGTAGGTGGCGGGAGTCCCAGAGCGATCGCCGCTGACTTGACCAATCAGCTCAATGTGCCTGCCTACAATAACGGCACCAGCGGCGAGGTGCGAGACACCGCCGACAGTCTGGTGCGGATCGGAGTCCTGCAAGCAGACAAGGGCTCCCTCGACAAGGCCATCGAAGTGTGGCAGCAGGCTGTGGAGCTGTATCACGCCATTGGCGACGGCCAGGCGCTGGGGCGGACCTACGATCGCATTGGTCTGGCCTACGGCGAGCTGCGCAAGTACCAAGAAGCCGAAGACGCGCTGCGACGCCGACTGGCGATCGCCCGCGACAACCAAGACTTTCGGGGCCAAGTGTACGGCCTGAACAACGTCGGCACGATCATGCTCCAGCGGGGCAACCTGCGCGAAGCGCGGCCAGCCTTCCAAGAAGCCATGGAGATCGCCCAGAGCATTCGCCACCTGGAAGGCGAGGGGCTCTCCCTGAGCAATCTGGGTCTGGTGGAGGCGGGGCTGGGCAACCACGCCCAAGCGGTGAAGCTCTACGAAGAGGCGCTGACCCTGCGTCGCCAAGCCGCCGATCCCTCGGGCGAAGCGACGACTTATAACAATCTAGGCGACGCCTACCGGGCTCTCGGCCAGTATCGGGACACCATCCGGTCCTACGGGGTGGGCCTGCGCCTGGCGCGGGTCAGCCGCGATCGCCGCAACCAGTACCACGCCATCGATGGCCTTGTGGAAACCTACCGCCGCTTTGGGCCGACCAGTCGCGCTGTTGACCTACTCGAGGAGCGCCTAGAGCTTTCGCGAGCCCTCGAAAACTCGCGCCAAGAGTTTCGCACCCTCAAAACCTTTGCGGAGTTCTATCAAGAGCAGGGCAACACGGCCGCCGCGATTAGCTTTTATCAGCGGGCCATTCCCCTGGCGCGGACTCTCGGCTTTAGCCAAGAAGAAGCCCTGATGGCCAGCGAGCTGAACCTGCTCACGGTGAATGCAGGCGCTCGCCGGTAGACCCAGATCGCGCTTCGCACCCTGGGAAAAATGCCCCCCAAAGCTAAACGAGGGAGCGATCGCGCGATCGCTCCCTCGTTAAGAATGGTTCGGTTTCCCGAGGCCCATTCCAGCGCTGTAGTGACAGTGGGCCAAAAAATAGTTTCAGTTCTTTGCTCCTAGGTCCGACCTAGGGCCGTCGAGAGTTGCAAGACAAGTCTCAGTTGGTAGGAAGCATCAAAGCGAAACCCAAGCAGCCCAGTCCCTAGAGCAAATCTGGTAACCGGGACAGAGATCGCCGGAGTGGACTGAAGGCGCTCCAGAGGGCTGCGCTAGTTGAGGTAGACTTGCCCTGCCTCATTCACAGTCAAAACATTTTTGTCGCGATCGAGGTCCGTCGTCTCATCGAAGGTCACCTCGAGCTGGGACCGGGTTTCTGCTGGTACGAGGGTCACGCTCAACAAACCGCTGTCCTGGCGCTGGAAGGTCAGGGTTGTCGGCACGTCCAGGCCCCGCAGAGTCACCGATGATTCACCGGCCAGCAGCCGGGTATCTGTCTCGCCCACCGCCTGGTAGACCACGGTGGCGCCGGTTTCATTAATCAAGACGAGGTTCACCTGCTCGTCTGTCGGGGCGATCGCCGCGCTGGAGGCCTGCCGAGTTTCGGGCAGCGGTATCGAGGCTTGGCCCGGGCTGGGGGTCAAGGCGTGGGCTACCGCGATGACAGGCACTGCGGCGATCGCCACCAAAAGGCCGCTGGCAAAGGCCGTCGTGGACCGTTGACGAAAAAGGGGTTGTAGGCGCATATTCTTTACCTCCTACCAAGACCTGCCGTCGAGGATGATTCCTCGACTCAGGCCAGAGTTACTAAGCTTCAGCCAAACTGGGTAAATCCCAAGGCCGTATTATCCAGATTTTGGATAAAAGTTTTGAAATTTTTGGAAAAACCGACGGTTTTATCTTTTTCCGTCGTTACTACCCACCTTAGCGCTGCTTATCACCCTGGGGCATCTGCAAAGAGAGGCATTTCGCCAGCGATCGCCTCCTATCTGCGAGGTATCTCTCGCGAAGGAGCGATCGCCTTGCGCCGGCCTGCCGCTTCAGCCGCCCGTCCCATCCACAGCCCAGCGGAACCCGCGTTTCGCCGTGCTTGATCAGGCCACTGGCAAGGGCGCAAACACTTTTAGGCCGTCGGGGATGCATTCGATCTCGACCGGCGTCGTGCCAATAATTTCGCCATCTACCACCACCTTTTGGGGCGGCGTCGTGGTCACCGTCAGCCGAGGCGCCCGCAGGTGAACCACGTCGGGCCGGTTGGGGGCTGCCTTCACCAGTCCCGCCCCCAGCAGGCTAAACATCGCCTGCACCGCCTGAATTCGGGTATTGGAGGTGCTAATGGTGACATCCAGCAAGCCGTCGTGGGCCAAGACTTCTCCCGAGCCCTGGGCCAAAATCGACGTCGGCGGCGCCGCGTTGGCAATGGTGACCGCCCCCGCCTCGAACTCGTTCACGACGCCCTCCACCTCGATATAGGTCGTAAATAGCTCGTGTTCGTTGAGCTGCTGAATGCCCGCCAGGATGTAGGCGAGGGTGCCCAGGCGGTTTTTGACCTCGCGATTGGCGCGATCGACTGTTTCTGCTTCAAAGCCAATGCCCGCCAGCAAAATCATCGGCAACCCGTTGCAGCGAGCCGCGTCCACGATCCGCGTGGTGCCCGAGAGAATCAGCTCGCAGGCGGCCTGAACATTGGTGGGAATATTCAGCGCCACCGAAAAGGCGTTGGCGGTGCCGCGGGGAATGATGCCCAGGGGAATGCCGGTGTTGATCAGCGCTCCGGCCACCGCCGAGACCGTGCCGTCACCTCCCGAAGCGATGACCAAGTCAGCCTGAGCGGCGATCGCCTGCTGCGCATAGTCCGCCGGATCGACCTCCGGCTCAGTGATGCAGACCTCTAGCTGGATCTGGGGCTCCAGGAGCTTCTGGATTTGCATCAGCTCCTGATTGGGGTTGCCCTGGCCCGCCACCGGATTGAAGATGAGGTAGCCGATCTTGACCTTGATCAGGGAGAACAACACAGCTTCGGCAGTGGCCAAGTTGGTGGCGAGGGGAACGTTGTGGACTTCGCAAATGCGCAGCAGCGCCCGAATGTCCGGCTCGTGGGGCTGGGCGTAGAGCGGATCGAGGAAGAAAACCACGGCGACGACATTGCGCGTGGCCACCAAGGCAGCAATTTGCGCATCGCCTCCCATGGGCCCCGATAGCAGACAGTCTACGGCTAGGCCCGTGCCTTCCTGGATGCGCTGGCCGGTGGTGCCGGTGGCAACGACTTTGTAGCGAGCCAGCAGCGGAGCATGGCGCTTAGCGAAGGCAACCATGTCATCTTTCTTGCGATCGTGGGCAATCAGGGCAATGGTAGGCATGGCGATACCGCAGCGTGGAGGGCCGAGAGGTTTGCGAGTCAAGAATTCTCGTTGTTTAAAAGTTTAGACGCGAGGGGTAGGGCCGTTACCAGTCAGCATCCCCAGAGGGCGATCGCCCTGGCACAATGGCCTTAACCCTCGGTGTGGCCCTTCCTCTGTGTCTTGTCAGGAAGGGTCCAGCGTGAGCGAGCAAAAGTGCACCTGCGGAGACGCCCCATGACCCTAGAAGCGCCCACCTCGTCGACCAGCGATCGCCTGCCGGGAGCCGCCGCCGTCGCCCAGTGGCGATCGCGCTCCGGTCCCTGGCTAGACGTCCTGGCCCAGCGCGTTGTCACCGCCGATCCGCGCAGTGAAATAGCGGTTTGCGCGCCCTGGACCGGGGAGCACCTGGGCAGCGTCCCGGCCTGCACCTCGGAGGATGTGGCCCTGGCCGTGGGCCAAGCGCGTCTGGCTCAGCAGGCGTGGGCAGACCGGCCCGTGGGCGATCGCCGCCGCGTCCTGCTGAACTATCACCGCCTGACCCTCGATCGCCAAGACACTCTGCTGGATCTGGTCCAAGTCGAGAGCGGCAAGGCCCGCCTGAGCGCCTTTGAAGAAGTGCTGGATGTGGCCGTCAACAGCCGCTATTACGGGATTCACGGGCCGAAATTTTTGCGCGATCGCTCCCATTTGGGCGCGCTGCCTTTTTTCACGGCCACCCGCGAAGTGCGCCAGCCCGTGGGCGTGGTGGGCATCATCGCGCCCTGGAACTATCCGCTGACTATGGCTATTTCGGACGCGCTGCCAGCCCTGATGGCCGGGAACGCGGTGATTCTCAAGCCCGCCACCGAGACGCCCTTTAGCGCGATCGCCGCCGTCGCCCTGCTGGAAGAAGCAGGCCTGCCGCCCCATGTGTGCCAGATCGTTACGGGGCGCGGCAGCGAGCTGGGGACACCGATCCTAGACAGCGTTGACTCTGTTTGCTTCACGGGCAGCTCCGAGACCGGGCGGGCGATCGCGCAGCAGGCAGGCGATCGCCTGCTGCCGTGCTCCCTGGAGCTCGGCGGCAAAAATCCCATGATTGTCCTGGCCGATGCCGACCTCGATCGCGCCGTCGAGGGAGCGGCCCGCGCCTGCTTTGGCAACGCTGGCCAGCTCTGCATGTCCATCGAGCGCATCTACATTCAGCGTCCCCTCTACGATCGCTTTGTCGAGGCCCTGGTGGCCCACACCCAGCAGCTCACTTTGGGCGCGGCTCTGGACTACGGCCCCGCCATCGGCTCGCTGATTTCCCCAGCCCACCAGGCCAAGGTCCATCGCCTAGTCGAAGCGGCGATCGCCCAAGGTGCCCAGTGTCTGAGCGGCGGTCGCCCCCGACCCGATCTCGGGCCTTGTTTCTACGAGCCCACCCTGCTGAGCCAGGTCACCCCTGCCATGGCCCTCAGCGACACCGAAGTCTTTGGTCCCGTGGTCGCCCTCTATCCCTTCGACGATCCGGCAGAGGCGATTCGGGCCGCCAACGCCTCGCCCTACGGCCTCAACGCCAGCCTGTGGACTCGCAACCTCCGCCTGGGTCGCCAGCTAGCCAGCCAGATTCAGTGCGGCTCCGTCAATCTCAACGAGGGCTACATCGCGACCTGGGGCTCCGTTGCGGCCCCCCTGGGCGGCCACAAAGCGTCGGGGCTGGGGGTCCGCCACGGCCAAACGGGCCTGCTGCGCTACACCCGCAGCCAGACCGTCGCCACTCAGCGCGGCGTCGCGATCGCCCCTAGCTTCGGCCTCTCGCCCCAGCAGTACGCCCACCTGATGACCCTGGCTCTGCGCCTGCTGCGCCATCTCCCCGGCCTGCGCTAGTCGGGGCGATCGAATCGCAACTCGGACTTCTACACTGGAGACAGGGTGGGCGATCGCTCACCCTTGTTGTTTTCCAAGGCAAACGCTCTAAACCGCTATGAATCCAGTCGCCGAGGCGGCCGCCGCGCTCGATAACGAACTCTCCAAACGCTTCATTGCCCTCGATCCCGGTGGCTACCTCCTCATCTACCTCGATCGCGAGGCCGGCCAGATTTGCGCCAAGCACTTCACCAACGTCATCGACGACAAAGGCCTCGCCCTCGACCCCGAAACCGGCAAGCCCATCCCGGTGCGCGGCAAAGTCGAGCGCACCCACACCACCATCTATCGCGGCAGGACCGCCAAAGAGCTCTGCATCGAGCTGTTTGAAAAAAACTCAGACTGCCCCATCACGCGTCTTGATCACGCCGCCTACCTCGGGCGCGAATTTCTCCGGGCCGAAATTGCCCTGCTCAGCGGCGCTGAATATATTCAAGATTGAGCACTCATTGGGCATCATCTGCCTTAACCAGCCCTTTGCCTGACGCTGCTAGGGTCTGAAAACGGCGATCGCCCCTTGCCCCCGCCGCTCCAGCCCCCGGAGCGCGATCGCCCCTAGGACGCTTTTCCCCGGTACTCTCCCTGCTATGGCCTCCAAAAAAACCTCGACTCCCCCCGCCAAAAACCCAGATCTCGACCTGCGCAGCCCCGAATACTACTTCAATCGCGAGCTGAGCTGGCTCCAATTCAACAACCGCGTCTTGCACGAGGCCATCGATCCCCGGACTCCCCTGCTGGAGCGGCTCAAGTTCATGGCCATCTTCAGCTCCAACCTCGACGAAGTCTTCATGGTGCGGGTCGCCGGCCTCAAGCAGCAGGTCGAGGCCAAGGTCGAAAAGCGTACCCCCGACGGCCGCAGTCCCCAGCAGCAGCTCAACGACATCTGCGCCACCTTGAGGCCCATGGTCACCCAGCAGCACCGCCATTTTGAGCAGGCGCTGCGCCTCCAGCTCGCCTCCAAAGGCATTCACCTGCTCGAGTACGTCGACCTCAACCAAGAGCAGCGAGTCTACCTGCAAAAGTACTTCGAAGAGCAAATCTTCCCAGTCCTCACGCCCCTGGCCGTCGACCCGAGCCACCCCTTCCCCTACATCTCCAACCTCAGCCTCAACCTCGCCGTCGTCATCAAAGACGCCCAAACCGAAGAAGAGCACTTCGCCCGGGTCAAAGTCCCCAGCGTCCTGCCCCGCTTTGTGGAGCTGCCCGAAGATCTGCGGCTGCGGCGGCGCGGCAAGCCCAGCATCTGGACCGGCGTCGCCCTCGAGCAGGTGATCGCCCACAACCTGGAGTTTTTGTTTCCAGGCATGAATATTCAGGAGTACTATCCCTTCCGGATCACGCGCAACGCCGATCTGGACGTCGAAGAAGACGAGGCAGACGACCTGCTGCTGGCGATCGAGCAAGAGCTGCGCAAGCGCCGGATCGGCGGCTCCGTGGTGCGGATGGAGCTCCAGTCCAGCATGCCGGAAGCCGTGCGCGAGGTGCTGATGCGCGAAATGACCCTCGAGGACCGCGACGTCTATGAAGTTGAGGGACTCCTGGGCTTGGGCGATCTGATGCAGTTTATGGCCCTGCCGCTCCCGGAGCTCAAGGATTCCCATTGGTCTCCCGTGGTGCCAGCCCGCCTGCGTCGCCTGAGCGATCGCCCCTCCGAAACCTCAGATCTCGACGACACCGAAGACTTCTTCAGCATCATCCGCAGACAAGACGTTCTGCTGCACCACCCCTACCACTCCTTTTCGGCTACGGTGCAGCGCTTCATCACCCACGCGGCCCACGATCCCGACGTGCTGGCCATCAAGATGACCCTGTACCGCACCTCCGGGGACTCGCCCATCGTCAACTCCCTGATTGCCGCTGCCGAGAACGGCAAACAGGTCGCTGTCCTAGTCGAGCTTAAGGCCCGCTTTGACGAAGAAAACAACATCAACTGGGCGCGAGCGCTCGAGCGGGCCGGCGTGCACGTGGTTTATGGCCTGGTAGGACTCAAGACCCATACCAAAACCACCATGGTCGTCCGCCGCGAAGAAGGCCGGATTCGCCGCTATGTCCACATCGGCACCGGCAACTACAACCCCAAAACCGCTCGTCTCTACACCGATCTCGGCCTGCTGAGCTGCCGGGAGGACCTAGGGGCCGATTTGACGGACCTCTTTAATTACCTGACGGGCTATTCGCGGCAGCAGTCCTATCGCGAGCTCCTAGTCGCCCCCGTGAACCTGCGCGACAAGATGCTGGAGCTGATCCGGCGCGAAACGGAGCACGCGAAACAGGGCCGCCAAGGCCGAATTGTGGCCAAGATGAATGCCTTGGTCGATCCGGCCATTATTGCGGCGCTCTACGAAGCGTCTCAGGCGGGCGTGCGCATCGACCTGATTATTCGCGGCATCTGCTGCCTGCGCCCCGGCATCAAGGACGTCAGCGAAAATATCCGGGTGATCAGCATTATTGGCCGCTTTCTAGAGCACTCGCGGGTCTACTACTTCCACAATGGCGGCGAGGAAGAAATCTACATCGGCAGCGCAGACTGGATGCCGCGCAATCTCGATCGGCGGGTGGAGGCCGTGGTCCCCATTCGCGACCCAGACATCCAAAAAGACCTTCAGGAGATTTTGGGGGTGATGCTGGCGGACAATCGCCAAGCCTGGGAACTCCGCCCGGACGGCTCCTACAGCCAGCGCCACCCGGGGGCAAACTGCCCAGAGCAAGCCTCCCAGGTCATGCTGATGGAGATGGCCCTCTCCTAAGGAACTAGGGAATCGAGCGATCGCTCCGACAAGGGCGAAAGCCAACCAAAACAAAATCCTCCGATTTTCAGAGCTGCACGCTCGAGATCGGAGGATTTTGGCATGATCAATTGGGCGATCGCCCGAAAGCTGGAGCCAGCGCGCTTTAGCTTGCGTTTTTTAGGTCGGGAAAGGTCCGCTCAAACTCTTCCATCAGGTCGTCGATTTCTTCGAGGGCCTGGTTGACGTCGATGCGCAGGGTGCCAAGATTGGGCTGCTCTAGCAGTCTCAACAAAGCTTCCCGCTTGGACTGGATGAGGGTAATGCGTTCGCGCAGGGTCTGGGTGTCCATAGATTGATTTCTTTAAAAAGCGCCTGAAATGGTCCTTGTTCCAGGATAGACAATCTGGGCGATCGCCCTTCGATTTCTCCCTGGTTCTCAGGCCGCCTCCCTATCGCTAGCGCAGAAACGGCGGGCGCTTGAGATCAGTTGGCTTATTCTTCATCACCTCAGTGATGAACCGCTTCAGGGCTTTTTCGCGGTTTTTCATAAAGGCCGTCCAGAAGCCGGGCTGAAACTCGTCCATGGTCTTCGCCAATGCCCAAACATCAACCGCCAAGATGTTGTAGAGCATTTCATCTTCTCGTTTGAGAGAATTAATTTGCTCTAGCAAAACATTTTTGGCCACAGCGCTCTGTTTCTCGTCCTTGATCATATGTTGCAGATCCTATGAGCGTTGGAATCGTTGGCTAGGCAGCCATTACCGTCAATGGAGGCCCGGAGGCGATCGCTGGGACAGCGCTCCTCAGAGGGATGTTCCCGGGGCAATGGAGCTGGCGCTAAGTCGATAAATCCCGCTGGCGGGGGCAGTCAAACTGGGTCAGAACAGTCCAGAAGTCAGAGCGTGAAGGGAAATTGATGCCTCGAATCCTAGCGACAAAGCTGGGGGAACAGCGCGATCGCAAGGCATCCGTCGACCATCCGTGGAGCTGCATCCCTCAAATCATCAGCTGCAATGCAACCTGAGACAATACACAAGCCTGGCAACGTTGCCTTATCCACCGTCCTCTTCACAAAAGACGATAATGGATATTTGCTGACAAACAGCCACCATACCTAATAAACATGTTACGCCAAACTTCTCTAGGTACCCTAGGCCTCAGTGTCGGGGGTGTTCTAACCATTACCGGTTTTGTTGCTTATTTCACGGGCAACGCCACCTTAAATCTGGCTGGTTTTTTCTACGGAATCCCTCTGCTGCTGGGGGGTCTAGCGCTCAAAGCTGCCGAAATCAAGCCGGTTCCCTACTCCCAAGAGCCCTCCGCCGAAGCCCTCAAGCTCCGAGAGCAGCAGGCCACAAAAATTCAAAATCAGCTTCGTAAAGATGTAATGCGCTACCGGTTTGGCCAGCCGGTGCACCTCGACAGCTCTCTGGAAAATCTGGGCCTCAGTCCCTCAGACGAGGAGTGCCCGGTGCTGAAGGGACTACGGGAAGAGGTGGTGGACGGAGCCTATGCGCTGGTTTTGGAATTCGACTCTGAGCACATCCCCCTGAGCACCTGGCAGGAGAAGGAGGAGCGGATTGGCAAGTTTTTTGGGCCTGGGATCCGAGCAGAGGTCGTCTCAGCCGGTCCCGACGAGGTCCATGTGTCGCTCATTACGCTACCCGAGGCGATCGCCGTCTCGTAGCGATCGCCACATCGTAGGCGTCTCCCAGGCCCGCTAGGCCTTCTCGAGCCGCACCACATACCATTGCAGAAATTGGCCCGGTCCCAAGTCGAAGTCGCACGCGGTTTCGAGGAGGTGCCGGGCTTGTTCGTCGAGGGTTGAGTACTTGCGCAGCTCGCGGGGCAGGTCATCCCCCTGGGCCGCCAGCACCGATCGCAGCTTTTCGAGCAGCTCAGCCTCCGTCAGGATGACCTCTGGCTGGTTGGTCTCCAGGACAACATAGGCATCGTCATTTTGAAACATGATCGAGTCGGGCATTAGGCATTGCCTCCCAAGGGCGCTGATACCACTGTGAACCAAGGGGCGATCGCCTGACAACACCCTAGATCCTCAAGTCCGGGCGATCGCCCTCCCGCCGCGGAACCTGGCCTGACCCCCCACAGTCCTAACCCCAGACCTCGAATTCATTTCTTTTGGCTCACGCGCCAGACTTTGCCATCCCCTTTTCGGGTGACCTCGGCCCTATTTTTAGCTGGATTTCTATTACAAAACGGGACAGTTTCAAAACTGGCAACCTAGTAAATCAAAGCCTTATTTCTAATCGCTACTGTAGATTCATCGAACGCCCAACACTCAATACGTTTTCCGTCTTCCTTGTAGTTCATGACTCTATCAACAAATGTGTGACAGTCTGGAAAGAGACCACTTTCAAACCCAATTCTCCATCACCTTCTACACAATAGAGTCATGAAGCAGACGAGGAGCAGAAAGACCAAAGATTCCCGAACAGACCCCTTGCCTCCTTCCTAGTCCAAAGTCCCAAATCTACGGCCCAGAACTTTCAACAGCCAAAGACCGCAGACCCATCTCCAAAAGGCTTTTGACTTCTCAGAACTCTTCGGAGAACCGGACAAATTCCTCTCAAAGTTCCTCACACTTTCTCATCTTGGACTTCGCTAATCCTCCAACAAAAATCGGGAACTTTCTCTCTCTCCTTACGGTCTTAAATCTCACGAACGCGCAGAAGCAAACCTCTCATTTTCGGTGTGAATTAGCCATGAAACTCTCTCTGAAATCCGTCGCAGCCCTTTCTCTTCTTTCCGCTCTGATCGCTCCCGCATTCTTGGCTGGCAGCGCCTCCGCAAAGCCCGCAGGCATGGATAGAAATTATGTTGGTGCTGGTCTTGCAGCCGGTGTCACCAACGGCGGTCAAGACGGAGATGCAGCCAACCTCGGCGGCAACATCCAAGGTCGTTTCGAAGTTCCTAATGCTCCTGTTTCCGTCCGCGGCGCTATTCTCTTCAGCGATGACACCAGCGCCATCATGCCCATCATTTCCTACGACGTCCCGGTGACCAACAACGCCAACGTTTACGCCGGTGTCGGCTACTCCTTCGTGGAAGCCAATGGTGAACCGAGCCCCCTCGGCAACGATGATTCTGTGGTCCTGACCACGGGTGTAGAGGCGGGTGTTACCAAGGACATCGTGGTGTACGGCGACGCGAAGTGGGGCATCAACGCCTACGAAGATAGCGAAGCAGATGCTCTGAGCTTCCAGCTAGGTGCTGGCTATCGCTTCTAAGAGTCGTCTTTCCTCTGATTCACACCCTTGGGAGGTGAGTCAGGACACCTGAGTTCCACAAGCCCTCTCTAACTGAACGGTCTACACAGCGCCTCCAGACATGGTCTGGGGGCGTTTTTTTGCTCCTTGGGGGGCGATCGCCGTCAATTCCAGCTAGGCCCTAGAGAACCCCCGGCAGGGATGATAGAATAGACACATACTCCATAATTCCGATTGGATTACCGGGAATGCATGACCTGTTGAGGCTCTGGGATGCCATGCCTCATCGGGTTTTCTCTGTCTCAAACCGCTTTGACCGGATCGACAGCAGTTTTCGCGGCGTCACCCTGCTCATTTTTGGGATCTCTCGCTCGGAGAGCCCAAAAATTGAGGCTTCCAAGGGAGAGTCAAGCGCCCAAGAAAATTGCTGTGAACGTGCGTTAGCAGTCTCTGTTCCTATTGCGCAGCAGCAACAATGGCCAAGTCTTCAACCCAAACTCCCCCTGCCCAAAAACTGTCGAAGGTAGAAGGCATCAAAGAGCGCAGTCACTTCCTGCGGGAACCTGTCGCTTCAGAGCTTCTCCTAGACACCACCCATTTTTCTGAAGATGGGGTGCAGATTCTCAAGTTTCACGGGTCTTACCAGCAGGACAACCGGGACAACCGGGTCAAGGGCCAGGAGAAGGACTACCAGTTCATGCTGCGAACTCGGAGTCCGGGCGGTTTTATTCCAGCCCAGCTCTATCTTACGCTCGATAAGCTGTCCGATGAATACGGAAATGGTACCCTCCGGGCCACAACTCGTCAGGGATTCCAGATTCACGGGATTCTCAAAAAGAACCTCAAGACGGTGATGGCAGCCATCGTGCGAAACATGGGTTCTACGCTGGGAGCGTGCGGCGATCTCAACCGCAACGTGATGGCGCCCCCCGCTCCCTTCAAAAATCAGGTGGCCTACGACTACGCTCGCACCTACGCGAACAATGTTGCCGATCTGCTGACGCCCCAAACGGGTGCGTACTACGAGATCTGGCTCGACGGTGAGAAGGTCTTGTCTGGGGAAGAGGCGCCGGAGGTCAAGGCCGCTCGTCAGCGCAACGGCAACGGCACGCTGATCGCGTCCAATGAGGAGCCGATCTACGGCACTCACTACATGCCCCGGAAGTTTAAGTGTGCGGTGACGGTGCCCGGGGACAACTCGGTGGACCTGTTCTCCCAGGATGTCAGCTTGGTGGTGATTACCAACAAGAAGGGCAAGCTGGAGGGCTTTAATGTCTACGCGGGTGGCGGCTTGGGACGCACCCACAACAAGGAAGAGACGTTCGCTCGGATTGCTGATCCCATCGGCTATGTGGATCAAGCAGATGTCTACGACCTGATCAAGGCGATCGTGGCGACTCAGCGGGACTATGGCGATCGCGCCAATCGTCGCCACTCCCGGATGAAGTACCTGCTCCACGACTGGGGCGTTGAGAAATTCCGCCAGCAGGTTGAGGGCTACTTCGGCAAGAAAATCAAGCCGCTGAAAGCGCTGCCGCCCTTCGAGTACCAAGACTACTTGGGCTGGCACGATCAGGGCGACGGCAAGCTGTTCTTTGGGCTGTCTATCGAGAATGGCCGGGTGAAGGACGAAGGATCCTTCAAGCTGAAGACGGCGCTGCGGAAGATTGTCGAGACCTATCAGCTCCCGATTTACCTGACGCCCAACCAGAATCTACTGCTGTGCGACATTGAGCCCCAGCAGCAGCGGGAAATCCAGGCGATTCTCGATCGCTCGGGCATTCTCAAGGAGACGGAGATCGATCCGCTGGTGCGCTACTCGATGGCGTGCCCCGCTCTTCCCACCTGCGGTCTGGCGATCACAGAGTCGGAGCGCATTCTGCCCAGCATTCTGGAGCGCATTCGGGCCGTGTTGGCGAAGGTGGGCCTGGAGCAGGAGCACTTTGTGGTGCGGATGACGGGCTGCCCCAATGGCTGCGCCCGACCTTATCTGGCGGAGCTGGGTCTGGTGGGCAGCGCGCCCAACAGCTACCAGGTTTGGCTGGGGGCTGATCCCCACCAGACTCGCCTGTCGGCCCCCTACATTGAGCGGATGGCCGAGGACGATCTGGAGGCAACGCTGGAGCCGCTGTTTGTCTACTTCAAGCAAGAACAGCAGCAGCGACCCCAGCCCGAGAGCTTCGGTGATTTTTGCCACCGGGTGGGCTTCGATGCGCTGCGGCAGTTCGCGGCGACCTACCAGAGCGCGCCGGCGGCACCCGCGGCGACCAATGGCAAGTCTCGGCCCCGGGTGAGCCTGGCGCCTAGCACGTACGAGCGTCTCAAGGAAGCGGCGACGACCCAGGGTAAGCCGATGACTGAGCTGGTGAATGAGGCGATCGAAGCGTATCTGCGCGATCGCTAGGGTCATAGGCCAGTTTTCTGGCGATTGAGGCCTAATCAAGCTTGACTGATACAGGGACACTGCCAAGGCGGTGTCCCTTTTTTTCGATATGCTGACGGTGGCTTTGGCGATCGCCCCGAGAGAGCGAAAACGCGCCACAGCGGGCACCGGTGCAAAGGATAGGAACGAGGTGAGTCAGCTTCAGCGTATTGTTTTGGCCGCAGACCAGCTGCCAGGCCCCCAGGTCCAGCTCACGGCAGACCAGCAGCACTATTTGACGCGCGTCTTGCGGCTGAAGGCGGGCGATCGCTTTGTGGCGCTGGACGGCCAGGGCCAGGGGTGGAACGCCCAGATGGTGGGCACAGCGGAGGCCCTGCTCCTAGAGTCCGTGGGGCGATCGCGGGAAGTCCCGATCCCCATTATGCTCGTGGCGGCCCTCCCCAAGGGCAGCGGCTTTGATGAGGTGGTGCGGCAAGCCACCGAGCTGGGGGTCAGCCATATTCAGCCGGTCCTGAGCCAGCGCACCCTGCTCAATCCCAGCCCCCAAAAGCTCGATCGCTGGCGGAAGATCGCCCAAGAAGCCGCGGAGCAGTCGGAGCGGATGCAGGTGCCCACGATTGGCGCGCCCGTCCCCTTTGTGGAGGCGATCGCATCCATTTCGGCGTCCCACCGCTATCTGTGCGCGGCTCGGGGCGAGGCTCCCAGCTTGCTGACTCAGCTCGTAGGCGATCGCCCCCAGGCAACGAGTCTGTGCGTGGCGGTGGGGCCGGAGGGCGGCTGGACCGAGGCAGAGATCGAGGCGGCGATCGCCGCTGGCTACCAGCCCGTGTCCCTGGGCGCACGAATCTTGCGGGCGGTGACAGCTCCCCTAGCGGCGATCGCCCTGATGGCAGCGCTGTGGGAAACCAGTGCTTTTCCGGAGACCCCTGTCGCCGAGGGCGACGCCAGCGACGGCACATTTCCCATTTCTTCCGCTTCCCACCCCTGAGACAATGGCCCTAGAGCACCCCAGGAGTCCAAGCGATGACCCCCCTTGAGCAGGTGGCCGCAGCCCTCGAGCGCCAAGACTACCGCACGGCGGCCCAGCACCTCAAATCTCTGTATGCCCAGTCCCCCGACGATCCCTGGGTCCAGCTCTACGTCGGGCGGGTCCAAGAGGGCACGGGGAAGGCGATCGCGGCGGAAAAAATCTATCGCACCCTGCTCAAAAGCACTACCCTGCCCAAGGTCATCACCCAGGCGCGCCAAGGCCTCCAGCGCCTAGAAGCCCAGGAAAAAGCGCGTCGCCAAGCGGCGATCGCCCAGGCCACTGCCACCCCCACCGACACGAGCATCGGCTGTCTCTTTTTAGGACCCATCAGCAACGAGCAGCGCCAGGCCGCCGCTCAGCAGTTCGCTCGGATCTTCCAGATAGACCCCTACAGCGCTCGCCTGATGCTGTCGAGCCGAAACTGGCGTCTCTACCGCAGCGGCCCCATCGGCGAACTCGGGTTCTATGGCCAGGAGCTGCAAGCGGCGGGGATTCCGGCCCGCTGGATTGCTTTAGAGAGCCTGCAATCTTTGCGGGTTTTTCGGGTCGTCGCCTTCACGGGCATCGGCCCCCAGGCGACCGTCAAGTGCCAAAACGAAGCCGGTCAGCTGGGGCTGATGGCCTTTCAGTGGGCAGAAGTCACCCAGCGCGTTGAGGGCCAGCTGCCCATCTTTGAGTCAGTGGTCGACATTGGGGCCTGGGGCAAGCTCCAGCGCAAAGAACAGACCCAAGATTATGCTCAAATTTGTGATTTACACTTGCCGGGGCGCGGCTGCGTTCTGCGTTTTGGGGACTACAGCTATCAGTTTCAAGAAGACGGCCTCTTTTCCCAGACAGCTTCTCAGCAAGACTTCAGCACCAATCGCCAACGCTGGAATTATTTGCTAAAAGTGCTCGAGCCCTACCTGGCCCACGCGCCCGTGGCCGCTGATTTCCGTGCCTTTGCCGAGAGCTGCTTTGAGCATGCCGAAATTTTGGAAGCGCTGCCGTCTCACATTGATTTGTTTCGCAAACAAGAGACGCTTTGGGACCCAGCGTTTCAGCTGTACAGCGGCTTTTTATTCCAACAATAAAAGCGCGACCCAAAGGCCGCGCCAGAACCCAATTCACCCACACAAGGGACTCACGATAATGCGCTGCTGAAAGCTTGGAGAGTCTCGGAGCAGCAGCGCATCAAGGCTGGAAAGTTTAGCGCTTGCCCATCTGGCGAGCCATGCCCATGAAGGGGCTCATGCTGGGGCCGGGGCGACGGCGATCGCCCAAGGAGCGAGTCGACGCCAAGAACTCAGGAGCAAAGGTCTTGAGGGTCTCTGCGCCCACCGTAACCGGCTGCTTGGCGACTTTGGCTTCTCGTCCATCGGCCTTGAGATCGCCTTTGGAGACCGGTTCTGCGACCACGCCCGAAGCGGTCTGGACCAGCTCGACGGGCTTGGGAGGGTTGGTTTCCGGGATCGGCTGGCTAGTGGCAGCAGGCGCAGCTTCGGCCTTCGCGGGCGCTGCTTTTTCGGCTTCGACTTTAGCGGGCGCGGCTTTTTCAGCCAGAGCAGGCGCGCTATCAGATCCTTCTGCTTCTAAGTAATATTCAGATTTCTTAAAAATACCGAAGATGCCCTTGATAAAACCTAGGATGCCGCCGAGCAGCTTCTTGATAAAGTCCATCGCTATGACTACCTCTAAAAATGCTGAGAATACTGTGGTTTTTGGCCCACCTGACGCACGAGTTTGGGGCTGACCGCTAGACATCATCATGAAGTTTTGCGGGGGCGATCGCAAGATTAGTTAATACTTATTCACAAATTTTATAAGCTCGCGATCAAAGCCTGAAAAGCCCATTTTTCAAGCTTTTTGAGTTCTTTGTAGGCTCCGCAACTTTCGTAAAAAATTCGTGACTTTCAATTTTGTTTAAGAATTGAGATATTCCTCTCAGTATTTATTCCTATTCACAAATTAGGTCAGCCAGTCGGAATACTGTCTGACGAGATTTCTCAGAGAGATCAATGCCCTTTAGGCTGAAATGAGGACTTCCTAGAGATCAGCTCACGATTTTGGGCCGTTGCCTGGGGGATCGCGCCAAAGCCCAGCGCTCTTTCATGTCGAGGGGCTGGCCTGGGGTGCGCTTTTCACTCTCAATTCAGTTTTTATTATGAACTCCATCAGCGATCGCAATCCAGTGGTTTTGGTGCACGGCCTCAATGACACGGCGCGGGTCTTTGATCGGCTCTCGGGCCACCTGTCGCGCCAGGGGTGGAGCGTGTACAGCCTCGATCTGTCTCCGAGCAACGGCGATCGCCCCCTCGAAGACCTCAGTCAGCAGCTCGCCACCTTTGTACACAGCATTTTCACAGCCCGCCAGTGCTTTGATTTGGTGGGTTTCAGCATGGGCGGGATCGTCAGCCGCTACTATCTCCAGCGCCTGGGCGGCCTCGAGCGGGTGCAGCGCTTTGTCTCTATTTCGTCGCCCCACTGGGGCACCCAGGTGGCCTACCTGAGCCAGCGCCCCGGCTGTATGCAGATGCGCCCCACCAGCCCCCTGCTGATGGAGCTAAACCGCGAGCTTCACCACCTCGACCGGATTAATGTGACCACGCTGTGGACGCCCATGGACCTGATGATCGTGCCGGCCCGCAGTTCCTGCCTCGGGATCGGCCAAGACTATCAAGTTCCCGTGGGGCTACACCCGTGGATGCTGTACGACCGGCGCAGCCTCGAGCGGATCACGGCAGCGCTGACGGAGCCTCTGCGGCGATCGCCCGCTCAGGCCTCCACCGCGTCCCCGATCTCGGAGTAGGCGCGATCGCCAAAGATCGCCGAGGCGTGGGCGTAAAACTTAAATTCCAGCAGGTTGTGGAACGGGTCTTCTAGGAAAAAGGTGCGGTGCTCTAGGGGCAAGCCCGGAAACCGGCGCTTGGGCTCTTGATAAAATTCCAGGTTCTTTTGCTGAGCCCGCGCCAGCAGCGCTTCCCAGTCCGCCTCTGCTGTGAAAATCAAGCCAAAGTGCCGCGGATAAATGCTCGGCTGCGGCGGCAAAGGCTCCCGGGTCACGTGGGCCACCAGCTGATGGCCGTAGAGATTGAGAATCACGGCGCTGGGCGACTCCCGGCCCAGTTCACAGCCCAGACCTTCTACATAAAACGCCTTGGTCCGGGGAATATCGGCCACGGGAAAAGCCAGGTGAAACAGAGCAGCACTCATCGTGTTTGGCCTCGGGATTAGATTGTTTCCTTCGTACTACACCCCCAGGCAATCTGAGAAAAATTGCTGTAGGATTTGGCCGTGGACTCCGGTGAAGTGACCATGATCAGTTTCCTTAGCAGCCTCAATCCCTGGCTCGTGGGGGCCTTGCTCAATGGCGTCCTGGCGGCGATCGCCCTCGTCGCTCCCAAGAAACTTTTGACCCCCGCCGGTCTCCTGCACGGCTACATCCTGGGCGTCTTGATCTGGGGCACCCTGGGCTGGGCGGGCTATGCCGTGGTCATGTTCTACTTTTTGGTAGGGTCTGGGGTCACCCGCATCGGCATGGCCGAAAAAGAGGCCGCCGGCATCGCCGAAAAGCGCTCGGGCGCGCGCGGCCCCGAGAATGTCTGGGGATCAGCTCTGGTGGGAACGCTGTGTGCTCTGGGGGTTTGGCTGAGCCAGGGCTGGGGCGCAGGTGATCCGCAACTCGCCGCGCTGTTGCTGCTGGGCTACGTGGCCAGCTTCAGCACCAAGCTGTCGGACACCTGCGCCAGCGAGGTGGGCAAGGCCTACGGCAAGCGCACTTTTTTGATCACGACTTTGCAGCCGGTGGCCCGCGGCACCGAGGGCGCCGTGAGCCTAGAGGGCACGCTGGCGGGCGTGGTCGCTTCGGTGGCGATCGCCCTGGTGGGCTGGGGCGTCGGCCTGATCTCGGCTTGGGGGCTCCTGGGATGCGCGATCGCCGCCTTCATCGCCACCAACCTCGAGAGCGTCATCGGGGCCACCCTGCAAACGCGCATCCTTTGGCTGACCAACGAGCTGGTGAACATCCTCAACACGCTGATTGGCGCCGTCGCAGCGATCGCCCTGGGCTTCGTATTTCGCAATCTGGGCTAAGCCGCCTCAGATGCTCATATAGCGGCGCAGAAACTGCTCCAGGGACTCCGGCTCAAAGCCAAAAATCGCCTCTTGGCGGGCCCGCTCCTCCGGCGTACAGAAAAACTCATTGGTCACCAAGGTTCGCAAAGTGCCCAGATTGCGCTGCTGACTGGGATTCACCAGACCCAGCACGCCCCGCAAACCATCAAAGAGGGGCATCGGCGGATTAATCACGATGGGATCTCGACCAAAGACGCGCCCGAAGATCTTGGGAATCTCCGAACGCAGCAGAATTTCGGGACCGCCAACGGCGATCGCCTGGTTGTAGGCCTGCTCCTGGATCACCGACTCCACCGCCATCCGCGCCAAATCGTCGGTGCTGATGATGGACGTGCGGCTACTGGGATCCCCCAGCAGCAGATAGATCCCGCTCTGGCGAAAGCGCTCAGCCAGGGGCAGCAAATTGGACGCAAACCCCGACGGGCGCAGGATCGTGTAGCGCAAGCCGCTGTTTTGCAGATACCGCTCCACCTCGCGCTTGGCCTTGAAGGTGGGCGCGTCTTCGTAGCCGCGATCGGCCCCCAGGACCGAAATAAACACAAAGTGCTCTGCTCCCGCCGCCTTGGCCTGATCGATCAGGTCAATGTTGGCCCGGTAGTCGAGCTTTTGGGGATCGCTGCCGGAGCCGTGGGCGCTGATCACGTAGCGCACGCCCTGACAGGCTTTGTGAATGTCGCGCTCCTCGCGCAAATCCCCGATGAAAATGGACGCCCCCCGGTGCTCCAGCTCCCCATAGCGTGAGGTGAGGCGCACGAAGGCTCGCACAGACTGATCGCGCTCCCTAAGCAGACGCACAATTCTGCGTCCCAGACCGCCGGTTGCTCCCGTCACGAGAAACATAGTTTTCCCTCTGGGTAAGGTCGACATCTCAGCGGCTCCAGCAGTCCTAGTGAACCACTGGACGCCTGCCTTCACCCTAGCGAAAACTCCACAATAACGGGGGCATGATCGCTGGGCTGGGTCAGCTTGCGAGGCTCGATGTCAATGGTGCAGACGATCGCCCGCTCGTAGAGATCGGGGGTGAGGTAGTGGTGGTCAATGCGCCATCCCAGATTGCGCCGAAAAGCCGCCGCCCGGTAGTCCCACCAGCTATAGTGGCCCTCGTCGGGCGTGAACTTGCGGAACGCGTCCGCCAGCCCCAGGCTCAAAATGTCTCGCAGCGCGGCCCGCTCCGGATCTGAGGCCATGATGTGGGTGGCTTTGCCCACCGGGTCATAGATGTCTTTGTCTTCTAAGGCAATGTTGAAGTCGCCGCAGAGGCTGAGATTGGGGTTCTCCTGGAGCAGCGCTTGGAGATATTGGCCCAGCACCTTGAACCAGCGCAGCTTATATTCGTACTTTTCGCTGCCGACCGAGGAGCCATTGGGGACGTAGAGGTTGACCACGCGCACGCCCTGACACACGCCGGTAATCACCCGCTTTTGGTCATCGAGGTCGCCCACGGTGTCTGAGCCCAGGACCGGCGTGAAGCCGAGCTGCACGGACTCTAAGGGTTCTCGGCTGATCAGGGCGACGCCGTTGTAGGACTTTTGGCCAAAGGTGTAGAGGTGGTAGCCCAAGTCGGTGAAGGGCGATCGCGGAAATTGTTCATCGACGACTTTGGTTTCCTGCAAGCACAGCACATCCACCGGGTTCGCCTGCAGCCACTGCACTACGTGCTCGAGGCGGGTGCGGATCGAGTTGACATTCCAGGTGGCGACTTTCATAGACCTGCGCAAGACACGACAAGAAAAGGCCCCAGACAGGGACAGAGTGCCTATTGTACGGCGATCGCCTGTCTGCAAGCGATCGCCCCTTCCCCCCAAAGCGCCCGCTCCCGTGCGATAACGTAGAGTACCGTCCCTTTTCTGGCCCCTCGCTCCAGCCCATGAAGAGCCACGCAAGCACCATTTTCAAGATTTTGCTGCTGTCCGCCGCGATCTCCGTGGCGATCAAGTATGGTGGCCCGCTCCTGCCCGTTTCGGCCAGCACGCCTGTTGCTCTAGGAGCCGTTTTGGTGCCGCCGCTGGGCCTGGCGATCGCCCTCGGTTGGCGCGCCCGCCAGACGTCCTAAGCTTTTGCTCCCCATCCCACGCAGCCCTGGAGATCCCATGCGGACGATCGCCGAAATCAACGACAAAATTCGCCATCAGCAAGCCGTCGTTTGGACGGTCGAAGAGCTCAAGGCCCGCGTGGCCGAGGTCGGCGTCACCCAGGCCGCGCAGCAGGTCGACGTGATCACCACAGGCACCTTCGAGCCGATGGAGTCCTCCGGCGCCATTCTCAATCTGGGCCACACCGACCCCCCGATCAAGATTCGGCAGTGCTGGCTGGACGGCGTCCCGGCCTACAGCGGCTTTGGGGCGGTGGATCTGTACCTGGGCGCTACGCAGCCCACGGAGGACGGCGAAGAGGAGCGGGGCGGCGGCCACGTGATCGAGGCGCTGATCGGCGGGCGATCGGTGGCGCTGCGGGCGATCGGCCAAGTGACCGACTGCTATCCGCGGGCGTCCTTTGAGACCACCATCACCCGCGACAGCATCAACCAGTTTTATCTGTTCAATCCGCGCAACCTCTACCAAAACTTCATCGTGGGGGTCAATGGCGGCGATCGCCCCCTTTACACCTATCTAGGACCGCTCCAGCCGCGCCTCGGCAACGCTGTCTACTCCAACCCCGGCAGTCTGTCGCCCCTCTCCAATGACCCAGAGCTCGATCTCGTCGGCATTGGGACGCGCATTTTCCTCGGGGGCGGGGTCGGCTACGTCGCCTGGGAGGGCACCCAGCACTTCCCCCTGCAAAAGCGCCTGCCCAACCAGACCCCCATCGGCCCAGCGGCCACCCTGGCCCTGATCGGCGACGCCAAGCAGATGAGCGCCCAGTGGGTGCGGGGCTGCTATTTCAAAAGCTATGGACCCTCGCTCATGATCGGGGTCGGTGTCCCCCTGCCGGTGCTCAATGAAACGGTGGTGGCCCGGTGCGCCGTCCAGGACAAGGACTTGGTTGCGCCCATTGTGGACTTCTCGATTCCGCGGCGGGTCCGGCCCACCTTTGGCCTGGTGAGCTACGCCCAGCTGAAGTCAGGCCGCCTCACCATCGAGGGCAAGACGGTGCGGGTGGCGCCCCTGGCGAGCCTGGCCTTTTCGCGGCAGGTGGCCCAGGAACTCAAGGCCTGGATCGAGGCCGGGACCTTTGAGCTGACGAAGGCCGTGGCCCCGCTCCCCCGCGATCGCACCTTTGTTCCCCAGGACCTGCTCGGCTCCAAAATCGGCATCGAGTGATCGCTCGGCCTTCGCGCGCATCCCCCATAGCGAACACCCCGGCAGTGCAGGACTGGCCGGGGTGTTTACGTGATGCCTTCAGTTGGAGCCCCGAAGTGTCTAGGGCGATCGCCCTAGGACTCCTCAGAAGAAGAAGGGTTGTCCTCGGAGCGGTTGCGGCGAATGGGCTTGGCCGGGGGCGGGGTGCGGCGCTGGGGACGCTCGGACCCTTCGCCCGCTCGCGCGGGAGCTCCGTAGCCCATGCGGGGATTGCGGCCCCGGGGCATCTGGGAGCGTGGGCGATCGCCCCCCCGTCCGGGAGGCCGACGGCGATCGCGGCTTTCGCCAGGAGCGCGCTTGCGCGGCGGCACCACCCCGATCAGCTTGCCCGCCGTCACCACCAGGTTCTGATCTTGGCGGCTGACTTGCAGGTCCCAAAACTGGCCGATCGCTTTCGCATCCAGGGTACCGCACAGGTTCAGCTTGAAAGCCTTTGCCTTGTCCGCTTCCTTACGGGCAGCCTGCTGGATTTTGATAATCAGCGACTCGCGCTCCGGAGACTGGAAGACAATTTCGCCCCGGATCGAGAAGTAGTCTGCTTCCACATCGCTAGAAGCTACAGGCGCAGGCGTCTCTGCGATCGCCTCCGCATCGGCTTCAGAGCCTTCTTCTGACTCGTCTTGATTGAGGGTTTCCGGCTCCCAGACGCCGACGATCTGGATGTGCAGCAGATCGTCTTTGGGGCGAGTCCGGGGGTAGACCACCCACAGATGCTCCTCTTCCAGGTTGATGTGCTTGCGCACCAGGCTCATCACTCGACCCAGCAGCACCGCATCGATTTTCGTACCGTCGCTGGTGATCATCTCACCCCGCGTGAACTGCTCCTCCGCCGGGATGTAGCGCCCGCGGATCAGGCCGATCGCCCGATACTGCATGGGTTCACTGGGCGGCGGAATCGGTCCATGACGGCCCGTTTCATCGGCTGCTTCGGTGTCCGGAGCCTGGGGCTCCGGAGCGGGGGCAGCCGATGATGTCGGTGTTTGGGCGGCTGCGGGGGTCGCCGCAGGGGGCGCTGGCGCGGGCCGGGGCGGCTTGGGCGGCACAGCAATGGGGGAGGGGGTCGGCGGCGTCAAGTCAGGAGTCATGGTTGATTCACGATCGCTAGATCCATCCGTCGGTGCAGGCGCAGGCGGCTGATCCGGCGAATTCTGGGAATGACTGGGTGGCTTCGGGGGCTTGGGAGCGGGATCGGGCGAGGGAGTCATAGAACCTCCTTGCAGCAGAGACTCACTCCCTTACCAAGGACAGGGAGCGTCGCGTGATTGGCCAAAATTGTTTGTTGGGAGGACACGCTATAGCAAAACTTCGCGTTCGACACGGGAGACAGATTGATCGTACTCTACACACTTCCATACCCTTTGGAAAAAAGCTGAATCTTTTCCCAAAAAGCTTTGGATTTACTCACGTATGCCCTGTTTCCCAGTGTTTGGAGGTTGGGCAGAGGCGTCCTCGCTGCCAACCGTCACACGTCCGATTAAGACTTGCGGCTAGGTTGGGCATTAAGACTCTATATACAGTTCGCCTATTTTACTGAATGCAATGACTTCGCGGGCTAATCCGCAAGATTTCTGCAATTTTTATTTGATAGATAGTTTCTCAAGAGAAGAGTCAATTGTTGAGATAGCTTCTAAGCAATTGTTAAAAATCATGAACATATTTCAGGGAAATTGGTGAGGGTTTCAGGGCACGCAGCAGGCTGGATATTGAGGCCTAGATTCCTGACAGGAACTCCAATTCACCATAACGGTCTCTCTGGGGCTTGGGCGCAAGTGTGACAAATGTTTAAGTTCAGGGTTCCCTGGGCCTAGAGGAGGCCAGCGGCGATCGCCCCGCGCTATCGGCACCGCAAACTAGGTGCCTCAAATGCCAATCCTTGTGAGAATGGGTCTAGGCAAGGGGAGCTTCGATCGCTCCCTCGGGAGCTGAGGCCCCAAATTGCTGGCCAAGCGGACATCGTTGAGTTTGAGGCAGTCGTGTGACCGAGAAACAGAGCAATCGCTGGATGATCAATGTTGTGGTGTTTTTTGTGGTGGTGGTCCTCGTGGGCTTCTCCATCGCGCCCATCGTGGAGAGCGCCCTGGAAAGCCAGCGATCGCCTGACGCGGCCCAGTCGCCCCAAGCGCTGCCGTCGGGTCAGCAGCGAGCCGATCTAGAAAACACGGCCCGGGGCTACGAGCTCGTGCTCCAGCGAGAGCCCGAGAACCAGACCGCCCTGCGAGGCCTCGTAGACGCTCGCATTGCGCTGGGCGACATCAAAGGCACCGTTGAGCCTCTAGAGACCCTCGCCGAGCTGAACCCAGGACAGCCCAGCTACACCATTTTGCTGGCCCAAACGAAGCAGTATCTGGGCGATCGCGAGGGAGCGGCCCAGGCCTATCGGAACCTGCTCGAAGAAAACCCGGGCGACATGAACGCCCTGAAAGGACTCTCGGATCTGCTGACCCAGCAGGAGCGCCCCGAGGCCGCCGTGAACCTACTCACCGACGTGATCGACTCCGCTCCCCAGGTCAACCAAGTCAAGCCCGGCAGCGTGAATGTGCCCGCCGTCCAGCTGCTCCTGGGAGAGGTCTACGCTCAGCAGAGCCGCTTTGAGGAAGCCATCACGACCCTCGACGCCTCGATCAAGGGCAGCCCCCAGGATTTCCGGCCGGTGCTCGCCAAGGCTATCGTGCTCCAGCGCCAGGGCAAGGCCGATGAGGCGAAGCCCCTGTTTAGCCAGGCCGAGTCTCTAGCGCCCGCTCAGTACAAGGACCAAGTGAAAAAGATCGCGACGGCGAACGCCGCTAGTCCTTCTCCCAGCGCACCTGCCTCTCCGGCTGGCGCGAGTGACGCGGAGGCCCCCGCAGAATAAGCGATCCCTTTAGAACAGGGGCACTGGGATGGCATTTTCTGCCCAAAGTGGGACATGGGATCTGGGGCAGCATCGGCCAGCAGCGCCCCCGCTGGCCAGCTGTGTCACGGCAGCTTGACCGTGGCGATCGCCCCAAATAGCAAGAACAGCCCGCCGCCAATGAAGGTCAGCAGGCGCTCTGAAATTCGGCCCGCGATCGCCCGTCCGCACAGAACGGCGATCGCGGCGCAGATCCCGTGGCCCAGCACAGCCCCCAGGGTCACCCCCACAGGATTATTCGACGCGGCCAGCGCAATAGTGGCAAACTGCGTGCGATCGCCCCACTCCGCCACAAACGTCAGGGAAAACGCCTCCAGGCACACTGCCAGAGGATTGATCGCCACGCCATGCTTTGCTTCCTGGGCCTTGACTGTCTCAGCCGCCTCCTCCATCTCCTCCGGGTTCGGTACCGAAGACATCCGGCTGGCGTCGTAGAGCAGCTTCAGGCCAAACAGCGTAAACAGAGCAATTTCGGCGTACACCACATACACCTTGGGCAGCAAAGACGCCGCCTGCCCAAAGAGCACCGAAATCACGGTCATGGCCGCTAGCGCTGCCAGCACTCCCACAAAGGTCAGCCGCCGGGAATGACGCATCGCCAGCAGCGCCGCAATAAAAAAGGTTTTGTCTCCTAATTCGGAAACCGTAATCAGCAATAGACCAGCCGTGAAAGCGGTCAGCATCTCGTCAAGCTCCTCTGCAAAGAAACGGAATGCAGATCTGCGAGCTTGACGAAAGCACAAACGCTTCACCAAGCTCACAGATCCCGTGAACTCAGTGAAGGTCTCGCTTTCAAGTTCTCTCATGGGGGCAAAGCATTACTTTGCCCAGGTCAAAAACTTGCCATCTAAGCCAGGTTCATCACCAGTATGTTGACTTAGATGCGCTGGTTGGGGTGGCAAACCAGCAGCTACTCCCCTTCATAACCACGAAACATTCTACAGACCAAGCTCCCCAAGCTCAACGGTGTTTCTGCATAGATACTCAGCATTGTGAAATTCTTTCCGCAGCGGCAGAGACCGCTCAGCCTCGAGGATTTCTCTAGTGAGCACAAGAATTTGGGATAAACTGAGTCTCAGTGCGCCGTCCTGCACACTCCACGAGGAAACCATGACCCCAGTTCAGATTGCACCGTCATCCTCCCGCTATCGAGGAATTGCTTCTGTTCTTTTGGGGCGTTGCTTTCGCTACCAATCGTCGGCCTGGATTGCGGCTTTGGCACTGCTGGTCACCCCGATTCCCCACGCCTTCGCTCAGTCGATTTTGCGGTTAGGCAGCACTGGGTTCGAAGTCGAAGCCTTGCAGCGCCAGTTGCAGGAGCTGAATTTTTTTAGTGGTCCGGCGAACGGTTTCTACGGTGAGGATACGGTCGCGGCTGTCCAGTCTTTGCAGCAAGCCTACAACCTCCCTGATGATGGGGTGGTGGGGCCTGACACGCGGGAATTACTCGATAGTTTTACTTACGAAAGCGGCGGCAGCAGCCCACCACCCCCAGTTTCTTACAGCAGCTCCTTTAGCAGCGCGGCTGCTCCCGCTAGTCAGGCCAGTGATGTGGTGCTCCGGGTGCAGCGATCGCTGCGAGACCGGGGATACTACCAGGGGCCGATTGATGGCATCTCTGGACCGCTAACTCGAGGGGCTGTAGAGCGCTTTCAGCGCGATCGCGGTTTGCGAGTAGATGGCGTGATCGGCCAAGAAACGCTGTCTGCCCTGGGTTTGCAGGGCGATCGCGATCCGGCCTACGTGGTGGTGGTGCCTGATACCAACACCGGCACGCTCAGCCGCGTGCGCACCAGCCTGCGAGAGTTGCGGGGCAACCTGACGACGAGTGTCTTCAGCGAACCCTCAGGGAAAGGGCGCTTTGTCAACGCGGGGTCCTTCGCCAATCGCGAAGAAGCTGAAAGCATTTCTCAGTGGCTGCGATCGCGCGGTTTGGATGCCCGAGTGGTTTACCGCTAGCCGCTCTCCCGGCCTCAGTACTTGCGCTCCTGAGGCTCGAAGCGAGTCAGCGTGACGGGCCGATCATCCAGATCTACGCCCGCCGGTGAATAGTAGGCCAGCGTGTGCCGGAGATAGTTTTGGTCATCGCGATCGGGGTAGTCCTCGCGACAGTGAGCGCCCCGGCTTTCTCGCCGCCGCAGCGCCGACGCCAAAATCACCTCGCCTACCACCATCAAGCTGCGCAACTCCAGCGCCTCTACCAGTTCGCTGTTCCAGATGCGGCCGCGATCGTCAAGGCGCACGCGCTGGTAAGTCTGCTGCAACGCTTTGAGTCGATCGAATCCTTCCTGCATCAGGTCTTCGCTACGAAAGACGCCGCAGTGATCGGTCATGCAGTCCTGAAATTGCTGACGCAGCTGGGCAATACGCAGATCGCCAGGCTGATCGAGCAGTGCCCGAATCTGATTCTGGGCCTCGGTGAGATAGCGCTGCTCATCGAGGTCTGGCTGCTTGCGCGTCTCCACATAGCGGGCGATCGCCGCGCCCGTCCGGCGACCATAGACCACACACTCCAGCAGGGAGTTGCTGCCCAGGCGGTTGGCCCCATGGACCGACACGCAGGCCGTCTCCCCCGCCGCAAAGAAGCCCTCTACCAGATCGTCTGCGCCTCGGCGGACCTGGCCATCGGTATTCACCGGAATGCCGCCCATCGAATAGTGAACCGTGGGGCGCACAGGGATCGGCTGAGACACCGCGTCAATTCCCAGCAGCCGATGGGCTTCTTCCCAGCAAAAGGGTACCCGGCTCATGATCTTCTCGCGGCCCATGTGGCGCAAATCCAGGTACACAAACGGGCCTCCCGCCGTGCCATCGGGATGAATGCCTCGCCCGGCCCGGATCTCCCGCGTGATCGCCCGAGAGGTGATATCTCGCGGCGCCAGCTCCATCTTGCTAGCAGCGTAGCTGGCCATGAAGCGATCGCCTTCACTGTTGATCAGGTAGGCCCCTTCCCCGCGCACCGCCTCCGAAATCAGCACCCCCACCGGGTAGAGCCCCGTCGGGTGAAACTGCACAAATTCCATGTCCTGGAGCGGCAAACCGGCGATCGCCGTCAGCGCCAGACCATCCCCCGTCGATGCAAAATCATTCGATGTGGTGTTGTAAACGCGGCCATACCCCCCCGTCGCAAACATCACCGCCTTGGCCCGCACCACCTGCAACTGGCTATCGCGCAGGTCAAACATGATCACCCCCTTCGCCTGACCCTCCTCGTAGATCAAGCGCAGGACATACCACTCGTCATAGATGCGCACACCGTGGCGGCCCAGGTTATTCACCAGCTCGTGGAGAATTGCGTGCCCCGTCTTATCGGCGGCGTAGCAGGTGCGCCGGAAAGCGTGCCCCCCAAAGGCCCGCTGGGCAATCCGGCCGCTGGGCAGCCGCGAAAACAGCACCCCCATATGCTCAAGATCGATCACCACCTGAGGCGCTTCGCGCGTCAGGATTTCGACAGCGTCCTGATCCGCCAGGTAGTCCGACCCCTTGACTGTGTCAAAGGCATGGGCCTCCCAGCTATCGTCTGTGTCGACGTTTTGCAGCGTCGCGGCAATGCCTCCCTGGGCCGCCACCGAGTGGGATCGAATGGGGTGGGTTTTGGCGACCACCGCTACATCCAGGCTGGGATTGAGGCGGGCAATTTCGACGGCGGCTCGGGTTCCCGCCAGACCGCCGCCGACTATCAGGACGTCGTGCTCAAGCATCTACTTTCCCCTCGACTCGTTGAGAACTGCGGCTCGATCAAAAATTCCCCGCCAATTTGACAGGGAATTTTCGGGCCGCCATCTTTGGCAGCAGCTTACCAGGGGGCAAACTTGGTGGGTGGCGTCAGCTAGCAGCCTGGGCCGGACGTCCTGGCGCCATGGTGCCGGCATTGGTCGCGGTGTCTTCACCCGGTGCCATTGCTTTCACTTCGATATGGTTGAGCAGCGTTGTCACAAAGGCAAACAGCAAAAAAGGCAGGGATAGCACTAGAACCAACCCAACGGTCGCTAGAGCGTAGACCGGTTTACTTGCGCCCATGAGAGCCATAGCCGAAGCAAGGCTAATAAAAATCACGATGAGCCAAGCGACGATTTGGCCGTAGATATCCCCGAAGGACAGGGTACAAACAATCCGATAGCGACTGATTTGATCCATGGGAGTTCTCGCAACATTCCTTCAGATTTCTAGCTTAGGGGGTTGTCTTAGTTGTGGACGATTTCTAAAGCTTTTTGCAAGGTTCGCAACAGGTCTTCACAGTTAGGTGCGATCGCTGCGGAAGCTGGCCTCTAGATCGTTCGTCTTAGGCTAAATGGGCGATCGCCGCCAAACTTTCCCAGCCAAGGTCAGACGATTGATCCTCTCGCTTCGAAGAAAGGGGTAAAAATCAAAGTCGACTTTGACTTTTACTCGAAAATCCTAACCATCAGAAAGCTTGATGCTTCTTGTTTTCTCCGTACAGTATGTTTTTAAAGAATCTCGCTTTCAGCAAATTCTCTGAGATTTTGAAGATTGTCCGAGAAATTATTTTATTTAGTTCCGAATAAATATCTACTTATTTGTCAGGCAAAAATCGCTAAACTTTTGCTTAGGCATTTTTTGGATTTTTGAACGATTGGTTCAGCTATTTTTATCCTTTGCAAAGGTATAGGGAATCACAGATCATTTTAAAATAAGGATTGGAATTTCCAATTTAGGCTTTTTCAGCCCTCCTGCATGATTTTGTCAGGAGTTTTTAAGCTTATTAATCTTTTAACGGCTTTGGAATGGACAGCCTGAAGAGCCTCGTCTAGGGGCGATCGCTCCCGGTTGTGATCCACTCGTTCTTTAGACTCTTTCATTTTATTCAGCTGCATCTATAGAACCACTGTCGGCCCATCACTGCCTCGATGCCTAGGACACCATGCCAAACTTTTTGAGCCCTTTGCTAGATTATCGAAACTTTATTCCCCATGGACATTGCTATCTTTGGCAATCAGGGCTCGTAGGTTTGCATGTCGGCGCTGATTTACTGATCGCGCTGGCGTACTATTCCATCCCGTTGATGCTGATTTATTTTGTCCGAAAGCGTCAAGATGTTCCCTTTCACGGGATTTTTCTGTTGTTCGGGGCTTTTATTGTGGCCTGCGGTACCAATCATCTGATGGAGATTGTGACCCTGTGGTACCCCGTCTACTGGCTGTCTGGTGCTTTGAAGGCCGCAACGGCATTTATTTCTGTCTATACGGGTCTGATGCTTTTTCCGCTGATCCCGCAGGCCTTGGCGCTGCCCAGTCCGGCCCAGCTTGAGCAGGCTAATGCACAACTTGCCCAAGAAGTTCGCGATCGCAAGCAGGCAGAAATTGCGTTGCAGCAGGCCCTGCGACGCCTCGATTTTCATGTCGACAATTCTCCGCTGGCAGTGGTGGAGTGGAACAGCGAGACTCGGGTCCAGCGCTGGTCTAAGCGAGCAGAAGAGGTGTTTGGCTGGAAAGCGGATGAAGTGCTAGAGCGCCATCCCAGTGAGTGGATGTTTATTCCACCGGATGAGAGCGATCGCGTGGCAGAGGTCATCAATCATATGACCGATCGCACGATGGTTTCTAGCACCGTCAAAAACCGAAACTATACGAAAACAGAAGACATTATTACCTGCGAGTGGTACAACTCTTGCCTAGTTGATGACGATGGAAATTTAATCTCGATTCTTTCGCTCATTCAGGACATCACAGAGGCCGAAGGATTCAAGTCAAATCTGCAAGAGAGCGAGGAGCGTTTCCGCTCAATTTTTGAATACGCCCCCATTGGAATTTCCCTTTTTGATTTAGAGACTCAACGGTTTATCAAGGTCAATCCCAAGTTTTGCCAGCTTTTGGGATACAGCGAAGAAGCGCTCAAAACCATGGGCCTAGAAGACATCTGCCATCCGGAAGATCACCCTAAAGATTTGGCGGCTTTGAAACAGGCGATCGCCCAGGGCCAGTGTAACTACCAGCTCGAAAAACGCTATCTTCGCCGCAATCAAATGCCCATTTGGGTGAATCTTAATGTCGCCCTCATTCACGATGGCCAAGGAAAGTTTCGCTATCGCCTTGGCATGCTCAACGACATCAGCGATCGCAAAGAGGCCGAGGCAATTCGGGCAAAGTGGGAATTGGAGCTGCGAACTAAAAATCAGGCGTTAGAGGCAGCTCTGCAAGATCTGCAAACGACTCAGATGCAGCTTATCCAAAGCGAGAAAATGTCTAGCCTGGGTCAATTAGTGGCAGGAATTGCCCATGAAATCAATAACCCTGTGAGTTTTATTCATGGCAATTTGACCTATAGCTGGAGCTATATTCAAGACTTGTTAAAGTGTCTTGAACTGTATCAGACCCACTATCCCAGTCCCAAGCCTGAGATTCGCGAACAAACTGAGCGTTTGGATCTAGATTTTCTGACGCAAGATCTGCCCAAGCTGGTTGGCTCGATGCACAGAGGGGCTGAAAGAATTCGCCAAATTGTGCTTTCTTTGAGGCATTTTTCTCGCCTAGATGAAGCAGAGAAAAAGCCGGTGGACATTCACGAAGGTCTAGACAGTACGCTGATGCTTTTGCAGCATCGCCTTGTGGAGTTTCAAGGCGATCGCGAAATTCACATTGTCAAAGACTACGGAAGCTTACCTCAGGTTGATTGCTATGCAGGCCAACTCAATCAGGTTTTCATGAATTTGTTGAGCAATGCCATCGACGCGATCGCTTTCAGCGCCAAATTCACGAACCCCAACAGCAGCTATACGCCCACCATTTCGCTGCGAACTCGCCAAGGAGCAGACGCTGTCATTATTCACGTCATCGACAACGGAGATGGTATTTGCTCCAAGGTTCGTCCCAACTTGTTTAACCCCTTTTTCACCACCAAGCCCGTTGGGCAAGGCACGGGTTTGGGTCTGGCCATCAGTTATCAAATCGTGGTTGAGCATCACGGCGGCAGTATTGACGTGCGCTCCAACCCTGGCGAAGGGTGTGAGTTTATCGTGACAATCCCCTTGAGCGCCCCGCTCTCGGCACCCAGCCGTCCGCAGCGCAGCCTGTCCCGGCCAGCTCTGCGGACGGCGATCGCCAAAAATAGCCCAGCACACTGATTTTGTACCCAAAATGACAGAAATTAGAGGTCTAACTGTGTTGCCAGACACATGAATTTCCTTGGTTTTAGATGGTAGGGTGATATGAGCCTATTTTCAGAGCGATCGCCTGAGTCGGCTTGCTCTGAAGGGGTATGGTGTGAGGAAGAGTGAGTGATTATGTCTCAAGTTTTTTGGAAATCTTTGCTAGCAGCTCCGGCAGTTCTGGGTTACGCCCTGGTTGCCTCTAACGCTGCGATCGCCAACGAAGTTTCGGCGCAAACCAGCCTGACGGAAGTCCAGTCCGTCGCCGAGCTCGCCCAAGCGACCCCCGCGACCTCCCTGGATCAAGTTACCTCGGTTTCTCAGCTCTCCGACGTTCAGCCGACCGACTGGGCCTTCCAAGCGCTTCAGTCCCTCGTCGAGCGCTACGGCTGTATCGCTGGTTATCCCGACGGTACCTACCGCGGCAACCGGGCCATGACCCGCTACGAGTTCGCCGCTGGTCTCAACGCCTGCTTGGACCGCGTGAACGAGCTGATCGCCGCTGGCACCGCTGACCTGGCTACCCGCGAAGACCTCGCCACCCTGCAGCGTCTGCAAGAAGAGTTCGCTGCTGAGCTCGCCACCCTGCGCGGCCGCGTGGACTCCCTCGAAGCTCGCACCGCTGAGCTCGAAGCCAACCAGTTCTCCACCACCACCAAGCTCGCGGGTGAAGCCATCTTCAGCTTGGCCGCTCCCTTCGGCGATGACAAAGCCGTTCAGCGCGGTGAAGCAGCAGGTGCAGATGGCGACCTCGACGACAACATCGTCTTCGAAGATCGCGTCCGCCTCACCCTCAACACCAGCTTCAACGGCCGGGACCTGCTGAGAACCCGTCTCGAAGCCGGCAACGCCTCTGACTTCTCTGACGCCACCGGCACCGAGAGCGCTCGTCGCGGCTACGAAGCAGACAACGGCAACGACATCGAGCTCGATCGCCTCTGGTACCGCTTCCCCCTCGGCGACAAGACTCGCGTCTTCGTTGCCCCCGTTGGTGAAATCGACGACTTCGTCAGCGTCAACAACCCCACCTTCGAAAGCAGCGGCACCGGCGCTCTAAACCGCTTCTTCCGCCGCAACCCCGCCGTCTATCGCCTTGGTGAAGAGCAGATCGTTGGCGCCAACATCAACTTCAGCGACAACATCGGCATCGACGTGGCCTACATGACCGGCGACGGCGAGTCCCCCGCCCAAGAGCAAGGCTTCATCGGCGACGGCAACTACAGCGCCCTGGCTCAGCTGAACTTCGGCCTGGGTCAAAACCTCGACCTCGCTCTGACCTACGCCCACTCTTACTATGCGGGCGGCGACGGGGATGATCCTGAAACCTTTGCCAACCTGTCGGGCAGCACCGGCAGCGACATTGCTAAGCGTCCCTTTGGCCAAGTTGCAACTACTGCCGATCGCTTCGGCGCTAGCGTCAACTACAAGCTCGGCAACAAAGTGAGCATCGGCGGCTGGGGCGGTCTCGTTCTGGCAGAAGCGCAGTCGGGTCCCCAAGAAGGTGATAGCGCTGACGTCTGGAACTGGGCTGTCAACCTGGGCCTGCTGGACTTGGGCAAAGAAGGCAGCGTGCTGGGCTTCATGTTTGGTATGCCTCCCAAAGCCTACGTGGACGGCAACAACAACGATGATCCCGACACCTCCTACGTTGCAGAGCTTCAGTACCGCTTCCCCGTCGGCGAGAACGTCGTGATCACGCCGGGTGCCTATGTGGTCTTCAACCCCAACCACGTCAACGACAATGACGATGTGTGGGTTGGCGTCCTGCGGACCACCTTCAAGTTCTAAGTTTCGTTACCTCACAGTTTGAGATCCCTACAGCCCCTTTCAACAAGGGGCTGTTTCTTTTGGGGGATCAATGGGAACAACGGGAGGGCGTGATCCCAGCCTTTCGTGGCGGACCCAACAGCAATCCTTGGGAAAACCAGCAAACCCCAGTGGAGAACCGGGGTATACTAGGAAAAGACCCCAGACGATTGTTCGTTGCATTCCTCGATTGCCCGTGGAACTTTCCTGTAAGAGTGAATACGCTATTTTGGCCCTGCTTGAGCTAGCTGCTCATTACAGCAGTGGCGAGCCTCTCCAAATCCGCCAAATTGCTGCCCAACAAAACATTCCCGATCGCTATCTAGAGCAGCTGCTAGCGACGCTCCGCCGCAGCGGTCTCGTGCGCAGTCAGCGCGGTGCCAAGGGGGGATATTTGCTGGCTCGCGAGCCGTGGCAAATCACGCTCATGGAGATTGTGAGCTGTATTGAAGGGCTGGATGCCAAGGCTTCTGACAAAGATCCCCATACGAAAACAACGGAAGGAATGGTTGTTCAGGAGGTCTGGCAAGAGGTTTGCCGAGCGGCTGATGCGGTGCTTCAGGGCTACACGCTACAGGACCTGGCGGAGAAGCGGGACACTCGGCAACAGCTCGATATTATGTACTACATTTAGCCATTGAGAAGAACGCCATGCGGATTGCTGAAAACATCACTGAGTTGATTGGTCGGACGCCGCTTGTAAAGCTCAATCGCATTCCCCAGGCTGAGGGCTGTGGGGCGACGATTGTCGTCAAGCTAGAAGGGATGAATCCGTCCGCGTCGGTGAAGGATCGGATTGGCATCAATATGATTTTGGCGGCGGAGCGGGAAGGGCTGATCCAGCCGGGGAAGACGGTGCTGGTGGAGCCGACGTCGGGCAATACGGGCATTGCGCTGGCGATGGCGGCGGCAGCTAAGGGCTACCGCCTGATCTTGACGATGCCGGAAACAATGAGCGCTGAGCGGCGGGCAATGCTGCGGGCCTATGGGGCGGAGCTGGAGCTGACGCCGGGAATCGAGGGGATGAGCGGCTGTATCCAGCGGGCCCAGCAGATCGTGGATACGACGCCCTATGCCTATATGCTGCAGCAGTTCCGCAATCCAGCCAATCCTCAGATTCACCGGGAGACGACGGCGGAGGAGATTTGGGCGGATACAGATGGCCAAGTGGACATCGTTGTTGCGGGCGTTGGGACCGGAGGCACGATTACTGGCGTTGCAGAGGCGCTGAAGCAGCGCAAGCCGGAGTTTCGGGCGATCGCCGTGGAGCCGACCAGCAGCCCGGTATTGTCTGGCGGGCGGCCGGGTCCCCACAAGATCCAGGGAATCGGAGCGGGTTTTGTGCCGCAGGTCCTGAAGGTGGATCTGATTGATGAGGTGATCTGCGTGAGCGACGATGAGGCGATCGCCTACGGACGCCGCCTTGCCCGCGAAGAAGGGTTGCTGTCTGGCATCTCCAGCGGGGCAGCGCTTTACGCCGCGATTCAGGTGGGTAAGCGCCCCGAAAATGCTGGCAAGCTAATTGTGATGATCCAGCCCAGCTTTGGCGAGCGCTATCTGAGCACGCCGCTTTTCCAGGATCCTGAGCTCACGCTCTCTGGCAGCGCTAGCTAGAAACCAGGTTCACCGCGCCACCGAAGGGCGATCGCAGGGGGATTTTCGTCTCGCGGAATCCCCCCAAATTCCCTAGGCTCTGGGGCTAAAATGAGCCTATGTCAGAGCCAAACTACTACGAAATCCTGGACATTCACGCCTCTGCCAGCCCGACAGAGGTCAAGCAGGCCTATCGTCGCCTTGCCAAGCTGTTCCATCCGGACAGCAATCCTGACATCGACAATCACGAGCGGATCACGCAGATCAACGCAGCCTACGAGACCCTCAGCGATCCGCATCGCCGCCAGACCTACGACCAGACGCTCCAAGCCAAGGTCGAGAGCCGGTGGCACACCCGCTCCAAGGCGGCCAGCAATATTTATCAAAAGCGCCAAAGCGGCCAGGATGCTGATGCCGAACTTTATACCTGGCTCCGGCGCGTTTATGGGCCGGTCAATCGCCTTTTGGGGCGGATTATCGAAGCGCTCAGCGACCAGATTGATGAGCTGTCGGCGGATCCCTTTGATGACGAGCTGATGGAAGCGTTTCAGGAGTATCTGGAGGACTGTCGCCAACTCCTCAAGCAGGCCCATTTGTCTTTTCGCTGTATGCCGAATCCCACCAGCGTCGCAGGCACAGCAGCGAATTTGTATTATTGCCTCAATCAGGTGGGTGACGGGCTCGATGAGCTAGAGCGCTACACCTATAACTACGATGAGCACTATCTCCATGCGGGGCAGGAGATGTTTCGGATTGCGAACCGCTTGCGGCACGAGGCGCAGTACGCGGTGAGACATCTCGTTTAGGAGGGCAGCAGGTCGGAGGATGCCTGGAGAAGGGCGATCGCCTGCTGAATGCTGTCGCGCACCCGCTGGGCCGACTCATGCAGTCCCTGGAGCTCGCGATCGCTCAAATGCAGCTCCAGAATGCTCTCCACGCCTCGACACCCCAGTCGACAAGGAACGCCCAAAAAGAGATCTTGTAGCTGGTATTCCCCCTGGAGGTGGGCCGCCGCTGGCAAAAGCCGCATTTGGTTTTGCAAAATGGCCTCGACCATACGCGCTGCCGCCGAGGCAGGGGCGTAGTAGGCACCCCCGGTTTGCATCAGCTTGACGATTTCTGTGCCGCCGTTGCGCGTGCGCTCCACCAGGCGATCGATGGTGGCACTGTCCATGAGTTCGGTAATCGGAATGCCGTTCACGGTGGAGAAGCGAGGCAGAGGCACCATGGAGTCCCCGTGACTGCCTAGGACCATGGCGTTGACATCGGCGATGGAAACGTTCAGTTCCAGGGCAATAAAGGTTTGGAAGCGCGCGGCATCCAGAACTCCCGCCATGCCGATGACGCGCCGCGCTGGCAGACCGCTCACCTGCCAGGCCACGTAGGTCATGACGTCCAGCGGATTGGTAATCACCATTAGCACCGCGTCGGGCGAATGGGCGATCGCCTGCCGAGCCGCTTGGGCCACGATGTTGGCGTTTACCTTGAGCAGGTCATCGCGGCTCATCCCCGGCTGGCGAGGACGTCCCGCCGTGATCACCACGATCTGCGAGCCGGCGGTGTCGGCGTAGCTGTTGGTGCCGACAATGTGGCGATCGTGGCGCTCGACGCCCCGCGCCTCCATGAGATCCAGCGCGATGCCCTGGGGCAAGCCCTCCACCACATCCAGCAGGACCACATGGGCTAGATTTTTTTCGGCAATCCGCTGGGCGAGCGTGCTGCCGACTTTTCCAGCACCAATCACCGTGACCTGGGTGGGCTGACAAACCAAAGACGCGGTCACATCAGCAAACATGGTGAGGGCTCCTAGGGCGAAAAAACAAGGAGAGGGGCGATCGCAGCGGCTCTACTCGAAGGACTCCAGCTGATCGACCCGCAGCCAAATATTGGGCGTGGGCACCTGACCGAACTTGACCAAGGCGTAGTCCCCGTCAAGCTCCAGGATTTCGCCCTTGGTCTCAAACAGGTAGGAAGGCAGCCGAGAATCGCTGGCCTTTGCTTCAACGCTGTTTTCGAGGGTTTCGCGCACTGCCCGCACGAAAGACCCTTTTTTCACTTTGCTTGCCATGTTGCCTGGAGTGATAAGTCATTTTCTCCCTCCAGTGTACGGCGGCGATCGCCCGCCCGCAGCGGATTTGCGGAATTCCTTTGCAGATCTACTGTGGGGTTGCCGGCAGACTCAACGGGGCGATCGCTCCGGCTGGCACGCTGGGCAAAAGTGCGTCGAGCGTCCCCCCAGCTTGAGCCGCTCAATCAAAGCGCCGCAGTGACGACAGGGAGCTGCTGTCCGCCCATACACCCAGGCCTCGCCTTTGTAGTTGCCGTTCACGCCCTGCACATTGAGAAACGTGCTGAATGTCGTGCCACCCACCGCGATGCTGGCCTGGAGAACGCCAATTAGCGCCTCCCGCAGCCGCTCAACCTGCGATCGCGTCAAAGCCGCACAGGGCGTTTGGGGATGGATCTGGCTGAGAAACAGCGACTCATCGGCATAGATATTGCCGACCCCCGCCACCAGCCCTTGATCGAGGAGGGCGCTCTTGATCGGCCCGCGCCGCAGCCTCAGCTGGGTCATCAGGTAGTCCACCGAAAACGCCGCGTCAAAGGGCTCCGGCCCCAGCCCCTGCAATCCGGTGATGATCTGCTCGGGCGCACAGTCCGGCGGGACCCACCACATGCGGCCAAAGGTCCGCTGATCGACAAAGCGCAGCTCGCGATCGCCCCCCAGCCACAGCCGCACCCGCGCGTGCTTTTGCAGCGGCGCCTCGCGATCGAGCCACAGCAGCTGCCCCGTCATCCGCAAGTGCACTCCCAGCCAGCCCGCTGGACGATCCGATCCAGCCTTCACCAAGCTAGCTAGCAAATACTTTCCGCGCCGAGACCACGCCTGAATCTGCGTGCCTTCCAGCGCCGTCAAAAATTCCCATGAAGAAACAGGGTGGGCGACTGTGCGCGGAAGCAACACATCTCCACCCTGTATTGGCTGAAGCAGGGTCAATTGATTGAGACCCGTTCGAACGGTTTCGACTTCAGGCAGTTCTGGCACTGTCTACCGTGCTTCGGTTCCCTGGTTGGGGTCACCCTCTACGCCCTTGTTACCACCGGGGGTTTCAGCCTGAGCGCCAGGACGAGTCTGGCTGGGCACGCCCGTACCGGTCTTGCGAGCAGCGGGTGCGACGGGCGTTTGCTTGCCGCTAGCACCCGTCTTGGGCTTAGCCTTCGGTGCTTCAACTTCGACCACCTCGTTGGGGGCAAAGTTGTTGGTATTCACCCCTGCGTAGTTGACCTTATCAAAACGCACGATAACCGAGTACTTGATGCCGCTGGTATCTACCGAGGCAACCGTACCCACATCTTGAAACCAATAGGATTCTTTGCGGAGAATTCGAACTTTTGAACCGCGTTGAACCATGAGTCCTTTTCCTTAAAGTTATTAAGCTTTAACTCACGCAGCTAGCTGCTTTTCAGCGTACTACTCTCCACGGACTCTCAGGGAGTTTACGGCTTTAAGTTTTATTTCTAACAAAATGTTAATTTTTATGACGCGACTATGACGCGATCGCCCTGCTCAAGCTCAATTCACCCATCGCACTCGCACAAAATGCGTCGGCCGGCCAGACTGCGCGGGCAAAGGCGTGATGCTTTCGACCACCAAGTTAAACGGGATCGCCGTCGTGATGTAGCGCTGGGCCAGAGCCCCCACGTCTGGCGCTAGCTGGGCCGCCGCCGTTGTCGCTAGGCCCAGGCCCAGCAGCTGCGTGATCGGCCCTCGCGGCAGCAGCAGATGAAATCCCATGGTTAACCCAGCCGTCAGCAGCATCCCCACCGATAGATTGGTGCCGCAGCGGGGGTGGACCGCCAAACTCCAAGCGCCCGTCGTGATGCGCTGGAGCGCTGTCTGCACGGCCCGCTGAAGCTGCAAGGTTTTGACCTGGCCATAGAGATAGAAGCCCTGCTCTGTTGACATGCCGCTGAGCAAATCTGCTTCGGTCCCCTCTTCCGAGGTTCCCCGGACGGCTTCACTGAGGACCCACACCGTCGCGTGCTCGAGGGCGTGGACCTGACGCAGGGTGAGCAGCTCTTTGAGGCCGGGCAGATATCCGAATTGCGCCAAGAAATCGCTGTCTCCGCCGGGTTGGGGGGACAGATCGAGACCCCAGTCTTCCCAAAAAGATGGAGCGTTGGAGGAAGTCGGTGAAGTCGTCATAGCAACCACGCAGTCACAGAGGTGTTGAGAGCGTTGGGCGATCGCAGATCCTGCTTCCCAGATATTAACGAAATCCCAGCAAATCCCAGGGCAGCCTGGGGAGAAGCGAGAAACGGGTGACCCAAGCCCTACCTCCCACTCTAGCGCTGGCCTCCCCTGGCCGGACAGTCTCTCAGCGATCCTTTAAGGAATCCGAAAACATTCCCAAGCCCCAGCGCTTGGGCGCTCTCTGGTGGCGCTTTGGGGCGATCGCCCTAGCCAGCAATGCGTCCGGGAGCGGCTGCCTGCTGGGTGCTCGGGGTGGCGCTTTCGCCCACCCGTTTGGCTACCTCTACGCCATCTTGCTCCAGGACAACGACGGGCTCAGAGCCTCGCATTTCGATGCGCTTGACGAGCACTTGACCATCCATCAGGCGCTGACCAACGCTGACATAGCGGCCAGACGGAGCGTCGGGGGTGCGCACGATCGCCTGAGAAGCGCCCGCGGCTTCTAGCACACCGGTGATTTCAACTGCTTGGGCGAGGGTCGGCTGGGGCAAGGGCGGCAAAGCAGCGATCGCCGGTGGCTGGGGCTTGGCCGGCGTCGCAGGGCGCGCGCCAGCGGCGCCACCGGCGGCAGTACCCCCTGCCCCGCCGGGGCGAGCTGACCCACCGGGCTTGGTGCCGCCCGCAGCTCCAGGCCGGGACGCCGTTCCTCCCGCAGCAGCACCCGCCGGGCGGCCTGCCGTACCACCAGCACCCGCCGTACCGCTACCACCGGCTGAGGCATTGGCGGGCCGGCTAGCTACCTGGCCTCCGGCCCCGGCGGCGGGCTGCGGCCGCTCAATCACCGGCGAAACCTGGACAACCGCAAAGGGATCTTGGCGACCAGAAGAAACTTGGCGGACCCGCTCCGAAACGTTTGTGGACTGGATGAGGGCGGCGCTGCCGGGAGCGCTTTGGGGAACCGTGGGCTGATTAAAGGGCTGAGCCGCTGGTGCGGGCGCAGGCGCTGGAGCTTGAGCCTGGGGGGCCGGAGCAGCGGGTTCTTCGGCAACTTCTTCACCACCACCACAGCCCGTCAAAGTCAAGGCAACTGCACTTACAAATGCCCAGGTTGTGAACTTTTTCATCTTGATTCTCCCAAATCTCCCCAACGCGGCCCAATATTCTTCTCAGGATAGCCTTGAGCGCTGCCAATGTCACAGGCGATCGCGTTTTTAGGGGGGTCATGAAGTCACGGCGATCGCGCGGGCAAGACAGCCGCGGGGAGCTCTACGGATGAACTTTTCAAAGTAACGGTAAAACCGGATACCAAACCCCTGCTGAGGCGAGAAATGAAATGAGAGCTAGGGTCGGTAGAGTGGGCGATCGATCGCCGGGATCAGGTCAGTTTTTGTCAAGGATTTTAAGCAGAGATACAGAACATTTCGGAACGCATCAAACCCCAGGGTTTAGACACACTGATCTCAATCAAGTTATGGATCACTTCATTACGGTTTTTGTAACTCTTGTGTCTTCTTGTATGGTCTGCCAGTGAGGGGAATGAGATCAGCTATGTTGAAAGTGAAAAGTCGCTAGATAAGAGGTCTTATGACACCCTCTTTGCTGCGCCAGTTTTGGTCTTTGGTCGAGACAACCCAAGCCAATGTGCTAATAAAGCTGGATGACCCCAGCTTGGTGCAGTGGTTGTTGAGGCAAATTCGTAACGAGCAGCCGCTCGACTACGCCGAGACCGATGTGCTGACGGCTTATATCCGCTCACACCTGACGCTCATTCGAGATATTGCCCACGAACGCCTCGTTGTATACCGCTAAGCGTTGGTCCAGCAGGCCACTGCTGGCAACCTTTGGCAAGAATGCGCTGCACGCCTCACAAAGCAAAACCGCGCCGCCAATCCATAACAAAGCTTTTGTCTAGACGTTTCTGGTTATCCTCTGTCCTGGGTCCGGTCGATCGAGCCACCAACGGTTTTGGGTTTCGTCAAGGCATTGAACTTTAGTAGCTTCACCCGAAGCTGAACCAAAAAGCGAATTTCCAGGCTTCTGGAAGTTCGCTTTTTAGCGTGGGGCCAAGAAGGCCTTGCGCGGCCTTGCGCAGTCCAGAAGACAGGAGACCTGGAAGAAGCAGATATGATGAGACACAGCTACCACGCTGGCCCCAGCTTTGGCCACAGGGTCGAGGGGCGATCGCGCTTTGCAAGAGCCGCGGTTGGGGCGCTGGAGTCTTGGGCGTTCAGGATGCAAGGGCTATGCGGCACTGGGGTTCTCTGATTTTGGCGGTGATGTGCTTGGCGCTGCCGCTTTCGGCCTGTGGGCTGCGAGCCGGCAGACCGGCCCCCACGGGGAGTAACCGGCCGATGAATCTGGTGGGCGGCGTGAGTCGCCTGTCGACGGTGCTGGACCGGGGACAACTGGTGTGCGGGGTGAGCGGCGAGCTACCGGGCTTTAGTTTTGTCAATCGCGAGGGCGAGTATACGGGGCTGGATGTGGACATCTGCCGGGCGATCGCCGCTGCGCTCTTTGACGATCCCAACGCGGTCGAATTTCGCAATCTCAACGCCAAGGAACGCTTTACGGCCCTGCAAACCGGCGAAATTGATATTCTCAGCCGCAACACAACCTGGACTCTGAGCCGGGATGCCTCGGTGGGCCTGGATTTTGCGCCGACGGTTTTCTATGACGGTCAGGGGATCATGGTGCGGGCCGCTTCGGGCATCAAAACGCTGGAGGCGCTGCGGGGTAAGGCGGTTTGCACCCAGACGGGCACGACCAATGAGCAAAATCTGGCAGACCAAATGCGCAAGCGGGGCATTGACTACCAGCTCATTGTGTTTGAGGACATTAATGCGGCCTACGCGGCCTATGTTGAGGGGCGATGTGCGGGGGTGTCCTCCGATCGCTCTCAGCTAATCTCGCGGAAATCAGCTCTGCCGGACCCAGACAGCCACTACGTGTTGCCGGAGGTCCTGTCCAAGGAGCCGCTGGCCCCAGCGGTGGCGGGCGGAGATTCCCAGTGGGCAGACGTGGTGCGCTGGAGCATCTTTGCCCTGATCGAAGCGGAGGAGCTGGGCATCACGTCCCAAAACTGGGAACAGTTCAAAACGGGCGATGATCCGGAAATTAAGCGATTTTTGGGCGTGGAGGGGGATTTGGGTCAGGGCTTGGGCCTCTCCAATGATTTTGCGGCCCGGATCGTCAAACACGTGGGCAACTACGGCGAAATGTACGATCGCAATCTCGGCCCCAAAACGCCGCTGAATCTCGATCGGGGGCTCAATCAACTGTGGGAGCAGGGGGGGCTGATGTATGCGCCGCCTCTACGCTAGGGCCTGTCGGGAGGAAGACTAAACGATGTCACCGAACCATCAGGCTTCTTCGGGGTCAGGGGCGATCGCCCGCTGGTTGCGCGACGTGCGGTTTTGGCGAGTGGCGGGACAGGCGATCGCCGTGGTTGCCGTGGTGTCCCTGGGAGCAACGCTCTGGAGCAACCTGATTTTCAATCTTCAGCAGCTCCGAATCCAGCTGGGGTTTGAGTTTTTGCGCTATCAGGCGTCCTTTGGCATTGGGGAAACCCTGATTCCCTATACGCCTTCGGATTCCTACATTTGGGCGCTGCTGGTGGGGCTGCTCAACTCCCTGCGCGTGATGGCCTTGGGCATCGTCCTGACGACGGTGGTGGGCGGGGTGGCGGGGATTGCACGCCTCTCCGACAACTGGTTGATCCGCAAGCTAGCGCTGGTATATGTGGAGATTTTTCGCAATACGCCGCTGCTGCTACAGCTATTTTTTTGGTACTTTGCGGTGTTTCTCAGCGCGCCGGTGGCGGAGGAGCGCTGGCGGTTTTGGGGCGGGATCTCGGTGAGCAAGCAGGGTCTGACGCTGCCCTGGCTGGAGCCGGTGGCGGGGACGCCGATCTGGCTGGGCCTGGGGGCGATCGCCCTTTTGCTGGCGGTGGGCGTGGGCTATGGGCGATCGCGCCTCGGGCCAGCGGGCCACCCCAGACGCTGGGGCCTGGGGGTGGCGATCGCCGGGGGGCTGCTGATCTGGGCGATCGCCCAAGGCCCGCCGTTTGCTGTTAGCTTGACGACTTTCGACGCGGCTACGGGCCGCAGCGGGGGGCTGTACCTATCTGCGGAGCTCTCGGCGCTGCTTTTGGGGCTGGTGTTCTATACGGGGTCTTTCATCGCGGAGATCGTGCGGGCGGGCGTCCAGGCAGTGCCGCGGGGCCAGTGGGAAGCCGCCCAGGCTCTGGGGCTGTCGCCCGCACTGACGATGCGGCGGGTGATCTTGCCCCAGGCGCTGCGGGTGATGATCCCGCCGATGACCAGCCAATACCTAAACTTGGCCAAAAACACGAGTCTGGCGATCGCCATCGGCTATCCAGACGTGTATTTCGTGGCTTCGGCCACCTTTAACCAGACGGGGCGGGCCGTAGAGGTGATGGCGCTGATCATGGTGACCTATCTATCGATCAGCTTGGTCATCGCTTTGGTCATGAACGGCCTCAACCGCTGGGTGCAGATCAAGGAGCGCTGATGCCAATGACGCCACAGGACTTGCCACCGCCAACCGTCCGTCTCACGCCCTGGGCCTGGGCCCGCAAAAACCTGTTTAGCAATGGTTACAACGTCGCCCTGACCCTGCTCAGCGGCTGGCTGCTGGGCTATGGGGCCTACCGGCTGCTGGGCTGGGCCTGGGGCGAAGCGCAGTGGGACGTGATCGGCGCCAACCTAAAGCTGTTTGCGGTGGGGCGCTATCCTGCGGGTCAGGTGTGGCGGCTGTGGCTGGTCTTGGATCTGGTGCTGGGGCTGCTGGGTCTGACCCTAGGCAGCGTCAAGATCAAACTGGACAAGCGAGCGCTCCCGCCAAGCGCGATCGCCCTCGGCAGTGCGCTGATCGGCCTAGCCGCCGCGCCTTGGGACTGGCTGGCCAAAGCAGGTCTGGGAAGCGCGATCGCCCTGGGAGTCGCGGGCTGGCGAATCGGCCTCAGCCACTGGGGCGATCGCCTGAGACCCTGGCTGGGGGGACTCTGGGGGCTGTCGTTCCCGGTGGTGCTGTGGCTGATCGGCGGCGGGCTGGGCCTGCGAGAGGTCAACAGCAACCTGTGGAATGGTCTGCTGCTGACCGTCTTTACCGCCGTCGTCAGCATCGTGGTGTCGTTTCCGCTGGGAGTGCTGCTGGCCTTGGGGCGCCAGAGCGATCTTCCCGTGGTCCGCTGGATGTGCATCCTTTATATCGAGATCGTGCGCGGGCTGCCCTTGGTTGGCATTTTGTTCATCGCCCAGCTGATGCTGCTGCTGGTGCTGCCGTCGGGGATTCGCCTCGATCGCGTGCTGCGGGCGATCGCCGGTCTCACCTTCTTTAGCGCCGCCTACCTGGCCGAAAATGTCCGCGGCGGTCTCCAGTCAATTCCGCGCGGCCAGGTCGAAGCGGCCCGCGCCCTAGGCCTCAACTCCGTCTGGGTGACCCTCTTGATCGTGCTGCCCCAGGCCCTGCGCGCCGTGATTCCTGCCATCGTCGGTCAGTTCATTGGCCTGTTCAAGGACACGTCTTTGCTGGTGATTGTGGGACTATTGGAACTGACCGGCACCGCCCGCTCGATTTTGGCCCAGCCCGATTTCCTGGGACGATATGCCGAGGTGTATCTCTTTATTGGCCTGATTTACTGGCTGTTTTGCTACGCCCTGTCCCTGGCGAGCCGCCGCCTTGAGCAGCACCTCTCGACCGGACATCAGCCCTGATCTTCTCCCCTGCCATGACCTCTCAACCCGCTGAGCCGATCATCCTCGCCCAAGACGTCCACAAGTGGTACAACAACCGCTTTCACGTGCTCAAGGGCGTCAGCCTCCAGATCCAGCGAGGCGAAGTCGTGGTGATCATGGGGCCATCGGGCTCTGGCAAGTCAACCTTTATCCGCACCTTCAATGGTCTCGAAGCTTACCAGCGGGGCCGCATTGTCATCGACGGCATCGAGCTGTCCCACGACATGGGCAGCCTTGAGGCCATCCGGCGCGAGGTGGGGATGGTGTTTCAGCAATTCAACCTGTTTCCCCACCTGAGCGTGCTCCAGAATGTCACCCTGGCTCCGCGCCGGGTGCGGCGCTGGCCCCAGGCCCAGGCGGAGTCCGTCGCCATGCAGCTTTTGGAGCGGGTGGGCATCCTGGAGCAGGCCCACAAGTATCCGGGGCAGCTCTCCGGCGGCCAGCAGCAGCGAGTGGCGATCGCCCGCGCCCTGGCCATGCAGCCCAAGATCATGCTGTTTGACGAGCCGACCTCGGCCCTAGACCCGGAGATGGTACGAGAGGTCCTAGATGTCATGCGATCGCTGGCGGATTCGGGCATGACCATGGTGGTGGTCACCCACGAGGTCGGCTTTGCGCGGGAAGTGGCCGATCGCATCGTGCTGATGGACCAGGGCCTCTTGGTGGAAGAGGGGACGCCCACCACCTTTTTTCAGGCCCCCCGCGAGGAGCGCACGCGCCAGTTTCTCTCCCAGATTCTTTAACGAGAGTCTTTAAGATGCTGCTCAGCCAGTCCTGACAGGGTTGGCGTCGCTGGCCCTAGGGCTGCTCTGGGGGTGAGGCAGGCGCAGACTCTGCGGCTTGAGGAAGCACCGGAGTCGGCGACACCGCCGGAGCAACGGGCCTTTTGAGGGTGGTGGAAACGAGGGTGTAGCCCAAATAGGCGGGCAGCAAAATGGCGGTCAAAGCGGCGATCGCCCCTAGCCAGGCCCAAGAGCTACCCGACGGTCCGTAGGTGCTGCGATAGGGGTCAAAGGAGAGATAATCCGAGCGGATAATGTCGCGCAGAGCGATAGGCCGCTTGAAGCGAACCCGGCGATCGTCCAGCTTTTCGAGCAAGATCCAGCCCGCTTCGGCCTCTTCTTTGCAAAGCTGGCGGAAGGCAGCACTGTCTCGAAACAGGTCGCGGTTCGCCCGCACAATCTTGAATTCCCAGCCGACCAAACGCGGATCTCGCTGACCTTTGGCGCCGTTGACCATTCCTGCGCTGGCCGGGGCGCTTTTGGCTGGGGCCGAGTTTACCCCTGCTTCTGCTGGGTTTTCGAGCTTTTGATCTTCATTAACGGGCACTTCTCCATAGTCGTAGCGGGTCAAGTTCTCTTCCTCCTCCCGTTCCTGTCTCCCCGTCACCAGCTGTCGCCAGTACAGCCATCCCCCCGCGATCGCTGACTGGAGACCCAGGCTACCCACGAGCAAACTCAGTGCAAGGGTCTCTCCCATCGCTGCGCTTTTCACCAGATTGATAGCGCAACTGTATCAGTTGTGGAGAGCACGTCAACGGGGTGCTGCCGGAAGATAGCCTTCCACCAATAAATCAGGCCCAACAGAGCGCACGCGCACGGGATCTAGGGCGATCGCGTCGGTCATCTGGGTCAGGCCCAGTTCTCCCACGGGGGTCGGCGCGGCGGGTCCCCCAATCAGCTTGGGAGCGACGAAGGCCCAGACTTTCTGGACAGCGCCCTGGGCGATCGCCTGGGCAGCCAGAGTGCCGCCGCACTCCCACAGCACCGACAGCAGCCCCCGACGGTAGAGATCCGCCATCACCGCCTCCGGCGTGCAGGTCTCCAGGAGGACCACTTCGACCCCTTGCTTCGCCAAGGCTTGGTGCACCACCTCGTTGGCCCCGACTTCCCCAAAAACCACCGTTGGGGCGACCTGCGATCGCCACAGGTTCGCCTCCGTGGGCAGATCCAGACGGCGGCTCATCACCACGCGCAGGGGATGGCGATCGCTCACGTCATGGCTGGTCAGGTGGGGATTGTCGCGCCGCACCGTGTTGCCCCCGACGATGACCGCGTCGCAGGTGGCCCGCAGGTGATGCACCTCCCGCCGAGCCCCCGGGGACGTCACCCAGGCGCTGTGTCCTCCCGTCGCGGCGATCTTGCCATCGAGGGTCATGGCGTATTTCAAGATGCCGAAGGGCCGGCGGTGGGTGATGCGATGAAAAAAGGCTTCATTGAGGATCTGGCAGGCCGCCGCTTCGACGCCCACCACGACCTCGAGGCCCGCCGCCCGCAGCCGCGCGATGCCCTGCCCCGCCACCTGGGGATTGGGGTCTAGGCTGCCGACGACCACTTTGGCGATGCCCGCCGCCAGGATGGCGTCCGCGCAGGGCGGGGTGCGTCCGTGGTGGCTACAGGGCTCTAGGTTCACGTAGAGGGTTGCGCCCAAGGCGCGATCGCCCGCCGCGCGCAGCGCAAACACCTCCGCATGGGGCTGCCCTGCCTGGGGGTGGAAGCCTTCCCCCACGATCTCCCCGTCTTTGACAATCACCGATCCTACGAGGGGATTGGGGGCCGTTTGGCCGAGGGCGCGGCAGGCCAGGGCAATGCAGCGCCGCATCAAGGCGCGATCGCTCTCCAGCTTCGCCCCATCGGCTGGAGTGAGCTCGGGCAAAGAGGACCAGAGAACCTGCAAAAACCAATCGTCTAGGGACATACCGCTGTTTTGAGGGAAGAAACCCAATAAATACCTATTACCTGCGAGAGATTCGAGGAGTTACGAGTCCCTCCTATAGTTTGCTGGATAGTGATCCTGAAAACAAAACTTCATAAATCTTCGGCTCACTAAACATTCCAGGGTCCGATCAGAGCCGACCTTTGCTGTTTTTCAGGGGTTTCCTATGCCACCTGCAACCCACCGCTCACCCAAGGGCGATCGCCGCTCCAAAGTGTGGTCCATTGTCCTTGCGGTCTTGGTAGGCTTTACACTTTTTGGATTTGCTCCGCGGCTGACATCACCCGCCGCTGCCCAAATTCCCAGTATTCCAGGCATTAATCTTCAAGATATTGAGAATATATTGCCGCCGAGTACACCGGCCGAGCGAATTGATACTGGGCGGATTCGACTCGACGGCCGTACGCTCTTTTGGGTCGCAGCGAGCGCCAGCGATCGCCCAGGAGAAGCCAGTCCCATTCAGTGGCGCACCAACATCATCGAGGGACGCCTGCGAGACATCGTGCAGCGCCTGAGCCGCGCCGAAAATCCGCCCCCCATCGCCATCGACGTGATCGAGAGCCCCGACAACGGTCTACCAGTTCTTCAGTTTGGTGACCAGGAGATCATGACCGTGACGGAGCAGGACGCAGAGCTCCAGGGCGCTAATACCCTCCAGGGCACAGCAGAAGAATTTGCTAAACGCATTGAGTTTGGGCTGAGACGGGCGATCGCCGAGCGACAGCCCGCAGCCTTCCAGCGACGCCTGGCGATCGCAGCGATCGGCAGCGTCCTCCTAGTGCTGATCAGCGCAGGCTTTGCCTATCGTCAGCGTCACCTCCGAGCCAAGCTCCATCGGCTCGAAGCCCAGACCCCAGACGTGCCGCCGCCCGTGGTTACCCAGCCCACCACCGGCACCCCCGAAGCATCCGCCGCTCGCGAAGCCGCCATGCTGGCCGCCGCCCAGCATCAGGCCTCCCACCTTCAGCAGCGCAATCTGATCGAGATTCAGCGGCGCTTGCTCCAGGCAGGCCAGATCGTTTTATGGGGAGGCGGTCTCTTTTTGGGGCTTGGGCTGTTTCCCCAGGTCCGCTGGCTCCAGCCGCAGATCGTCTCTGGCCTCAAGATCCCGGTCACAATTATCCTGACCCTGTTGGGAACCTACGTGGCTATCCGCATCAGCGCCGTCGCTATCGATCGCTTCTTTTGGGCCGTGGGCAATGGTCGCTTTTTTAGCCCCACCAATCCCCAGCGAATCGCCCTGCGCATCACCACCTTCTCACGGGTGCTCAAAAGCATTGCTGGCCTTGTGCTGCTGGTCATCGGCGCCCTGATTGGACTCTCAAGCCTCGGACTCAACGTCGCGCCGCTGCTCGCTGGTGCCGGGATCATCGGTCTTGCCGTTTCCTTCGCCGCCCAAAGCCTGATCAAGGACACCATTAACGGGTTCTTGATTTTGCTTGAGGACCAGTACGCCGTGGGAGATGTGATCAGCGTCAAGAGCGAAGCGGGTCTGGTGGAAAACATGAATCTGCGCATCACCCAGTTGCGCAACTCTGAGGGCCAGCTCATCACGATTCCCAACGGCACCATCGATGTGGTGCGCAACCTCTCGAAGGACTGGTCCCGCGCCGATCTGGTGATCAACGTAGCCTACGGGGTCGACACCGATCAGGCCCTGAAGATCATTCGCGAAGTGTCTCTGCGCTTGAGCCGCGATCCGGATTGGCGCGATCGCATTCTGGATCCCTTGCAAGTCCTGGGGGTCGAAAACCTGAGCCATGAAGGCATCTCCATTCGGCTCTGGATTCAAACCAAGCCCCTCGAACAATGGAATGTGGCCCGAGAATATCGCCGCCGCCTCAAGCAAGCTCTAGATCAAGCGGGAATCTCCATCGGGGTTCCCCAACAGTCGCTGTGGCTCTGGAGCTTGGATCGCCGCAAGTCAATGGTCGATCCCGACCATGCCAATGGCAGCAGTGCTGCTTCTAGCAAATCCCAAGATTCATTCAACTAGCATGAATCACTCGGCTCAAGGGCCGAGCGTCAATGGATTTGCATGCTGAAGGGCGATCGCAATTTGAAGCGCGATCGCCCTTTACCCGCTCTTAATCAAAATTCTTTACAATTCAGCCCAAATTGCCCCTTCAAAACCTTAAGACATCTTTAATTTTTTAATTTTGAACTGTCTTCAAATAATCCCTAGAAAGCCGCAGCGCATCAGGGCTTTCAGCCTTGCTTCAGGACCTGCGCTTTCTCAAACTTGAAAATCGCTCACCAAAATTTTTAAAACTTTTATAGAAAAATCAACGCTTTGCTGGGAAAGTGATCAGGAACCCGCGTCAGGCGTGATGTAGATTAACTTACCCTCTGACAACGGTCACTCAAGCTACCGTGGCCGCTCCGTATAGTAATCGCAGTCTAGCAATACCTACGGCGCGATCGCCACCTCAGTATTCACCAGGGTGCTCGTTTCAGTTCATACAAACCCCGAGGTTTCAATCACTGAAACGGTCTCACAAAATTCCGTTCAGATACTGATTGCCAGAGGCTCTGTGCTCATCCAGGAGTCATCTGTAAAGCCCTCTTGACACCTCATCAAATCACTCTGTAAAGGAACCCAACAAAGTGTTTGCTTGTCTTTTGTCAAGGGAATCCTAGCAGTAGGAAACAGCCAGATTGAGCCTCACTACCACCTGGAGCAACCGAAAAGGATACTATGCAAGCAAGCAGCTTTAGCCCCAACGCAGCATATGATGATCCGGTTGGTTCGGAAGGCTTTTCGCCAGACGAGCCTGACTTCGATGAAGCCGCTGGGACTTCTCTTAATGAGCTAGAAGAGCTCGTTCATCCCGATGGCTTGCAGAAGCGTCCCGGTCGTCGCACCACCGATTTGGTGCGGATGTATCTCCAGGAGATTGGTCGCGTCCGATTGCTCGGGCGGGATGAGGAAGTCTCCGAAGCTCAGCAAGTACAGCGCTACATGCGTCTGCTGGAGCTGCGAGATGAGGCCGCCCAGGCAGAAGGCGGCACGATCCAGCGCTACGTCCAGATCATCGAAGCTCGAGACACGCTGACGTCTCACTTGGGGCACCGTCCCTCTCTGGAGCGGTGGGCCGAAGCCGCTGGCGTTGACGTCACTGAGCTCAAACCCATCCTCGCCAGCGGCAAACAGCGCTGGGCTGAGCTGACTGGGCTGACAATCCAAGAATTAGAGCAGATTCAGCGAGAAGGGATCCGCGCCAAAGAGCACATGATCAAGGCGAATCTTCGCCTCGTCGTGTCTGTGGCCAAGAAGTACCAAAATCGCGGCCTTGAGCTGCTGGATCTGATTCAAGAAGGCACCCTCGGCTTGGAGCGGGCCGTAGAGAAATTTGATCCCACCAAGGGTTATCGCTTCAGCACCTACGCCTACTGGTGGATTCGCCAGGGCATCACGCGGGCGATCGCCACCCAGAGCCGCACCATTCGCCTGCCGGTCCACATCACCGAAAAGCTCAACAAAATCAAGAAAGCCCAGCGCAAGATCTCTCAAGAAAAAGGCCGCACGCCCACCATTGAGGACATTGCTCGGGAACTGGAAATGACCTCGCCCCAGGTGCGTGAAGTCCTGCTGCGCGTCCCGCGCTCCGTTTCCCTCGAAACCAAAGTCGGCAAAGAGAAAGACACCGAGCTGGGCGAGCTGCTGGAAACCGACGACGTCACGCCCGAAGAAACCCTCATGCGGGAGTCTCTGCGTCGCGACCTCCAGCAGCTTCTGGCAGACCTGACTAGCCGCGAGCGGGACGTCATTCAGATGCGCTTTGGCTTGGGCGACGGCCATCCCTATTCCCTCGCCGAGATTGGTCGGGCTCTGGATCTGTCGCGAGAGCGCGTCCGCCAAATCGAAGCAAAAGCCCTGCAAAAGCTCCGGCAGCCCAAGCGTCGCAACCGCATTCGCGACTATTTGGAGTCTCTAAGCTAGCAGACTACTTTTGCCTCGCGACATCTCCCAAATACCTATCAAGGCCTAGTTGGTGATCATTCTCAACTAGGCCTTAAAACATATTTTTTTACACTTGGCTTGTTAATTAAAGGCGATCGCCTCTAATTCACGATGACACTCAAGCTGACCCTAAAAACATCCAAAACCAGATTTTCAGCTCCTTACAAAAAACGTTCTTTTCTGCGATCGTCTGCAAATTCACAGGCGATTTCAGCCATTTAAACTGCTAATTAGTCTCAATAAGAATACCTTCTTGAAAAAAGCTAGATTTATTGTGTATCATTCTCAAGTAAGAGGTTTTGCTGAGAATGCTATATGTCACCCTACACTACCAGTGCTCTTAAAGCAGAGCTGAACGAGCGAGGCTGGCGCTTAACTCCTCAGCGAGAAACCATCCTTCATGTGTTTCAAAATTTGCCCAAAGGTAAGCACTTAAGCGCAGAAGATCTTTACAATCTTTTGCAAAGTGAAGGGGAGAGTATTAGCCTCTCAACCATTTACCGCACCCTGAAACTCATGGCGCGGCTCGGTATTCTCAGGGAACTGGAGTTAGCTGAGGGGCACAAGCACTACGAGCTCAATCAGCCCTATCCCTATCACCACCATCACCTAATCTGCGTTCGCTGCAACAAAACCATTGAGTTCAAAAGTGACTCAGTGCTGAAAATTGGCAACAAAACGACTCGCAAAGAAGGCTATCACCTACTGGACTGCCAGTTGACCATTCACGCGATTTGTCCGGCTTGCCAGCGAGCGCTGCTGCCGATGTAATTTGTCAGAAGTCAGCAAAAACTGGGGTTTTTCGCCTCATTTTTTGCAAACCCCAGTTGCTTTTGGCCAGAAGAAATATTCCGACGGAGCATCCCAGCGAGGGCCTGTAGAGTCGCCTAAGCAATGAGACTTTCTCACGCTCTGAATGGAGCTGACGCGCTTTCGCAGTGCAATGACTTCATGAGCGATCGCGCTATCGAAGCGGTTAGTTTTTCGGAAGTCCTTGCTATAGCAAGCTATCAATAACCAAAGCTATTACTGTGGCAAATCCAGTAATACCAAGGGCAACAAAAGGGTTTTGTCCTTGGCTAACAGCGAAGGAAGTAACCACTCCTGCACCGATCGCTGCCGTAATTGCAGCACCAACCCAATCTTTACCTGAATTTTTCCCGTACATGGCTCAGATGATTGATATTGCTTGATAAAGCATTTTTGCTTCTTATCAAGCTATCACCCACATTTACCCGAACGCGGTCAGGGCAAGCTTTTCGATACTAAGCTTTAAAGATGGCGATGTTTCTTAACAAGAAATCGGACCGTTTACTGCGGCGCGATTGGCTTTTGTGGCGACAGAGCGTCAGTTTGCGCGAGACAGGTTGCCAGCTTTGACCCAGCCTTCGCGATCGCTGCCTTCAATGCGAATTCGCTGCCACTGCTTATCTGCACTGTCTTCGATCACCACGACTTGCTCGTTGTAGTCCACGCCGCCGATGGGCTCTCCATCAATACCAGGAGCGCCGCGCAGCACCAGCCCTTCAGACCAAGTGACCCGAGCGGTGTAGGCTCCAGGCTCCAGAGGCTTGGGCGAGGGAGAAGGCGAGGCGGCTGCGGGAGAAGGAGAAGCTGCGGGCGCACTGGCCGCCGTTGCCTTCGCTGGCTTGGAGCTCTCTTTGGGCTGTTCTTCGCTAAAGATCGGCCGCTCTGGCAAAGAAGCGTTGAACTTTAGCATCAGATACTGAGCAGCCGCATACCCTCCAAGCCCTAGCAAGACTAGCGCCAGCAGGAATCCGAGCAAAAACTTGAATAGATTGACGATTAGACGCATGGGCTCGCACTCTTTTATTCTGGCCCCTGAAGCTGTCGCTGGATGCGATCGCTGAGGCTGCTGTGCTTGGAGGCCAATCGGGCTTTTCCGGCCGCTGCCCATTCTTGCAAGAACTGGATTTGCTCCTTGGCGGTCTGAGCAAGGGGCACAATCTGACTGGCCGCTTCTAAAATATCATCTGTGGTAAAGTCTCGGTCTTGGCTAAAGCCGATGTGCATGGCTTCGATGATGGCCTGCTCAATTTCGGCGCCTGAGAAGTCAGGCGTTTCATAGGCAAGGCGATCGACTTCGTAGGTCTTGAGATTGTGGGGCCGCAGACGAGACAGATGAACGTTGAAGATAGCGCGGCGCTCTTCTTGACTGGGTAGACCAACAAAGAAAATTTCGTCAAAGCGCCCTTTGCGCAGCATCTCTGGGGGCAGGGACTGAATATTATTCGCGGTGGCGACGACGAAGACCGGAGAAGTTTTTTCAGCAAGCCAAGTGATGAAGGTGCCGAAAACGCGGCTGGCAGTTCCAGAGTCGCCTTTTCCTTCGAGACCGGCGAAGGCCTTGTCAATTTCATCGATCCAGAGAATGCAGGGCGAGAGCGCCTCAGCCACCTGAATCATTTGCCGAGTGCGGGCCTCAGATTCACCAACCAGGCCGCCGAACAAGCGTCCGACATCGAGGCGTAGGAGGGGCAGGTGCCAGTGGTGGGCGATCGCCTTGGCAGTGAGAGACTTGCCAGTGCCCTGAATGCCGATCAGCAGCAGGCCTCGGGGATAGGGCAAACCATACTGGCGGGCTCGCTCCGAGAAGGCGCCACCTCGCCGCAGCAGCCAGTCTTTGAGATTGTCTAAGCCGCCAATGTCGGAAATTTGCTCTGTGGCTGGATAAAAGTCCAGAATCTGGGTTTGGCGGATGGTTTGACGCTTTTCTTGGAGAATCAGCTCCACGTCTTCGGGGCGAATCTCGCTGTGGGTGGCGATCGCCCGCGCCAAAACTCGCCGGATGCGCTCTAGGGACAGCCCCTGACACGATCGCACCAGCTCATCGAGGGTGCGGCTGGGGAGCGTCTGCCCCAAACTCCCCAAGAGGCGCTCAATTTCGGTGCGAATTTCGATCGCCTGGGGCAGCGGAAATTCTTGAACCGTAATGGTCTCAGTCAGCTCGTCTGGAATCGTGAGCTGGGGCGAGAGGAGGACCAAGTTTTTGGGCTGGGACTTGAGCAGGCGCGCAAGGTTGCGCAGCTTGCGGGCGATCGCCACATCTTCGAGGAAGCGATGAAAGTCTCGCAAAATAAAGATTGCGGGGGCGGTGGCAGGCAGCTTCTCAACGAGCTCCAGCGCCTGCAGCGGATTGCGACGCCCAAATCCCGCATCGTTGAGATTTCCCTGGTAGCCTTCGACGAAATCCCAGATATAAACGGCCCGTCCGCCCAGCTGCTTAGCAGATTGGGCGATCGCCGCTTCTACCCGCTCCTCTTCCTGCGTCGGCACATAGATCACCGGGTAGCAGGCTCTCAGCAGCAGTTCAAATTCGTCCCGAAAACTCATAGATCTTGCTGGTATCGAAGCAACTGCACCGCTGGATCAAAACAGCCCTAGGACGACATCTGGCGCTTGAGCCGCTCCAGCGCAGACCAGCGGCTGTCGACCGCCTCCGTCAAGCTAGCATCTTGCAGCGCAATGCCCTGACACTGCTCGTCACACAGCTGATGAGGTGGAATCATTAAGCACAGCTGCTCATAAAGCCACTGATCGGGGCGAAAATATCCCTGCGACGACAGCGTCTCCACGAGATCCTCAAATTCGATTTCTTCTTCGAGGGGCGCTGTGCCTGCGACATCCGACTGCGATCGCAGCCAGATCATTTCATTCGCATCCACCTGCAAGCGGTGGTTGTACTGGTTCAGGCAGCGATGGCAAGTCAGGGTAATGATTGCCTGTGCCTGACCCGAAACCTCCAAATAGGTGCCTCGGTGGGAGACCTTGACCGAGCCCTGGACCGGCGTCAGCGTCTCCAGACCTGGAAGATGCTCGGCGATCTCAAACGATGCCGTCTGGTCTGGCAGACGATTGAGCTGAGGAATATGCACTGCGTCCATGCCCCGAAGACCTCATCACTGAACAACGGATCGCGGGCGAATCACCAAACGGCGGTCCGGCTCTCGCCCCCGGCTGTAGGTTTCCAAGTCCTCACAGTCCTTCAAAAAGGTGTGGACTTGGCGTCTTTCGGCCGAAGAGAGCGACTTCAGCTCGACTTCCTCCCCCGTTTCGCGAGCTTGGCTTGCAGCCTGATCGGCGATCGCCTTCAGGGCAGCCTGGCGCTCCGCCCGGTAGCCATTCAGCTCTACGGTATAGGGCATTTGATCGTCAGAAGCGCGGCCCAAGTTCAGCAGCGTATTGGCCAAATACTGGACCGCATCCAGGACCGTCCCGTCAGACCCAATCAGCAGCTGCGCTTGGTCTTCGGTCAACGACGCTCCATCAATCGTCAGCCAGCAGCCTTCTTCCTCCGACTCCTCCGGAGCAGACGACACCGTCACCGGCGCTGGAACCCCCATCAAGCTCAGGAGTTCCTCTAGCCACTGCTGCCCGCGATCCTTCTGACTTTCATTCATGGCGATTTCCTAAGCCTTCTTCTTCGAGCGACCCGGCTCGAAAGGCAGCGAATCGCGGCCTCCATCCTCTGACTTCGCAGCTGCCGGGGCCGTCTTGGCCTCCATATCCACCAGCTTTTGTAGATTCTCTGGCAGAGGCTCACGAGACAAAATAAAGGTCTGGAGGGTCTGGAAAATGTTGGCAATCACCATGTACATCAAGACCCCGGCCGGCAGCGGGAAGAACAAAAACATCCCTGAGAAAATCACCGGCGTAATCTTGTTGACCGTATCCTGCTGGGGATTATTGGATTGGCCCTGACCCGAGAGCAGCTGGTTCACGTAGAGGCTGATGCCGAAGAACAGCACCATGCCAATGATGTCCCAGTGAATCTTGCCATCCTCATCAAACGCCCCCACGCGACCCAAAGCGTCAATGAAAAGGAAGCCTTTGTTGGCCGCCAAACCTGGAACCGATCCCTGAAGGGTCACCTCACCCGGTTGCAGCGCCTCTAGGGTGCCATTTTCGCGAATAGCGACTCGCTCTTCCCCGCGAGTCACTGTCCACCGGGGATTGAGGTTGTATTCAGGATATTCCTGAAGAAGCTGGGGCAGAGGCTTGCCTTCTGAGGTCTGAAACTCCAGAGTAGTGGTCTCTCCGACCACCAAACGGTTGCCGCTGGGCAGCAGCGCCACGACAGGCGCGTGCACCCCGTCCGTCACGTAGATGTTTTGGGGAGAAGTAGCGTAAACCTGAGGGACAACTTGCTCAATCTGCTCTCGAGGCAGAATCTGCAAGTTCACCGTGTAGTTAATATCAGAGAACGGCGATCCCCGCAGCGTCGCAAAGAGCGCGAAGAGGACCGGCATTTGCAGCAAAATCGGGAAGCAGCCCGCCAAGGGGTTGCCAAACTCTTTGTAGATTTTGCTCATTTCCTCTTGCTGCTTGGCGGGGTCGCTCTTGTAGCGCTCCTGAATTTCCTTAACCCGCTTTTGCATGACTGGCTGAGCCACACGCATTCGACGCATGCTCCGAATCGAACCGGCGCTCAGGGGATAGAGCGCAAATCGGATCACCAGCGTCAGAGCCACAATGGCCAAACCATAGCTAGGCACGATCCCATAGAAAAAATCTAGGATCGGCAGCATGACGTTGTTGGAGAGAAACCCAATACCGAAATCCATTCGCTCTCTGCAGTTTTAGGTCTAGTCTACTTTAGCCAACGGTGGGCAAGAGTGGGCGGCGAAAAAAGAGGCAAATTTTGCGATCGCCCGCTAGCCTCGGGCACCCAGAGCTCTAGGAAATTAGCCCGAGCTGCTCACCGTTTCCAAATTAAAAAGTTGTGAGAGAAGTACCGGCAGCCCCAATTAATCTAGGGTTGTTGACCCAGACCGCCGCTCACAGCCTTGGCGCTGGGCGAAAGCCGCTCTTGCATGTAGGCGTACATATCCCGAAAGCGGGGAATCGATCGCAGCTCTAGGCGGCTGCCATCGCGGAGGGTAATGACCATATCTCCCCAAGCGCCCAAGCCTCGTGGCACGGTTACAATCTTGGCGATTTCTGAGTATACGATGTCCGTGCGATCGCGCCCTTTCCAGCCACCCGTCACAGAAATGCGGCGATCGGTGATGCGGTAGCGCAGCCACAAGGCCCGAACGATCGAACCAATGGTTAGCGGAATGCAAATAACCGTAAATCCCAGCAGGATACTAACAATTAAATCCCCAATGTGAGGACCGCCTTCGTAATAAACCTCTTCGTTAAGGGCCATCGAGTACCTCAGCGTCTGCCAACAACTGCTCTAATTCTCGCAGAAATTGACCATAATCGCACTGAACCGCCTCGGGTCTTACAACAACAACCAGCCACCACCCGCATTGAATCCTAGGCAGCAGCTGGCGGAAAGCAGCTCGAATTTGGCGCTTAATTCGATTGCGAATAACGGCCCGTTTACTGACTTTCTGGCTAATGGAAATACCGATGCGGGTTGGCGATTTTGCCACCCAGATCTCAGGGCCTTTTGACAGAGATTCTGCTTTTTTTGTCCCCGACGTAGTCTGAAACGGCAGTGCTCTGAGGGTGAGATGAAGAGTTGATTTGCGACTTCCAGCTTTGTAGACCGTTTGAAAGTCTCGACGGCGTTTGAGCCGATTGGCACTGGGCAAAGCCATCTGCTGCTGAAAGCAAAAACGAAACAGCTTGGTTTTCTTGGATAGCTGGGCGTAGCCTACAAGCCTTGCTCAGCGCTTAAAAAATGGCGCAATCGTAAAATTTTGGGAAATCGGGTTCACCTGCTTCTCCAGAGATTTGGAGCTTTGCATTGAGTGAACCCAACTCACCCCACACACTCGCCTTTAGACAGCGAGGCGAGCGCGGCCTTTGTTACGCCGCGCTTTGATCACGTTCTGACCGTTTTTGGTGCGCATCCGAGCGCGGAAACCAGAAGTTCTCTTGCGCTTGCGGCAAGTGCCGCCAAGGGTCCGCTGAGTCATAGTAAATACTCCAGTCTCGCCAAACTGTGTTGAAAAATTTTCACAGTCTACAATTTTAGCACTATCAGGATGGGTTTAGCCGACATCCACGATCCAGGTGCCCTTGTAGCGGCGCAGGGGTACATCTCCCGGCGACAGCACTTCGCAGTTGAAATAGAAGGTGCCACCGAACGAGGGATTTTTGACGTTGGAGAGCACCAGCTCTACGCGGCTGCCAGCGGGCACGGGCTCTGCCATGTAGATAGAAATAAAGTGGTTTTCTTTGTCCCAGCTGACTTCATCGAGGGGCAGGGACTTGCCTTTGACCCGAACTTCGATTTTGTCGGGGTCAAATTTGCCATCGAAGTAGTCGGGATAGTCAATGACAAATTGCGAGACAGCCAAGTCCATTTTTTTGCTGGGGATTCTGAGGCGATAGCGATCCCATCCGCCTGCGTTTCCGCCAAAGTCTTGCCGCCAGGGAAGCTGGTTTTCTGAGCGAACACCACTAAAGATGGTGAGACCAGGCATTCCGCTGGCGGTGCTTACTTCGGTGATTCCCACGAGCACGCAGCTTGCGGCAGCGGCGGCTGCAAAAAACCGTCGTGTTGAGATTCGGGTCGGAAACATAGGCGAAGTCACTAGAAAAAGGGACGGGCGAAGGCTTGCGTTAGCAAACTTTACTTATTGATGACTCTAGCAGGAATGAATGAGCTTGCTCAGGGGAGCTGAGGCGCGTCAGTCACTCTTGCCGCGAGAAAAACGCGTTTCATCAGGCCTTTCGACCGAAGAACGCGCAAGAAGGTTCCGCTGGGCTCAAACTAGGAGCGATCGCGCCTGGGGGAGTGTCTATTCGGGGGCTTTGAAGCGCTGCTCTACCGCGGTGAGCAGGAAGTCTCGCGGCAAAAAGCGCGGTACGTTCACAATAAACTGGTTGGAAGCGCCGGGAACCACGTTGGAGACGCCGTCCTCGAGGCCTTTGAGAGCGGCTTGGACCACGTCTTCGGGGGTGGCCAGTTTGGAGTTAGCGGCCTGGAAGGAGTCAGGAAATTTGGCTGCGTCGAAAAATTGCGTCTCGGTCGGGCCGGGGCACAGGGCGAGCACGCGCACACCGTAGGGCTTGTTTTCAGCCCAGAGAGCGCCGCTGAAGCTGAGAACGAAGGATTTGGTGGCGGCGTAGACGGACAGGTAGGGGAGGGGCTGGAAGCCAGCGATCGAAGAGACGTTGATGATGGTGCCGGAGCGGCGATCGCGCATCGCGGGCAAGAACTGATGGGTCAAGTCCACAAGAGACAGAACGTTGAGCTGCACCATATCCAGCTGCCGCTGGCGATCGCGTTCGGCAAAAGGCCCGTAGTCCCCAAAACCAGCATTGTTGATCAGCCAGTCGACCTGCATTCCTTGGGCGTCGATGGCTTGGGCGAGGCTGCTGGCGGCGTTGGGCTCAGCAAGATCTTGGGAAATGGCGATCGCCTGAATTCCGGCGGTTTGCTCGAGGCGGCGGGCCAGGGTCTGGAGGCGATCGCCCGAGCGGGCCACCAAAATCAGGTTCATGCCTCGGGCAGCCAGCGCCTCTGCGAAGGTCGCCCCGATCCCCGAGGATGCACCTGTGATTAAAGCCGTTTCCATGGGAAATAATCCTTTGACACCATGCCCATCCTAGCGAGGGTCCGCCAGCAGCTGACGGAGCGATCGCTCTAGCAGGCCGATCATCACGGCGGGCAGCTCGAGATGGGGCCAGACGCCGGTTTCAGCGATCGCCTCAAAAGACTTCACCGCCTGGGGATTGAGCGTGGCCAGCCGTCGGCCCGTTTCGCAGGGCGTAAAGCGCGCCTCTTCTCCCCAAAAGACGGCCGTCGGCACCGTCAGCTGCCCCACATAGCGGGCCAGATCGAAGCACAGATCGCCCCGCAAAGACGCCAAGGCCGCATATTCCGCGTTGGGCTGGAGCGCCGAAGCCAGGTAGGCCTGGACCATTTCTTCAGAAATGCGATCGCGGCGGGCAAACAGAAACTGCGCCATGAAATTTCGCACCGCCTCTGCATTGGCGGCCCCTACGGCGTACAGCAGGCGATCGAGCCCTGGCACCCGCGCCAACTGCGCTGCCAAGCCTCGCTGGTAGTCCAGACCAAAGTCGCCAAAGCCCGTTGGGCAGACCAGCAGCAGCGCCCGGAACCAAGTCGGCTGCTCGATGGCCAGACGAATGACCATCCCCGCTGTCAGCGACGACGCCACGACCACCGCTGGCGTCGCGGTCGCCGCCGCCAAAAGCTCGCCCAGCATCTGGTGATAATCTGCCACCTGATAGTCCCGCACCGGGTGCGCCGACTGGCCCCATCCCACCAAGTCCGGTGCCAGGACTCGGTAGCGTCCCGCAAAGGCTGGATACACTTTGGACCACTCGTACGCCGAAGAGCCGCCCCCCACGCTGTGGAGAAACACCAGCGGCGGCGCTGCATCGCTCTCCCCTCCAGATGCGGTGTAGTACACCATCGTCCCGAGGGAAGTGTTGACGGAGCGAGATTCAAAGCCCGGTGGCTGGAACCGGTCGACCATCTCGATCGCCTACAAAATGGATGAAATGGGGCGGCGCTTGCGAATGTCCATCGCTTCGGCCAAGCTGGTCTCGCCCCAGTCAAGGGGATGACTCTCTTCGGGAGCGAGCACAGTCACCATGGGCTGCGATGCAGGGGCCATGTTTTGGGGAGCGGGCGATCGCAGAGGCGCCCGACGGCGGCCTTTCGGTCCCGACGCCTGGGTAGGACGCACCTTACGCTTGGGGGAGCGAGCCGCTTGCGTCTTGAGCACCGGCTTGGTCTTCCGGGCGGGGCCGCGCCGACGAGCGGCCGACGGACTCGACACCAGCAGCCGCGAGACGATCAGCGAGCCGCCAGCACAGCCTAGGGCGATCGCGCCAAACACCCACAGCGGAATCCCAGACTCCGACTCTGGCGCCGGCGGCGCAGCTTTCGGATCGGGTTTCGCCGCCTGCGACGGCTTGGCCGCTGGAGCCGGGGAAGGCTTCGACGCGGCGGGCGAGGAGTTCACCAAGGCCACTCCCGGCTTGGGAGACTCCGCCACAGGTTGCGGCTTAAATTCGGGGAGCTGAGGCCCAGGGCTAATCAGCGCATTCATAGCAGCCCCGCCCATGACAAGGGCCACAGAGAGGGCCGCCGCCCAGGTCAGCAGCGGTCGTTGCTGAATTAGCTTGAGGGACCAGTCCCACAAGGCAAAAGCTGGATTGTCTTGACTGGATGATGGAACCATAGAGCTTGCTCTTGGTGGCAGAGTAATGGGCTCCGTCTTCGCTAAGTCACTCATCCGAAAAATCGCCAGCTTTCGAGAGAGCACCCTCAAAATCTGATTTCCGGCCTAGGGCCATGACCAGAAACAGAGCATTTTCATATGACGAACGACTTAACTGCGGGTTTTGCCCTCGATTGTACGTGTTTCCGCCAGAACTCACCACCACTCCCAAGGAGAGTTTCGTGAGGTCTGACATTAGGTCGATTCTCGTTCGAGGGCCAATTGCACCAGCTGGTGCAGCAGCTCTTCAAAGGGAACGCCGCTGGCCTCCCAGAGTTTGGGATACATACTGGTGGCGGTGAAGCCCGGCAGCGTGTTGACTTCGTTGAGGAAAATTTCGCCGGTCGCTTCGACGTAGAAGAAGTCTAGGCGAGCAAGGCCAGCGGCGTCGATGGCTCGGAAAGCCTGAATTGCCCGCTCTTGGATTTCGCGGGCGATCGCCTCTGGCAGCTGCGCCGGAATGAAGAGATCGGCTTGGCCGTCGGTGTATTTGGTTTCGTAGTCGTAGAAGTCGCTTTGATAGGTGATTTCACCCACTACCGAGGCTTTGGGGTTGTCGTTCCCCAAGACCGCGCACTCGACTTCGCGCGCCGTGACGCCCGCTTCGACGATCAGGCGGCGATCGTAGCTGGCGGCGCTGTCTAGGGCGGCTTCTAGCTGGGCGCGATCGCGCACCTTCGAAATTCCCACCGACGATCCCAGGTTGGCAGGCTTGACGAAGCAGGGGTAGCCCAGGGCCACCTCGATGTCGTCGCAAAGTTTCGGAAAGATGCAGGGATTGGACCAAACTTGGGCGCGATCGACCCCTAGGTATTTCACCTGGGGCAGTCCGGCTTGGGCAAAGGCGGATTTCATGGCTAGCTTGTCCATGCCGACGCTGGAGGCCAAAACGCTAGAGCCCACGCAGGGCGCCTGCATCAGCCGCAGGAGGCCCTGCACAGCGCCGTCTTCCCCATTGGGGCCGTGCAGAATCGGGAACCACACCTGGATTTCGGCCGCTTCGGGCGGAAACTGCCAGAGGTGCGATCGCGCCTCTGGGGTGAGGTCGTCGTTGACCGGCAGGGGCTTGCCCGCCGCCAAAACCTGCTCGGCGATCGCTGGCCCTTGCCAAACACCATCCTTTTGGATGTAAAAGGGCTGGAGGTCGTAGCGATCGAGGTTGCCCGCGCTGCGAAATCCCTGGGCGATCGCCCGTGCCGAAGCAATGGAGACCTCGTGCTCCCCAGAGCGTCCACCAAACAGTAGACCGACCCGCAGCTTTGCCATCATTCTCTTCTCAGGACAACAGATTGGGGAATAGCGTAGCACAACCGCTGTCCCAGCCTATCTGTGGCCCGCAGCAGCCTCTAGTCCTGGGAAGCGTCCGGGCGATCGCCCTTCTGGGACACCGGCGATCGCCGATGAGGACTAGTCGCTAGCCCCGCCAAAAATGCCCCAAAAATTCCGCCGCTCCAGAGCCCTGTCGTCGAGCCCTGCCACACAGCGCCGGGCATTACCCAGGCTTGGCACGCTGAACGTGCCGCCGCGCCCCAGCGTTCGCAAGCGCGCGATCGCCACGCCCAGCTGGTCTGGCTGCCCAGATAGGCACCCGCTGCCGCCATGACCCAGGCCGCCATAGTGCACACCAGCGTTCGCTGTAGGTTCGACACTCTCAGAGCCCCCGAGCGATGCAAGTAAGTTTTCTCTGGGGCGATCGCCGCCCCCTGCCTCAGCCCGTATTGCGCATCCCCGCCGCAATACCATTGATCGTCAGCAGCGCCCCCCGCAGCAGCTCGCCGCGGCTATAGCGCGATCGGATGAAGCCCGACGCCGACTGGGCCTTGTGCTGGCGCAGACGCTTTAGCAAAGACACCTGCAAAAAGCCCAGCGGCACGATCGTGCCATTGCGCAACTGCACCGATCGCTGCAAATCCGGATCGCCATCGAGCAAGCGCTGATTGCCCGTAATCGTCAGCACCATCTCGCGCGTCAAATGATACTCCGACGAGATCTGGCTAAACACCTTCTCAAAGCGCTCTATGTCTTCAGACTGAGAGAGCTCCTGCACGTAGTGGTTGGCAATCTGCAAGTCCACCTTGGACAGCGTCATCTCCACCTTCGAGACCGCCATTCGGAAGAACGGCCACTTGTAATAGAAGTAGCGCAGCAGCTTGAGGTTTTCCTCCGGCTCCTCCTGCAAGAAATCTCGCAGGGCCGTGCCGACCCCATACCAGGAAGGCAGCAAGAAGCGGCTCTGGGTCCAGCTAAAGACCCAGGGAATGGCCCGCAGACTGCTAAAGTCACGCTTGCCGCCCCGACGCGACGGTCGAGAGCTGATCTGAAGCTGACTGATTTCCTCGATGGGCGTCACCTGATGGAAGAAATCCAGGAAATCCGGCTGCTCGTGAATGAGCGCACGGTAGTGCCGGCGCGATCGCTGGGCCAGCTCCTCCATGATTTCGTTCCACGGCTGAATGTCATCAAAGCCATTGCGCAGCAGGCTCGCCTGAATCACTGCCGTCGCCACCGTCTCCAGGTTGTAGAGCGCCAGCTCCGGCAGCGAATACTTCGACGCCAGCACCTCGCCCTGCTCGGTGATCTTGATGCGGCCATTGATGCTGTGGCCCGGTTGCGCCAAAATCGCCTCGTAGGCCGGACCGCCGCCTCGGCCCACCGAGCCGCCTCGACCGTGGAAGATCCGCAGCCGAACGCTGAACTCCTCCGCCAGCTGCTGCAGCGCCTTTTGCGCCTTGTGGATTTCCCAGTTGCTGCTGAGGAAGCCCGAGTCCTTGTTGCTGTCCGAATAGCCCAGCATCACTTCTTGGGGCGAGGGGCTGCCTTCTTGGGCTTGGTAGCCGCCCGCCAAGTAGGACCGGTACAGCGACAGCTCAAACAGCTCCCGCATCACCGACGGGGCGCGCTGCAAGTCTTCCACCGTCTCAAACAGGGGCACTACCTGGAGCGTCCCCGACCCCGTCGCCGGATCGTACAGACCCGCTTCTTTGGCCAGGAGCAGCACCTCCAGCAGGTCGCTCACCTCGTGGCTCATGCTGATGACGTAGGTCTGGCAAATCGCCGGCCCAAACTCCTGCTGCAATCGCCGCACCATCCGAAAAGTCTCGATGATTTCGCAGGTCTTTTCCGAGAAGGGCAGCTCTGCCGGAATCAGGGGACGCCGGGTTTGCAGCTCGCTGGCGAGCCACGCCGTGCGCTCTGCCTCCGAGAGATCGTTGTAGGGCTGAGGCAGGATCTGCAAGTAGCCGACGATTTCGTTGATGGTGTCAGAGTGGCGAGAGCTCTCTTGACGGATGTCCAGGTAGGCCAGGTTGAAGCCGTAGATCTCTACCTGACACAGCAGATCTTCCAGGTCGCGGCAGCTCAGGCCTGTTTCTTGCAGGTTGTGGTGGATCAGGCGCAGCTCATTCTGAAATTCTTCGCCCGAGCGATAAAACGTCGCTGGGTTGAGCTCTTCGCGGACTGCCTGATCTTTTTCGTCAAAGTTGTATAGCCGCCAGTTGCGATCGCGCGTGTTCTCTAGGCGCTTGAGGATATAGGACAGCTTGAGGCGATAGGGCTCCTGTCGGTAGCGGATCGCCAGCTGATCGTAGACCTCGGGCATCTGGACCTGGTCTTGCTCCAGAGACTCCAGCAGATCCGGCAGCACATCGCTCCAGTGCAGCGACAGGCTCAGCAGGTTGATCAGGCGTCGCACCGACTGGATGTACTTCTCGAGGACCAAGTTGCGCTGGTAGCAGGCCGTTTGCCAGGTAATCTTGGGGGTGACCGAGGGGTTGCCGTCGCGGTCAGAGCCCACCCAGGAGCCGAACTTGCAGAAGTCGTAGCTGGGGGGATTTAGGCTGGGGAACGCTGTCTCGACCGCGCGCTTACAGCGGTGATACAGCTGGGGAATCACGTCAAACAGGACTTCTTGGAAGTAGTGAAGGGTGTAGTCTACTTCGTCTAGAACGGTGGGCTTGAACTGGTGCAGCTCGTCGGTGCGCCACCACAGGCGGATTTCTTCGGTCAGCTGGTCCCGCAGAGATTCGACTTCCCAGGAGGACGTGACGCCTAGGGCCTGATTGCTTTCTTCGGCTTGGTCGAGCTGGCGCAGGATGTGGGCGATGCGGCGCTGCTTGTCGCGGATGGTGTGGCGCACGATTTCGGTGGGGTGCGCCGTGAAGACCAGCCGCACATCGAGCTGATCGAGGAGATTTTGGATGTGCTGGGGCGGGACGTTGAGCTTGCGCAGCTTGGGAAACAGGCCGTGGAAGGTGGTCAGTTCCCGGCGAGCTGCGGTGCTCTCTTCGAGGCTTTTGGCCAGGAAATCAGCTTTGAGATGGCCCAGATCGTCGGCGGTTTCTTCGATGACGGGAGGTTTGCGATCGCTGGCCTCGGCTTGGGGAGAGTCGTAGGCCGCGCGATACTGCTGCTGCTGACCGCGCTGCTCGTAGTGCTGCTCGACGATGTTGATGAGCTGGAAGTAAAGCGCGAAGGCCCGCGCTGCTCGAATCGCGTCGTTGAGGTCCAGCTTTTCGACGAGCTTGAGGACTTCGGTTTCTTGGAAGTTGGGGGCCTGACCCTCGGGTGAACAGAGGTCCCGCAGTTGCTGGAGCAGATCCACCAGCTCTTGACCGCATTCCTGCTGGAGTACGAACTCCCACAGATCCTCGACAACCTTGAGCCGATGGCGCAAAAACAAGTTGGAACTGAGCGGAACCGCCGCGTTTTCTGAAGCAAGCATAGAATCTGCGACTGGAGAAGTGGAAGGTTGAGCGTGGTCGACGGAGGCCGAAGGAGGAACTCCGTTGGATGAGTGGAGGGTCGAACTCATGGGAACTTGGTCCAGTCCAGCAAGATTAATCAACCATTGTATGGGGTGAGGCTTCTTGCGGATGGCAACATTGACTACCGGCAAGACAGGCCAATGACTCAGCGCTTTTGTCTGTCTCTGACGCCAAGGCTTGGCAACCCAGGCACTCAGTCTACGAGCGCCTGCGAGGCCTGAAGTGCCTGAGAGCGCTCGATCTTCTACGAGGGAGGGTGATCGGCTGCTTCGGAGACAGAAGTCGGAGGAACGTTGAGGATGGGGAGGCGATCGCCCCGAAAAATCTCTTCACTTGCCTGGCCGATTTCCTGCATCAGGCTGGCGAGGGTCCGACTGGTCAGGACAGCCAACAGGAGGGGGCCGGTGGTGAGACTCAGGAAGAGAGCTTGTGCAACTTTTGGTTGAGCCATCATTAAATGTACCAGCGACTGGTCAGTTTCGTAGGAGCAAAATGGACGCGGTCTCTCTAAAGCGGGCTAAGAATGGGCGAAAAAGGGACCGTTGAGCAGGGCGTCAAGGGATTTGGGGATCTAGCGTAAACGCTTTTTTGGGCGGTGCTGGAGTCGATCGCCGCTGATGCGGGTCAAGTCTCCGGATTGCTCTAGTGGAGGTCGTTTAAATTGTGACATTCTCCCCTCGACTGGAGCGCGATCGCGAGGGCAGTTTCACCGCTAGCGGGCCTGCTGCCTAGTCTAGATCGCAGGGGTCAGAAAGGAGGGAAATCGGCTCCTGGCTCAGAGCTCAGCCCTAGCGCTAGAGGCAGTATGAACCTTTGCAAGTGTTTTTCGGATGTCTCTGGCAGCGGCTGGGGAGCGGGTGAGGATGCTTGGGCGCGGGGGCTCAGGGCTGTGAAGCCGTTCAAGGCGATCGCCGACTGGGGTGCGATCGCCGCAATCTCCCGGAATACAAGGGTTTGCGAGGGTCCCCTAGATTTGACGGGCTTCCCAGCAAACTTCTTGCTATTCTCTAGTCTGAAGTTCCCCCGATTTTGAAGCCGGCGATCGCAGATTCAGCAAGATTGATAGCGTCGAGGGGACCGAGACTGCTCCCATTCGTCGTCATCGTTAGCGGCTAGTGCCCGTGAAAACCGATTCTCGTCCCCTCTTGGATAGCAAATCCCCCTTGGCCCGGTGGGTCTACCATGCGGTTGGCCATCAGGCCGACGAAGTCCGGGTCAGCTTTCGACTGCGCGGCAATCAACTGCACATCCTGTGTGAGGCGCTGCGCTGTCCGAGCGCTGCGGTGATGCTGGCGCGATTGGTGCAGGCCCTGAGCCGGACGTCGATTAATGATTTGCTACCAGTGGATCACCCGCCGATTTATCAGGTGTCCCTCTACGGTCGGGCGATCGGCCAAAAGTCGCCGGCCTGGAGTGAAGTGGTGATTCTCAGCCAGCTCGATCGCTATCTAGAGCAGCTCACGACGCTTCAGCCCCCTCAGCCCGCCCCACCCGAAGGGTCGGCAAGCCTGGAGGTGTCTAGCGCTGGCACGCGCAATGCGACGGTGTCTCCGCGATCGCGCTTGAGCTCGGCCCTGGTGATGTCCAATGAGCAGCGGGCGCGCCAAGGCCGACCGGAGGCGATCGCGGCCTACCTGAGCGAAACCCTGAGCAGCTTGGGCGTCAGCGTCAAAGTCAGCGTCCGCGCGATTCCCTGTGAGCCCCATACCCAAGAGATCACCGGAACGCTGGATCAAGGCACTCCGGCACGCTCTCAGCGCCTCTCGATCACCTGCGAGTCGATTTACAGCCCGGACCCGATACTGGTGGCTGAGCCGATCGCTCGCCAGCTGCGGCACCTAGAGCTGGCTGATTTCCAAGATGCCTTGGTGGTGAGCCAGGTCACGGGGGAGCCGAAGCCGGACTGGCTGCTGCGGATCGATTTGACGCCGCAGGAGACGATGCTGCGCAGCTGGGCGCGGTGGGGGGATGTGCAGGCGATCGCCCGCTTGCTCAATCAGGCCCTCGCGTCGGTAGGAACCCAGGTCTCCGCCACCCTCAATGAAACAACGCTGCACCTGTTTTGTGTACCCCAGACCCAGCCCAATGGGCGATCGCCGATTGCGCCGCCCCAAGCGCTGAGCGTGGGGGCGATCGCGCCTGTTCTGGCCTCCCTCGCGCCCCAGGGCATCCACGCAGCCACGATATACGGCGTGACCCACGCGCCTAAGGAATCCCAAACAGCCGCCCCCGAGCCAGATACGATTCCTAGCTGGGTAGACTGGCTGAACTTGCCAGCCCAAGAGCATGCCGCCCTGGCTGATTCGACCCTGGACTTGGCCCAGGGCGGCGATCTGCCCGCGATCGCCTTTTTGCTGACCCGCCTGCTGAATACCAACCTCGACCGGCAGCTCGAAACCGGCGGTCTTCGGATCCAGATCCTGCGCAAGCGGGATCTGCTGCACATCATGGCCGACGCGCCGATTTGCCCCCAGCAAAAGCAGGTCGGACCCGCGATCGCCCGCTTCATGCGCCAGCTGCGTCTGCCCAAAATTTCTGGCGTGCGGATTTATGGACGCCGTGCCGGTCAGCGACGCCCCTTGTGGAGCTACGGCCTCGACTTTGTGCCCCGCCGCCGCCTGGTGCCCGAGGCCACTCCCGAATTTGCGGCTTCCTCGGCCCACGTGGGCGACCTGATCGCCGATCCGGGAGAGCTGGCCATCCAGGAGTCCCCCATCGAGGGAGACCTCTCCAGCAGCGTCACCGAAGCCACCCAGCAGCTTTGGCACAGCTTGCAGCAGAGCCTGATTCGGTCTCAGCTCTTCTTGCCCGCTGACCAGACCCCGCGCCAAGGGGGCTACCACGGCAAGGGCTTGGCGCTCATCTGGGGCTGCATTGGCGTCTTGCTGGTCGTGCAAAGCGACTTTGTGCTGTCTCGCGTTATCTCCCAACCCCCCGAAGCGGCTCCCAGCCTCAGCCCCCCAGCAGCGCCGTTGGCCAATCCACCCGAGGAAATCGCGCAGCCCCTTGAGGCGCTGATGCCGTCGCTGTCCCTGAGCAAAGAGAGCGGTGATCTGACTGAAGATAGCGATGCATTTTCGTCCGACGGCTTTACGCGGCCGGGCACCACTGACGTCACCGTTGCTGACGATCCGGCCACCGACAGCGAAGGCGTTGTCACCCTCGAAGCTGAGCCCCTCAAGCCGAGCGCTGCCACCTCTGTGGCCCTCGCGATCGCCCGCTCCGATCGCCCTTCTTTCAACAGCCGTCAGCTGGACGAAAAGCTGGCCCTCTACCAGCAGTTTGTCCAGGACTATGGCACCCCCGATGTGCTGGTGGTGGGCAGCTCGCGGGCTCTGCGCGGCGTTGACCCCTCCGCCCTCAAAAATGCGCTGGCCGACCAGGGATACCCCAGCCTGACGGTGTTCAACTTTGGGGTCAATGGCGCTACGGCCCAGGTGGTCGACCTGATGATCCGGGAGCTGCTGCCGCCGAAATACCTGCCGCGCCTGATCATTTGGGCAGACGGTGCCCGCGCTTTCAACAGCGGTCGCCTCGACATCACCTACAACGGCATTGTGGCCTCGGACGCTTACAAAGCCTTTGAGGCGGGCACGCTGCCGCCTTTGTTTGAGGCGCAGGCTGATCCGGCCGCCCAGGAGACTGCCGAGGACGAGGCTGATTCGGCGCCAGTGGCCCCTGCCAAGCCCCAAACAATTTTTGAGCGCTACCAAACGATCAATCAGCAGATGACGAAGGCTTTGGGCGATCGCTCCGGCCTCTACGCTCAGCGCGATCGCCTGAGCCAGGTGCTCAAGAATGGCCTTCTCGGGTCCCTCTCCCCCAAAGCCCCCAAAGCCCCCTCAGCCCCCCTGAGCGATCTTGCCAGCAGCGAGTCCTTCGAAGGCGTGGGTTCACCCGTTTTGCAAAGCCGGGTCGACTTTGAGGGCTTCTTGCCGCTGTCTGAGCGCTTTAACCCAGCCACGTACTACCAAAAGTACTCCAAGGTGTCCGGTAGCTACGACACCGACTACGACGCTTTCCGGCTGGCTGGTGAGCAGATGGACGCCTTGCAGTCTCTCATCGACTTCACTGAGCAGCAGGGCATTGCTCTAGCGTTTATCAATCTTCCGCTAACCGAGGATTACCTCGATCCCGTGCGATCGGATGCCGAAGCCGCTTTTATTCAGGAAATGATTCGCGTCGATGCCGAAAGCAAGCTGATTTTCCGGGATTTCGGGCAGCTATGGCCCACTCGCAATGATTTCTTCTCCGACCCGAGCCACCTGAACCGCTACGGCGCCTATGCGGTGTCTAAGGCTTTGGCGAACGATCCGCTGATTCCCTGGAGCCGAGCGCAGAGTCTACCTGAGCCCTAGGAAAGCCGGCGGGGCGATCGCCTCTGAGCTATCGGCCCATTGCTGTGCCAGCACCAGGTCAATAAAGTGCCAGGGGCGATCGCCCCTGGCAACGCCTAAGGAGTGGCAACACAACAATAGTTCACTTGTACCACGAAATCCAGTCTGAAATTTTTCAACTTTAGCGATCGAAATTCTAGACACGTCCAAGATTCCCTGCGATCGCCTCTAGCAGGCCCCATACGGTAACCCCAAAGCACTCCAGAAACGCTCGACTTCCTTCGCCAGGCAGATGCCAGACATCAAGTGTATCCGCAGATACAGAATTGACCCATTGAGAATTGGTGCAATCTACTTGACATGATTTTCAACATTCAGAGGCTTCCGCAGTAACTACCGCTCTGTTGATCAAGGGTGACTGCCAGGTTCACACAAGAGCAATTGGCGGGTCGCATCGCCCGCCAACCCCGTAGTTTTTAGCCAAGAAGCCATCCAGCAAGACTTGAGTCTTCGCCTATCAGATACAGGCCTTACGGCAAGGTGTCTGTCCTGTTTTGCGTATCTAAGGAACGTTCAGTGATGATGTCTAGACCGACGCTAACAAAGAGAGCGAGGAGTGGAGCTAGACGGCTGCCCACAACCAGCTCGTCTTCCCTACCCAACGTTGCCGAATTTCTGGCAACCATCCGTGACATTCTTCCCCGCTTCACTCTTAGCTGGGTTGCTTCCATTCCCCTCATCGCTTTGATTGTGGGCGTTTGGAGCCTAGCAGCCTCAGCCCAAGACAGCCCTCCCCTTACGCCTGAAGTCGTCCAGGGAAACCTCAACGCCATTTGGGTTCTGGTCGCTTCCATCCTAGTAATTTTCATGAACGCTGGCTTCGCAATGCTCGAAACGGGCTTTTGTCGCCAGAAGAACGCCGTTAACATTCTCACCAAAAACCTGATCGTCTTCGCCTTGGCAACCATTGCCTACTGGGCCTTCGGGTTTTCGCTGATGTTCGGCGCCAACGGCAATGGCTTCATCGGCTGGGGCGGCTTCTTCCTGAGCAGCAACGACCCCGCGACCTACGGCCTGAACCCGTTCCCGGCAGGTCTGCCCATCGCGCTTTCTTTCCTGTTCCAGTCAGCGTTCGCCGGTACCGCAGCGACCATCGTTTCCGGTGCTGTGGCAGAGCGAATCAAGTTTGTTGACTTCCTCATTTTCAGCCTGCTGCTGATTGGCGTTGCCTACCCCATCAGCGGTCACTGGGTCTGGGGCGGCGGCATGCTGTCGGACATTGGTTTCCTCGGTGGCGTTGCTTTCAAGGACTTCGCTGGTTCGACGGTGGTGCACTCGGTGGGCGGCTGGGCTGCGCTGATGGGTGCAGCCATTCTGGGACCCCGCTTAGGCAAGTACCAAGAAGACGGGACACCGAGCGCGATTCCCGGCCACAACATGAGCATTGCTACGCTGGGCTGCTTGATTCTGTGGATCTGCTGGTTCGGCTTTAACGCTGGCTCTCAGCTGGCTGCGGATGAAGCGGTTCCTTATATTGCCGTAACCACTAGTTTGGCGGCGGCGGCTGGCGGTATTGCAGCAACGATTACCTCTTGGGCGGTGTCTGGCAAGCCTGACCTGTCCATGGTGATCAACGGTATTTTGGCGGGTTTGGTTGCCATTACGGCGGGCTGCGCAGGCGTCTCCTACGGCAGTGCCGTGATCATTGGTCTGATCGGCGGTGTGATGGTTGTCTTCGCGGTCTTCTTCTTTGACAGCATCCAGATTGATGACCCGGTGGGTGCCACGTCGGTCCACTTGGTCAATGGGGTCTGGGGGACGCTGGCGGTCGGCCTGTTCGACATGGAGGCTGGCTTGCTGACAGGCAATGGCACAACTCAGCTGATTGCTCAGATTCTCGGTATTCTGACGATTGGCGGCTTCACGGTGGCCCTGAGCACGATTTTCTGGCTGGTGCTGAAGTCTTTCTTGGGTCTGCGGGTGACGGCCGAGGAGGAAATGATGGGTCTAGACATCGGCGAGCACGGCATGGAAGCCTATGCTGGCTTTGTGAAGGACACAACGCTCAATTCTGGATCGAGTGTCTCTAGCCATGGCGGCGTGGGAACGCCGTTCCAATAGACTCTAGGGTTTGTGAGAGCGATCGCTCCTAGGGAGCGATCGCTTGACGACAGAAATGGTGGTGAGCTCTCAGCGGTGCTCACCACCATTTTGGCGTGTTGACGATACGCAGAAGGGGCAGGGTGGGACAGGCCCTTGTGAAAATTGTGCTTTCTGGTGAGATTTCTGATAGAAAGCGTATTGACTCACTTCATGGGAACTCGGTTATGGGCGATCGCCGCCTCAGCGCCCCGAACTCCGCTGTCTCCACACCGCCAGAAGCTTCTCGCTGGCGGCGCGCTCCGCGCTGGGCCTGGTGGTCCATTTTGGGCAATGCGGGCCTGCTAGGACTGCTGGCCTGGACGCTGGGGCAGGCCACGCCACCGCCTGCCCGTGGCCCCGCGACGCCGTCTGCGGCCCAGCCGTCCAAAGCATCCACCCTCACCTCGCCACCGCCGAGCCCTGAGCTGGGGCCGCGCCACCAGCTATCCTACGAGCAGTGGGTGGGTCTTTTGGGCCGAGAGGCCCGGGCGATCGCCGCCCAGCCGCCCAAGCACTTGAATATTTTGCTGGGGGACTCCCTCAGCCTGTGGTTTCCCAGCGAGCTGCTGCCCACAGAAACCACCTGGCTCAATCAAGGCATCTCGGGAGAGACCTCTGGCGGCCTGCTCAATCGCCTCGACCTGATGGATCAGACAGATCCCGAGGTGATTTTCGTCATGATCGGCATCAATGATCTGATTCGGGGCGTGAGCAATGAGGCGATCGCCGCCAACTACCGAGGCATGATCCGCTATCTGGTGTGGGCGCACCCGGACAGCCGCATCGTCGTGCAGTCTGTCCTGCCCCACAGCGGCCCCAAGGCCACCTGGGAAGGCCGCGATCGCCTGTTGGCCATTCCCCTAGAGCAAATCCAAGATCTCAACGAATCCTTGGCCGCGATCGCCCGCGACGAAGGCGCCCAATACCTCAATCTCTACCCCCTCTTTGCCGACGAAACGGGCTATCTGCACCACGACTTCACCACCGACGGCCTCCACCTAAACCGCAACGGCTACCTGGTCTGGCGCTCTGCCCTCCAGCTCTACAGCCAGATCAAGCCCTAGCCCAAGCGAGAAGAAGCACGCTCCCAAACGCAGCGGCGCTCAAACCGGATCGTATGATCAAGGGGAACTTTGCCCGTTGCAGTACGAGTAATAGCCAGCGTTATGGACACAAAAGCCTTCAAGCGATCGCTCCAAAAATCGGAAAACTACCACCGGAAAGGATTCGGTCACGAAGCAGAAGTCGCAACGGTCCTCCAGTCCGAGTACCAAAGCAACCTGATTCAAGAAATCCGCGACAACCACTACCAACTGCAACGCGGTGAGGTCACCATTCGCCTCGCCGAGGCCTTCGGATTTTGCTGGGGCGTCGAGCGCGCCGTCGCCATGGCCTACGAAACCCGCCAGCACTTCCCCACCGAGCGCCTCTGGATCACCAACGAAATCATCCACAATCCCTCGGTCAACAACCGCCTGCGGGAAATGGAAGTGGGCTTCATTCCCGTCGAGCAAGGCCAAAAAGACTTTTCCATCGTCGCTCCCGGGGACGTCGTCATCCTGCCCGCCTTTGGCGCTAGCGTCCAAGAAATGCAGGTGCTCAACGACAAAGGCTGCACCATCGTCGACACCACCTGCCCCTGGGTTTCCAAGGTCTGGAACAGCGTCGAGAAGCACAAAAAAGTGCAGTACACCTCGATCATCCACGGCAAATACAACCACGAAGAAACCATCGCCACCAGTTCTTTCGCCGGGAAGTATCTGGTCGTGCTGAACATGGCCGAGGCCCAGTATGTGACCCACTACATTCTGCACGGGGGCGATCGCGACGCCTTCATGACCAAGTTCGCCAAGTCCTGCTCCGCTGGCTTCGACCCCGATCGCGACCTCGAGCGCGTCGGCATCGCCAACCAAACCACCATGCTCAAGAGCGAGACCGAACAGGTCGGCAAACTCTTTGAGCGCACCATGATGCAGAAGTACGGCCCCGAGAACCTCAACGAGCACTTCCAGTCCTTCAACACGATCTGCGACGCCACCCAGGAGCGCCAAGACGCCATGCTCCAGCTGGTCGAAGAAAAGCTCGACCTGATGGTCGTCATCGGCGGCTACAACTCTTCCAATACCACCCACCTTCAGGAAATCGCGGTAGAGCGTCACATCCCCTCCTATCACATCGACAGCGCTGAGCGGATCGGCCCCGGCAACCAGGTAGAGCACAAGCCCCTCGAGCGCGACCTCGAAATTGCGACGCCCTGGCTCCCCGAAGGCCCGATCGTGGTCGGGGTGACCTCTGGCGCATCTACGCCCGACAAGGTGGTCTCCGAGGTGATCGAAAAAATATTTGCTCTCAAGGCGGCAGCAGCCGCTGTCTAGGCAAGGTCAGGCCGAGAGCCGGTTCTTGCTGAGGGTGCACGGATTTGGGAGCGATCGCAGATTCTAGCTCTCGAAGCCTGGCTGCAATTCTGAATTAATCCTGAATTTCGCTGCTTTCCCAGACGCCCGAAGAACTTCGGGCGTTTGTTTTTGGAAGGCTTGCAGGGCGCGGCGATCGCCCCTTCAGCGAGGCCAAGATTCCGGCCATCGGCCTATGCAACCATGGAACCAACGCCCCCTTAAGACGATCAGCAACTCCGTTTCAAATTCTGAAACCCGCTGCTTGTCCGGAGGGACACCCCCGAAGATATTAAAAGCCCCAGACTCCTTGCGCTATGGCTGCCTCCCTGCTCAAAAATCGCGACTACGTCATCATCCTGGCTCGCACCACGGTCAACCACAGCACCCACACCCCTCGCTTTAGCGATCGCTGGCAAGAAGCCTACAGCGCCCTTGCTGCCCTCGTTCAGCAGTGCCAAGATCTTGACCCTGACGGCGTCACCTTTTTTGTCTCTTGTGATCCCACAAAAGAAACCTGCCCGTTCAAAAAGTACGAGCAGGTCAAGGCTGATCAGTTGTCTGAGATTTTGAACGCCAACTATCCTCCCGACACCATCCATCTCCAGTCAGTGCTTCAGGAAGCGCTAGACGACTATTTCAGCCGCAAGGCAGCCCAGAAAGCTAAACCCAACGGCGAGATGATTTTGGTCTTCATCGACGGAGAGCCCGGCGATCGCATGGCCATTGTGAAAACCATCATCGAGGCAACTCATCAGGTTCAGTACGATGAGGAACTCGGCATCGGCTTTATTCAAGTTGGTGACGATTTGGTTGCGCGAGGCTTCTTGAATGCCCTAGACGATCATCTAGAGGGCGCAGGAGCCAAGTTTGACATCGTGAACACCCATCTGGTGGAGCAGATCGAGGCTATGCCTATGACAGAGGCGCTGCTCCAGGTGCTCTACGACTAAGGCAAGGGCAAAAGTCCCTACTTCAGCTCGTCAAGAGCATAGCGGGCGATCGCCAGACTGAGACGTGCGCGATCCATTTCAGAGAGCTGTTCCCAGGATATTGCCGTCGCATTGAGGGTCTCAGACACATAGTCCCGATCCCGCATCGCAAAGGCATAGGGACGAGCCAGCACTTGCAAGTCGTCTGCGCTCCAGTGGGGCAAAGCATCTTGCACGCAGGCAATCAGGCGCTCGGCGATCGACATTTGGCTCTTCACCATTGCCTGGGCCTGACGGACAATCCCGTCGAGCAACTCTTGGGGCACCCGCTGGGCAAACTTCTCAACCAGCGTGGCGCACAGCGAGGTGCGATCGTGCTGAGCAAACAGGTCAAAGGCCGCCGCTTCAAAGGCTTGAGCATACTGGGCCAACTCTGGGGCAGCCATTCCCTCAGCGTCTAGCTGAGCCTCGGCCTCCATAAAGTATTCCTCTGCCGCAGCCTCCGCCGGATTCCAAACGTAGGGCATGTCAGCGTACAAAACCGCTTGGGCGAGATCCAGCCAGGCGTGAGAGCGATTGTGAATGCGAGCTTCGGATTGTTGTGAATGCAGTGTCATCTTACCTACTCCTGAAGACCTTAACCAACCAAATGGACCAACCTTGGCACTGGGTAGCTACAGAGGGGTTTTAGAGCGTTCCGTAAATCGAGCGAACTTTCTCAATTTCAAGAAAAGCGTCTCAAACCCTTGATTTAGCGAGCTTTGAGGATTTCGGAAAAATCAAATCCGCCAAAGCGCGTAGCAAACTCTGCTATTAGACTGAGTGTGCCGGGAAATGCTGACGCGGGCGTGCGGGGTGATCACCCGTCGGTCCCTCAACCAGGGACAGCAACTCCCATTTTTTGCATCTGCCTGAGGCAAGAGCGCAGGCTGCCCACAGGCAGTGTAGACGCTCTGGCTGTCCGAGCGGTTCTATCCCAAGGGACATGCTGAGGCCAAAAACTCTTTTGGGCGATCGCCCCGCTTCCCAGACGCAGCACGCTGGCTAGTGGGCTGCCCCTTCAGGTGGCTCCACCACAAATTCCAGTTCTTGCCCTTGGGAGCTGCCAAAGCGCAGGCGCGTGCCGGAGTGGAGGGGAACTTCTTGCTGGTGAATGCGCTGCCAGCCCTCTGGACTGGAGACCAGGGTGCCGTAGCGCGAGAAGTCCCGCAGAAAGTAGGTGGGATTGAGGGCGCTGGTGCCCAGCTCTCGGCAAAAAATCTCGGCGTGGCGCTGGGAGACCCAGCGCTCTTGGATGACGAGATCGTTTTCGGTGCGGCGGCCCACTCGCATCAGGCCTCCCCGAATCGGCCAGACCTGGGCGGAGCTGTCCGTCGTGCGCAGAGCCGCGATCGCCGCTTGGGCCTGCACTCCGATCCAGGTGGGCGAGTGGGGCAGCTCGGTGATGCCTTCTTCCATTTGCCGGAGCAGCTCCCCGTCAAACTCAGGGTGCATGTACAAGACCGGCAGCGTCCAGGCAGGCTGGTTGAACTTGTAGAGGGTTAGCAGGTGCTGGCGGGCGATCGCCACCGATTCATCGATCGGATGCCGCTCCGCTAGCGCCTGGGCAAACACCTGCACAAAGCTCAGGGCCTCCTGATCGGCGATGGAGTCTCGCATCCCCAGCACCGCTGGCACCCCGTGGTGGATCAGCACCTCCGCCAGGCTGCTGCGCGGAATCGCCCGATGGGCAGCCCGAGCACCCTGGCTAGCATCTGGGGGCGGTGCCATTTGGTCGGGCTGGGCACCCCAGCACGCATTAAAGACCGCGAGGGTCACCCGGCAGCGCGTGAGCACCTGCGCCAGTTCGGTTCCATTCAGGGACACCCCCGATCGCAAAAACAGCAGGCCGCCGTCGGGTGCTGGCACCCCGTGGCCCGCATAGAAGAAAACGTTGTAGCCGCCAGATTCGAGCTTGTGGGTCAGCTCCGCCGGAGTCGGCTGCACCAGAGTATCTACCTGACATGGCACAGAGGGCACGCCGCTGCTGCTGGGGGAGCCCGTCTGGCTGGCGTTTCCCAAGACGTTTGCTAGGGTTTCGGCCTCCTGATCGAGGCTGAGCATGTGGGGGCTCTGGTCGCTGTTTTCCCCGAGCACCAGCAAAATTTTGAGGATCGGCTGCAGGAGGGGCGGCGAGAGGGGATCCACCACGCTAGTGGTGCGACTAAACAAAAGCTGCTGGTTGAGGGAGATGGCGCGACAGCCGGTCTGGGGCTGCATGATTTCCCAGGGAAGGGCGATCAGGTCCGGATCGCGCACCTCTAGGCGCAGCCGCAGCGGCTTGCGCTGACCGATGGCGAGGCCCTGGCCCTGATCAAGGCTGCTCTGGATGGGACCATCAAAGAGCCACTGCCACAGGAGGATGCCCAACATTTGCATCAATCGACTGCTGTAGGTGGCTGCCTGACCGTTGGGGGTCACGTTGTCGAGGCTGAGGTCAGCGATCGCCTTGGGCACAAAGTCAGGCGGCACGGGCGGCACCTCTGGCAGCCCTCGCAGGGAAAACATCGATTGCCAGGTTTGCCAGGCCTGGGTGAGAGAATCGGGCCAAATCCGGTCATGGTGGACGTAGCCGCCTGGGAAGGGGGCCTTGAGAACCCAGATGGCGAAGTGAGGCTTGTCCTTCTCCGATGCGGTGAGGCGATCGATAGAAAGGGTAAGACAGGGAAGTTCAGACCGCGACATTGAGGCCGATCAACAGGTGACGGGGCAGTGGACTTCAGACGTGTTATTAGTCTACCGAGTCTTGAGGAAGTTCTGATGCCCCATTCTGAACGGAGGGCTCAGGCGTAGACTCACCCGATTGCGGCCCTGGCGGCGCACAATCGGAAGGGGTGTCCTCGGTCACAGACCGGGCATAGGGGGCGATCGCCCGCTCGGCGATCCAACCGGTCCTCCGGGGCGGCGGCGAGGCCGCAGGAGCGGGGCTGGCGATCGGCGCTGGCGCTGGACACAGCTCTAGCTGTAGCCAAAGCCCTTGGCCCTGGATCTCTTGGCGGCGGAGGACGCGCAGCAGGCTGCCGTCGGGCACGCTCAGGGGCGCTGCGTCTGGGGCAGCGGTTGTGGGAGCGGCGATCGCCCCTGGCTGACTTTGCAGCTCCAGGGTGGGCGGCGGCGTCCCCGCGCCGGGAGCGATCGTCTTGTCAACCCGGAACAGCAGGCTGGGCCGGAAGCTGGTGATGGCCGTCGGCGGACTGGCGGGCGTGACGGAGGGGCTCGGCGTCTGGGTCGGGTCGACGGGTGGCGTCGCGGTCGGCCCGAGGCTCGATCGCAGAAGGGGCCAAAACAGCCAGGCCAAGACACTGCCCAAGCCCAGGAGCAATAGAAGCAGCAGCAGCTTCCAGAGGCCCAGAGGCGATCGCGCAGGCGGCGCAATGAGCTGCGTTTTGACCTCGGTGGTGGGCGATCGCCCCGTGCCAGCAGTCGCCGGAGCAGGCGGACTTTGAGCCACCGGTACCGGAATTGCCGTAGTCCGCCCTTTCCCCTCTGACTGCACCTGGTAATGGATCAGCGCCACCGTCACGTTGTCGTGCCCATTGAGCGTGTTGGCCAGCTCAATCAGGCGCTCAGTCACCTTCGAAAGATCCTGGGCACCCTCCAGAATTGGCAAAATTTCGCTGGTCCAGCAGTGCTCGACGCGATCGTAGTCCGACAGACCGTCGGAGCACAGCAGCAAGACGCCATCTTCATCGAGCACTAGGCGCTGGACCGTGGGATACAGGCTGCTGGAAGACGCCATGCCCAGGGCCTGGACCAGGGACCCCGAGCCAGCCTGCTGCAAGGCCGCTCGGTGGGGCGTGTAGCCCATACGCACTTCCCGAGCCGCCACGTCATCGTCGACGGTGAGCTGGTGGCAGCCCTGGCGCGTGATCCAGTACGCCCGGCTGTCGCCCACGTGGGTGACATAGAGGGTGTGGGCCTGGGCCAGGGTCATGACCAGGGTGGTGCCCATGCGCTGCCGCTCTTGGCGATGCTCACTGTCGTTGCGATCGCTCAGGGCATCGTTGGCGGCGTACACCGCCATTTCCAGCGTGTGAATGATCTCTTGAGGGTCGCTGGTCGCCGTCAGGTCGATTTGCTGCACGCGATCGCGCACCGTTGCGATCGCCAAATTGGACGCCACATCACCGCCCTCGTGGCCGCCGATCCCGTCACACACGATCGTTAAAGACTGGGTCCCTGGCTCCACCGTCAGCACCGTTCCAGCGGGCGGATAGCAGGCATCTTCGTTGCGCTGGCGGGTCGGCCCCTGATCGCTGCGGGTCGCGATCTGAATCTGGCGCGGCTGCGATCGCCCGCAATTGGTCAAGCCCTCGTCCAGCAAAGCCACCAGCATCTCAGCGTTGCGGATTTCCCCGTGGATCAGCTGCTGGCACAGGCGCTCCAGAAACGGCTTCACCGCAGGCTGGGCATCCGACAGCCACCGCTGCCAAAACTGTCCCAGCTGGGCCAGGGTCACAGGCGCCTCCGCAAGCTGCAGCTCCAGCAGACGCACCAGCGGCCCCTCAACCCGCAGCAGGTAGGGCTCCACCAAGCTGCCCGCCACCCCTTCCAGGCTCAGGGGCTGCCACAGCTGGGCCATTTGCCAGAGCCAGTTGAGCTGGCGCAGGGCGGTCGATCGCCCCCAAGCCTCATCGAGGGTCGGCAGCAGGTCGTCCGGCGTCCCGGCCCCCCGCTCCGCTGCGATCGCCTCATCATAAAAAGGCGCATTTTCTAGCAGCAGCGCCTCTGCGCCCTCTGGACCCTCCAGCGGCAGCACCCCGTAGAGCTGGGGCAAATGCAGCTTGTAGGGCGAGAGCTTGAGGTAGGGCGTCATCGCCGCCGTGATCGTCTCCGGCATCTGGGGCAAAAACGCCGGCTGCGTGTCGAGGAGCACGCCCGCGCGCTTGAGCCAGTAGCGGCCTCCCAGCAGCTCTCCGGCGCGATCGCTCGATAAATTCGCCCCCACCACCCACAGATAGCGCCGAGTCAGCGGCGCGCGGCACTTCTTACAAAAGCGTTGATTTTCCCCATTCGGGGACTGGCACAAAGGATTGGGGCAGTAGAGGGGGGCCGCAGCGTCTTGCATAGAAAAACCAGAACGGCTCGGGCATTGACCCGAAGGCAGTGAGTGGCAACACAATGAACTCAGGACGCCTCCGACATGATCAGGGGTTCCTGAAGGCATCTAGCCTGTTTTCATTTAACCGGTCTTTAAGCGGCGATCGCGCCAACTTGCTTCGGATTTTGACATCCTCTCTCCCCGATCGCTAGGCAACCGAGAGAGAAATTCCCGAGTTCACGCCAACCATCCGTCGCCTCTCGAGCGGTGAACAAAATCCCCGCAGTCAGCCCACCAGTCCCGACAAGACCACTTTTCTGGGCTTTTTGCACTCACTAGCAGCCCCGATCGCGACGGGCTTGGTTTGCCTCTAGCCCTACTCTGACAACTTCTTCAGCCGCTTCCCCTAGACCGCCCGCTGGATCAGCGACAGCAGCACATCTGGAAAATCCGTAATGATGCCATCGACGCCCAAGCTCAGCAGCATCTCCATCGTCGCCACATCATTCACCGTCCAGGGAATCACCGGAAACCCCGCCTGCTGAATTTCCTGAACCGGCTGCAAGAAATTGCGCGAATGGGGCAGCAGCGTTTCGTAGTTGGGCGAATATCGGTCAATAAATCCCGCCGCTTGCAGCAAAGCCGCTACATTTCCTCGAAAACGGCTGAAATTTAGCCCCGCCAAAAACGGCGACGGCCGCCCCAAAGCCGCCTTGAGGGTGCCAGGACGGCCGCGGGTATAGCGAATCAGCGCCCCCGTTTGGATCTGGGGGTTGAGCTGCTTGACGGCTCGCAGCACCCGCCAGTCAAAGGACTGCACGCTGGCCCGCTCCACCAAGTCATTTTGCTCAATGAGGGCCACGATTTTTTCGGCGTGGACGCGGGGCCCCGGCGTGTCGCGCGGTCGGAGGGGATTGACCTTGCTCTCGATGTTGTAGCGAATGCTGCTGTTGCGGCGCTCCGCCAGCTCAATCACTTCTTGGAGGGTGGGAATGCAGGCCCCAGGAACGCGCTTTTGCTGGGGAAACTGGCTTGGATGGGGATTGAGGGAACCACAGTCGAAGGCCTGGACCTCCGCCAGGGTGAGGTTTTTGATGAATAGGCGCGGACGGCGCGGCAGGGGATTGCCCTGGGGGCTCAGGCACAGGCGTGGACTGAGCACGGGATTGTGGCAGACGACCACCACCCCGTCGCGGGTAATCACGGTATCGAGCTCGAGGGTCGTCACTCCCAGCGCGATCGCATGGTCAAAGGAGGGCAAGGTATTCTCGGGCCGCAGGCCGCGCGCGCCTCGATGACCCTGAATGTCGAAGTGGGCAGGAATCTCAGGCAGACGCGATGGACCAGGCTTGGTACGCAATTTGGACGGTAACGGAGCACGAAACTGAAAGACTGACGCCATAGTTTACGTTCTCAACTCCCAACCCTATTCTGGCAGGTTCCGCCTCAGGGGCATGTTTGGACGATCGCACTCGGCAAAAAAGTTCGCAAACCGGCGATCGCCCGCAAGCACTCATCCCAAAATTTCTGGGGCGCTAGACCTGAGGCGGGCGCTGGCGCAGCCGCCAAACCAAAAATCCGCCGGTCAACGCAGCATAGAGGGCAATGCTCACTGCCGCGATCGCCCAGAAAAAGGGATTCCACGCGCCCTGGCTCACATCGAGGCCCAGGGGACCGAAGATCTGTTGCAGCCGGCCCGTCCCCACAGAGGTCAGCACAAACCCGACAGCGCTAGCCAGAATCCACCAGCCCGCCTGGGAGACCTTGGTTTTCAGCGCCAGCCACTGAGCAACCCCCAGCACCAGGCCGTAGATGCCTTCAAACACAAACTGCGGCAGCACCGACACCGGCGGCACAAAGGCCCCCATCATGCCAGCGGGCGAGGGGGCCAAGGTGAGGCTCCACACCACATTGACCCCGACCAAGGCGATCGCGCTGCCCAGACTCGTCGCCAGCACCCAGGGCCGCAGGGCCAAGAGCCACTGCCGCAGCACCAGCCACTGCACCCAGCCGCCCAGGGCCGCACCGATCAGCCGAAAAACCACCAGGGCCAACAAAAACGCCGGGCGATCCAGACCCGCCATGGAGGCAAACATGCCAGCAAAGCCATCAAAAATCAGCTGGAGCAGCTTTGTGGCCACGCAGGCCCCAAACCACTGCAAGCCGAAGTTTCTCCAGTTGGGCGAAACAGCGATCGCCATAGGTCTATCCTTTTGTGTTTTATTAATTGGGTTTTGAGTTGCGCTGATTTGGGAATCGTCCAGCCCGATCTAGGGTGACTCAGCGGCAGTCGCCCGCTGCTGGGCCGCCTGGAGGCGCTGGCGGGCTGACGGGTGCTGAGGATCGAGCTTGAGCGCTTGCTGGTAGGCCGCGATCGCCTCTGGCCAGCGCTGCTGCGCCGCCAAGGCTTCTCCCAGGAGATAGTGCATCTCCACCGCCTGGGGATCGCGTTCGAGCCCCTGCCGATAGAGGGCGATCGCCTCCTCTAGCTGGTTTTTCTGGACCAAAAGCTGCCCCAAATCCGCGTAAGCCTCAGAATAAAACGGAAAAGCCGCGATCGCCTCTCGATAGGCCGCGATCGCGCCGTCTTGGTCGCCCTGACGCGCCAGAGCCGCCGCCAAGCTCTGGTAGGCCGGTGGATACTGGGGCACCGCCTCAATCGACTTTCGATAGGCCGCGATCGCCTCCTCGACTTTGTTCTGGGCCAGCAAAGCGTCCCCCAGCCCCAGATAGGTCAAGTTAGCCTCCGGCGCCAAGGCGATCGACTGCCGGTAGGCCTGCTCCGCTGCCACTGCCTGGTCCTGCGCCAGCAAAACGTTGCCCAGCAGGTAGTGGGCGTCATCATTTTTGGGCGCCAGCCTCAGAGCCTCGCGGGCCACCGCCTCCGCCTCCGACCAGCGCCCTGCGCCGCTCAGGGCAAAGCCCAAGCGCAAAGAATGCAGCGCCTCCTGGGGTTCCTCAGCCGCTGCCTGACGACAAGCTGCGATCGCCCCGTCTATGTCATCCTGCTGCAGCAGCCCATCGCACAGACCGCCATACACCCCCAGCATCTGCGGATCGAGGCGCAGCGCCTCCCGATAGGCCGCCACCCCTTCCCCCAAGACCTCTGGCTTCTGCGCCATCCAGGTCCACGCCAGGGCCGCCTCTTGGCGCTCCGTCGCCACGCGAATGCCCTTGCCCGATCGGTGCCAAAACGCGATCGCCCCATCCCCCCAATCGCGAAAGAACTGCGGATCTTGCGATCGCTCTGCCTTTTTCTGCGCAAAGGTTTGCAGCTCGCTGTACTCCGTCTCCAACTGCCACAGCAGCCAGTAGTCCCGAATCAGCGGCACCCCATAGTAGGCCCCCGCCAGCACCGCCGTCAGCATCAACGCCCGAACCGCAAATTTTCGTCCCCGCCGGCCCTGAGAAGGTGACTTCAGCATCATAGTCAGCGAACCAAAACAAACTGGGAAAATAAAATCGGTCAAAACTCACAGATTTAGAGGAGTCTTGCCAGAGCATCAAACGCTTGCCAAATAAGGACCGGCGCTAGACGATCGCCACCCAAGCAACACAGTCGCATCCTCCCTGGAGCTTGTGCCCCCGAGAGGATGTCAATTCAATTGCTCGCAATTCCTTCAGATGATGTTAGGCTGTTGATCGAGAATAGGTATTCGGTTGCAGTGTTTGTTTTTGGTATTGACGAGTCTTTCACGTTTTGCATTGGCAGACTTCTCTCCGAAATCTCACTCTCTACACCCCTCTGATTTTGGAGAAATTTCATGTCAATCTATGTTGGTAACCTTTCCTACAAGGTCACGGAAGCTGATTTGAGCGCCGTTTTTGCAGAGTACGGTTCTGTTAAGCGCGTCCAGCTCCCGACCGATCGCGAAACCGGCCGCATGCGCGGCTTTGGTTTTGTGGAAATGAGCGAAGAAGCCGAAGAAGACGCTGCGATCGAGGCGCTTGATGGCGCTGAGTGGATGGGCCGCGACCTCAAGGTCAACAAAGCCAAGCCCCGCGAAGATCGCGGTGGTTCCTTTGGCGGTGGTGGTGGCGGCGGTGGCCGTCGCAGCGGCGGTTTCTCCCGCAACTACTAAGTCCCAAAATCAACCGATTTTCGGGCAGCCTCAGCAGATATAGGGTCGCCTTGACCGTGATTGCTTATAGCGACACCGTCTGACCCTTGCAGCTCATGGCTCAATACCCAAAAGGCTTCCGTTGTTTTTCGGAAGCCTTTTGGCGTTTATGCGGGCGTTTGCACGATTCGAGGGCTTGCTTTGAGGCACCGGATCGGGGCCGCGGGCCACTAGTCGATGGTGACGCCCCGGACAGTCTGGGGACGCTTGCGGCCGACCACGGGAGCCTGCTGCACTTCGCGCTCGCGCACGTGGTGCTGCTGAAAGTGCTTTTGCCAGAGATCGGGGGCGTCGAGGGTGTTGCCGCCGTGGCGGGTGTGGCGCTGGCGCACCTGACAGAGCACCGGCGTGTTGACGCAGGCCCCCGACACGATGACCTGGCCTTTGGTCAGGGAGGGCAGCTCCTGGAGCAGGTCTCGGCCCGCCGCTTCCACGCCGTGCTTGAGGCTCTCCTGATCGACGGGGTTGACGATGCGCATCAGGAACTGGCTCATGCACTGGGACAAGACATCGGAGTCCAGCTTGCCGGGCCGCTGGGTAATCAGGCCCATGCCCAGCCCGAATTTGCGGCCCTCGCTGAGGATGGTGCGCAACACCCCTTTGCAGCGGGCGGGCTCGTGGGCTGGCGCAAAGCGGTGGGCCTCCTCGATCAAGATGAAGACGGGATAGGGCAGGAAGTTTTCATCCCCGACGGTGATGTTGCCTTTTTGGGTGTTCATGCGGGCGTGGTAGGCCTGGCGCAAGACGGCGGCGCAGATGACCTGCTGCTCCTCCTGGCTAATTTCGTTCATTTGCAGGACGGTGACCTGGCCCGGTGTGAAGAGGTCTGAGGGCGGCAGGTGCTCGAAGGCGTGAAAATAGGGCGATCGCTGGAGGCGATCGAGCTTCCACTCGAGGGCCGGGGCCGAGGAACCGGCTTTTTCGTTGCCCTCTTCGTCCACTTGCCGATCGACCTCGTACACCGCCGCAATGAGATCCTGGGCGTCCCAGCGGTGTTCGCCGCCCCGGCGGTGCTGCTGCACCAGACCAAAGGCTTTGTTGAGGATGGACTGCTGGCGATCGCTCATTTCCGGCAGCAGGGTCAGCACATCGTAGTAGTCCAAAGAAGACATCCGGATGCGCACATGCTCAGGAGAAAGGATCTTGACCTGGGGCGCGTAGCCGTCGTCTCCCTGAAAGGCCGCGTGGCCCCGGAGATCTTCGAGGGTGTTGTACTCCCCGTGGGGATCAAAAATCAGCACGGCTGCCCGGTTGTAGGGGGACAGCAGCTCTTCGATCAGCACCCCGGCTGTGTAGGATTTGCCCGAGCCGGTCCCCGCCAGAATAGCCATGTGGGTGCTGACGAGTTCTTTGACATCGAGGGCGATGGACACCGCGCCGCCCTCCCGCAGCAGCAGCGAGCCGATGTGGGCTGAGCCGATGTCCCTGGGCTGCTTTTTGTTGAGGATGCGCTGGAGCGTGGCGTCGCTGGCCAGATAAACCTTGGTGCCGGGCTTGGGCGTGAGGCGCGGATTCATGAAGCCCAGGGCCGGATGAAAATGGCCAATCACATCGACGGTGACTTCGTAGATTTCGGGGTTGGCGTAGGTGAAGCCAATCAGCGCGGCGATCGCCTCCGGGCTGATTTCGGTGTCCGCAAAAATGCGATCGGGCAGGTGATCGATCAGGCGGCGGGCCGAAATCTTGCCCAAAATTTGCAGCGTTGTGCGGCTGTCTTCCGGCGGAGACGCCTCGTAGTACACAAACTCGCCCACCTTGACGTGGCGGTTGTCTGCGGTGATGAAAACGTACTGGTTGCTGCTGTCTCCTGGCCCTTTGACCGTGCCAATCACGTGGGGCGAGGGAGCGATGCCGTTGGGGGTTTGTGCCATCAAAGTTCCTGCTTGTGAGAAGCGCTGCCAGACGCCCAAGGTTGCCCGGGTCAAGATGCGATCGCCCTTCTGGCCCTGGGAAATGCAATTTTCCTGTTGACAACCCGATTTTGCACGGGAAATCCGTAGCGCCCGTCCGACCTCTCTGGCGATCGTAGAACAATTACGGATTCTGTCGCCATTGTGCGCAGTGTAGGCTGTAGCAAGCTAGGCGCGGTAGTTTCAGCCCTTTATTTCGCTGCATTTTTCTCTATTCTCGGTGCCTCTGAGTTCCAGGTGAGAGTTTATTTTTCCAGCGCCCTCGTTTGGCCGGTCAAATTACAGGAAACGCTTGTCTGAGATGGATGCAAAGCAACATGCCATTAAGACTTTGGCGGCCGAGCCCCCTACGCTTTGGTCCGCTGCTAGGCCCCCCGTTGGCGCACCGGCCTACCTCGCCTCCAGCGCGCCCCAGGGAGCAATGCTCTGTTGGGAAGTAACGCGAATTTTAACCCAAACCGCCCATCCCAAAACGGCTCTGTACCAGGTTGCAGAGCTGCTTCGCGCTGCTTTTCGGGCGGATGTATGCACCATTGTCGAGCGGCACTGGCTCAAGAGCGATCTCCACGCCACGGCAGATCGAGACAGTCACTTGTCCCTGGACACAGCGCCAATCTTGGCAGCCGAGGCCCTAGAGGATCTGTTTGTCCGGGGCGGTCCCCTGGTGATGAATGCGGGGGAAGATCTGCTGCACACCAGCACCGGGATCTATCCAGTGCGATCGCTGCTGGCGGTCGTCACGCGTCTGCATGGCCAAGTGAATGGGGCCATCGTGCTGGCCACCACCCAGGATGCACCCTGGGGTGAAGAAGAGCGAGTCCTGCTGCAAATGGTGGCGGATGCAGGGGCGATCGCCCTCTCCCAGATGCAGCTACAGCACCAAGTCTTTACCCTGGCCCAGCATCAGTCGCTGATCGACCAGCTGACGATGGCCGTGCGCAACTCGTCGGACTTCGATCGGATTTTGCGGCTAGCGCTCAATGGCCTGGCGCGATCGCTCCAGCTCGATCGGGGATTCATTTTGCTGCTGCGCTACTCCGATCCCCTCTTCAAGCAGGCGCCCCGGGACGGCGCGCCGGCCACCCGAGCCACCCTCGTGTGCGAATGGCTCGAGCAAGAGATGTGGTGCGAGTCCGCCAGCTGGTGCAACGAGAGCTCCGACGCGCCCATGACTGGCCAGTCGCTGTGGCTGTCTGAGTGCTCGCTCTGTCAGCACGCCTTCGAGCTCGCGCCCCAGCCCATCGTCGTGGCCCATCCATCGGACCTGACCGATGTGATTCCCGCCGACAGCATCGCGCCCCTGTTTCGCCTCAGCGCCCTGCCAGCCTTGATCTTGGTGCCCTTGATGGGCTCGCCGAGCAGCACGAGCGGCCCCGGTACGGTCCTGGGCTTTGTGGTGCTCCAGAGCCGGCAGCCGCGCCTCTGGGAACCGGAGGAGCTGACCCTGGTCGAGCTCGTCGGCGCTCACATCAGCACCGCGATTATTCAAACTCAGACCCTGCGGCAGGTCCAGGCGCTGGTGGAGGAGCGGACCGCTCAGCTCCAGCGCAGCCTTGCCGTACAGGCCAAGCTCTACGAAAAGACTCGCCAGCAGATCGAGCAGCTGCGCCACCTCAACCAGGTCAAAGATGAGTTCGTCAGCACGATGAACCACGAGCTGCGCACACCCTTGACCAGCATGAGCCTGGCCATTCGGATGCTGCGTCAGCCCGATCTGCCAGAGGAGCGCCGCACCAAGTACCTAAATATCCTGGAGGCCCAGTGCAACCAGGAAACCAACTTGATCAATGATTTGCTGGCGTTGCAGCACTTGGAGTCTCAGCGACGGCCGATCCAGATACAGCGCCTCGACCTCAAGCAGACCCTAGGACCACTGGTGGAGGCCTTTGAGGGGCAGTGGGCCGAGAAAGGGCTGTCTCTGGTGCTGAGTTTGCCAGAGCGATCGCTCCAGCTCGAGACGGAACCCGATAGCCTGCTGCGCATTTTGACGGAGCTGCTCAACAACGCGGGCAAGTACTCCCGGCAACACACGACTATCGCCCTGGATGTTCAGGCAGAGCCAGCCTGCTGGGGCGGCCAAAATATCGTTTTGAGCGTCACCAATGTTGGTCACGGCATTGGCGAGAACGAGCGATCGCTGATTTTTGAGAAGTTCTGGCGCTGCCCCGGCGTCACCGATCAGGCCATTCCCGGCACGGGCCTGGGACTGGCCCTGGTAAAGTGTTTAGTGCATCACATCAACGGGGCGATCGCCGTCGAGAGCCAGCCGCTGCCCGAGACAGACGCTTGGCAAACCCGCTTTACCCTAACGTTGCCCCAGACCGTCGGCAATTCGCTCTAAAATTCGCTCTCAACTGAGCCAAAGCGCCCTTCCAACGCACTGAGGAGTAATAGGTGTCCATGTCAGCCAACGAATTCGACACCGACAATCTCACGGCTGCCGCGCCGGAGGATGACATCTTCGCCGATCCGCGCCCAGCCCCCGAAGAAGACACGGGCCTAGACCCCGATCTGCTGGCCGCCGTCGAGATTCAGACCGAGCCTGCCGAGGGCCGACAGCGCCGCCTGAGCGCCAAGCTGTTTGTGCCCTACTCCCCTGAGCAGCTCTGGCAAATCTTGACCGCCTACGAGTCCCTGGCGGACTTTATTCCCAACCTCGCTTCGAGTCGACTGGTGCCCCATCCCGAGGGCGGCATTCGCCTCGAGCAGGTGGGCACCCAGCGCCTGATGCGCCTCAACTTTTCGGCGCGGGTGGTGCTCGACATGACGGAGGAGTACCCCCACGCGATCCGGTTCAACCTGGTGGAAGGGGACTTCAAAGGATTTTCGGGGGCGTGGCTGCTCGATCCCCACACCGGCCCCGATCAGCAAGCAGGCACCCTGCTGGGCTACAAGCTGCTGGTGTGGCCCAAGCGCACCATGCCCATTGCGATCATTGAGCCGCGAATTCGCCGAGATCTGGCGATTAATCTGGTGTCGATCTATCAGCAGGCCCAAAAGGTCTTTCAGGGCTAGGGACAGGCGATCGCGCTGATGCGCACCGGCTGAACTGGACCCATTCGCAAGCAAAAGCGCCCGCTAGGATTGAAATCTCAGCGGGCGCTTTTGATTTGAGAGGTGTTCAACTATCAAGGCGACGGGCGATCGCCTCTAGAGTCGCTAGAGCTGTTTCACCTCAGAAATGAGCTGGTCCACGACGTCCTTGGCCCCACCAAACATCATCATGGTGTGGTCTTTGTAGAAGAGCTCATTGTCGACTCCGGCAAAACCGGTGCTCATGCCGCGCTTGATCACGATGGTGTGACGGGCGCGATCGACTTCGAGAATCGGCATGCCGTAGATCGGGCTGGCGGTGTCGTGGCGCGCCGCTGGGTTCACCACGTCGTTCGCGCCGATCACCAGCGCCACATCCACCCGATCAAAGTCAGGGTTGATGTCGTCCATGTCGTAGAGCTGGTTGTAGGGCACATTGGCCTCCGCCAGCAAGACGTTCATGTGACCCGGCATCCGGCCCGCCACCGGGTGAATGGCGTACTTCACCTCGACGCCGAGGCGCTCTAGCTGAGAAGCCAGCTCTCGCACCGAGTGCTGAGCCTGGGCAACGGCCATGCCGTATCCCGGAATGATCGCCACCGAGCGAGCATAGCCCAGCATCATCGCGCCTTCCTCGGCGCCCAGAGAATGGACCGTTTTGTCGACGGCGGCCGCGCTGCCGGTACCGCTCGCAGCCGCAGCGCCACCGCCACCCCCAAAGGCCCCAAAGAGCACATTGGTAATGGGGCGATTCATGGCTTTGCACATGATCTGGGTCAGGATGATGCCCGACGCGCCGACCAGAGCACCAGCGATGATCAGCATATTGTTGCTGAGGACGAAGCCCGCAGCGCTGGCGGCCAGACCCGAGAAGGAGTTGAGCAGGGAGATCACCACGGGCATGTCCGCACCGCCAATGGGCAGCACAAACAGCACGCCGAGGGCCGAGGCAATGGCAACAATGCCCAAGAAGGCCTGCGGGCTCTCGGGGTGGACCAGCAGGTAGCCGCTGCCCACAAAGAAGCTAATCAGCAAAAAGAGGTTGAAGGGCTGCTGGAGGGGGAAGGTAATGGGAGAGCCGCGCATAATCCCCTGGAGCTTGGCGAAGGCGATCATGCTGCCGGTGAGGGTGATGCCGCCAATCAGGACGCCGAGAATCATGGTGATGGTGGCGTCGAGGGGAACAGCGCCCGGAGTGATCAGCAGTCGCCAAAATTCAGCGATCGCCACCAGAGCCGAGGCCGCGCCCCCAAAGCCATTGAGCAGGCCCACCATTTGGGGCATGGCGGTCATTTCCACCTTGTAGGCCGCGATCGCGCCAATCACCGATCCCAGGGCGATCGCCACCAAAATCATGCCGTAGTTGAGCACACCGCGCTCCAGGAGCGTGGCAACAATGGCCACCAGCATCCCCACCGACGCGATCACATTGCCTTGGCGGGCCGTTGCCGGAGATCCCAACTGCTTGAGGCCGACAATAAACAGCGATGCCGCCACCAAGTAGCTCATCTGAATCCCGGTTGGGAGAAACTCGCTCATGCCTTTGCCTCTTTCTTCTTAAACATTTGCAGCATGCGATCGGTCACCAGGAAGCCCCCCACCACGTTGACCGTGGCCAGGACCACCGCAATCAAACCCAGGATCACCGAGAGATTCCAGGTATCGGGACCGGCCACCAACATGGCACCGATCACCGCGATCCCTGAGATGGCGTTGGCGCCCGACATCAGGGGCGTGTGCAGGGTGGGCGGCACCTTGTTGATCACCTCAAAGCCCACAAAGGAGGCCAGCACAAACACAAACAAACCCGCTAGCAGCGTCTCAGTCATGACTTAATAGCTCCTTTCCATCATTTGGGGCGTCAATTGGGCGATCGCCTCCTTGACCCGCGAATTGCGCACCTCCCCTTGGTGGGTCAGGCAGGCGCTATCGACAATGTCGTCCTCAAAGTTGAGGTTGAGCGCGCCGTCCTTCAGCAGGTGGAGCAGCAGGGTCGAAATATTCTTGGCGTACATCTGGCTAGAGTGAATCGCCATGGAGGCCGGGAGATTGGTCGGACCAATGATGGTCACCCCGTGGCGCACCACCTCCTGACCGGGCTCGCTGTAGGCGCAGTTACCGCCCTGGTCCGCCGCTAGGTCCACCACCACCGAGCCCGCCTGCATCTGGGCCACCATGTCCTCGGTGACCAGCAGCGGCGCCTGGCGACCGGGCACCTGGGCCGTGGTGATCACCACGTCGGACTGGCGAACGTGCTCAGCGATCACCTCGCGCGATCGCTCCTTGGAGGCCTCCGAGATTTCCTTGGCGTAGCCGCCCGCCGCCACCGTATCCTCCGGCAGCGTCACCTCGACAAACCGAGCGCCCAAGCTCTGGACCTCTTCTTTGACCGCCGGGCGAATGTCGAAGGCCTCCACCACAGCGCCTAGACGGCGAACCGTGGCGATCGCCTGCAAACCGGCAACTCCTGCCCCGATCACAAACACCTTGGCAGGCCGGATCGTTCCCGCCGCCGTGGTCAGCATCGGGAAAAACTTGGGGAGGGCCGCCGCCGCGATCAGCGCCGCCTTGTAGCCCGCGACGCCCGCCTGGGACGACAGCGCGTCCATGCTCTGGGCGCGGCTCGTGCGGGGAATCAGCTCCATGCTAAAAGCCGTCACCTGGCGCTCTGCCAAGCGCTGGGTCAGCAGCGGATTTGCCAAGGGGCTGAGAAAGCCGATCAGGGTCGCACCAGACCGCAGCGCATCCGCCTCGGACGCGCCACCGTCCCAGATGCGGGGCGGATTGACCTTCAAAACCACATCGGCTTCTCGCCACAGCGCCTGGGTATCGTGGATGATGGTCGCGCCCACCGCCTCATAAGCCGCGTCCGAAAAGCAAGCCAAGTCCCCGGCTCCCGCTTCGATCCACACTTCTAGGCCTTGCTTGACCAAGCGGCCTGCGATGTCTGGCACCAAGGCCACGCGCCGCTCGCCAGCTTCGATCTCTTTCGCAACGGCTATTCTCATGAATGCTCCTTCGTGATGAGGGATGACAGTAAACTCGCAAATTCGGGGCGATCGCCCCTTGGCCCGCAGACTCCCCAAACCACCCGCTGGGGGACTGACGGCAGTAGTGAAGCGACTGAGGGTCTAACCGGCCTCTGGAAACTTGTGTTGAGGTGAGGGCCGGATGCCTAGGCCAAACCTATCAGAGAATTTTGCTGAGAAGTCATCAGCAGGCCCGACACTCAAACCCAGAATTTAGCACAGGTAATTGGGGAAAATAGCTCCGCAAAATTTCGGTAAAACCTGAGACTATGCTTGCATCCTAGAGGGAGCGAAGTATTCAGTCGCGGTTTTTTAACGTGTCTTATAAATCTCAGGCAATGTTGACAGATTTTCTGAGGAATTACTTTAGATTTTTATAAGATTTGCTAAACGCATGGACCTGCTGACATTCAAGCCGCAAAGCCCCCTATAGAAGGCTTTTTCACGCTTCAATCTTGGACTCAAGAGCCTGATTGAGCAATTCTCTGGCCAAAATTCTCGATCTATCCGGCACATCTCAAGGGCTGATTTAAAGAACCTTAAGGAATTCAAAAATTTTTTGAATCATTTGAAATACTTTTGTTGACTTTAATGCTTTGAATTAGCGCCAACAAAATTACTCATCGGGCATTCTTTCAGCATCATCTGACAGCAATTCTTTGCGCGCAGTTGATCCAGTTTTGGGATCACGAATAAACGAGGAAAAACTGAGGAAATCTATCAAAATTCTGATTTTGTTGCTGGAGCGTCCGGCGATCGCTCAGGGACGGACAGCATCGACGGGGGCGATCGCCGGGGTATCGCGGAGGGCCTGAATGGTGGCGATCGCCGCCTCGGCCACCTGATCGATCTCGGCTTCGGTGTTGAAGCGGCCAATCCCAAACCGGATCGACGCAAAGGCCAGCTCGGGCGATCGCCCCAAGGCTCGGAGGACATGGGAGGGCTCGATCTTGGCGGAGGTGCAGGCCGAGCCCGAGGACACCGCCACCGTCGACTGGAGCCCCAGCAGCAGGGCCTGGCCGTCGACGTCCGCCACGCTGAGGTTGAGGTTGCCGGGCAGGCGCTGGGTGGGGTGGCCGTTGAGCCAGAGGCCGGGCAGGGTCTCCAGGCGCTGCCACAGGCGCTGCCGCAGGGCTGTGATGCGCTGGGCCTCGGCGCTCAGGTCGGCCACGCCCAGGGCGATCGCCTCCGCCAAGCCCACGATCTGGGGCGTGGGCAGGGTGCCCGATCGCCGGCCCCGCTCGTGGCCGCCGCCGTGGAGCTGGGGGGCCAGGGTCACTCGCGGATCGCGCCGCCGCACGTAGAGCGCGCCGATTCCCTTGGGGCCGTAGGCTTTGTGGGCAGTTAGAGACATCAGGTCAAGGTGGAGGGCCTGCACGTCGAAGGGGATTTTGGCGATCGCCTGGGCCGCGTCCGTATGAAAGAGCACCCCGCGATCGCGGCACAGCGCCCCGATCTCGGCCAGAGGCTGGAGGACGCCGATTTCGTTGTTGGCCGCCATCACCGACACCAAAACCGTGTCAGGCCGCAGCGATCGCGCCAGGTCTGCCAGGTCGATCAGCCCGTCGGGCTGCACCGACAAAAACGTGACTTCGAAGCCCAGCGTCGCCAGATAGCGGCAGGGATCGAGCACGGCGCTGTGCTCTGTCTGGACCGTCACGATGTGACGCCCCTTGGCAAAATAGGCCTCGGCGACGCCCTTGATGGCCAGGTTGTTCGCCTCGGTCGCGCCGCTGGTGAAGACGATTTCCTCGGGCTGGGCGTTGATGGCGCGGGCGATCGCCTCCCGCGATCGCTGGACCGCTGCCTCCGCCTCCCATCCATAGACGTGGGTCACGCTGGCCGGATTGCCGAAGTGCTCCAGGAAAAAGGGGCGCATCGCCTCGAAGACGCGTGGGTCCAGGGGCGTGGTGGCGTGGCAGTCCAGATAGATGGGGCGATGCATGGCAGAGGCGCAACCGGAAGACTTGTTTCTATTGTGCCCCGGGCCTTTGGGGAGCGGTCTGGAGGGCCGGGGGCGATCGCCCGGATCTAACTCGGGTCAGTGGCGATCGCCCATTTTGGAGCGCTAGGCTGGGAAAAAGGCCACGATGGCCTTTAGACTGCTTTTATTTCGGCGACGCTTCATGACGCTCCATCCTTCTGACTCCAACACCCCCACCAGCTCTAATTCTCAAGATCCAGAAGCCATCGACCCCAAAGCGTCGGGGGATGACTTCGATGACTATAACGATCCCACCTGCCAGTGGACGCCTTACCCCACCGATGAGGACTGCGGGGACGGCTTGAGCTGCCCGCCATGCAGCTAGCGGCCATTGCCCTGGGCAGCAACCTGGGCGAGTCCCAGCAAATTTTAGAAGCGGCTCTCGCAAGTCTCGACGCGATGCCCAACATCCAGGTCACCGCGCGATCGCCCTGGTACCGCACAGCCCCCGTCGGCCCGCCTCAGCCCGACTACCTCAACGGCTGCGCCCTCCTAGCAACCACCCTCGAACCGGAGGCCCTGCTCGACGTCCTGCTGGCCACCGAAGCCCAGTTTGGCCGAGTGCGCACGACTCGCTGGGGGGCGCGCACCCTCGATCTAGATTTGCTGCTGATGGGCGATCGCATTCTGGATACGCCGCGGCTCCAGCTGCCCCACCCCCGCCTCACCGAGCGGGCCTTTGTGCTGGTCCCCCTAGCGGCGATCGCCCCGGACTGGGTCGAGCCGCGCTCTGGACGGGCGATCGCGGATTGGGTGCAAGCGGTAGACTGTTCAGGTGTGCAGCAACTGTGAACCCCTAAACCCCGCTATGGCAGGCCAAGAACCCCCCCAGGTCCTTCAAAAAAAACTGTTCTACCAAGGCCGAAAATTTAGCTACGAAGTCAACCGGCTGCGCCTGCCCAACGGGGCCGAAGGCGAGTGGGAATGCGTGCGTCACCCCGGCGGTGCCCTAGCGGTCCCGGTCACCCCCGAAGGTCAGCTGGTCTTGGTGCGTCAGTACCGCTTTGCTGTCGAGCAGCGCATCCTGGAGTTCCCGGCGGGCACGGTCGAGGTCGGCGAAGACCCCGGCCTGACGATCCGGCGAGAAATCGAGGAAGAAACCGGCTACAAGGCCCATCAGTGGCGCAAGCTGGGCGAATTCATCCTGGCACCGGGCTACTCCGACGAGATTATTTACGCCTTTTTGGCCCAGGACTTGGAAAAGCTGGACGCGCCGCCCCACCAAGACGAGGACGAAGACATTGAGACCGTCCTGATGTCGCCTGCGGAGTTCGAGCAGGCCATCCTAGCGGGCGAGCCCATTGACGCCAAGTCCATTGCTAGCTTCACGCTGGCGCGGCCGTTCCTGATCTAGCTCCTCAGGGGGGCGATCGCCTCTTCCGTCCCGGGCCCCAGCCTGCCTCAGCACCCTGCATTCTTTTCGACAATTAGGGCAAATTTTTCTCCCTGCCTCGACCCCGACTCCTTTCTAACCGTTGCTGTCCCCATTCCCATGACCGATCTGATTTTGTTCTGGCACCGGCGCGACCTGCGGCTGAGTGACAACGTCGCCCTGGCCGCCGCCCGCGAGCACACCTCCAAAGTGGTGGGCGTCTTTTGCCTCGACCCCAGCATCCTAGAGCGCGACGACGTCGCCCCGGCCCGCGTCACCTACATGGTGGGCTGTCTGGCGGCACTTCAGGAAGCCTATGCTCGGACGGGCAGCGAGCTGCTAATCCTGAAAGGCAACCCAGTCCAGGCAATCCCAGCCCTGGCGGCTGCCCTCAGCGCCCAGGCCGTCTTCTGGAACTGGGATGTGGAGCCCTACGCCCAGGCGCGCGACGAGCAAGTGCGCCACGCCCTCAAGGAGCGGGGCATCGGCCTGCACACGAGCTGGGATCAGCTGCTCCACGCGCCGGGGGAGATCCGCACCAATGCCGGAGACCCCTACACGGTCTACACGCCCTTTTGGAAAAACTGGCAAAAGCAGCCCAAAGCAGCCCCGCTGCCGACTCTGAGCGATGTCCAGGGCCTGAGCGACTCCGAGCGCGAAGCAGCCACCGCAGCGGGGGCGATCGCCCTTCCGAGCGCCCAGGATCTGGGGTTTGGCTGGGACGGCGACCTGGTGCTGGCCCCCGGCGAAGCGGCAGCGCGCGATCGCCTCGAAGCCTTTTGTGAGAGCAGCACGCGGGAAGGCCTCTGGGTCTACGACGATCAGCGAGACTTCCCCGCCGAACCCGGAACGTCTCAACTCAGCGCCGCCCTCAAGTTTGGCGCGATCGGCATCCGGACCGTCTGGGCGGCCGCCGACGCAGCCCTCAGCCGCAGCCGCAGCGAAGAGAGCACAAACAACATTCGCACCTGGCAGCAGGAGCTAGCTTGGCGCGAGTTTTATCAGCACGCGATGTACTTCTTTCCGCGGCTGGCAGAGGGGCCTTATCGGCGCGAGTGGCAGGACTTTCCCTGGGAAAACCGCGAGGACCGGTTTCAGGCCTGGTGCGAAGGGCGAACCGGCTACCCAATCGTGGACGCGGCCATGCGCCAGCTCAATGAGATCGGCTGGATGCACAATCGCTGCCGAATGATCGTGGCGAGCTTTTTGGTAAAGGACCTGATCATTGACTGGCGCTGGGGCGAGAAGTATTTCATGCAAAAGCTGGTGGACGGCGATCTGTCGGCCAACAATGGCGGCTGGCAGTGGAGCGCCTCCAGCGGGATGGACCCCAAACCCCTGCGCATTTTCAACCCGGCCAGCCAGGCCCAGAAGTATGACCCCGATGCGGTCTACATTCGCCAGTGGCTGCCCGAGCTCAAGAGCCTGGATGCGGCGGATCTGGTCTCTGGCAAGATTTTGCCTTTGGTGCGCGATCGCTGCGGCTATCCGGCTCCCATCGTGGACCACAAGGTCCAGCAGCAGAAATTCAAGGACCTCTATAAGCAGCAAAAGGCCCAAGGATAGCGGAGTGGAGGGCGATCGCCCCCGCCAAGCAGCAGAATCTTCACGAGAAGTTCATGAAGATTCATGAGGATTTTATTCCTCTCTCATTTATGCCCCTGTAGAAACCCTTAGACGCTGCGCCGCCGGCAACTCCTGACCGCGCGATCGCAGCCTCTAGTTTGACTCCCATACCGCAGCAGTTCCGTTAATTCAGGACGCATCATTGCCAGCGGTTTTCGGCAGGTGAGAGCCCTGCACGCCATAGGAGTGCTACACCCTTGACCGCAAGGGGGCGGGGAGGCCGCCTTGGGCAGCACCTCAATCCATTTTTTTGCTGACGTTGGGTCTTTTGACCGACTCCCAACCTTGACCTATCTGCTGAGGGCATGGGGGAATCCTGCTTCTATTTCTTAGAGAGGTTTTCCATGCACCGACTGACTTTGAGCGCTTTGGGCCTAGCGGCTACGGCAACTTTTGTGACGGGCATGAGCGCGGGCGGGGCGATCGCCGCTTCGCTGAGCGTCAATGGCACCGACGCGATTTTCCTAGCGGGGCGTGATGACGTGACGATTCCGGCCTTGGGCAGCTCGGATCCGTCCTTTCCCCTCCTGCGCCACGGCTACGTCAATGCGGACTTTTTGCCCGAGACCTTTCCTCAGTGGCTGACGGCGATCGCGGGCCAAACCTTTGCCTTTGCGGTGACCGGCGGCGTGGACTACTACAACGCCCCCTCGGCCAGCTTCTTTGGTCCCGACGGCAACGGCACCAGCGGCACCAACCTGAACAGCCTGGGCGGCATCAGCGGCTTCTTGGGTCCCCAGGGTCCCCTGGTCGGCCTGTTCTTGAATGACGACAATCCCCAAGCGGGCGCAGCACCCGCCCGCCTGGACTTCACGCCCGGGGGCCTGGGCACCAACTTCAGCAGCCTCGCCCCCGAGCTCGGTCAGGTCTTCTTCATCGGGGACGGGCAGACTGTCGACGGCCTGCGCCAAAAGTTCATCGCACCGACGGGCGCAACGCGCCTGTTCTTGGGCGTGGCTGACGGCTTCGGCTTTGGCGGACCGCCCGGCGCCTACGATGACAACAATGGGGCCTTCGCGGTCGAAACGGTGCCCGAACCGGGGGCGATCGCGGGCTTGCTGGCCCTAAGTGGCCTCTGGGTCAGTCGGCGACGCCGCCGCTCTGCCGCTTAGATCCCGGCAGCAAAGTCCCTTGAGAAAACTTAAAAAGCGATCGCCCGCCCCCGGCCTCACGCCAAAGACGGGCGATCGCCCTTTTCAAGATGTTAGAAACTGGGCCTCACCCGCCCATCCCCGGAATCAGGCTGCCGCTCAGGCGCTTGATCGCGCGTCCTGCAATGTCGGAGTAGCGCATCTCGCCGCACAGGATCTTGCCCATGCGCTCCGGCGCCGACGGCCGCTTGACGCCGATCTTGTAGCCGATCTTGGGAATGCGGTAAAACACCCCCGCCAAGCGCTGAGCCCAGGCCATATCCGAGCCCCACTCTTCGTGGATCGTCTTGGTGTAGTTCTCTAGGGCATTGAGATCCCCGGCCAGGGCCTGATGAATCGCCGCTGCTGCCTTCACGCCGCTGAAAATCGCTGGGCGCACGCCCTCCGCGATAAACGGATCCACCATCGAAGCTGCCTCTCCCGCCACGACCGCATGCTGGGTGTGGAGGATCTGGTTGCCATCCCAAATGCACAATGGGTAAAAATACTGCTGGCTGCCCGAATGGGTAATGCCAAAGTGCGCGCCGTAGTCAGTCATTGCCCCGGCAGGATCACGCAGATCGCCGCCCAGAAACGTGCTCAGACCGATGGAATAGCCGTTGGCCTTGGGGAAATTGAAGATACAGCCGTTTTTGATCAGGCCAAACTCGAAGTGCACCGCCGCATCCTCGCTGGGCGTCGGCGAGGTCGCCTCCATGGCCGCCGCCTGCCGCTGCTTGCGGTCTTTGAAGCCGAGCCACTTGGCCATGGGGCCGCGCGCACCGTCCGCAGCTACGATGTAGCGGGCCTCAATCGGGCCTTGGGCCGTGTTGATCTGCCAGTGGTCTCCCACAAACTGAATGCCGGTGACCTCGGTTTGGTCGCGCAGTTCCGCCCCTTGGCGCTGGGCCTGCTGCACCAGGAAGTGGTCAAAGACGTCCCGCTGAACCATCCACATGGGTTCAGGAGTTTTTAGAACGACATCAACGGGGTCTTCGAGCTTCCAGGTAAAGCGGACGTTGCTAATTTTGCGAGAAATGACAGGGGAAAAGTCGAAGTCAAACCATTGGGCGATCGCAGGCGAAATCCCGCCGCCGCACGGCTTATAGCGCGGCAAAGCGTCTTTTTCCACGATGACAACCGAGCGACCTGCTTTAGCGAGGTGATACGCGGCTGCACCACCTGCGGGGCCAGCACCGACAACAACGCAATCAAACATAGGATGCAGAATTTCACTCCTGAACACGCTCTAGCAATTAGTGTAGCCTCCGTATCTCAGCTCACTTTTTTTAAGCTTTCGTGAACCCAGAACCTGCACATTTTTTCTTGAGAGATACGGAGGCTTAGGCTGTCCTAGGAGAATCACTTCTCAGGGTTTTCTAGGAATCGCGCCTTGAGTAACATGAATTTCTCAGCAGTTTGAGGCTTTTTTTCCTAGAAAGATCCGTAATAGTACAGCCTTCTTTCGAACAAGAATTACTCAACTTTGAGCGAGAACACAAAAACCTTGTTCATCTTAGCCTCGAATATTTGGTTAGTTGCACGGAGTGCAAGGCTTTCACTGAGCCTTTAGCATGATTCATGAAAGCTTCACAAAGTAAGCCAAGAATTGTTTTCACCGGAATAGCAAGTTGGTTTAGCACTTAGGGGTCAGGGCAATGGTCTGGGAAGTTTGTGTCCGCTACGCCAATGGAACCGAGAAGGTTGTCCGCACTTACAATCGCCGAGAGACCGCGCTCAAGTGTATCGATGCGATCTATTCGCGCCAAGGCTATCCCCTTCACTTGGCCTACGTTGTGCGATCGCGTTCTTTGGCCGGCGTGGGCGCTCTGCAACCTGCCTAGTTCTACACAGCGCTGGCCCCGCTAACCGCATTATTTTTGAAACTCTCTTCAAGCAAAAGGGGTGGCGATCGCCACCCCTTTTATTTGATCTGGGCCTAGTGCACTCGCCTAGACCGTCATGATGTCCTTCTCTTTCTCAGCCAAAATTTCTTCAATGCGGGTCGAGTACTTGTCCGTCAGCTTCTGGACTTGATCTTGCAGGTCGCGCGCTTCGTCTTCGGAGACCTCGCTGCTCTTTTCTTGCTTGCGGATGGCGTCGATGGCGTCTCGCCGGATGTTGCGGACCGAGACCTTGCCCTCTTCCGCCATTTTGGCGACCATTTTGACCAGCTCTTTGCGGCGATCGGTGGTCAGCGGGGGGATATTCAGCCGGATCACCGAACCGTCGTTGTTGGGAGTCAGGCCGATGTCTGACAGAGAGATGGCCTTCTCGATCACATTCAAGCTGCCCTTGTCGTAGGGCTGAATGGTGATGGTGGTCGCGTCTGGCGTGTTGATGTTGGCCAGGGACTTGAGCGGCGTTTCCGTACCGTAGTACTCGACCGTCACGCGATCGAGCAGGGATACATTGGCGCGGCCGGTGCGGACGGTGTTGAACGCGCGTTGCGTTGACTCCACCGCCTTTTGCATATGAACTTCGACTTCAGCTAACTTCACAGAAACCTCCCACAATGGTTCCAATTGATTCTCCCATCACGGCACGACGAATGTTGCCGGAAACGGAGAGGTCAAAGACGACGATGGGGATGTCGTTGTCTTTGCAAAGGGCGATCGCGGTGCTGTCCATCACGCGCAGGTCATGGGCCAACACGTGGCTGTAGGTCAGACTCTTAAAGCGCTTGGCGTCTGGGTTTTGGTGGGGGTCTGAGTCGTAGATGCCGTCGACTTTGGTGGCCTTGAAGATCACGTTGGCGTCGATTTCAGCAGCCCGGAGGGCGGCGGTGGTGTCGGTTGTGAAGAAAGGATTGCCCGACCCTGCACCAAAGATGACCACGCGGCCTTTTTCGAGATGACGAATCGCCCGACGACGAATGTAGGGCTCGGCGACTTCTTGCATGGCGATCGCCGTCTGCACCCGCGTGGGCACGCCGATTTGCTCCAGCGAGTCTTGGAGCGTCATGGCGTTCATGACCGTGGCGATCATGCCAATGTAGTCAGCGGTAGCCCGATCCATCCCGGCAGCAGCGCCCTTGACGCCCCGGAAAATGTTTCCGCCGCCCACAACGATCGCCACCTGGACCCCCGCTGCCGCAACTTCTGCTACTTCCTGGGCAATGGATTGGACGATGCTGGGGTCAATGCCGTAGGACAATTCCCCCATCAGCGCTTCACCGCTTAGCTTTAGCAGGACCCGACGGTATGTTATCCCCATTCAATGTGTCTTGATTTGACTGTAATGACTTCCAACCTACGATAGCAGCCAAACTGCTCCCTTGGGATAGCTCTCAGGCGCGCCACTTGACCGGTTCACCCTTGGCCTCGGTTTGCTCGGGCGAGATGGCCGATCTAGCCAGCAGTTGGGCGATCGCCTGCTGGAAATAGGGCGTCTGGACCTGGTCGGGCTGGGTTGGGCTGTCGTCGATCGCCCCCCGGTAGCGCAAGATGCCTTCGTGATCGAGCAAAAAGGCCACCGGCGTGTAGACCACGCCAAAGGAGCGGGCCACGTCCTGGGTGACGTCCCGCAGGTAGGGAAAATTCAGCGCGCGATCGCGGGCAAACACCTTCATCTGCTCGAAGCTGTCTTCGGGCGACTGGCTGGCATCATTGGCGTTGATCCCGATCAGGGTAAAGGACTGGTCCTGAAACTGCTCCTGGATCGCCCGCAGTCTCGGCAGATAGGCCTGCGCCCAAGAACAGTGGTTGCCCAGGAAAACAACCCCCACTGCCTGAAACCGTTCTAGGTAGCGGGCCAGGTGGTGTACGGTCTCATCAACACCCGGCAGCTCAAAATCAGGGGCATAGCTACCGATGGGAGTACCAGTCTTATCCATACGTTCTGTTCACCAGACTCGCAAAACACTTACATCATGTAATGATGCTACAGACAAACGCTACAGGAATCGCCTTTACCATAAACTCCTAAGTTGGGATAATAATTCCGGATTTATCAATTTCTTCACGGTTTTTCAATAAACAGACTGAAAGGATTAAGAGCAAACAAACTAAGCAAAAGACATTCCAGTCCTCAGCAACATCTAGGCATATTGCTGTATTCAGCAAGGCAAGTTCATAAGATTTAACCATTCCCTGTAGAAACAGGAAAGCACTTTACTTCCATAACGCAATGCTTTTTTCATCCGCAGAGTTTATTTTATTTTTCCTGCCGACAGTTATCATTGCAATCTCTATCGTACAAGTATTTTCCAAATCTTTCATCCTTCCTTTTCTTCTATTTTTTTCTTTTATTTTTTACAGCTTTGGTGGCGCGCAATATTTGCCACTTTTAGCACTTTCGATACTAGTCAACTATTTAATTGGAAATCTTCTAATCAAGAATCGTCAAAGACTGATCTTAATTGGTGGAATAGTTTTTAATTTAGGACTTCTTGCGTATTACAAATATGGAAATTTTCTTTTGGACATTTTTTCGGGAGTCACCAATCTATCAGTAGATTTCCCAGACACTAAATTGCCTTTAGCAATCTCTTTTTTTACTTTTCAGCAAATCGCTTACATTGTTGACTCATACAATCAAAAGAGTACAAGATGTAACTTTCTTGAATATTCTTTGTTTGTTACCTTTTTTCCACAATTGATTGCGGGTCCCATTGTTAAAGAGCAAGAGATTCTTGAAAATATTCAAGACAAGAAAATTCAGGTAACAATTGACAACATAACACTAGGAGTTAGCCTGTTTACTCTAGGCCTCTTTAAGAAGGTCGTCTTTGCTGATGGATATGCTGCCATAGCAGATCCGATATTTCAACAATTTTCTCAGTCAAATCCAGATTTGAGCACTAACTTCCTTCTGTTGGGGATGTTTGCTTACACTTTACAGATTTATTTTGATTTTTCTGGGTATACAGATATGGCCATTGGCTTAGGTCATATATTTGGCTTTTCTTTACCTATAAACTTTAATTCTCCCTATAAGTCCTCCTCTATTATCGACTTTTGGAGGAGGTGGCACATTACGCTTTCCAACTTCCTAAGAGACTATATCTACTTTCCGTTGGGAGGAAGTAGAAAAGGAATTAGTCGAAAATATATCAATCTTTTGATCGTGATGCTTCTAGGAGGACTATGGCATGGAGCGGGCTTTAATTTTATTATTTGGGGAGGCATTCATGGAGTATTACTGGTTATCAATCACAGCTATAACAACCAAGTAAAAGAGTATCTCTCATCCAAGCTTAATCAGACAATAAGTTGGATAGGTCCAGCCATAACCTTTATCGCTGTATCGTTAGCTTGGATACCCTTCCGTCTTCCAGGCCTACAGTTTATCGACTACTACAATGCACTCTTTTCAAAGTTAAATTTCGACATTGTTTATTCCAATCAGTATCTTTTTGTGATCTTGGGGATCTTAATTTGTTGGATAGCCCCTAACAGTTCCAGAATTTTTGGCTTAGATGGATCTAATTCTCTATGGAAGCCAAAAATTCGATTTGCGCTTTTGACAGCTTTCATTTACGGGATTGCACTTATTTTTGTTTTAGAAGGGGAGCCTTATGAATTTATATACTTTGAGTTCTAGATTCTTATCAAGAATTCAATTTATAGATCTGAAACCATCTAAAGGCATTATTTATCTAATGCTCTTTTCAACAGTCACAGCAATTAATTTATATTTTCTAGAATTTGCCTCTCGAAAAATGACAGATTCTGGGAATTATTACTGTAAGTTAGTTAGCAAAAACAATCCAGGATCTTGCTCTAGTCAAGCTTACATACGTAGGGTGCTAGATTTAGACAAAAACATTCAAAATATTGTAATTGGTGATTCTCAGGTAGGCGGACAAGCAAAAATCGAAGATTTTGCGTCTTTAGGTATTGGCGGCATTAGTTTTTATGAGCAAGAAAGGGTTATTCAATTCGTGTTTAGGTACCGAAAACCCGACGAAGTTATCTTAGGGGTAGGCCCTCAACTTTTAGCAAAAGATAGACAAACAAGCGATTTTGTGCGCTTGCCAAAAAATTCTTTTTCTCGTCAGATTTTGCCTTGGCCTTTTTATGTTTTAGAGCCCGGACTAACACCTGGCATGCCGCTCTTTTTAAAGGATGCTGTTACCCATACCTCAATCTCTGAAACTGTTCAAAGCAGCAGTTTCAGAGATTGGATGAAACAAATGAATGCAGAACACTGGGGTGATATCCCACCAGAAATTCGTCTGGAACGAACCTTAGCTAGGGTCAAAGAACAAACTCCCGTACCCTTATCTCATCAGTCGATTGGAGCCCAACGTCTAGAAAAGACTTTAATTTTCTTGAAACAAAAAGGCGCCAATGTTTGTTTAGTTCGCCCTCCCGTAACAGAAGAGTATCTCGCCTATGAAGCAGAGATTAGTCCGGAACGTTTTCGAGAATCCGAAGAGGTCTATAAAGAACTTGCTCAAAAACATCACATTCCATACGTTGATTTTAGGGACTTAGACTTTAGACAGTCGTTGTCCCATTTTGCTAATCAAGACCATCTCAATGCTCAAGGGCATCGCTTTTTTTGGCCAAAAGCTCATCAAGCATGTTTTGGTTAAAAATTTAATTATCCAGTTAAAAACTCAATTCAAAGAACACTGGATTGAAAGTAAAAATCCCTATTTGAGAGCAGTCTTACCTCTTATATGAGGCCCGATTTGAAACACTCAAGCATCACCCAAGACCTCGTACTCGTCGGCGGGGGGCACAGTCATGCCCTCGTGCTGCGCCAGTGGGCGATGGACCCGGTGCCCGGGGTGCGGCTGACGGTGATCAATCAGACACCCCAAACGCCCTATTCGGGAATGCTGCCGGGGTATGTGGCGGGCCTCTATAGCTATGATGAGTGCCACATTGACTTGCGGCGGCTGTGCCAGTTTGCTGGGGTGCAGTTTTGGGTGGATGAGGTGGTGGGGCTGGATCTGGCGCAGCAGCGGGTGCTGTGCGCGCAGCATCCCCCGGTGGCCTTTGACTGGCTGTCGCTGGATATCGGCAGTACGCCGACGGTGACGGCGGTGCCGGGAGCGGCCAAGTATGCGATCGCCGCCAAGCCAATTCCGGCGCTGATCGCGGGCTGGGACGCGCTGCGGAGCCAAGTTGCCGCTGCGCCTGAGCAAGACCGGCACATCGTGGTGGTGGGAGGCGGCGCGGGCGGCGTGGAGCTGACCTTGGCGATTCACCGGCAGCTGACGGCGATCTATTGTCAGGCGGGGCAGCCAGCCGATCGCCTGACCCTACACCTGATCCATCGGGGCGCGGCGCTCTTGCCCGGAGAGAATGCCTGGGTGACGCGCCAGTTGACCCGGATCCTGGGCGATCGCGGGGTGCAGATTCATTTGCAGGAGCAGGTGACGGCGGTGGAGCCCGATCGCGTGTGCTGCGCCTCGGGGCTGGAGGTGCCCAGCGATCGCACCTTTTGGGTGACCCAGGCGTCGGCTGCGCCCTGGATTCGGGCCGCAGGCCTCGCCACCGATGAGCGGGGCTTTTTGGCGGTGAATGACGGCCTCCAGTCGATCTCTCACCCGCGAGTGTTTGGGGCGGGGGATATCGCCACGATGGTGAACCACCCGCGCCCCAAGGCGGGAGTGTTTGCGGTGCGCCAGGGCAAGCCCCTCGCCGACAATCTGCGGCGATCGCTCCGAAGAGAGCCCCTGAAGCCCTACCGACCCCAGAAACAATTTCTCAAGCTGATCGGCACGGGAGACGAGCAGGCGATCGCGGTGCGCGGTCCCCTGGGCGTCGGGCCTTGGCCCCTGCTGTGGCGCTGGAAAGACGCCATCGATCGCCGGTTCATGGAGCGCTTTAACGAGCTGCCGGTGATGGAGGTGACATCCGCAGAAAACTCCGAGGCGCTGAGCCCCATGCGCTGCGCAGGCTGCGGGTCCAAGGTGGGCAGCTCGGTCCTGGAGCGGGTGCTGGCGCGGATTCGGGCGGAGCATCCCCCAGGGGGCGATCGCCTGGATATCCTGATCGGGCTGGACGCGCCGGACGATGCGGCGGTGGTCGCGGTCCCCAGCGATCGCCTGATGGTCCACACCCTGGACTATTTCCGGGCCCTGGTCGCCGACCCCTTCCAGTTTGGCCAGATCGCCACCCAGCACTGCCTCAGCGACCTCTACGCTATGGGCGCCGAGCCCCAGAGCGTCTTGGCCATGGTCACCGTCCCCTACGGCACCGAAGCCAAGATCGAAGAAACCCTCTATCAGCTGCTCTCGGGCGCTCTCCAGGCCCTGGGATCTGTGCCGCTGGTGGGCGGCCACACCACCGAAGGGCCGGAGCTGGTCTTCGGGCTGGCCTGCAATGGGCTGGTGGCGGGCGATCGCCTGCTGCGCAAAGGCGGCCTGGCTCCCGGGGACGCCCTGATCTTGACCAAGGCCCTGGGTACGGGCACCCTTTTTGCCGCCGACATGCGCTACCAGGCCAAGGGAGAATGGATCGAAGCAGCCCTGGCCTCCATGCGCCAGTCCAACCAGGCAGCGGCCCAGTGCCTCCAGGCAGCAGGGGCGATCGCCTGCACTGACATTACGGGGTTCGGTTTGCTGGGGCACCTGGTGGAAATGGTGCGGGCCTCGGCGGTGGACGTGACCCTCGATCTGGCCGCCCTGCCCTGGCTGCCGGGGGCCGCCGAGACCCTGGCCCAGGGCCTTTTCAGCTCCCTCCACCCCGAAAATCTGCGATCGCGCCACTGGATCGCCAATCTGGCCGAGGCCGTGGGCCATCCCCGCTACCCGATTCTCTTTGACCCCCAGACCTCCGGCGGCCTCCTGGCAGGGGTTCCGGGCGATCGCGCTGCGGACTGCGTGGCCCAGCTCCAGGCCCTGGGCTACCGAGACAGCGCCCTCATCGGCCACGTCACCCCGCGCACCGATGCCGAAGCCCCCATCCACCTCGTTCTAGATTAGAAGCAGGGACCGCCCGCTCATTTTTGCTATTGTCCATGCCGCAAATTCTTGATTTTGACGCTTTTCTGCACGCTCCGGGACCAATTCTGGATGCCCGCAGCCCCGGCGAATACGGCCAGGGCCACATTCCCGGCGCCCTCAGTTTTCCGCTCTTTGACAACGAGGAGCGCGCCCAGGTGGGGACCTGCTACAAACAGGTAGGCCGCGACGCCGCTGTGGAGCTGGGCCTAGAGTTGGTCGGCCCGAAGATGGCGCAGTTTGTGCGGCGGGCCAAGGAGCTCGCTCCCGAGAAACAGGTGCGGCTGCACTGCTGGCGCGGGGGAATGCGCAGCGGCAGCTTGGCGTGGCTGCTGGAGACAGCGGGCTTCCAGGTGACGCTGCTGGAGGGCGGCTACAAGCGGTTTCGGCAGTGGGTGCGGGAGACGCTGAGCCGGCCGCGACCCATCGTCATCGTGGGGGGCATGACCGGCACGGGCAAAACCGATGTGCTGCGGGCGATCGCGGGCCTGGGGGCTCAAATGCTGGATCTCGAAGGGCTGGCCCACCATCGCGGCAGCAGCTACGGCAGTCTGGGTCTGCCGCCCCAGCCCACCACCGAGCACTACGAAAATCTGCTGGCCCTGGAATGGTTCGCCTTTGACCCCCAGCGGCCCGTGTGGATCGAGGCGGAGAGCCGACAGGTGGGGCGCTGCCGCATTCCGGCGGAGCTATTTGCTCAGATGGACCAGGCCTCGGTGCTGCAAATCGAGCGATCGCGCCCTGAGCGCATCGAGCTACTGCTCAAGGACTACGGCCAGGCCGATCGCACCGAGCTGATCGAGGCCACCGAGCGCATCCGCAAAAAGCTGGGGGGCGAAAAAACCCGCGAAGCTGTGGAGGCGATCGCCCAGGGAGACCTCGCGCCCGCCATTGCCCTGGTGCTGGACTATTACGACAAGACCTATCAGTATGATTTGCAGCGTCGCACTGTGGCGCGCCATTCTGTTGATGTCTCTGGCCTCGATGCCCTCGCCGCTGCCCAGCGCCTGATGGCCGAGGCTGCCCGCCGCTTTCCCCATGCCGACCCCACCGTCCAATCTGCTGCTGAAACTGAGCCGTCGCCTGTTTGAGGATTCGGCGGACCAGGACGCCTTTGTGCAGGCCCTCAGCGAGCCACAGCCCTTTCACCCCTGCATCTTGTGGGGGCGCGATCGCCCGGATCCCGCGCCCTTTGAGCCGGTGCCGCCCTTGCCTTGGCAGCCCGCCTGGATCGATCGGCTGCCCCACGGCAGCCAGCCCGGACGCCACCCCCTACATCAGGCGGGCTATTTTTACTGCCTGGATTTTTCGTCGGTGTTTGAGGCGTCGGTGCTGCTGGGCATCCCGGGGCCGGTGGAGCGGGTGCTGGATCTGTGCGCGGCCCCCGGCGGCAAGAGCCTGTTTGCGGCCCGCGCCCTCGACCCCCAGCTGCTGCTGAGCAACGAGGTGATCGGCAAGCGCACGGGCATGCTGGTGAGCAACCTCAAGCGCTGCTGGGTAAGCGATCCGGGCGATCGCCGCCGCGTGGTCCTCAGCCTCGACACCCAGGTGCTGGCGGCCCGCCTGCCCCAAACCATGGACGTGGCGATCGTGGACGCGCCGTGCAGCGGCCAGTCCCTGCTCGCCAAAGGAGAAACGGCTCCCGGCTGCTTTCACCCCGTCAACATCAACAAGAACGCCAATCGCCAAAAGCGCATCCTGGCCAACGCCGCGCAAACCGTCGCGCCCGGCGGATACCTGGCCTACATGACCTGCGCCTTTTCGCCGGAGGAAAACGAGCGGGTGGCCGAGTGGCTGAGGGACCGCTTTCCTCAGTTTCAGGCCCAGAGCGTCGACCATCTGGCCGCCTACCAGTCCCGGCTCAGCGACCTGCCCTGCTACCGGATGTTTCCCCAGGGAGGCCTAGGGGCGGGGGGCTTTGCGGTGCTGTTTCGCAACACCGACACCGGCGATCGCGCGTCGATCCCGGCGGAGTTTCTGGCCCACCCCGCCCTTAAGTGGATTCACGCGGCCCAATCTCCAGCTCCAGGTAGCCCGTCTGCGGATCCATCTCCCGCCTAAAGCAGTACTGGGGCAGCAGGGCGATCACGATTTCGGCGGTTGTGTAAATCTGGCAGCCGGGCTGCAGATGACCGCCAAAGGTGCGGCCCTGACCATCGGCGATCGCGCAGTGCAGGTGCAGGCCGTGGCGCGACAGCGTGCCCGACAGCGAGAGAATCTCAAACGGCCCCGTCAGCAGCGTGGTCTCCGACTGGCCGGCCCAGCGCAGCGCCGCCTGCCCCAGGCTGCCCACCGCCGTCACGATGCACGCGGCCTCCCAGCCCTGGGCCAGAGCCAGATCCGCCAGAGCCCCTCGCAAGTCATCGCCGGGGTGCAGCCGCAGCGCTAAGGTATCCATCAGGTCCGCCGCAGCTCCTGGGCCGTGATGCCCGTGGCGGTGTCGTTGGCGTACTTCTCGTAGGCGGCAATGTGATACTCGGCGGGCTGCTGGGTAGCCTGCATCGAGGGGCGGGCCTGCATCGCCTGCCACCACTGGTGCAGCCGCGTGTACTCCGCCGGAATTTTTATGCCCCGGTAGTGGCTCAGGGCAGACCAGCGCTCGAACCACGGCGCGTAGGTGAGGTCGACCAGGCTTACGCGATCGCCCAGCCAAAACGGCCCTTCCGAGGTTTTTCGCAGACCCTCGTACTCCAAAAAGCGCAGGTGCGCCGACAGCTGCGTCGCCCACTCTCGCTGGCGATCGCCCTCTTGGGCCATGAGCAGCTTGTAAAAAGCCGGAATGAACTGGTTATTGGCAAAGTCAATCCAGATGCGGGCGATCGCCCGCTGGACCGGCGTCGGGGGCATCAGGGGCGGATCGGGAAACACTTCCTCCAGGTACTCGTTGATGATGGAGGACTCCCACACGCGATCGTCGCCCACCTTGACCACCGGCACCTTGAGGTAGGGCGACACCGACTGAAACCAGTCCGGCTTGTGGTTGAGGTCAATTTCGATCACCTCAAAGTCCACCCCCTTTTCCAGCAGCGTCAGGCGCGATCGCTGGGCAAAGGGACACACCTGAGCGCTGTAAATCTCGACCTTAGCCATGGTGCCCCTCCCGTTTGTGATGGCCCACCGACTCCGGACACAAAATCGCCGCGTGGTGGCGCAGATGGTCCTCGATGAAGGTGGAAATGAAATAGTAGCCGTGGTCGTAGCCCGCCTGCATGCGCAGCGTGAAATGCTGCCCCGCCTGGGTACAGGCCTCCGCAAACACCTCCGGCATCAGCTGGGTTTCTAGAAACGAATCCGCCGTGCCCTGGTCAATCAAAATCGAGGTCGGGACGGGAGACACGCGCACCAGCTCGCTGGCGTCATAGGCCTTCCAGGTCTCTGGGTTGTCGCCGAGGTAGCGGCTAAAAGCTTTTTGGCCCCAGGGACAGCGCATGGGCGCGCTGATGGGGGCAAAGGCCGACACCGACTGGTAGCGATCGCCATTGCGCAGGGCGCACACCAGCGCCCCGTGACCGCCCATGGAGTGGCCAAAAATCCCCGCGCGATCGCTCACCGGAAAGTGGCGAGCCACAAGCTGGGGCAGCTCCTCCACCACGTAGCTGTACATGCGGTAATGGTCGGACCAGGGCGACTCCGTCGCATCGACGTAGAAGCCTGCCCCCGTGCCAAAGTCCCAGTCGTCGTCTTCTCCCGGAATACCCGCATCCCGAGGGCTCGTGTCAGGGGCCACCAGCATCAGGCCGTAGTGCGCCGCCCAGCGCTGGGCCCCCGCCTTGGTGATGAAATTTTCCTCCGTACAGGTCAGCCCCGACAAAAAGTAGAGCACCGGCACCGGCCCGTGCTGCGCCTGGGGCGGCACATAGACCGCGAAGCGCATATCCCCAGCGCAGGCCTCGGAGCGGTGGCGATACAGGCCCACCTGACCGCCAAAACAAAGATGCTCTTGTAGGCATTGCAGCGAAGTTGTCATAGTTTCACCTGAAGCTCAACTGCCTTACCTCTGATTATTGATTGTAGTGACAGAATCCTAGGGGCAGATTTTTGGAGATCGAGGCCCCAGTGCGATCGCCCTCCGGCTCAAACTCTGGCAAACTTGCAACCAGCAGATCTGGCCAATTGCGCGACTTTGAAACCCTTTTGGGTACCCGTCGGCCCCCTGATTTAGGGGTTTTCTGGGTTTTCGCTCGCCGCTCCTGCGTGGCAGAACCTGACGCTCTTCCCTCAGAGAGTATGTCAAACTGATCCAGGACCAGAGCAGCGCCAATTTTGGTCGTTGACTCTGGCGCCAACCCTCCCTGACCCAACCGCGATCGCTCAGCAAAGGAAGCAAACGCATGGCACACATCATTGCCACCGTTAACATGAAAGGCGGCGTCGGCAAAACCACGCTCACGGTCAACCTTGCTACCTGTCTTGCCAAGAATCACGGCAAGCGCGTTTTGGTGGTTGATTTGGACACCCAGATCAGCGCCACGCTGAGTATGATTCCTCCCCAAGAATTCTCGAAGCTGCGCAAGGGCCGCCGCACCCTCAAGCAGCTGATCCAAGAGGTGGTGCAGCCGACGCCAGTTTCCCAGAGCCCCGCCCTCGAGAGCCGCTCAGTCCTGACGGTCAATGACACCATCCACCCCTACGTGGCCACGGTCAAGGGCCTTGATCTCCTACCGGGCGACATCGACCTATATGACGACTTCTTGATTTCGCGGACGCTCCACCACAAGACTGTTCGGGATGCCCACGACAACTTCGAGCAGGCCTGGAACACCCTTGAGCAGCAGTTGCTGCACGAGATTCTCAAGCCCGTGATCAAGGACTACGATTTCATCATTTTGGACTGTGCACCGGGCTACAACTTGCTGACCCGCAGCGCCCTGGTGAGCAGCGATTTTTATCTGCTGCCGGCGCGGCCTGAGCCCCTGTCGCTGATCGGGATCCAGCTCCTAGAGCGGCGCATCGAGAAGCTGCGCGAGGCCCACCAGGAGCTCGGCCACGCCATCAAGATCAAGCTGCTGGGAGTCGTTTTCACGCTGTCGGGGAACCTGATCACGGGGCGCTACTACCAGCAAGTGATGCGGCGGGTGACGGAGGAGTTCACCACAGACAAGATCTTCGGGACGCGAATTCCCGTTGATGTGAGCGTGTCCAAGGCGGTGGATGGGTTTACGCCAGTGGTGATTTCCAATCCCCAGTCGGCGGGGGCGCGGGCCTTTACGAAGCTGGGCCAAGAGTTCTTGGCGAAGATGGCAACGGCAACCGGAGAGCGGCGATCGCCCACCAAAGTGGACTTCCAAGACTTCGAATAAGACCCGATCGCCCCACGCCCTATAGCGTGATCACGCTGCGGATCGACTCGCCCCGGTGCATCAGGTCAAAGGCGTCGTTGATTTGATCCAGGGGCATGGTGTGGGTGACCAGCGAGTCGATGTCGATCTTGCCGTTCATGTACCAGTCGACGATTTTGGGCACGTCGGTGCGGCCCTTGGCGCCCCCGAAGGCGGTCCCCTTCCAGACGCGGCCCGTCACCAGCTGGAAAGGCCGGGTGCTGATTTCCTGGCCCGCTCCGGCGACGCCGATGATCACGCTGACGCCCCAGCCCTTGTGGCAGCACTCGAGGGCCTGGCGCATCACGTTCACGTTGCCGATGCACTCAAAGCTATAGTCCGCGCCGCCCTTGGTCAGGTCGACCAAGTAAGGAACGAGATCTCCTTCGACCTCTGAGGGGTTGACGAAGTGGGTCATGCCAAACTTTTCGGCTAGGGGCCGCTTGGCGGGGTTGAGGTCGACGCCGACGATCATGTTGGCTCCCACCATGCGGGCCGCCTGGATCACGTTCAGGCCGATGCCCCCCAGCCCGAAGACGACGACGTTGGCGCCGGGCTCGACCTTAGCGGTGTTGATGACGGCGCCGATGCCTGTGGTGACGCCGCAGCCAATCAGGCAGACTTTGTCAAAGGGAGCGTCTTCGCGGATTTTGGCGAGGGCGATTTCGGGCAGGACCGTGTGGCTCGCAAAGGTCGAGGTGCCCATGTAGTGGTGGATTTTTTGCTTGCCGACGGAGAAGCGGCTGGTGCCGTCGGGCATCAGGCCTTTGCCCTGGGTGGTGCGGATGGCTTGGCAAAGGTTGGTTTTGCCGCTGAGGCAGTATTCGCAGTTGCGGCACTCAGGGGTGTAGAGGGGAATGACGTGATCGCCAGGTTTCAGGCTTTTGACGCCGGGGCCGACTTCGACGACGACGCCTGCGCCTTCGTGGCCGAGGATGGCGGGGAAGAGGCCCTCAGGATCTGCCCCCGAAAGGGTGTAGGCGTCGGTGTGGCAGACGCCGGTGGCTTTGAGCTCGACGAGGACTTCGCCTTCTTTGGGGCCTTCGAGGTGGACGGTCTCGATGGTGAGGGGTTTACCGGGTTCGTAGGCGACAGCGGCTCTGATTTCCATGGGGTTTCTCAATCATTTCTAGGGCAAGGGCCGTTAGAATTATCGGCCCCAACGGCGATCGCAGCATCGAAAGGCTTTATTAAAAGTGCTGGTAACAGCTTATTTCCTCTTATTTGCGATCAGTCCGACGGATACGGCAAGCAAGAAGGGTCAAAAAATTCTCTGTTTTTTGGAGTCAACGTAAAGATTCGACAATAATGGCGGTTGCCAAAAAGAAGAAGACGATTGCAGCTATTCGCAAAAGAATTGATGCGATCGCAGGCAACAAAAAATTTAAAGCATCAGCTCTACCAAACAAGGCAGAAATTAACAGAGCGATCGCCAATCCATAGCACAAGAGAAGAAAGAGCTGGAGCACTTTCCAGGCTATTCTCAAGGCAGGCTTATAATCCTCACGCATAAGAATCATCTCCGAACAAGGGAGGAAAGCCTCTTCAGAGAGAAGAGGCTTATAAGTTGAGAAAGGAATCTAGTTACGGTTCAAAGCGAATTGGCAATGCCACATTCATCTTTTCTCCTGTTTCTTGATCTAGGGCAACTCCCAGCCTATAGAGTTGGTGGGGTGTAGGTTCTTGAGCCTCCTTTCGACTTTGCGTGATAGTAGGCAGGATCGTCAGCAATTTATAGCGACCATCAGTGCTCACTTTGCTATATTGAATTGCTGACCCTTCTAGCTGATGGCGATTCACAGTAATGGGCAATGAGTCCATCACCTGAAAGGCTGTTCCATCTACCACAATTGGCTCGTTGCGATCAATCACAGGAGCAATTTCAAGGTTTTGGGCAAAGGCAGATGGGGCTGAGAGGAAGAATGAAACGGCCAAGGATGCTTTGAGTGCTTGAGAGAAAGAAGCGTGGCACTTCATAATTAGTCCTTTTTAGGTCGAGGTTTAGATATTTGTGTTGAAGCAGCAAGCTATTGCATGCGCTTCTGAAGAAAAAATATGAGATTAGCCTGTAACTTTTGGTAATAGAAAATAACTTAAAAAGCATCCAAAAGTGTGAACCAGTATTCGTATCAGCTCGGCAAAGATGTGCTTAAATGTGTAAAAAATCACATCTGCTGAAGAGAGAATTTAACTCTGGTGCTCTATGACTGATGAGGAAGCAATACAGCTTGTTGATTCTGTTTTGGGCGAAAAGCACCTAAACGATATTCAAGAGCAGGTTTTTCGGCAGTGCTGGGAAGGGCTAAAGTATCCGGAAATCGCCATAGAGCTAGGTTACGACCACGCCTACTTGCGCAGAGTTGGCTGTGAGCTGTGGCGGCTACTCTCAGAGGGCTTTGGAGAGAAGGTCACAAAAAGTAACTTCCGAGCAGTCCTGAGACGGCATGCAGCAAATAGTGCTTGGGCTGGAGGGAAAACCGCTCAAGAGCCAAAATCCATCATTCAAGAGTCTGTGAGCACAGACCCCAATTTCGTCGGACGGGAAGGGGCGATCGCTCAAATCACCTCATTAGCAAGCCAAGGGGCAAAAATCATTACGATCTGTGCGCCGGGTGGTGTGGGAAAAACAACGCTGGCTTGGCAGTATCTGAATACCCATGGCTTCGACACAATTTTAGAAATCTGGATGGCGAAGGAAATCCAGAGCATTAACTCCGTAGAGAGCGAGGTAGAGCGCTGGATTCAGCAAAATTTTGGAGAGGAGCCTGGACGAGACTTTGGGGTCAATCTAGAGCGACTACGACAAAAGCTGCGTGCCCCAAACCAGCGCATTGGCATTTTGATCGACAACTTGGAGCCTGCCCTCGATAAAAATGGCAGATTCATTGAAAATCGTCGGCCTTACGTTGATCTACTGCGGGTGTTGGCTGATCCAGGAGCGCGATCGCTCACCCTGATTACTAGTCGCGAGCGCTTGTGTGAACCATCTGTCGAAATTAGAGACTATCGCTTAGAAGGACTCGACGAAACCACATGGCAAGAGTTTTTTAGCAGTCGTGATATTAAAACCAATACATCTGCTTTAAAGGAAATGCATCATGCCTATGGCGGCAATGCCAAAGCAATGCAAATTCTTAGTAGTGCCATTCAAATTGACTTTGATGGCAATTTAGAAAATTTTTGGCAGCTTAATCAAGCCAATTTGTTGCTTAATCCAACTTTGGAAAACTTAGTTTCCGAACAATTTAATCGCTTACAAGAAATTTATCCAGAAACATATAAATTACTTTATCGCTTAGGATGCTTTCGTTATCAAGATATACCTACCATCTCAATAGATGCTGTTATCCATTTACTCTGGGACATAGAAGAGTCACAGAAAAAGAGAGTGCTTCAAGATCTACAATCTCGTGCTTTGATTGAGACGAAGAATTATGAGTATTGGCTACATCCAGTGATTAGATCAGAAGCAATCAGAAGATTGAGAACCAAAGAAGAATGGATGGAAGTCAACTGTAGAGCATCAAATTTTTGGACAAAAAGCATTTTGTCAGTTGAATCTACAAAAGATGCATTAATTGCTCTTGAGGCTTATTATCACTATCTTGAGATCAACGATTTTGAGAAAGCATGTATTGTTCTCACAACTGAGAGAAATAATAAATTATCGAAAAGATCGCCTCTTGGCATTTCCTTGTGTAGGCTTGGATTAATAAAACAAATAAATTCTTTAATTCACAAAATAAAAGGAGAGATAAATTTTGGATATCATAAGAGCAAGATATACAATATATTGGGTGATTCAACATGGATGCTAGGCAGCATCCATGAAGCAATAGAATATCATCAAATGTCAGGAGAGATAGCTAAAATATATTTAAATAATTCATCAAGTCTAGAACATGAAATTGAGCTAAAAACTTATGGATTAAAGCTGACCTCTCTCATTAATATAGGTTTATGTAAGATAGACTTATGGGAATTAGAAGAGGCCATAAATTACTTTGAAAAATGTCTTTCACTTGTGGATAATTTTAATTATCGCAAAGAGAGATATACAGAGACATCTTTCTTCTGCTTAGCATTTCTAAATTCATGCATCAGCGCTAAAGATAAATCATTATATTTTTTAAATAAGGTTCAAGCAGAAGAAACAAATTTATCAGAATGGGCCACAGGATATAAATTTATATATCTAAGCTTAACCTATAAAAATTTAGGATATACCCAAAAGGCGCTAGAAGGTTATCAAAATGCTATTTTCTTTGCCGACGAAAATATTTATCCTCAAGTCAAAGCAAAATCTTTAATTGGATTATCAGAAATTTATCGTCAGAATCAAAAATTTTTAGAGGCCATCAATAGCCATTTAGAGTCCATTCAAATTCTAGAGTTTATTGGAGCCAAATGCGATTTGGGCGAAGCTTATTATCAGCTTGGTTTAACGTATCAAGGCATGGGCAAAATCACAAAAGGGCTGGAATATCGTGATAAAGCAATTAAGATATTTAAGGAAATGGGAGCACCAAGGCAAGTAGAGCGGGTGATATTGGCCTTCAAGGATGCAGAGAAGCAGAAGTAGAATTAGGTGACGTGCTTAGATAGTAGTCTATGACTTGTTATTAACAGTAGGTAAAGTTAAGGTTCCATAGGACCGCTCAAAAAAGGCAGGTCTTACCAGATGGATAGCAAGGATAGTGTGGTACAGCGCCAGACGGCTCAGTCGAGATCGACATATCAAGCTCCAAGAGTAAATGCTCAACACCTAGAAGTAATCTTGCAAAGATCTGTCACACGAAGGCAGCAAAAGCTGCTGAAATGTAAGATTTTTGGGAAAATAGTGGCAAACCTCTCAAGGCTTTAAAAATGGACCTTATTCGAATTATTTGCGCGATTTTCCTGCCGCCGCTGGGCGTTTTTCTACAGGTCGGCATTGGCCCTCAGTTCTGGATCAACATTTTGCTGACGCTGTTTGGCTATATTCCCGGAATTGTTCATGCTATTTGGGTAATCGCTAAGAAATAGAGAACCATCTCAATAAGAAATAGAGAACCATCTCAATTTCTAAAACGCTTCCTCAAATTTTCAGAACTACTTTTACCCCGCTTTTTCTAATTGCTAGAGCGGGGCTTTTGCTGGGAGTTCGATCACGAGATCTCGCAGGAAATAAAAGCGATCGCCCTCTCGACCCACATATCCCGCCAGAGGCGACGAAAGCTCAATCAACAGCTCATAAACTTGCTGATCGTTTAACGGGCGGCCTGTTTCCCTCGCGAAGGCAGCGTTGTAATGGGCCTTTACTTCTAAAGCTGGAAAGGCTTTTTTCTCGAATTTTTCTAGTTCTTTGATAGAGGCAACTATGTGCGATCGCAATTGAAGCCGCTCTAGAATTTCATTAATATAGGCCTGAATTGCTTCATCGCTTTGGCCAAAATTCAATTTATTTTTTAGCTCAACCAAGTTGACTGAGCCAGGATAGTTTTGATGAAGCTTGACCAACTGCTGTAGAGACATGGGATGAATAATTGAAATCTTAGAAATAAGGGCTGATTGCTTTAGGTTTTTTGTTGGCTTACCAGGCCCAATGATCAGCCGAACAGCCTCTAAATATCGCCCCTCTAAGTGGCGCTTACCAATTCGATCAAGCTCTTCAGCCGTTTGATCGGGAATGGTTTTACCAGATTTGCACTCCACCGCCATGGGATAGGGAGCAGAGCAGAACAGATCCAGTCCTCCAGCACCACCCCGATAGGCTTCATCGAGCCGGAAGCCCAAAAAATCTAGACTCTGTCGGACAATATTTTCAAAGTCAGTACCTGCCTGGTAGTTACTTTTTTTCTGCTTATTTTCGAGGCTGCGATCGCCCAACGCGACGATGAGATCTGCCCAGTTTTCTTCTGGGCTTGCTGGCGATTGCTCAAGCGGAGACCAGCCCAGGAAATCACGAATTTTGATAATTAGCGAATCTGTTTCTGAGGCCACTGATTGAGTGGTCATCAGAGCGTCGTGAATCCCTGCGATCGCCGTGTGGTCTGGTTGCGATCGCTCTTTGATACGCTGGCAACGCTCCGCAAAAGCCTCTTGAGATAAAACGCTCTGGCTTTCGTCGATTTTGATGGGATGTGCTAGAGGTACGAACTTTCCATTTTTTGTTTCATTGACTTCATAGCGATCTGGCGATCGAAACAGGCGTAAATAAGCCCAGAAAACAGGTTTTAGGTTCGCCAGGCGGGCTTGAAATTCAGTCTGGTTCCAAGCAGTCCAGGCAAAAAGTTGGTGAGCCCCAATCTCCGCAGGGTCGACCACTTGGCACGCATCACACTGCGCCCACAAATGCCCCACCGACTCAGCCTGAAACTTCTTGAATTCAGCGCTTTGCGCCATTGCCAAAAGACCGGGCTGATACCCATTTGCCTGGTCGAAATCTGGTATCTCTTGGCTAACTGGATGAATCGCAAAGCATCTGCCTGGACTAATAAAAATTCCAGGCAGAGCAACGATTATACGGCCCTGAGCAAGGGAAAAAATTTCCAATAGTGGTAGACACAGGGCTGAATCAATGGAAGGCATTTAGGATGCTACTAACTAGATAAACGTCAAACCCGAGTCATCAGACTCATCCGAATCGTCACTGCTAGGGAAACTGATAAGCATTTCATCCGGTGATAAACCCTCAGGCAACTCACCCGATGGCTTGCTCATAATTTCTTTAATCAAGGGATTCTTTTCAAGAGTTTGATTCTGCTCAAGAAACGCTTTTAGTTCTTCTGGCAGCACTTCGTATTCAGCAGCTGAGTTTCTAATCAAGCAGGCTGCCACTAGGGGCTTTAAGTCTTGCTCTTGTAGCGAAACCCACTCACCTCCTAATTCATAGCGAAGCTTTTGAACAATAGCGTAAGCAGACCAGCTTGAATTAATTTCCTTCGATCGCAATAGACAACCTCGGGTCAAGCCAAACTTTTCATAATTTATCAGCCTTTTCAAACCTGCTGTTACAGATTGCCAGCTAGACTCTTGGCGGATTGAAATGCCAATGACAATCTTTTGTCCCTCTTCTTCTCCGACAATCTTGAAGTTGATGTATCCGTTGTTTTCTTTAGCAGGCTCTACTTTCTCGACGTCAGTAATTTTCACCCCTTCAATTGTCTTACTCACAAGCTCTGAGAATGAAAAACGTAAAGCTTCATCTAACAAATCAACATCATCTAACAGATCGACTTTTTGGTCATTTATCAACTTAGTGAAGATGTCTTCAACCTTTGTTTTTTCTATCAAAGGATCAGGTTCAACAATGATATCAGGAGAAATATGCCAGTTTTGCTGACACCATTTCAGCATTTTTCGAACAGTGGGTCGCTCTTGTCCAATCTCTCTGAGTTGAGATTCTTCGAAAGGGAAAAGAGGGGTAGGAGGATTGATACCTTTCTCGGCATAAAACTCTTGCAGCCAAAGTTTGACTAGATCAACGACAGAGTTTTCATTTAGGTAGTTCAGACGAATGATATCTCCATGAGAGGAAACGCGATCGGCGATTCCAGAGCCTGTACTTAAGGCCAGGATTTGCTCTTTCCAAGTTGCAGGCATCATGACGGTCAGAATGATGCCCTTAGTCAAGTTATCGAAGAGATCTTTTACAAGCTGACTTACAATTTGAGCTTTGGAGTATCCACTATCATCACAGCCTGTACCGTCAATTTCATCAAAACAAATAACTAGTTCTCGATAATGGCCAATAAAATCGATCAGTTGACGCACTACATCGAAGGTTTGCTGTTCTCTCTCCTCTCTATCAAGATTGGGCAAAACTAGGCGATCAGCGATTTTCTCAGCTAGATCTTTACCGGAAAGCCACTTCATCGCGTAGGAGCAATCATTTGACAATGTCAAAAGGATCGCGCGAATAATATCTGGATCAAGACCCTGAAGACCGAGCTGCCTTGCTGCCGTAACCAAGTTATCCAAAAGAGATGGATTCTTTGGTATTGTTTTCGAAAACATTTCGAAAACCTTTGGATATGTCTCTGGCAATTTAACTTTAGGGTATTTAACTCTGCAAATATCCTTTAGGAGCAGAACTGCTAATTCTTGCCATTGAGAGACCTCCTCGCTACCAGTTTGCATCAAGCTCTCTGAGAGAATTTGTTGAAACTGATATTTAATTCGACTTAAGTCACTGAATTTACCAAAAGATGCATAAACAAAGATTGTCCCCCCCTGCTTTTGAATTTGATGGTGAATGCGGCTGATTACATGGCTTTTGCCAACACCTGGTTCAGCCGAAAACACGATAGAAGTTTTAGCGCATTGGCCATTTCTGCTGTTTTCGATAGCTTTTAGAACTGCGTCAGACGCGTGGGCGTTGTGAGACTGTAAGTCTGGAAATCCTTTGCCCCAGACATCTTGATTGGTGACAACTGGCGATCGACTGAAAGGGTTGGCAGATTTGAGGACACAAATCATCTCAGCCGAGAGGGTATTAGCGTTCATTACTATCCAAAAGCAGAGGGTTGACAGGAGCGATTAGTAGAGGCGTTGCACGTAGAGTCTTAGGCCGCTGAGCTTGGTACTGATGGAGTCTTCGACCTTGTCCGGGGTGAGGTCGAGCATTTCTCCGCCCACCAGCTGGAAGAGGTCCTCGGTTTGCATTTTGAGCACCCACTCGTTGAAGTCAGAGCGAGAGACGCGATCGCCCATTTCGCGGCGGAGGCGGTAGATGGGGACGAGGTCCTCTAGGTTGTAGTCGCGGTTGAGGCGATCGTAGGTTTCGAGAGCTGCCTGCTTGAAGGCGTCGTAGGAGGCGATCGCGTCGACCGGGGTCTGGGCAGCCGCTGGGCTCGCGCCAGCTTCGCGGATCAGCTGTAGCAGCGTATTGGCCGTGTTTTTGCCGACCTGGGCCGAAAAGGAGAAGTTGGAGCGCAAACTGGCCAGCAGCGCGTCGCGAACCACGTCGCGTTGAGGCGTGAGCTTGCGCTTCTGGACATCAACAAAGGCGATCGCGCTTTTTTTCTCTAGTTCGTCGATAAATTTTTGATAGTCGCCAGATTTCTCACCTTTTCTGACAATTTTTCGATTCAGATCGCCGCGCTTTACCTCGGGATTTGCCGTGCCCAATTCCCAGAGCGCCAACAGCAGACGCACCTTGGCATCAACATCTGAGCCTTTCAGAGCCATAGAAATCAATCCTGGATAGATAACGGTTTGGAACGAGGTTCACTAACCAGAATTCCCGCAGCAGTAGCCCGGTTATCAGCGATAGAAAGAAAAGTTTGTATTTAAGTTAAATTGACAAAGTTGAGCGATCGCACTCTGATTCAGGAAGCGATCGCTCACCGACAGAAATTCCTACAATAAAAGGGCAGCGTTGGCGAAATTCAGGATGAAAATCATTTTCAAGCGCATCTTTGCTTTCACCGCAGCCCTGATTCTCGGATTTTTCGGCGCAAGCGGCTTGTTTTCGGGGCAGGCGGCGATCGCCGCTCCCGTCGTGGCCAAAGCCATTATTCAAGGCACCTCCGAATCGGGCGATGTGACCGGTGAAGCCTGGTTTCGCGAAACGGCCAGCGGCCTGGAAATTCGGGCTGTCCTGGACAACGCGCCCGATGGCAAGCACGGCTTTCACATTCACGAGTTTGGGAGCTGCGCCAAGCGGGGCACCGCCGCAGGCGGCCACTACAACCCCGACGGCGTGAAGCACGGCTACTTGCCCAAGGACGGCTTCCAGAATGCCCACGCGGGCGACCTGGGCAACATCGAGGTCAACCAAAAAGGCGAGGCCACCTATGAGGTGACCGTGCCCGGTCTGGCCCTCAGCTCTGGCCCCTACGCGATCGCCGGTCGCGCCCTGATTATTCACGCTGATGAAGACGACTTTGGCCAGCCTGTCGGCAATGCGGGCGATCGCATCGGCTGCGGCACCATTGTGATCAGCAGCCCCGACGCAGCCTAGAGCGCGATCGCGTTTTTCCCTGGAGGCAGATCGCGATCCAGTTCATAATGCTCTTTGTGCTAACCGCGATCGCGCCGATTTTGCGGGCCGTTTCGCCTGACTCCCAGGCCCAGCGCCGCAGCCTCGAAGGGCGATCGCCCACCCAATCCCACGCTTACCTCCTCGCCCACCATGCTGAGAGCCGGAATTGTTGGCCTGCCCAACGTCGGAAAATCAACTCTGTTCAATGCCCTGGTTGCCAACGCCAAAGCCCAAGCAGCCAACTTCCCCTTCTGCACCATCGAGCCCAACGTCGGCGTCGTCGCCGTGCCCGATGAGCGGCTCGCAGTCCTCGCCAAAATTTCCGCCTCCGAGCAGATCGTCCCCACCCGCGTCGAGTTTGTGGACATCGCCGGCCTGGTCAAAGGCGCGAGCAAAGGGGAAGGCCTCGGAAACCAGTTTTTGGCCAATATCCGCGAAGTAGACGCTATCGTCCACGTCGTGCGCTGCTTTGACGATGACGACATCATTCACGTGGCAGGCTCGGTCGATCCGGTCCGCGACATCGAGGTCATCAACCTAGAGCTGGCCCTCGCCGACCTCAGCCAAGTGGAGCGCCGCATCGATCGCATCCGCAAGCAGGCCCGCAGCAGCAAAGAGGCCCAAACCGAGCTGACCATTCTCGAAAAGATCGCCGCCGTCCTCAACGAAGGCAAAGCGGCCCGCCACGTGGAGCTGCATCCCGAGGAAGAAGAGCCCCTGATCCGCGCCCTGGGTCTGCTCACCCGTAAGCCGATCATTTACGCTGCGAACGTCGCCGAAGATGACCTCGCCAGCGGCAATGAGTGGGTGGAGCAGGTGCGGGCGATCGCCGGTCAAGAAAACGCCCAAGTCGTCATCGTATCGGCCCAGGTCGAGTCCGAGCTGGTGGAAATCCCCATCGAAGAGCGCGCCGACTTCCTCGAATCCCTCGGCGTCAGCGAAGGCGGCCTCCAGTCCCTAATCCGCGCGACCTACGAGCTGCTGGGCCTGCGCACCTACTTCACCACCGGCCCCAAGGAAACGCGCGCCTGGACCATCCACGCTGGCATGACCGCGCCCCAGGCCGCCGGCGTCATCCACACCGACTTTGAGCGCGGCTTTATCCGAGCGGAAACCGTCGCCTACAGCGACCTGGTGAGCAGTGGCGCAATGGCCGGGGCCAAAGAAAAGGGCCTCGTGCGCAGCGAAGGCAAAGAGTACGTCGTGCAAGAAGGCGACGTCATGCTGTTCCGGTTCAACGTTTAGAGTCCCGCCTCCCATGAGCACCTCAACCGATCGGCTCCAAAGCTACGACCCCAGCGGTATCGGCGTTGATAATGGCAATCTCTACGGGCTGCCCTTTGACTACGACAGCGCCCAAACCATCGTGTTTGGGGTGCCCTGGGAGGTGACGGTTTCCTACGGCGCAGGCACGGCCCAAGGCCCCAGGGCGGTCCTGGAGGCCTCGCGCCAGCTCGATCTGTACGATTTCGACCATCCGGAGGGCTGGCGCAGCGGCATCTTTATGCAGGAGATTCCGGCGGCGATCGCCCACCAGAGCGACACCCTCCGTCAGCAGGCGGCCCGGATCATCGACCACCTCGAACAGGGCCAGCCCCTCGAGAGCGACCCCGCGCTGGTACAGCTCCTCCAGCAGATCAATCAAGCCTGCGAGGGGATGAATCAGTGGCTCTATGGGGAAACCAAACGGGCGATCGCGGGCGGCAAGCGAGTGGGAGTGATCGGCGGCGATCACAGCGTGCCCCTGGGCTATCTGCGCGCCCTGGCCGAGCACCATTCTGACTTTGGGATTTTGCACATCGACGCCCACGCCGACCTGCGGGACGCCTACGAAGGCTTCCAGTACTCCCACGCCTCGATCATGTTCAATGCCCTCCAGATTCCCCAGATTTCCAAGCTGGTTCAGGTGGGGATTCGGGATGTGTGCCACGACGAAGTGCAGCGAGTGCAGCAGTCCGGCGATCGCATCGTCAGCTACTACGATCCCCTGCTCAAGTCCAAGGGCTACGCTGGCATCCCCTGGCGCGACCTGTGCCGAGACATCGTCGCTGAGCTACCCCAAAAGGTCTACGTCAGCTTCGATGTGGACGGCCTCGACCCCAAGCTCTGTCCCCACACCGGCACTCCAGTCCCCGGCGGCCTCGAGCTAGAGGAGGCCTTTTGCCTGTTTCGGGAGCTGGTGCACAGCGATCGCCAGATTATCGGATTCGACGTTTGCGAAGTGGGCAACGACGAATGGGACGGCAACGTCGGTGCCCGAGCGGTTTACAAGCTCTGCAACCTCATGAGCCTGTCTCACACCAAAGCCTAATTGTCACAGCCGCATTCCTGCGAGCGGCGGCGCGCCTGAGTCTGGGCTATTGCAGCCCCAGTCGGGACTGGTGCAGCCAGCACCCCGCCCCCTCTACCAAGAACCAGGCGTCGCCTTTTTCGTCCACGGTGCGATCGGTGATTTCGACAAACGATCCACCACCAAAGGCCGTCACCACCTCGCCCCAGGGCCGACGACGACAGTTGCTGCCCTCACTCGCGGGACCAATCGTCTTGGCCATGCGCGGAAACACGTCAGCGTCATCAGCCAGATTGTCGTCCTCGTGATAAATGTTGTCCATGTCCGGCTCCGGCGTCTCTGCAACCGGGCCATCTTCGCCGTAGATGTTGTCCATATCCGGCTCTGGTGACTGGGGCGCGGAGTCGTCTTCACCGTAAATATTGTCCATGTCTGGCTCTGGCGTCTCAGCCACCGGACCATCTTCGCCGTAGATATTGTCCTGATCTGCCTCGGGGGTGGGCGACGGAGTTCTGTCTGTTGTCCGGTCGGCCGCTGGCCGCTGGGGCCGCGCGTCGCTCACTGACGGCGTCTTGGAGGCCTGGGGCGCTGCGGGCGCTTGAGCAACCGTTGTGGGTGACTCAGCGCGCGATCGCGCCATATCGGCATCTGCCCGCGACAGCAGCCCAATGCTGATTCCACCGATCGCCCCTGCTAGGATGGCCACACCAAGGAGCGATCGCACGATTTGTTGATTCATGGGGACCTCAGGGTTGGTACAAGGTTATTTCTGGACCTAGGAAATAACCACAGTCCTTCCTGCTGCGATCGCGGAAAATATAGCCCCAGCCAATTCAAAAACTGTCACGTTCCTCATCATTTCAATCCTAACAAAAGCCCGTTTCAATCTATTTTTCAGTGCTTTAATCAAAATTTCTCACTTAAGCAATTCCACAGGAGCCGCGTTAATAAATTTCTCTTAAAATCATCGTTTGAAAAACTCAGGATTTCTGGAAAAAACATGCATTGTTAGTAACACCTGAGATAAACAAATCAGTTTTAGCGTGGCTCTAGTCTTTAAGAATCTGCGGTATCTTAGATAGCCCTGCATCTAGCAGCTTCAAGCAAATTTTCCGGTGTGACCAAAAATTTTCTGACCGCATCCAGTGATACCCAAATTCCGGCTTTCAGACACCTCGGCTCTGCCTCTTTCGCAGCATCACCTCTAGACCCAAAACGCAAAAGCCCCGAAACCGTGCGGTTTCGGGGCTTTTGACTGAAAGCTGGTGACAAGACTCGAACTTGCGACCGGCTGATTACAAATCAGCCTAAATTCCTTGTCATGTCTAGGTTTCAGGCTTTTTTCCAAAAATCGATACCCATTTGATACCCAAAATGGGCTGCTTCATCAAAACTTCACACTTGGATCCCGGTTCATCGTCCGAGTTCACTGCTGAGGGAGTCCGCGATCGCCCTTTTCTGACTTAAGCATCTAGACCCAGCTCATCCCAAAAACAGGGTAGGGTTGACGACCAAGCTTAGCGTCCTGCCAGGGCCGATATCATCGCTTCCAGGGTCTAGACAGCTGCTGTATGCAAGGGGGCAGTCTCCCTCCTTCCAGTTGATTGGCTTGCGCGATCGCCTCTCGGCAGACGTCTCAGGCCACGAAGAATCCTAATACTGCATGAAGTTGACATAACCTACCGGGTTTCTTTTCGCCCTGTGGGTACACTGTGATGAGATATTTTTTGCGTTCTTGAAAATTAATTTGCCACAGTTTCAAAGGTTGGTGAAAGCTCACAATGGCTAATGAAGCAAATACTTGTCGTCACTATGTCGTGCCAAAGCTGGAAAAGGCAGGCTGGGACGGACTAGAACATACCTACACTGAGCAGTACTATTTCACCGCTGGAAAGCTGAAGCCAAAGAGTCGACACCAATTACGGGGTCACAAGAAGTTTGCGGATTACGTGTTGCTTTACGCAGGTAGTTTTCCCTTAGCCATTGTGGAAGCAAAGCAGAAACGGAAAGATCCGAATGACGGGCTTGACCAAGCTAAGGACTATGCACAAATTTTAGGTGTAAAGTTCGCCTATTCGACCAATGGTCAGGGGATTGTAGAGCACGACTTTACAACAGGTCTTCAGTCAGACGTGATGGATTCATTTCCAAGTCCTGACGAGCTATGGCAAAGGTTGAGAAAAAGCCAGGGCTTGAATGATGAACTTATCGCAGAATGTCTTTCAAAACCTTTTGATGCAATCGCAGATAAACTACTAGCTCCGTTCAATCCCAACAATGGCAAGGAACCTCGTTACTATCAGAGAATTGCGATCAACAGAGCAGTAGAAGTGATTTTGAGGGGACGACAGCGTCTGTTGATCACAATGGCTACAGGAACAGGAAAAACAAGTGTTGCTTTTCAAATCTGCTGGAAATTGTCTCGTATTGGATGGAATGCAACGGGAGAGCACCGATCGCCTCGTATCCTATTTTTAGCCGATCGAAATGTACTAGTCGATGATCCAAGGAATAAGGATTTTGCGGCTTTTGGTGAAGACAAAATTCGAAAGATTCAAGGTAGTGCCACAAAAGGAAGAGAGCTATATTTTGCTACTTATCAGGCGATCGCCCAAGACACAATGCGCCCTGGTTTGTATCGCGAATATAGTCCCAACTATTTTGATCTGATTATTGTGGATGAGTGTCATCGGGGCAGCGCCAGGGATGAAAGTAACTGGCGAGCAATTCTGAATTATTTTCAACCTGCCTATCAGCTGGGTTTGACAGCAACACCCAAACGGGAAGACAACGTAGACACCTATGCTTACTTTGGCAATCCCATCTACACCTACAGCTTGAAGCAAGGGATCGAGGATGGATTTCTTGCCCCCTATCGGGTGTATCGCATTTCTACTCGATCGGATAGGGATGGATGGCAAGCTGCTGAAGGAGAACTGGATCGCTATGGCCGCACTATTCCAACAGAGCTATATCAAACACCAGACTTCGAGCGGAAACTGGTCAGAAAGTCGAGAACTTGGGCGATCGCCCAACACATTACAGATTTTTTGAAGCGCACTAATCGCAACGCCAAAACCATCGTTTTCTGTGTAGATGAAGAGCATGTCAAAGAGATGGTAAAAGCACTCAATAATCTGAATGCTGATATCACCAAAGACAACCCAGACTACATCAGCCGCATCACCTCAGATGCCAAAGAACTGGGTAAAGCCAAGCTCTATGACTTCAAGGACGTACAGAATACAAGCCACGTGATCGCGGTAACGTCCAAGCTATTAACAACAGGTGTTGATGTGCCCCTATGTCAGAACGTGGTTTTGGCAAGGGTGATACGTTCCATGACAGATTTCAAGCAAATCATCGGACGTGGCACCCGCGTCAAGGAAGAAAAGGGCAAAACTTACTTTAATATTCTGGATTACACCAACAGTACGGTCCTATTTGACGATAAAGAGTTTGATGGAGAACCGGACCTGATCCAAGAGTCTGAGATTGATGATAAGGGGCAAACAATTCCGAGTAGTGAGCACACCCAAGATTTTGAGCAGGATGAGGAAGATCCCAACTATGGCTGGCATGGCCTACCCTCCGAAGAAGACGACGAACTACCGCGTAAGTTCTATGTAGATGGAGACACCGAAGAAATTGTTGATGAACGGCGCTACGACCTGACCGAGGATCAGCAACTTCAGCTATCCCGACTAGTGGACTTTACACGGGAGGAGGTCAGAACGCTATATCGCTCCTCAGTAGAAATACAGCAGCGTTGGGTAGACCCAGGGCAAAGGTCAGAAATTCTCGACCTACTGGCAGAACGAGGCATCAACTTTGAAGACCTGAAGGAAGTTGCTGGCTTACCTGATGTTGATCCCTTGGACCTGCTGTGCCACATTGCCTTTGATGAGCCTGCTTTGACCTATCGGCAACGAGCAGAGAAGCTAAAACGTCGCAGTCCTGACATTTTCACTCGCTACGGTGAAGATGCCAGGGTGATTTTGGAGACTTTGCTAGACAAGTATGCCGAGCATGGCGTGAGCGAGCTGGATGTGCCAACAACCTTCAAGGTCAATTTCCCGGGATACAACCTTCAGGAGATTGCTGACAAGTTTGGCGGGGTAGAGCGGTTGCAAGCGGCAATGCTACAACTCCAAAATCTCCTGTATTCTGCTTAGAGCTAGTTCATTTGATCGAGGGACATGCCAAAGGGAACCCGGAAGCGGAGTGATAAACCTGCCACTACTGAGCAAAAGCTAGCCAGCATCATCAAGTCGGCGCGAGACAAGATGCGGACGGATAAGGGGTTGAACGGAGAACTCGATCGCCTCCCCCAGCTCACCTGGATCCTTTTTCTCAAGTTGCTGGACGACTCAGAAAAACTTCTAGAGGCAGAGGCAGCTCTGTGCGGGCAGCCCTACAAGCCCGTGATCGCGGCTCCCTACCGTTGGCGGGACTGGGCAGCCGATGAGGAGGGCATGAGCGGCGATCAGCTTCGAAATTTTATCAGTAATGACACGGTCACCCTACCCACAGGTCAGGAAGTGCAGGGGTTGCTGGCCTACCTGCGATCGCTGCAATCCAAATCAGGACGCGAACGCGCCGATGTGATCGCCAAGGTCTTTCGGGATGTTACTAACCGCATGACCAGCGGTGCCTTACTGCGAGATGTCCTGAATCTGCTCAATCAGATTCACTTTGACAAAACCGAAGAAGTCCACATCCTCAGCCGTTTCTACGAGGGAATGCTGAAGGAAATGCGGGACGCAGCTGGCGACTCGGGGGAGTTCTATACGCCTCGTCCTGTCGTCAAATTTATGGTGGAGGTCACGGACCCGCAGCTGGGGGACATGATTCTGGATCCAGCTTGTGGGACTGGCGGCTTCCTGGTCGAGGCTTATGAGTACCTGAAGCCTCGGTGCAACACCAAGGACTGGAAGGTCTTGCAAAACAGCCTCATGGGTGGTGAAGCGAAGTCGCTCCCCTTTCTACTCGCGAACATGCACCTGCTGCTGCACGGGATCGAGTATCCCAATATTGATGACAAAAACAGCTTGCGCTTTTCGATCGCCGAGATGGATGAGAGTGACTGGGTAGATGTCATCTTGACCAATCCTCCCTTTGGGGGTGAGGAAGAAGCCGCGATCCAGGACAACTTTCCGCCAGGGCGCAGAACCAAAGAAACAGCCTTGCTGTTTTTGCAGCTGATCATGCGGCGATCGCGCAAAGATGCCCGCAAGCCGGGACGGGCAGCCGTGGTCTTTCCCAATGGAGTCCTGTTTGGCGATGGCATCTGCGGCCGGATCAAAGAAGACTTGCTCAACAACTACAACCTGCACACCATCGTGCGGTTGCCCAATGGCACCTTCGCGCCCTACACCAGCATCCCCACCAACCTGCTATTTTTCGACTGCTCTGGCCCCACCGAAGATGTTTGGTACTACGAGATTCCGTTGCCGGAAGGGCGCAAGACCTTTAGCAAAACCAAGCCCATCCAGGACAGCGACTTTGACGGCTGTCGGGCTTGGTGGAAAAACCGGGAAGCCAATGAGCAGGCCTGGAAATATCCGTTTCGGGATGCCTATCACAAAGCACTCAAGGAGGCTCGATCCCACTGGGAAGCAGCCAAGACAGCGGAGGAAGCAGCCAAGAGTTTGGGCCAAGCAGCTCAGCAACTAGAGGAGAAAATCAAGAATCTGGAGGCGCAGATTTTAGACTTTACTCCCGCGAAGGAAGCAAAAGAGCTTAAGGCACAGGTACAGACGCTTAAGGCTGAGGGGAAGTCTCTGCAAGCGCAAGAGCAAGAAAAGCGGGAACTGGCTAAGGATAGTCAGGTCAAGGGAGATGGGATTTATTGGGCGGTGTACAACCTCGATCAGAAGAATCCCAATAGTCAGAATGAGTTTGAGCACTTGCCCCCTGAGCAGCTGCTCGCAGATATCGCCAAGAAGGATCAGCGGGTAGCGGAATTGATGGCTGAGATTAAAGAAGTATTGGCGACCAGAAAGCAATGAATAGCGATCGGAGTTTAGTCAGAATTAGAAAAATTCTGCAACTTCAACGGCGATGGATACAGTTAGAACCACTGAAGCAATATCAGGAAATTGGACTGCGTTCTTTTGGTAAAGGCATATTCCATAAAACTCCAGTTTATGGGGCTGAGCTAGGCAATAAGCGAGTCTTAGAAATTCATCCTGGAGATTTAGTTTTTAGCAATGTATTTGCATGGGAAGGCGCAGTAGGAGTTGCAGCAGAAGCAGAAAGAGGCATGATCGGCTCTCATCGGTTTATTACCTATACTCCTATTGACAACTCATGCAGCGTTGAATATTTACAGCTTTTCTTTCATTCTCCAGAAGGCTTAGAGGTTATTAGAAAAGTGTCGCCAGGTTCGGCAGGACGCAACCGTACTCTAAACCTAAAACAATTCGATGATGCAATGATTCCGTTACCTCCGATCGCAGAACAACGGCGAATTGTTGCCCGAATCGAGGAACTAGCCGCCAAGATTGAAGAGACACGAGGGTTAAGGAAGAGTGCGATTGAGGAAACAAAGGCTTTTCTCAAAGCAGCAATGGGGCAATTCTTTAAGCCAAATTCTGGATATGAATCAGTTGGCTTAAAAGATGCTTGCATTGCCATTATTGATAATTTACACTCTAATCCAGTTTATTCAAGCGAAGGAATTCCTTGTATTCGCTCATCGGATGTTGGCTGGGGAAATCTTAACTTAGATACAGCACGTAAAACTAGTGAAGAAGAATATCAACGCCGAACGGTTAGAGGTGAACCTACGATTGGTGACATAGTTTTTGTTCGGGAAGGTGGCGGAACTGGTAAAACAGCGCTCGTTAAAGAGAGACAGAGATTTAGTCTTGGACAAAGGGTGATGATGCTGCGCCCAGATCAAGACAAGGTTTTACCAAAGTTCTTTCTATACCAACTTCTTTCTCCATTTCTACAAGAAGAGCAGATTCAACCTAGATGCACTGGATCCGCATCTCCTCATCTCAACATTGGGGATCTGAAAAAGTTTCCATTTTTGCTTCCATCACTACATGAGCAACAGAAAATTGTTAATTATCTAGATAGTATTCAGGCAAAAGTAGATCAAGCTAAGAAACTTCGAGAGGATGCCTTAAAAGAATTTGATGCTCTCTTACCTGCGCTCCTGGACAAAGCCTTTAAGGGTGAGTTATAGAGGAAGCAAGCCATGAACAGAGAAGACTTTGAAAACAGTCCAGTGGGCAAACTGGTACTCATTGAGCAAGGCGATTCCCCCTGCTATGCCTTTGTGCCCAACCCACTACCCCCCAATACCCAACTTGACAACATCATCTGGCGCTCTCTCTCCGAAGCCGATCGCGCTTTAGGTGAGTTAGCGGGCTTAGGGCGCACCATGCCCAACCCTAACCTTCTGATTCGTCCCTTTATTCGTCGAGAGGCTGTTTTATCTTCCAAAATTGAGGGCACACAAACTGAAATCGCCAACCTGTATGCCTACGAAAACGGGCAGCTTTCCCTTCCTGGCCTCAGTCCCCAGCCCCCAGAAGCCGACATGCAAGAAGTGCTGAACTATGTCAATGCTCTGGAATATGGCATTGAACGGTTGGCAACTCTTCCCATTTGCAAGCGTTTTCTCTGTGAACTGCATGAAAAGTTGCTGAAAGGAGTTCGAGGTGAGAATCGAGCCCCTGGTCAGTTCCGACAGTCCCAAAACTGGATTGGCTCATCCAGCGCCTGCATTCAAGACGCACGGTTTGTGCCCCCACCGGTGCCAGATATGAGCGCTTGCCTCAACGCCTTTGAGACTTATGTAAACGGGAAGTGTGACTTCCCGCCCCTTATCCGCATTGGGTTAATTCACTACCAGTTTGAGAGTATTCATCCCTTTTCCGATGGTAATGGCCGTATTGGGCGGTTGCTCATTTCCCTTCTACTCCTCAACTGGAACTTGCTACCCATTCCCCTGCTGTATCTCAGTGCCTTCTTTGAGCGCAATCGCCGCCAGTACTATGACTTGATGCTAGATGTCAGCAAGAAAGGTAACTGGTCTGACTGGCTCTCCTTTTTTCTACAAGGCGTGACTGAACAATCGCGGGATGCCCTTATTCGTGCCAAAAAACTTCAAGACCTACAGATTGAATGGCGCGATCGGCTTTCCCAGGCTCGTACCTCAGCTCTTTTGCCTCGCCTTTCCGATAGCCTTTTCGAGTCACCCCTGATCACGATTCCTCAAGCTCAGAAGCTTTTAGAGGTCACTTACAAATCAGCTCAACTCAACGTTGAGAAGCTTGTTCAAGCAGGGATTTTAGAGCAAATTGACGATTTTTCTTACAACCGCGTCTTCGTAGCGCCAGAAATCCTAAGAATCGTTGGTGAGTAGTAATACTTAAATTTTACTTTAAGACACAAAAGTACAATTCTCGCGAAGTGAATTGTACTTGAGTACAACTTGCTTTTCTCGCCCGACTTAGCGAGCTTTCGGCGATCGCGCATTTATGCGCGTTTCTCTGGGATCAGTGCCCAGCGTTATCCCTCAGCTCATGCGCCATCAACTAATTTGCCGTCAAAGTCCTATGTATTGATTTAGCTCGGTCAGCAGGTCGTTATGGGTTTTCCACTCTTTGACCTTGCCATCCTGATAGACCTTGGCGATGAAGGGGGATGGGTGCTCACGGGCAAACTCCCGCATGGCAGGAAACGCTTTGCGAAAAGCCTCAATCATGTCTTGCCCCGATAGCTTCTGGGACGTCAACACGAACATTCGGATATTGGAACTCGCAACCGCCAATCGCTCCGATGTACGCCTAGCGATCCTGCTGTCCTTGGTCAGGACGATCCAGCCTCGTTTTCCGACTTCGGGCAGCCACTCCTCATCCCTGGCCCCTTGGGGAAAGTGATCGTCGTGGATTGCTACGGTGATGCCTGCTTTTTGCAGCGCCGATGCTACAGTCACACAGCCCAGACAGCGATCGATGAAAAAAACTGTTTGTTTGGGTTCCGTCTCTGTCATGCAGCGTTAGGCAGCTCACACCGGATAGCTTCTTCGATGAAATCGCGATCGCATTGGTAATCCTCAGCCAGATCGGCCATGGAGTCCCCAGCCCGATAGCGCTCTGCCAAAATGCTGGTCGGGATCCCAGTCCCTTCGATTACCAAACGGCCAAAGGCAACGCGCGGATCGATCACAACAATGCGAGGATTATTTTCTTCCTGGGAACGAGTAAAGGGGTAAAGCTTGATGGCCAAACCAGAATCATCCGGTTCAATCCGTTCAAGGTGAGTCTTGAGCGAATCTTTCAATTCCGTTTGGCCCGCGGCTGACGCGTTGATGAGTTCTCCGTAGCGCTCGATAAACAGATCCACGCCGTCGGTACGAAACTCCTCATGGGCCAGTGGGTGAGAAACTTGTACCTGATCCTCGAGGAAATCAAGGGCAGCACGCACTTTACCTAGATCGATGTTGTGGTGCTGACGAATTGCCCGCAAAACGTGCACTTCGACCATGTTAGTAAAGGACAGCAACCTTGGCTTTCGGTCGGCGATCGGAATCAATGGTGAAAAAAACGCTTTGCCCTCTACCGTGGGGTACTTGCGGCCTACAGTCCAAGAACGAATAGTAGCCACCGGAATCCGCAGATATCGGGCTGCATCGCTAATTGAGTAGGTTGGGATATTTCTAGGATCCAAACCACCATAAAACTTGTTCATACTTGGCCCTCCTCTATTGGATTCAAGAGGAAAATGGCTTCGCTTCCCCTATGTGCCGACTAGCATCATAGTGAATTCTCCTGCACCTTCAATTATCCGGGTAAATTGCAGCAGTCTACCAATCGTCTGTGAAGTCCTAGTAGAGAGGGCTTGCCGTACTTTCCGCCATCCTCAAAACGGCAATTAGCCAAACGAACCCATGGGATCCTTGGTTTTTCGTTGGTGTTGGAGCGATCGCAGCTGGGCGATCGCCTCCTTGAGCTGCTTGGCAATGTGGGACTCATAGCGGCTCAGCAGCAAAACCTGCTCTGAGATGGCGCTTGTTGTCCGGGCTCGATACTCCGCCAGATCCCGCTGGTAGCGATCGCCCTCTTGCCGAATCTCCTGCTCAATTTGCTCAATCTGCTCTAAGCGCTGACCAAAGTGGTCTAGGAGCAGCCGATAGGAATCGCGGCCATCCTTCCAGCACCGCCTCGACCCAGGGGGTAGTGCGAGATGCAGCCCCCGGAAATAGCAATAGGCCTCAGCATAGGGGTGGTTTTCCTGCTTCAAGCCCTCTAGCCACGCCTGAGACCGCTCATGGTAGGTGCCCCTAGCCGCTATGGTGAAGCCGGTGTCTGGGTTACCGGGAATGCCCTTGATTGGGTACTCGTTCTGCAACTGCTTCAAATCAGCACAGGTGACCCCTTGCCAGTCCTGCCAAGCATCCGCGAAGTACTTGGACCCATAGGCTGGATAATCCTCCAGAACGTGCCGATCCAGGTACCAGCGCAATAGCCGCTTTTCCGTCGCCAGATTCGTTGGATGATACTGACTCCAAGTGTCATTCACCTCCGCAGGTCGGGACGCAGGATAGCGCTGGTTAGTAGAGGGAGGCCGGACCGGGGGCATCAGCTGGGCATTGCCTAAAGCTGCCTCTGCCTCCCACAGACGATGCTGACGCTGGATGCCCATCGCGATCGCCTGGACCAAGTGCCACTCGATCGCCCCCTGAGGCTCATACTCATCGACCAAGCTCTGTAGGAGCCCCTGAAAAGTCGCTAGATCCTCCCCCGCCAGCAACGGGGGTTTTTGGGCCAGCAAGCCATGCTTGGTGGCATTGCGGGAGGCGATCGCCCTCCCCCGCTCCGTCCTCGGTCCCTTCGATTTCGCCCCATTCATACGACACACCTCAGGGCTCGCAGCCATACCATGACCTCCCAAAAACTCCGCGATCGCTGACTTAGCTAAACCGTACCGTTGTCTACTACTTCCAGATCCTCAATCTGGACGTCACGGACCCCCATCCCCGGCACCTTGATTTTGGCCGTTTGGTGCCCGATGCTGAGCAGCTGGACCTGAGTATCAAGCGCCTTCGAGAAGACCCAGCTTCCACAGCTAGAATGAGTGACTTTTTTCCTGTCACAAGCGTCACTCTTGTCAGCAAAAGCCTGAAAGCTTCGCCCAATGGCCATTTTGGCCGTGACAGGTGGTGTGACGCGTCGTGTGACAGGTGGGAGCATCACAGGCGATAGCACCTTCGAAGCGTCACCCGTGACAGGTGGCTCCTTCAGGCTGACAGATGCCTCCTCAGACCTGTCATCCCCAGAAGCGCTGTCCTCACTGGCTTCTGACAGTTGTGACGGTTGTGACGTTGCCAAAGCCACCTTGTCTATCTGAAGCGATCGCCTACTGCCACCGCGAGAGCGCGTGATATGGATCCCTTTCCCCCTCAGACCAGGCTCCAAGCGCTTGAACGCCTTGCCCAACGCCGTAGGAGTACGGGGCCAGAGCCGACTCTTTCGGCTCGGTTCATCCACATACTGCGCTAGCTCAGTCAACAGCTCACTGGCAGTTCCCCGCCAAGTGCTTCTGGCCTCCATCAGCCGGAGAAGCGCGATCGCGACGATATCTGCCTCCAACGCTGTCTCATTAGCTTCTTGGCGGTTGCTGGCATACACCCGGAGAAACGTACCAGGATCTAGGCCAAGCGCCGTCTCAGCGGCGATCGCAAACCGCGCAAAATCCGCCATTCTCGGCAATCGCTCCACCTGTACCGCCGACAGCTGCTTGAGAGTTTGGCTCAGGGTCGTCAGCAGCGCCCCCAAAATGCGCCCCCGTCCCCGCTCCAATCGCTCCTCTAGCTCCGCCTCCGTCAGCCGAGCCTCCTCAGAAATCACTGGCAGCTGGATCAGCAGCGATCGCTCTAGCAAATCCCCCCGACTCATCAGATCATCAATGCTCGTCAAGATCTGCGGACGGATAAACTCAAACACCGTTTCCTCACCGTTCTCATACAGCGTACGAGTTGTAAAACCGCCCCCTGTACTGATTCGGCATAGGGCATCCGACTGATCCGCGCTCAAGTGGGAAAGGTTGTCGTAGGCCAATATCCACCGGTTTTCCGCTTGAATGGCCAAATTCCGCAAATCTGAGACATGGGGAATCAGAGGCGCTTTGCCCGGATCCACAAATGACTTTAGCAGCCTTGCCGTAAAGCTTTTCCCTGTACCCTGCTCCCCCGAAAGGACCAGAATCGGGTGGGGATAGCTGGGGGAAAAGCTAAACAGCAGCCAAGTACTCAGCAGCACCCAAGCCTCCTCATCCAGGTTGAGGAGATTTTTTAGCTCAGACAGATTCCCTCCTACGACCGGCACCGGCAAGGGAAGCAGGTTCTCCGTCCTGCGAAATCGGACCGGATAGTCCGAGACGAGCCGCCATCCGGCAGCGTCGATCTCAACCGCTTGCCAGTCATCTCGGCCTAGATCGAGATAGAGCTTTTCCCCGTGGGCAGCCACTCGCAAATGCACCGCTTGGGTATCTCCTTGATAGATTGCCTGCCCTTCCAAAACCCCTAGTACCTGCTGCAACGACTCCGCCCCAGACGTCTTGCCGTGCTGCGTAAAGAGCTCGTATTGCAGCCACTGCTTAAAGCGTTTCCCCCTAACGGGCAAGGTTTGGCGGACGTCTCCCAGGACCAGATCCACATAGGCTGTGTTGTCCGGAGTATGGAAGTAGTGCCCCTGTTTAGCAATTTCAAGCAATCGCTGAGCAATAGTTTGCTCCGGGGTGCGCGTTTTTTTCTGGCCAGCCGGTGCTTGAAGGGGGATCGGGCGTTTCGGAGCGATCGCCGCCAAAATCTGCTCAGCCGTCACCTGGTCTCGCTCAACCCAGTCAACTAGGTCAAGCCCGCCATTTTTGGGCAAGCGATCCCAGACAGGAGACTTGGGAAAGGCATACAGCCATTGAGCCTCCGGAAAATCCTGCTCAACCTCCAGACAATGCTGAATCCCTGGCAAGTCTTGATCCGGGCACAGCACGACCTTGGCCCCCTTCAAGTCTTCCAAGTAGTTCGGGTAACCATACTGACGCCACTTTCCGGCCCCACCAATCGAGCAAGTAGCAGGCAGCCCCAGGCTCAGGGCCAGATCGACCTTACCCTCACCTTCCAAACAGAGGATGGGTTTGCCCTTGGCGATCGCCTCCTGATTAATGGGATCCTCAATCCGATACAGTCTCAGCTTTGACCGGATTTCAGGGGGCACCCCCTTAACCCATGCATTCCCGTTCCAGTGCGACTGGAAGATTTTCTTCTGACCCTCGCCATTATCGTTGCGGGTCACCCTCAGCAAAGGCGCGCCATCCACATCTTTATAAGTGAACTCCCGCCTAGATCTGGGCCGAATCGACTTCTTAGGTCGGTCCTCACTCAGGAAATACTGCCCCCAGATGTCCTTGGAGCCCCGATAAACATAGCCAGAAACTTCAGCATCCTGTTCTACGTAGGTGTGGCAAAGGACAACGCCCTCACCCAATCGGCAATCCCCATCTTTGGTCCGTCCACAAATCGGGCAGGGGTTATTTTTCCCAGAAAGCTGATATTTCGAGGAATGGCTAGAATGGGAAAAATGATCATGTTGATTAGAGCGATCGCCCCCACTGTTACTAGGAGCGATCGCTTTTTGCTGCTTTTCAGACATTAGCCCGCCTTTCGCCCCCGCTTCTTCGGTTGGTTGCAAGGCAGAGTCGCTAGATACGCTTCGATCGCTTTCCGATGTGCTTCGGGATTATTGCGATGAAGACCCCAATCAGCCAGCAGCAGCGCGTTATAGCGAATCACTCGGCTGTTCCAAATGTGGTAATGGATCCCCTCAATCAGGGTCGACCCTTTTTGCAGCCGGTACTTTTTCAAGGTCTCTGCACTAATCCCCAACAAAGACGCCGCTTCGTGCTTATCAACCAGATGCAGGCAATGCAGCGGGCTTTGATGATACGTACTGGGAGAAATAGTCGCAACAGACCGTAGCACATAGTCCTTTCCAGGACTGCACTTGTCGTTCATAATTTGAGTATTAGCCTACCGATCGGTAGGCCACGAATCTGCTAGCGGATCGTCTGCAAAACCAGGCCGCTCAGCAGGTTGACGAAAGGTAAACCCCTTGTAAGATTCCAGCTGCAACTGGATCTGCAAGGGGTTTTTCACGTTTGCGAAAAATTGAACAAGAATTACATTTCAAACGCGAACACCTTTCTGACTACGATAACAGCTGAAACTCGAAATGAGATCAAAATTGATCGACTTTTTTGGGTATTTCCGACACATTTTGCGGAAACTTCAGTCGACTACCGTTAGAACAATCATGTGTAGTTTAAGAAGTGGCTTAAATTCTTTCACATCGTGTGTACGATACGAAAAGGAGCCCGATCTGATTGGTCTAGAGTCAAGTCAGAAGAGCTTGTTCACTTGTTCACATGAAATTGACTTCTACTTCCGACTGAAAGATCTTGCCAACACAAGGAGTGGCTTATTTTTTTTCACATCGTACACACGAAACGAAAAGGAGCCCGATCTGGTTGGTCTAGAGTCAAGTCAGAAGGGCTTGTTCAAATGAAATTGACCTTTACTTCCGACTGAAAGATCGTACTTACACTCTGAAAGATCTTGCTTACAACTCAGGCACCTGAACATAATCGGTAGGTTTTGCGTATACGCGATCGATCATCTGGGCAGAATTTCCAACCCACTTAGCAATCTGGACACTCGAAATATCGGCTTCGCGGCAAAGGCTACAAAAAGTGTGGCGGGTTTGGTAGGGGTTGCGATACTCGATATCTGGCAGTTCGCTGAGGATCGTTACCCATGCCCTGGTTGTAAAGTTGTGCCAGTCAATGAAGCGATTTTTGGGACTGGGAAACACCAAAGCTTCCGGATCAGCGGTTCTCGGCTGAATTGCCTTGAGCAGAGTGTTGAGTTGAGGATTGATCGGGAATTTTCGCTTACTCTGCGTTTTGAGCCCTTTCTTCAGGATTGGACGATGGGTTGCACCAATAACGACTGCCTGGTCAAACGTGATTGCTGTACGCCCAATATGCTTCCATTGGAGGGCGATCGCCTCTGATGGCCTGCACCCCGTAAAGAAGAGAAACTCTACCAAAGGGGCATAACAACGGTAGTACCGATTCTCCTTAAATGCCGCAATGATCCGATCGCGCTCCTCACGATTAAAAGGATTGACCTCTTCTTCTTCGGTGCCAGATTTTTTCACCTTAATCTCAGCAGCCATACTCTGAAACGGATTGGAGCCAATCAAGCTAGACTTTCTTGCCCAGTTACAGCATGCAGCAAGGTGCATCATGAGCCGCCTAGCCGTACCAGCAGGAACATTAGCTGTCAGCCAATCAAACACTGCTTGAGCATCGGACAGATACTTGTGCGGACAGTTCTCAAGATGCTTAGCAACCCAACCATACATTCGCAGAGTCGAAGGCGACTTACCCGCTTTTCTCGCCTCCACATAGCACTGCCAAATTTCAGACAGACTCATCGAAGCCTCAGGCTGTATGTCCGGCTCCGATACTGACAAAAACGACTCCGGTTTGTATTTTTCTAGCGAAGGATCAAAATAGCTTCCTCCGTGGGCAAGCTGCAAAGCCATATCATCTTCAATCTGCCTTGCCCTTGCCTCAGCTATTCGCCGATACGCTTGGGTATCAGGAATACCCAAAGTCATCGCATACCGCTGGCCATTGAAGCGAAATCGGAGTCTTAAACGTCCCCGGAAACTCTCAACTGAAACTGTTCCTTTCGGACTCTTACCCGTTGACGTTCTATCGTTGCTGAGCATAGTTCCCGTAGTTCAAGTGAACTGATACCCAAACGATACCCAAACGATACCCAAAATGCCCCTAGAATCCCCAATCTTTGCAAGATTTTTAGTTCTGACGCACTAGTTCAGGACTAGAAGCCAGAAACGCAAAAGCCCGGAAACCGCGCCGTTTCGGGGCTTTTGACTGAAAGCTGGTGACAAGACTCGAACTTGCGACCGGCTGATTACAAATCAGCTGCTCTACCAACTGAGCTACACCAGCAGTGAAAAATATCATAGCAAAATGTGCCCCGCAGAGGCGATCGCGTTGAGGAAATGGGCGGGCGATCGCCTTCCGCAAGATTTGCGTTGCGCAGAGTCCCTCGGTATCATCTATACTTTGGGTTTCTAAACTCAGTATTCCGATCGGTTAACCGTGGATTGGTAAGGAGCGTAGGGCATGCTTCCGTGGCGACTCAGAGGCCCCAAGCGATGGGGGGCGCTCTTCCTAGCAGGATTGGGGCTGGCCTGGGCGATCGCTGCTTGCAGTCGTCCCCCGATTCCTGGTGGCTCTGCCACGGCGGCCCCTGAAGAGGTGGAGCTGACCCTCGTGTCCTTTGCCGTGACCAAAGCGGCCCACGAAGCCATCATCCCAAAGTTTGTTGAGCAGTGGCAACGGGACCATGACCAAATTGTGCGGGTCCGCCGGAGCTATGGCGCGTCCGGCTCCCAAACCCGCGCGGTCATCGATGGCCTCGATGCAGACGTGGTGCACTTGGCCCTCGCCCTCGACACCGAAAAGATCGAGAAAGCTGGCTTGATCGAGCCGGGATGGGAGCAAGAGCTACCCAACAACAGCGTGGTCAGCCAGTCCGTCGCGGTGATCGTGACGCGCGAGGGCAACCCCAAGAATATTCAGCGCTGGGAAGATCTGACCCGAGACGGCGTGCAGCTGATCACGGCGGATCCCAAGACGTCGGGAGCCGCCCGCTGGAATTTCTTGGCGCTGTGGGGAGCCGCGATCGCCGACCAAAAAAGCCCATCTGAGGCTAAGCAGTTCGTGCAGCGGGTCTACGGCAACGCGCCCATCCTGGCTCGGGACGCTCGGGAAGCCAGCGCCGCTTTCCTCAAGCAGGGCCAGGGAGACGCCATGATCAACTACGAAAACGAGATTATTCTGGCCAACCAGCTCGAAACGTCGCTGCCCTACGTGGTCCCCTCGGTCAACGTGTCCATCGACAACCCAATCGCCGTTGTGGATCAAAATGTCGACAAGCACGGCAATCGTGAGGTCGCTGAGGCCTTTGTGCGCTATCTCTTCACGCCCGAGGCTCAGCGAGAGTTCGCCAAAGTGGGATTTCGGCCTGTTGACCCGGGGCTGCGGCAAGATGCGGCCATCATGGCCCAGTATCCCGCCATTGAGACGCTCTACGAGGCCGCAGATTTTGGCGACTGGGACACAATCCAGGCCCAGTTCTTTGCCGATGGCGCAGTCTTTGACCAAATCCAAGACGCTCTCCGCCGCTAACCCTTTCCCGTTTTATTGTGCGATCGCATGGGGTCCTTCATGGCTGTTTCTTCTCCTCCCGCCGCTTCTCGTGCTTCATCGTGGCTTGGGCGATTGTCCTGGCCGTGGCGGATCACCATTGGCTACCTGACGCTGATGCTGCTGCTGCCCATTGCGGCGCTGCTGCTCCGGGCCAGCCAGGTAAATTTCCAAGATTTTTGGGCGATCGCCGCTAGCCCGATCGCCCTCTCGGCCTACGATGTCACCTTCGTCACGGCCCTGGTCACGGCCCTGATCAACGGCGTTTTTGGCACCCTGGTGGCCTGGGTGTTTGTGCGCTACGACTTTCCCCTCAAGCGCCTGATTGACGCGGCGGTTGACCTGCCCTTTGCGCTGCCCACCGCCGTCGCTGGCCTAACGATCGCCACGGTCTACAGCGACAAGGGCTGGATCGGCAGTCTCCTGGCACCGCTGGGGATCCAGGTCTCCTTCACGCGGCTGGGGGTCGCGATCGCGATGCTGTTCATCTCTTTTCCCTTTGTGGTGCGGACCGTGCAGCCGGTGCTGCGAGAAATGGAAAAAGACATCGAGGAAGCGGCTTGGAGCTTGGGGGCTTCCCACAGCGAGACCTTTTGGCGGGTGATTTTGCCGCCGCTGCTGCCCGCCATCCTGACGGGGGTGGCTCTGGGCTTCTCGCGGGCGGTCGGCGAATACGGCTCCATCGTGATCGTGGCTTCCAATCTGCCGTTTCAGGACTTGATTGCGCCGGTGCTGATTTTCCAGCGCCTTGAGCAGTATGACTACGCCGGGGCCACCGTGATCGGGACCGTGATGCTGATCATCTCGCTGCTGCTGCTGTTTGTGATTAACCTACTCCAGGCTTGGGGACGACGCTATGGCTAATGCAACGCCCTCGATGAACTCGACGAAACCCAACCCAGGGAGCGATCGCCCCCGCAACTTCCTCGACAAAGAGCAGGGCCTGCGGCTCGTCCTGATTGGGGTAGCACTGCTCTACATCTTTTTGATCCTGTTTGCCCCGGCCCTGAATGTCTTTGTGCAGGCTTTTAGCAAGGGGATTGGACCTTTCTTCAGCAATCTGACCGCGCCGGACTTTGTGGCGGCGGTCCAGATGACGCTGATTATTGCTTTTATCGTGGTGCCGCTGAATGCCATTTTTGGGCTGTGCGCCGCCTGGGCGATCGCCCGTCACCAGTTTCCGGGTCGGGCTTTGGTGATCAGCATCTTGGACCTGCCTTTTGCCATCTCCCCGGTGGTGGTGGGCCTGATGCTGGTGCTGCTGTACGGGCGCAGCGGCTGGTTTGGCCCGCTCCTGAGCGCGACCGGCTTCAAGGTCATCTTTGCTCTGCCCGGCATGGTCCTGGCCACCGCCTTCGTAACCCTGCCCTTTGTGGCGCGCGAGGTGATTCCGGTGCTCGAAGAGGTGGGCGTCGACCAAGAGGAAGCGGCCCGCACCCTGGGGGCCAGCAACTGGCAGATTTTTTGGCGCGTTACCTTGCCCAACGTGCGCTGGGGCTTGCTCTACGGCCTGATCCTCACCAACGCTCGGGCCATGGGTGAATTTGGGGCGGTGGCAGTGGTCTCGGGCAACATCATCAGCAAAACCCAAACCCTGCCGCTGTTTGTCGAAGAGGCCTACAAGCAGTACCAAACCCAGGCAGCCTTCTCTGCGGCGGTCCTGCTGGCCTGCCTCGGTCTCGTGACGCTGGTTCTCAAGGAAATCCTGGAGCGCAAAACCCAGATCAACCACGTTTCTGAAGAGTAGGCCGCCCTGCAAAATCCATACAAAATAGCGATCGCCCGAGTGCTCTCACTCCAGGGGCGATCGCCCATTTCCAGTCCCATCTCATCAAGCTGGCCCCTAGGCCATACTGTTTTCGATCGCCCAGCGCGCTAGCTCCGTCCGGTTGTGGAGGCCGGTCTTGCCCAGCATATTGCTGACGTGGCTTTCAATGGTTCGCTGGCTGACGTTGAGCTCTTCGGCAATTTCGCGGTTCGCCATGCCCCGCGCCACGTACTGCACCACTCGCAGTTCCGTTGGCGTCAGCTCTACGTCGAAGGGCACCTGAATCTTGGGTCCAGCCTCACCGCCCTTATTTTGGTGCTGGATCAGGCGCGAAGCCTGCTTGAGGGAAGACTCCACTTGAGCCACCAATTCCTCAGGCTCAAAGGGCTTCACCATGTAGACATCGGCTCCGGTATTCAAGCCCTTGACCCGATCCTGGCTCTGGCCCTTGGCCGACAAAAACAATACCGGAATCCAACTGGTGCGGGCATCTTCTCGAACATGCTTGACCAGAGAATACCCGTCCATCTCTGGCATCATCACATCACAGATGATCATGTCAGGGATGTCCCGCTCAAGAACCTCAAGTGCCTCGCGACCGTTCTCGGCTGTAATGACTTCGTACCCGCGGAACTCTAGGTAATCCTTGACAAGCAAGATCAAGTTTGGGTCGTCATCGATGAGCAGAAGTCGCTTGTGATCTCCCACGCTGGTTTCCTTCATACTGTGCTACTCGCCGTGCCTGAATTTATCAAAATTTATCAGCAGGCTTGATGCTACGCTGCTCAGTAGTATTGCACTTCTCCGCGGCTTCTGCTGCCATTTTCCATCGATTTCTTCAAGGCTAGTGTCAACCGTGAATTCAGTGTCAGAGGAATGTAGTAGAAGTGCAGAATCAGTACTGAATTTATCGAGATATTATAGACGTCTTTCCCTCTGAGGATCTGACAAGATCCTCTCAAAGCGCCGAAATTCTGTTAAGTCTTATCTCAGAGCTCTCGCTCAGATAGACCCTCGCTTCTCTATCGTACAAAGATTTCGGCATCCGGAAGTTGCGTCTGTCTAGAGGACAGAACCACCGCTCAGCACTGCTTTTCTAGCGTGCCCTTGTCGAGCTTGCTAGCTAACAGTTTGGTCGTTGACCGGGGGGCGATCGCCCGTCTCAGGCGTCTCAGGCGTCTCAGGCACTGGCACCGGCAGAGGACGATGAAGAAATGCAAACTCCTCCACCACGCGATCGCCCAGTAAATGCTCCTGGATAATTCGCTCGATCACCTCTGGCGTCGCGCTGTGGTACCACACCCCGTCCGGGTACACCACCAAAATTGGACCTTGCTGGCACACTCGCAAACAGTTGGCCTTTGTTCGAAACACACAGCTAGGACGATCCACCGTCGGCGTGTCCAGCTTTAGCTCCTTTAGCCGCTTCTTGAGGTAGTTCCAGGCCTCGATGCTCAGCGCCTTGTCACAGCACACCGGCACCGTCTGATCAGCACAGATGAAGAGATGACGCTGAATTTTATTGAGGCCGAGCTTTTCGACGCAGGCGGGCAGAGACTCGGCGGGAGAAGACTTGGCGACCGGTTCAGTCATGGGGCGCCTCAGACCTTCGGTTCGGCCGGGAGAGAGTCCTCAGCCTCAGGCACGGCTTCATCCTCTGAAGAGTCATTGCGCACCCGACGAATGGGCAGGTTCGCAATCAGCGCTGTCATCCGCTGACTGCTCTCGAGGGAGAACTCTAGGCCATCCGCATCTAGTTCGACGTAGCGCGAGACCACTTCCAGAATCTCTCGGCGCATCGATTCGACCATCGAAGGAGTTAGATCAGCGCGGTCATGGGCCAAGACCAGACGCAGACGCCGCTTTACCTCTTCTCGGCTGGTGTCCGTAACCCGAGGAAACAGTCGTTCTAGAAGTTCAGTAAGCATGGATCTTGCGGCAAGCAACTAAAGGAAAGGGGGCGAAGGCCAACTCGACTGATGCCTCGGACTACACATTAGCCTTCGCACGTGCATCAAGCAATCATTGATCCCATGGGCCAGAGTTTCCCATCCTCTCCACCCGATCGCTAGGCAATCAGGTTTAGAAAGGTTTAGAGAATTTTGGTGGACAGGAGCCGTTTGATCCGAGAGAAGAAGCTGTCCCCAGGCCCGTTGAGGTCCAAAAACTCAACTTTTTGCCCTTCCAGGCGTCGGGCGACATTTTCGAAGGCGGTCCCAGCCATGGACGGTGTCTCAGACAGCACCAGCGGCTCGCCGCGGTTGGTGGAGACGATGACCCGCTCATCGTCAGGAATCACGCCAATCAAGGGGATCGCCAAAATCTCTTGGACGTCCTCCACCGACATCATGTCGTTGACCTGGACCATGTTCGGTCGGATGCGGTTGATGATCAGGCGCATCTGCTTGATGCCTTGGGCTTCTAGCAAGCCCACGACGCGATCGGCGTCTCGCACAGCAGAGATTTCGGGGGTGGTCACCACGAGGGCTTCTCGCGCCGCGACGATGGCGTTCTGGAAGCCCATCTCGATGCCGGCGGGGCAGTCAACCAGGATGTAGTCATACTTGCCCGTGAGCGCCGCGATGAGCTGCTTCATTTGCTCTGGGCGAACGGCGTCTTTGGTGCGATTTTGGGCGGCAGGCAGCAGGGCAAGACGATTTTGCCGCTTGTCTTTGACGATGGCTTGCTCTAGGCGGCACTCTCCGGCCAGAACCTCTAGCGCTGTGTAAACGATTCGATTTTCTAGGCCCAGCAGCAGGTCTAGGTTGCGGAGACCAAAATCTGCATCAACCACGATGACTCTGCGACCTTGTTGGGCAAGCGCCATGCCAAGGTTCGCGGTGCAGGTGGTTTTGCCAACCCCGCCTTTTCCAGAGGTAACTACAATGACGCGACTCATGAACGAAAGATGGATTTTATGAAATGGATGAACTGGCGGTTAGTAGAGTGCACTGCCCACGCAAGCTTTCCCGTTATCTTAAAGCGCTTGGGGCATTCCACCAAGGACTTGGGGAGAGAGAGTGGGGCAATGATGACAAGCGGGGTTGCAGGAGTCTGGGAGGGGGCTGCCGCAGGGGAATCTGGGCAGCTGGGCTGGGGAGGTTAGGCGCGCGGCTGCTGCTGCTTGAGAAAGTCGGCCGCTTGGGCGATGCGGATGCCGTCGGGGGTGACGTAGGCGACTTCGGGGTAGTACTGGGCAGGAGGATTTTCGGGGGCGCGGGCGACGTAGTCGGCGATGCGGATTTGGGTGGGCTCCATTTGCAGGGCCATGATGCGGCAGCGGGTGTTGCCGGCGGCTCCGGCGTGGGCGATGCCGCGCAGGCGTCCCCAGATCAGGATGTCACCGTCAGCCACAACGGAGCTGCCGGGGTTGATGTCGCCGCAGATGATAACGGTGCCAGGGTGACGCACTTCGGCGCCCGATCGCAGGGTGGTTTGGAGATAGAGGGGTTCGTCGAGAACTTTGGCGGCGCTGTCGTCAGGGGATTGGGTCAGGTGGGCGATCGCCGATTGCTGTTCGACGGAGTAGCCTGCGGTGGCGGCGGCCACAGCGGTCTGGCGACGGCTGGTGTAGACGCGCTTGAGCTGGAGCTGGACTTCGGCGAGGGCGTCGGCGATCGCCTGAAGCTGGCGGCTATCGAGTAGGCGATCGCGGGCAATCAGGTGCACCGTCGTGTTGGGCTGCCAAAAGCGATCGCCCCCCGTCAGGCGCTGCTTGAGCTGCTGCCACAGTTCGGTCCAGGTCGTTGGCAGGGGAGCGGGGGTCGTCTCAGACGCTGCCTCCGCAGGCAGCGTCAGCAACAGTCGACCGCCCTCGCTCTTGAGGCGAACTTGCCGATGGCGATCCGGATCCGAGGACGACTCAGGAAGGGGCGTGACAGCCGGGGGCTGGGGGGCGTCGGCACTCATGAAAATCAAGCCTGGTTTGCGATGGATCAAATATATTGGGAGTCCTGGCAGACAGCAAGCCGCCCGCTCAGGGATCCTAGCGTAGCGGCGCTGCCAAAGACCACTCCCAACCGCAAGAGAACCCTAGGCCTCGGAGTGCTGGCTCAGGCGGCGATACACCGTGGCCAAACCGTCTGCATCGCCCACATTGCCGGGAAAGAGGACCACGGGCAAGTCGGGGAAGCGGGGATGGTCAGTCGGGGTGCGAACCAGAGAGCAGCCAGCGAGGACTTGGCCCAGCAGGCGGGCCGTCCGCAAGGCCAGCCCCGTACTCAGCACATCATTGGAGGTGATGCCTCCCTTGCTGATCAAAAATCCAAGGGTTGGCGGCAGCCCCCGGACAATTTCCATCAGTAATGCCGAAACATTGGCCCCGAAGTCGAGGCGAGCCTGGGTCGTCTCAAAGGTGAGCTCCCGCCGACTGGTGTAGATCACCGGGGTTTTGCCCGCTGCGTGGGCTGCTTCGGCCTGGGCGATCGCCTCAGAGCGCAAAGCAGCCTGGGCCTGAGTCCCCTCATCCCGCAGACGCTCCACCGCAACTTCGATCCCGACCACTCCCGGCTCCTGGAGCAGATGCTCTAGCTGCTCGGTGCTCTTGCGCACGTGGGAGCCCACGATCACCGCCCCCGGTGCCCCTTGGCGGGTGTATTTCGCCATAGCCTCTGGGGCGACGGGCTGGGGCGGCAGCGCCGCGAGGGCCGTCAGCAGGCTGGCCGCGCTGCGAAACAAAAACCGCTTGCCTTCGGCGGCCACCGCCAGCACGTCAGCCGCAAAGCGATCGAGATCGGCCTGGGTTTCGGCGTCTACCGCCGCGCACTGATTGTTCGCCAGGTGCCGGAGGCGATCGCGACTATCGGAGCGCACATCCGCCAACAAAAAGCGCTCCACGGCCGCTGCTGCAATCCGTCCCTGGGTCTTTTCGGCCACATAGTCCGGCAAATAGCTGTGGTGGTAGCCAAACACCGAGTCCTTCGCGAACTCCGTCTCGTGGACCGGCGTCGGCACGCCCTTCACCATCAGATAGTGGACGCTCTCGCGCGTAAAGCGTCCTCCCTCAAAGAAGGCCGGCACCAAGAAGTGAGCATCAAACGGCCCCAGCTCCTCGGCAATCACATCAGTTTCGATGGGGTAGTGGCCCCGCAGCGTCGAGTCAGACCGGCTGACCACCAAAAAATCATGTACCCCTGCCTGGGCGATCGCGATCTTGAGGTTGTGGCAGACCTCACGGGTCACCGCCGCCGCCTGCTCGGGCGGCAGCGATCGCGTATTGGTCAGCACAAAGAAAATCGGCGCCTCATCCCGCAGCCCCAGGCACAGCGTCTCCACGTCCCAGCGCGTCAACAGCAAACAGCTGTGCACCGTTTGCGACCCGGTTGGATCGTCATCTAGGACAATAATTTTGGGCGTTTCGGTCATGGCACCAGCAAAGCTTTCTAGGGACGCTGACCCTGTAATTTTCTCATCTCTTCGCGCACTCCCACGGCAATTTGCAGCGCCTCATTGAGCAAGCGAGCGTGCTCACTCGCCTGATCGCTCACCTGGAGCGCCGTCAGCGTCTTGAGATTATTGGCAAAAAGCTCCGGATTGAGGCGAATAAACTGGGCGTTTTTGCGCAAAATTCGCTCCGTTCGCAGCGCCCGCACAATATCTTCGCGCGTCAGATCAAGGGCCTCAATCACGCGATCGCGATCTTGAATCGCCACCCCCGGATTGCCCACCGCTTCGATTTGATCATTAATATCGATCGCCCGCACCACCGCATTGAACTGGGCGATTTCGTCGAGGAGATTGGCCAGATGGCGATGGCGGCGGCTAAAAGCAATCCGGCGCAGATCGTCAATGAGCAGACCCAGCGCCACCGAGCCGTGGATGATCACCAACAGCAGCAATCGCTCTGGCATCACTATGCTCAAGAGGCCGCAGCTCAGGGTCAGCAGCACCACAATCAAACCCGTTTTGGCCAGCTCCGCCGCAAACTTTTTCCAGGTCGAAGGCCGATACACAGCGTCTAGCCCGACCCCGCTCAGCCGCCTGATCTCTCCGCGCGTAAATTCTAAGCCCTGAATATCCGGTCGCACCGCACAGCCCTCTTCACTCTGGGATGGCCCGTTTTTCCAAAATAGCAATTGTTGTCTGGGAGTTGATCTGGGCATTTGCTGATTGCGCCGCGCACCCGCCCATGCCGTTGACCTCAGTGGCCAGACTCATCGCTCTCGCGCAAAGTTCCGATCTCGCCCTCTTGGGGGCTAGGCGTCGGGGGGCGGTGGGGGAGCTGAGCGGATCTCGGTTTCGGCGATCGCCACGTCACTCACCCGGGTGCTGAGGCGCTGCAACACCGTGCGCGTACTCGCCAGGGTCCGCCCTGCATCCTGATCGGCTCCCGCTCCCAAGCGAATCTGAATATTGGGTCCCGAGCGCGCCAGCCGAATAATCGCCCCATCCACCACAGACATCCGATCTACCCGTTTACCGTCTAAATAGGTCCCGTTGGTGCCCAAGTTGACCACTTCCCACTGAGACCCCTGGCCCCGCAGCTCGACATGATGACGCGAAACCACTGCACTGTAGAGAACCACATGGTTATCGGTCGCACGTCCAATCCGCACTATAGGCTCATGCTCGAAGGTCCAGCTCTGGACTGGGATCGATTGAATCGGATGCAAAAGAGTCAGCGTAATCACATTTGGGAGCGCCAATAAGTATCGTTGTCAAAGATAACGATCAGGAAAAAGCTACCATAGCCTGCTGCGCTCCCCGACAGAATCGAGGCAAAACGGCAGCTGCCCCCTTCATCTGCTCGGCTAGGGAGCCAGTTCAGCCTGCCACCAGCAGCGATCGCATTTTCGCAAGAAACAAGGACGACGTCAGAAACCCCTGAGCTTGGCTCATCCGGAGAGAGCTAGGGTGGAGAGTCAGCCCTATACACACGGCCAAAACGCTATAAAAGCAAGACGACTAGGGGTGACTTTCAGAATACTCGAAGAGTTTAATTTTGACATCCACAGCCAGCCAAAGCCATGGTGATTCCTAAACTTCACGATTTGGGTGCCTAGCAGGCAGGACTGGCCCTTCAGAACTGGCCGCATCCGGGGCAACGCTTCCCATCAGAGGCGATCGCCCTCGCAGTCGGCCCAGGGTATTCCACAACCACCGTTTTGGCAGGCGGGGCGCTCAGGATGCTTGGAACAGGAACGTCACCAGATCGCCTTTGCCCAGGGAAATGCGATCGCCCGATCGCAGGCGATGGCGATTGCCGGGCAGCAGAGATTGATGATTGATATAGGTGCCGTTGGCGCTGCCCACATCTTCAATAAAATAGGCGTCTCCCTCCAAGCGAATGTCGGCGTGGATGCGGGACACGATGTCTGAGCTGGGGAAACCCGACACATCCACATCCGGCGGAATCCGATCATTGGGCTTGCCGATGTGAATCACGCTGAGATGAAGAGGCAGCTCGATCTGCGTGTTGGTCTGGATGTGGAGCAGGCGAGCTGAGATTTGCTGAAGCTGGGTCTGGGAGCCTTCTGTCGCGCGCGCAGCAGCTGGCTCCATCATCGGCAGAGGGGCCGGGGGCAGGATCGGCTCAGCGGGCAGATCGAGGGCGGGCTGGGGCACACTCCCTAGATCTGGCAGAGGCGGCAGCGGTGGCGCTGCCCCAGGAAGGGGCTGGGCCGCTTTGAGATTAAAGCCGCACTGACCACAAAAGAGGGCGTCCGTCTGCACGGTGGTGCCGCAGTTGGGGCAGGCTTCGGTGGCTGGCAAAGGCGTATAGCAGGCTTCGCATTGAACCGCACCATCGGGGTTGGGGTGATTGCAGTTTGGGCAGACAATCATAGTCGGTATGGGATCAGGCCGCTCACGGCGGAGCGCGGTGTGAAGGGAAGTGGGGCAGTGAGGATAACAGGGAACGCGGGCGATCGCCCACCAGGATTCATCGTGATTGTGGCGCGATCGCCCAGGCTCTAGGCCACCTCGTGTGACAGTTTTGCGCCAGCGGCGCTATCGAGCAGCCACAGACACTCTTGCTGGGGGCGAACTAGCCGAGCGGGATAGAGGTTGTCGTCGTCGGTGGGGGCAAAAATATGGTCCAAGGCCGCCTGCTTGCTCGCACCCGCAACCATAAATACAACAGACCGAGCACAGTTGAGCAGCGGGACTGTAAAGGTAATTCGGGGCTGACCGTCTTTATTACCAACCGTCACCAGGCGATCGCACACCTGAAGAGCCTGGGTGTGAGGGAAAAGAGAAGCTGTATGGCCATCATCTCCAATTCCCAGCAAAATAACATCAAATTGCGGAAATTCTCCCGGCGCCGTCCCAAAAAAGTCTTGCAGCTGGGCGGCATGTTTGGCGGCGGCCACGGCGGGGTCGGCCTCGTCCGTCGGCATGGGATGAATGTTTTCGGGGGGCAGAGGGACGTGATCGAGCCAGGCTTGGCGGGCCATCCCCTCGTTGCTGTCGGGGTGGTCGGCGGGCACGTAGCGCTCGTCTCCCCAAAAGACGTGAACCTTGTCCCAGGGCAGAGGCTGCTGGGCGAGGGCCTCGTAGAGGGGTCGGGGCGTGCCTCCCCCCGAGAGGGCGATGGTGCATTGGCCCCGAGCCGCGATCGCGGATTCTAGGCGCTCGACGACCACAACCAGCGATCGCTCGATCAACGCCGCCTTGTCAGGCAGCACTTCAACGGAGGGCTTCATGGGATTCGGGTCTCCATAACGGCGGTCTGGCAATGACGGAGGGCTCGTCCGCAGCGCCAGAGTTGCCGCAAGTGTAGCGCGGGTTTTTGCCCCTTCCGAAGCTTTTCCAGAGTGATTTTGGTTTGTGTCCCTCGGTAGAGATTGGGGGCTGCTTCGAGGAAGCTGAGAGAATGGAAACGGGCGATCGCCCTGCCAGATGTGCCTGGGAGAGTCTCTTCTTCGATGTCTATGGCGATTTCGAGCGACTGCATTTTGATCTTTGTAAAAGTGCCGGGGACGAGCCCAGTCAAGTCTCGACTGGCGCGCACGGTGGGCGAAACCCACGCCACGGCGCTGTATCGCTGCTTTGTGGCGGACTGGCTCGATCGCCTGCGCCAGCTACCGGCGGATCGACTGGTGTTTTACGCGCCTGCGGGGGCCGACGTGGCGGCATGGCTCGGCCCTGAGGAGCGCTACTACCCCCAGAGCGAAGGGGATCTGGGCCAGCGAATGGCAGCAGCCTTTCAGATAGCGTTTCGCCAGGGCTACCGGCGATCGCTCGTGGTCGGGAGCGACAGCCCCGATCTACCCCTCGACATCTTGCAAGAAGGCTTTGCCGCGCTGGAGTGGTGCCATGGGGTCCTCGGGCCTACCGAGGACGGCGGGTACTATACCCTGGGCTTTTCGGTACAGCACTTCACGACGGTGGTCTTCGAGCAGATTGCTTGGAGCACCAGCACCGTGCTTGAAACGACCCTGGCTCGCTTTGCGGGCTGCGATCGCACGGTTCACCAGCTTCCCCTTTGGTCAGACATCGACACCCTCGAAGACCTGCAGGCCTACTACCAGCGCAACCACGACCAAGACCATCTGCGCACTGTTCAGTATTTACAGGCTCACCCGGATCTGTTGGCCCTGATGTCCTTGGCCGCCCTCCCGGGTCGACCCTAACCTCCTTGTGTTGCCCACTATGGTCGATGTATCCGTGATCATTCCGGTTCTGAAAGAAGGCCCCGCCATCCAGGCGGCCCTGGAGCGCCTGGCCGCTCAGCAGGGAGGCCTGACCTTCGAAGTGATTGTGGTGGACGGCGATCGCGACGGCTCCACGCTCCAGCACATCGCCGACTGCGGGGTGCCAGTGCGGGGCATCACCGCGCCAAAGGGCCGGGGCAGCCAGATGAATGCGGGCGCCCAAGCGGCCCAGGGGGAGGTGCTGCTGTTTTTGCACGCCGATGCTGAGCTGCCGCCCCAGGGTCTGGCCCAGGCGCTGGCGGTCATTCGCCAGGGGCGCGGAGTGGCGGGGGCCTTTGACCTAGCCATTGACTCCCCCCGGCGATCGCTGCGAATGTTGGCTCGGTGCGCTTCCTGGCGATCGCGCTTGACCCGGATTCCCTACGGCGATCAGGCCCTGTTTTTGCGGCGCAGCACCTTCTGGGAGGTCGGCGGCTACCCCCCACAGCCCCTGATGGAAGACGTGGCCCTCATGGAAGCGCTCAAGGGCCGGGGCGATCGCCCGATCTTTTTGCGCGATCGCGTCCGGGTCTCGGCCCGCCGCTGGGAGCGCGAAGGCATCCTCTACTGCACCCTGCGCAACTGGACCTTGCTCACCCTCTACTCTCTCGGCGTCTCGCCAGAGCGGCTCTACCGGTGGTATCACCCCAGCCGCCATCCCAGCCAGGGGCGATCGCGCGTCTCCTCTTAGCCGCCACATCGAGGCCCAGAATTTCGCGCTGAGCGATCGCCATCCCGCCCTAACTTTTGTGACATTCACGGGTTTGCGATGACTGTGGACGTCTTTAGAAATTTGGCTGGAGTCTTTTAATCAATCCAGTAAGCTTGAGAAGACTCCTCATCCACACAAAATTCTCTAGGCCAACTCACAGTCAAACTACGATGAAAGCGACTAGCAGCCGATCTTACGCGCCCTTTGCCTCTCGGGCTCTCAAAGTTGTTGGCATTATCTTGGTAGTGTCCTTTGTTTTAGACCTGATTACCCTGCTCATTCCTGCTAACTTCCTCAGTCCAGAATGGCAGATCAACTTCATTACTCAGGTGGTTGATCGCGGCGTGATTCCGCTAGTCGGCATCTCTTTTATCTTCGTTGCAGACTGGATTGATCGGACAAGCGGCGCTACCCCTCCTCAAAGCGCAGGCCAAGCCGTCGAATTTTGGACGCTGCTGTTCGCGAGCTTGCTGGGCCTGATTTATCTGTTGGCGGTCCCCCTGCACCTTAACAACGTCCGCCTCGAGAGCAAGCAATCCCTAGAGCAGATCAGCGAAGAAGCACGGGCCGCTGAGGGCCAGATTGATTCGCGGCTGGGCCAAGAGGTCGAGCGCCAGCGCAGCCAGATCACGGAGCTGGTCCAGGACGAGCAGCGCCTCAATGAAGCCATCAACAGTGGCCAGATTCCCCAAGAGCAGCAGTCTTTGCTGCGCCAGTTCCGCAACGATCCCCAGGCCCTGAACGCGTTCCTCGACAAGCAGTCCCAGGAGATTCGCACTCGGATCAAGACGGAGATTGGCACGCGCAAGCTGGCCGCCGAAAAGCAAACTCGCAACCAGGCCATCAAGTCGGGCCTGCGGACAGGCATTAGCAGCTTGCTGCTGGCCGCTGGCTACATCTTTATTGGCTGGACAGGGCTGCGCAATTTCGGTTCGCGCTAGGGCGATCGCGCATTTCAGCAGGTCTGGGATTGCCGAAAGCTGGGTGGGCACGCTGAGGATATCTCCAAGGCCCCGTGCCCGCTCCCTCTCAAGCAAAAAAATCGTCATGTTTTCAATTTTTATCCTGACCTACAACGAAGAGCTCGACATCGCAGCGTGCATCGAGTCAGCGTTGCTGTCCGACGATGTGATTGTGGTGGATTCCCTCAGCAGCGATCGCACGGTTGAGATCGCCCAGCGCTACCCCGTCCGCGTTGTTCAGCACGCCTTCGAGAGCCACGGCAAGCAGCGGACCTGGATGCTCGAGACCGTCGAGGCCAAGCACGAGTGGGCTTACATCCTCGAAGCCGACGAGCGCATGACGCCCGAGCTTTTCCAGGAGTGTCTTGAGGCGATCGCCAACCCCCAGGCGGTGGGCTACTACGTCGCCGAGCGCGTGATGTTTATGGGCAGCTGGATCCGCCACAGCACCCAGTATCCGCGCTACCAGCTGCGGCTGCTCCAGCGCGGCAAGGTTTGGTTTGGCGACTATGGCCACACCGAGCGGGAAATCTGCGACGGCCCCACCGATTTTCTCAAAGAAACCTATCCCCACTACACCAGCGGCAAGGGCATGAGCCGCTGGATCGACAAGCACAATCGCTACTCCAGCGACGAGGCGATCGAAACGCTGCGTCAGCTCGAGCAGGGGCAGGTGAGCTGGCAGCAGCTTTTCCGGGGCAAAACCGAGGTAGAGCGGCGGCGCGCCCTCAAGGATCTGTCCCTGCGCCTCCCCTTTCGGCCGCTGGTGCGCTTTTTCTACATGTATTTTCTGCTGGGCGGCATCCTCGATGGGCGAGCAGGCTTTGCCTGGTGCACCCTTCAGGCATTTTACGAGTACTTGATTGTGCTCAAGGTTTGGGAGCTTCAGCACATGCCGGTGCCCACCCTCGATGAGCAGGGGATGCCCCAGTCAACCGCGAGAAAAACAGGCCTTTCGGAGGCCTCAGCGGCCCCATCTCAGGAGATAAACGCCCCATAGGCCGGGGGATCAATCAAAAGCGAGGACTTTTGGTTGAAAAGTCAGCGCGATCGCCACAAGAATGTAAATTGTGATACGGAGGCGCATGAGATCTATCGCCCTGAGATAATCTGGTAGGTGGGTCAAGGTGAGAGGTCTTCAGAGATATTGCAACAAATCTTTACGGGCTCTACTACTATTAGTAGTAGGCCGAGTCTTGCGCTCCCCGGGTTTTGCGGTCCAGAGGGACCCCCTTTGATTAGCCAGTGATAAGGAGAGTGGATTACCTGTGCTCCAACGCTTCAAACAGGACTTAAAGAACGATCTGATTGCAGGTCTTCTTGTGGTTATTCCGCTAGCCACAACCATCTGGCTGACCATCACGGTGGCAAACTGGGTCGTCAATTTTTTGACCCGTGTCCCCAAGCAGCTCAACCCCATTAATGATCTCGATCCGTTTGTGATCAACTTGATCAACTTGGCGGTGGGGCTAGCGGTGCCCTTGATGTGCATCCTGATCATTGGCCTGATGGCCCGCAACATCGCCGGGCAATGGCTGCTGGATTTGGGCGAGCGGATCTTGCAGGCGATTCCCTTTGCAGGCTCGATCTACAAAACGCTCAAACAGCTGCTGGAAACAGTGCTCAAAGATTCGAGCGGCAAGTTTCGGCGGGTGATTTTGGTGGAGTACCCGCGACGCGGGATGTGGGCGATCGCCTTTGTGACGGGCAATGTCGGCGGAGACTTTGGGGCGGCTTTCCCAGAGCCGATGCTCAGCGTGTTTATTCCCACGACGCCCAACCCGACGACGGGGTGGTACGCTATTGTGCCGGCTCGCGACGCGATCGATCTGGGCATGCCGGTCGAAGACGCCTTCAAGGTGGTGATCTCCGGCGGGATCGTCACCCCGGCGACGCTGGCGAACCTGCCCGAAGGGGTCAGCGATCGCATCAATAGCCGGGTAACCGGCGATCGCAAAATGACGCCCCTCTTGGTCAATCCCCAGGGCCAATCCATCACCGTCGAGGAAGAAGAGCCCGCCTAGAGCGAACACATTTTTTGACCTTCAGCAAGCCTAGGGATCCCGAAATATCCCCATCGGTTCGGGAATCCTAGGCTTGTTAAGATTATTAACGTTTGAACCTCCGCAACTGAAGAGAGCCGCTATGCAAGCCCGTCGAATCGCCCGTGAACTTGCGCTGCTGAGCATGAGCCAAATGCCGACCAAGCCAGAGCAGCTAGACAAACAGCAACTGCAAAATCTCTTGGTATCGGCCGTCCGGACCCTCACCGCCGAAGCCCAAGACACCCTCGAGACGGCCTCCGCTGAGCTCCAGCGAGGCAGCGATCGCCTCCTGACCAGCGAAACTCGGGCTGCCGACCTGGCCAGCGCTCGCCGGATGGTGCAAGAAGCCATCGAGCTCACCCAGGTCGCCATCAACCGGATTGGTCAAGCCATCGATTTTCCGGAGCTGATCCAGCTGACCAACCAGACCGAGGTCCGCACCTACGCCCTCCAGCTCGCCCAGACCACCGCCAGCAACCGCACCGAAATCGACACGGTCTTGAACGAGTCGATGGTGAACTGGCAGCTCTCGCGCTTGCCCAAGGTCGACCGGGATATCCTGCGCATCGCCGTCAGCGAAATCATGTATCTCGGCACCCCCGCCCAGGTCGCCATTGACGAGGCCGTGGAGCTCGCCAAACGCTACAGCGACGATGACGGCCGCCGCTTTATCAACGGAGTCCTGCGCCGAGTGATGGACTATCTGAAAACCAAGGCCGCAAAATAGGTCACCAAAACCAAACCTCCGACCGCAATCCTTGGTTCATGGCAGGACAAATTGCTGTAGGTTTGAGTTGAAAGAAATTGTTACATCAGCCAGGACTCTGGGCGCTGGTGCCTTGCCCACTGCCAGGCGGTTCATGAGTCAGGTGAGGGGTTCTGACTGCTCGTCGTGTTAGGAAACAGTTATGGTATTCAATTGGTTTCGTCGCCAGTTTAGTCGCCCGGAAGAGGCTCAAGAGCAACAACCCACGCAGGAAGAAGCGCCCGAGGTTGCTGAGGAATCAGCGGCAGAAGGCGAGGAATCTGGTGAAGCGCAAGCAGCCGACGACTATCTAGAGTGGGCCAAGGCGGCTTACCAGAATATCAAGAAGCAGCAGGAAACCCAGGAACCTGACGAACTGGAAGAACCGGCAGCACCAGAAGAACCGGTGGCAGAAGCTGAGCCTGAACCTATTCCAGAGCCAGAGCCTGAGGCAGAGCCAGAGCCTGAAGTCGCGGAACCAGAGCCTGAAGTGGCTGCACCGGAGGTCGCCGAACCAGCGATCGCCGAGTTAGCGGTTGCCGAGCCAGAGGTCCCTGAACCCGAACCAGAAGTCATCGAGCCAGAAGAGGCCGAGCCGGTCGCAGCAGCAGAAGTCCCAGCGCCGGAAGCTGAGCCGGAGACCGTAGCAGCCGAGACAGCCCCTGAGGCGATCGCGCCTCCAGAACCCGAAACCGAACGCCCAGAGGCAGAAGCTGCCGAACCAGAAGTCCCTGAACCCGAGCCCGTCGCTGAGGCCGCTGAGCCAGCGGCCCCCGAGGAGGCCGAGCCGGAGGCAGTCGAGCCCGAACCACCCGTCGTCGCAGCCAGCGCTGCTGAACCCGCAGCGCCCGCGATCGCCGAAGAGCCCCCGACCCCCGAGGCAGAAGCGCCCGCTGATGCCCCAGAAGAGGTTGTCGAGGCCGCTCCCCTTCCCTTCTGGGCCCAGGCCGAAGCCGATCGCCAGGAGCGGATGGAGCGCCTGCGAGCCACCGCCATGGAGGAGCCCGAGCCAGAGGTCAGCACCCCGAGCAGCGCTGCGACCGAAGAGTTTGTGCTGCCCATCGACTTCGACGAAGGCTTCCTGTGGTCAGCTGAAATTTTGGCGGCCCAGGGTCGCCGCCCAGACCAGGTGTCCATCGAAGAAATCACCTGGCTCAAGCGTCTGCGCCAAGGTCTCGACAAGACTCGGCGTGGCCTGATCAACCAGCTCAAGGCCATTGTGGGGCAAGGCCCGCTCAACCAAGACGCCGTGCTGGAGATCGAGGCGCTGCTGCTCCAGGCCGACGTGGGCTATGAGGCAACCGACCACATCATCACCGCCTTGCAAAGCAAGCTGCGCGAGGAAACCCTGCCGCCCGAAGAGGCGATCGCCTACCTCAAGCAGATTCTGCGCGAACTCCTCGACACCCCCCTCAACAACACCGCCAACTACGCCTTTGCGCCCGAGCCGGACACCCTAAACATCTGGCTGATGACCGGCGTCAACGGTGCGGGCAAAACCACCACCATCGGCAAGCTGGCCCACCTCGCCAGCAAGTCCGACTACAAGTGCCTGATCGCGGCGGCGGACACCTTCCGGGCCGCCGCCGTCCAGCAGGTGAAGGTATGGGGCGATCGCAGCAGCGTCGAGGTCATCGCCAACCCTGGCAAAAACACCGACCCCGCCGCCGTCGTCTATGACGCGATCGCTGCTGCCCAGTCCCGCGACATCGAGCTCCTGCTCGTCGACACCGCCGGCCGCCTCCAAAACAAGAAAAACCTTATGGAGGAGCTCGCGAAAATCCGCCGCATTGTCGATAAAAAGGCTCCCGACGCCAAAATTGAATCGCTCTTGGTTCTCGATGCCACCCTCGGCCAGAACGGCCTCCGCCAAGCAGAGGTCTTCGCTGAAGCCGCCCAGCTCAGCGGCGTTGTCCTCACCAAGCTAGACGGCACCGCCAAGGGGGGCATTGCCTTGGCCGTCGTCCAGCAGCTCGGGTTGCCCATCCGGTTTATCGGTGCTGGCGAAGGCATCGAGGACCTGCGGCCCTTCTCCAGCTACGAATTTGTCGAAGCCCTACTCAACGGTTAACTCCCGGCCTACCTTCTGTGCAGGCCCTCGAACCTCTCCCAACAGTGCCTGTTGCGGAGAGGTTCGGTTTATCACCCGCCGTTTCAGACCCTTCGGGTGTACAATCAAGCCACTTCCTTCGAGATTCTTGTCAGCACAAGGCCTGCTCGTAGCCTTGGAGGTTGATACTGCCAGGGCTTCAGCGCCCTCTCCAGACCCTTTCTGCGGCAGCGCTGTCCAGCATGGAGACGAGCTTCTGAGAACTGGAAAGGGCGATCGCCCTGACCCGTTTCAAGGACTTCGGCCAAATTGCCCAAAAAGCTCACAGGTTTTCTTCCCACGTTCCTTGCATCCGCTAGAATCTATGCCAATCCTTTGGTAGAACGAGGCTTTTTTAGTCGCGATCGCTGGATTTTGGCTCTATTCCCGCCCTGCGGGAGCGCTCTCTTACCGCATCGGATTTACCCTGCGAGAGCTATTCCCGCTCTGTTTTTGGGCTTTTTGCCTGTTTAAAAAACCTATTTTCAACGCTTTCGCTTAAAAGGCCTGCTTATTCTTGCTCGAATGACGACTGTGCCTGTTCCAAAACAGCCTTCTCAACCCTCTGACAGGTCTGGTGGCTCCACACCCGATGGAACGCCCGTGTTTGCCCTCAAGGAGCTGGTCTCTCGCCTGCACCGCGAGCAAAACAAAACCCAAGACTTGTTAAGCTCCCTGGGCTTTGCCCTGCGCAGTTTCAACAATCTCAATCAATTTCTAGAGCTCATTCCCCTGATTGCCAGCCGCGTAACCGACGCAGACGGCGGCGCCCTGATCCTGCTGAAACACGGGACGCCTCGTCTTGAGCGGCTGCACTGCCAAAACCGTCATCAGTGCTCGAGTATTCGCCAGGCCCTCGAAAGCGCCACGCGCCAAATCGCCGACTCCCACAGCACCACTACGACCCTCGCTCCGATCACCGCAGCCCTGGACCACCAGGTCAGTCGCTATCTCGGGCCGCAGGTCCAGCTGTTCGGCACCGCCATTTTGGTGAAAAACATCGAGCGGGGCCGCCTGTACGTCTTTAGCCACGACCCCAGCTATGCCTGGACAGAGACGCGCCAGAAGCTTGTGCGCCTGGTGGCAGACCAGACAGCAGTGGCGATCGACAATGACGAGCTGTCGATGGAGCTGCGCAAGCGGGAACGCCTCGATCGCGAGCTGGAAATCGGCGCTGAAATTCAGCTACAGCTGCTGCCTCGCCAGTGCCCCAAAATTCACGGCATTTCCTTGGCGGCCCGCTGCCAGACGGCCAGCCGGGTGGGAGGCGACTACTACGATTTCATCCCGGCGAGCTATGGCCAGATGCGCCCCAACCAGCAGAGCAACAGCGAGCTTGGCCGCTGGAGCATTGCCATCGGCGATGTGATGGGCAAGGGCGTGCCCGCTGGCCTGATTATGACGATGCTGCGGGGGATGCTGCGGGCGGAGGTGCTCAACGGCCACGCGCCGGCGCGCATTTTGCAGCATCTCAACCAGGTGATGTACACGGACCTGGAAAACTCCAATCGCTTTGTCACGCTCTTTTATTCGGAGTATGACCCCCGCACGCGGGTCTTGTCCTACAGCAATGCGGCCCACAATCCGCCGCTGCTGTGGCAGGCGGCCACCCAGACGGTGCGGCGCCTCGATACGCTGGGGATGCTGATTGGCTTGGACATTGATACGCGCTATCAGAGTGCGCAGATTCAGCTCCAGGCGGGCGATACGCTGATGTACTACACCGATGGCTTCACGGATGCGGCCAATCAGGGGGGCGATCGCTTTGATGAGGAAAACCTGAGCCGGGCGTTCCAGTGGGCCTGCCGTCAGTACCACGACCCCCAGGAGATCTTGGATTATCTCTTTGGCCAAGTGCAGCAGTTTATTGGGCCCGATCGCCGCAACGGGGACGATATGACGCTGATTATTCTGCGGGTCCAAGACCCTGTGGAGGAGGCGCCGGAGGAGACAGAAGACAGCGAGTCTGGGGAGGAAAGCCCCTAGCGATCGCCCCAAGGCACCTGTTTGGAGCGCAGCATGAGCCCACAAATTCCAGACCACTTGAGGCTCGGGCTGCGCTGAAGCGGTTCTTGGCGGGTTGCCGTGAAGGTCTCGGCAAATTGCTGTAAACTCCTACTGACAATGCCGCTGTGTCAAAGGTTGGGGTTCGGACGGGCGGCCAAGCAGCAAGCGTGAACCAAAGTAAGGAGTGATGAAAATGAGCGATCTTTGGGTGAGCTCGGTGGGTTGGGCCCTCGATGGCAGCCTGTGGGACAGCGTGGCCCAAGGGTGGATTTGGCACGCGTCTCTGGACGGGACGATGCTGGCTCAAAATATCCAGGTGGATATTATGGCCGACATGCAAAAGGGATTTCGGAATTTTATCGAATCCGGCCAGGTTTGGGCGCTGCTCATCGGCATGGTCCTGGGCTATATGTTCCGGAGCTTGACGGCGTACTAAGACGGCGAACGGAAGTGACGACACCAGGTCAGGGGCGATCGCGTTCTTGGGCCGATTGTCATGGCTATCCCAGATGGGAGCGAGCTTGTCGGTTTGCGGGGCGATCGCTAGGGTAGCCTTGATCCAGCAACGGTTTAGGACAACGAAACTTTGAGCACAGCATCTCCTTCTCCCCAATCTGCAACGTGGAGCCAGCGGTTTGAGTCGGCGCTCCATCCGGCGATCGCCCAGTTCAATGCCAGCATCGGGTTTGATATCGAGCTGATCGAGTACGACATCACGGGGTCCCAAGCCCATGCCCGGATGCTCGCTCACACTGGCATCATCACCCCCGAAGAAGGCGAAACCCTGGTCCAGGGCCTCGAGCAGGTCCGGCAAGAATACCGCCAGGGCCAGTTTCAGCCGGGAGTTGAGGCGGAGGATGTGCACTTTGCGGTGGAGCGCCGCCTGACGGAGCTGATCGGGGATGTGGGCAAAAAACTACACACGGCGCGATCGCGCAATGACCAGGTCGGCACGGACACCCGGCTGTATCTGCGCGACCATATTCGGCACATTCGCCAGCGAATTCGGACCTTGCAGGGGGTGCTGCTGCGTCTCGCTGAGCAGCACGTCGAGACCTTGATTCCGGGCTATACCCACCTTCAGCGTGCCCAGCCCCTCAGCTTGGCCCATCACCTGCTGGCCTACTTTGAGATGCTCCAGCGAGACTGGGAGCGCCTAGGTGATGTGGCCAAGCGCGTGAACGTGTCGCCCCTGGGCTGCGGCGCGCTGGCGGGGACGACGTTTCCCATCGATCGTCACTACAGCGCCGAGCTTTTGCACTTCGACAGCGTCTACAGCAACAGCCTCGACGGGGTGAGCGATCGCGATTTTGCCATCGAGTTTCTCTGCGGGGCCAGCCTGATCATGGTGCACCTGAGCCGCCTCTCAGAAGAAGTCATTTTCTGGGCGTCGGAAGAGTTTCGCTTTGTCACCCTCCGCGACAGCTGCTCCACCGGCTCCAGCATCATGCCCCAAAAGAAGAACCCCGACGTGCCTGAACTGGTGCGCGGCAAAACCGGTCGCGTTTTCGGGCACTTGCAGGCGCTGCTAGTGATGATGAAGGGCCTGCCCCTGGCCTACAACAAGGATCTCCAGGAAGACAAAGAGGCCCTGTTTGACGGCGTGAAAACAGTGGAGGCTTGCCTAGAAGCCATGACCATCTTGTTCGATCAGGGTCTGGAGTTTCAGCCTGCTCGGCTGGGAGCGGCGGTGGCAGAGGACTTTTCCAATGCGACGGATGTGGCAGACTATCTGGCCGCCAAGGGGGTGCCCTTCCGAGAGGCCTACAACCTGGTGGGCAAGGTGGTGAAAACCTGCCTCAGCCAAGGGAAGCTGCTCAAGGATCTGAGCCTGGAGGAGTGGCAGGCGCTACATCCGCAGTTTGCGGCGGATATCTATGAGGCGATCGCGCCCAAGCAGGTGGTGGCTGCTCGCAACAGCTACGGTGGCACTGGCTTTGAGCAGGTCCGTCAGGCGATCGCCCGCGCCCACGATCGCCTGGGTGCAGCAGAGGCCACGGCGTGATCGCTGCCTGATTTGCGTGAGAAATACGCCTGCGCCTGAGACTCAGCGCGCAGGCGTGCCGCACTGGTTCCTAGCTTCCTAGATCAATGGTTGACCAGAGCCACAAAGCGCGGGTCATTGCGCACGGGCTCAAATTCTGTGTCCATTTTGGCCATGGCCCGGTAGATGCCGGGGTTGAGCATGATGGCCTTTTGCAGATACAAAAAGGTCTGGCCGAGCTGCTTTTGGGCAATGCACCAGGCCGCTTTGCTGTACCAGGCGCTGGGGTTGTTGGGCTGGAGGCGCAGGGATTCGTCGAGGCTGGCCATGGCTTCTTCGGGTTGGCGGAGTTGCCAAAGCAGCAGTCCCCGCACCAGCCAAGCATAGTGGTTGCGGGGATGCAGCTCTAGGGAGCGATTGATGTTCATCAGGGCGGCTTCTGGGCAGCCCATGTGCTCTAGGGCAACGCCCCGGTTGTACCAGCTTTTGGGGTCATGGGGGTTGAGGGCGATCGCCCGATCGTAGCTATCGACGGCTTCTTCGTAGCGGTTGAGCTTGCCCAGACTGACGCCGCGCTGATACCAGTTGCGCGGGTCGTCGGGCTGCAGGCTGACCACCTGATCGAGGCTGGCGATCGCCTCTTCGTAGCGGCCCACCCGCTGGAGCGCGTAGCTGTAGTGCTTCCAGGCGTCACAGTCCTTGGGGGCGACAGCCAAAGCCCGCTCAAAGCTCGTCACGGCTTCGGCGTAGTTGCCCAGCTGCTCCCAGGCTAGGCCGCGATGCTTCCAGGCATAGTCGCAGTCTGGCTTGAGGGCGATCGCTCGGTCAAAGCTGGCGATCGCCTCTTCGGGCCGCCCCAGCTCCACCAGCGTCGCTCCCCGGTTGTACCACGCGCGATAGTGGCGAGGATGCAGCGCCAAAGCCGTGTCTAAACTGGCGATCGCCTCTTCCCGGCGATCGAGATGGACCAGCGCCTTGCCCAGGTTATACCAAGTTTTGTAGTCTCCCGGCTGGAGTTTGAGCGCTGTTTCGTAGCCCGCCACCACTTCTTCATAGCGGCCCAGCTTTTGCAGCATATAGCTACGAAACGTCCACGCTTCGTAGTATTCCGGGTGATGCTCCAGGGCGGTCTCAAAGCTTTTGAGCGCCTCGTCGTCTTGACCCTGGCGCTCTAGGACCAAGCCGCGACCATACCAAGCCGTCGCCAAGTCAGGCTGGAGGGCGATCGCCCGGTCAAAGTTGGCGATCGCCTCATCATCGCGTCGAAGCTGGCCCAAACTCGCGCCGCGCCGGCCCCAAATCTCTGCCGAAGTCGGCTGGATCTCGAGAGCTTTGTCATAGCGAGCGATCGCCTCTTCGTAGCGCCCTGCCTCAAACAGAGCGTTACCCAGGCCGTACCACGCTTGAGAGTCACGATTCAGGATCATCTTGCACTGGAGCACGCGATTAAAACCCCACCGAGAAAACGAAGACCCACAGGGGCCACAGGCAGTCGCGATCGCCACCCATCACCCTCTGTAACCACCGCAACAACAATAATCTCCCTTCTGCATCCACTCCCCAGGCCGTCCCAGTCCCTGAGCAGTCACCTCGCACTTCACAGACTTTCGCTCACTAATGCCCTTCCTTAGTGTGACGAAGAAAACCCGTCAGGCCACTGCCACGCCTCACGCTCAGTTGTGATGAAAATCACCGCCAATCGTTGAAAAACATTAATAAAAATTTAAGTATATACACTTAGAAAAAGAGGCGATTTTCGTCTCATATTTTTCAGCATTATTACAGTTCCACTCCTCGATTTCCAATCAAAATTGTCAGATTTAAGCCTCTATTCATGACATTTGACTTTGAGCCCGATAGTTCGCTTGTCTAGGTTGTCTCCGCAAAATCTTCTGCAAAAACAGAAAAGCAGATCCTCAGGATCTGCTTTTCTGTTTTTGCAGAGTTTATTCAAAAAATAGCGAGTAAAGCTGGGCGACTATCTAGGCTTCTAGGCAAGTCGCTTTTCTAGATACTGGCCGATCATTTGCTGCTCGCCTGCTCGAGAAATAATGGTTTGGCGCGTGCGGTATTTGTGGCCCACTAGCTTGAGCTCTTCTTCGAAGACAGAGCCGCTGTACTCCGTGCGCAGGCAGAGAGTGTGGGGATTGGTGAACTGGAACTGGGCGGTGACGGGCTTGGGGGTGGCAAAGCCGCGATCGCGGTACAAAATCTCGCCGCGCACCCCAAAGATCGTGGAGCCCTCGGACTGGGTCCGGCCAGATACGGAGTTAGTGCTTTCCCAGATTACTTTTGCGCCGCACACTAGGACCTGATCTGCCGGTAGCTCGTGGCGCTGGGCGAGCTCTTGCAGGGCGTCGTGGCCCTGGGGCAAAAACTCAATCTCAATCAGGCTGACAACTTCTTGGGTATTGCCCTCGGGCAAGGTGTAGTAGCGACGCTCTGAGCGCCACCGTCCTTCTGATTGACGAAAAAATTCGGCAATGAGGGACTCTCCGGAGGTTTGGGTGAGATTAGCTAGGGTTGTCACGGGGCGCGTACCTCTCTCTTGGAGCGTAGTTTTCGTGCGCGCCTGTCTATCAGATGAGAGACATTAACGCAAATTATCGTTACTTTTCTTGATTTAATACAGCCATCATACCGGTAACTATTACAGTCTTGCAATTCACAGAACTTTCAGGAAACTTGGGCGTCATTTGTCAAGCATGGGCATGAGGTTTGATGGAGGGGCGATCGCCGGTTGTAGACCGAGGTCTGACGCCCTTGAGGCTGTGGGAGATGACCAATCGAAGGGCAGTTAGGTGGACAGTTGGGTGGACAGTTGAGCGATCGCCCCAAGAACCACCGCCCCATCATTGAGCAATCTCCCGCAGCGGATCGTCGCAAAAGTAACCGTCATCAGGAAAAGCGGGTGATCTGTTGGGGATAGCTGGCTGAGCGATTGGGAGACAGTTGCACAACTCGAACAAGCGCCAGTCTTTTCCCCCAGGCCCCATCCCACAATGAACTTATCGACGGAAAGCGGTTTCGACCGCCCACCTTCCCACTCTAATTCCCCCCTAGTTCCGAGAGAGGTACCCAATGTCACCCAATTTCTGCCTTGACCTCTGGCTCGAATCCGGTCTGACCCTTGTTACGTTTTTGCTGGTGATTATCCTCCTGGGCTAGGTTGCGAAGTGGGCGAGGTTGGCCCGCTCGACGAACTTTCTAGATCGCGATCGCCCGCCTCCAGCATCTGTCCTCGATCGGTTTGGTGCCTTATCCTTCAGATTTCCCCAGCCCTTTGATTTCCGATTAACGCGGTTTCGATTCTTTATCGTTTCGACATCGTTTTAGCTTTCGACTCTCTCAATCCGCTTGTTTTGGTTGTTGCCTGAGGCTTTTGGCCTTGGCCGCTCGGTTTCGCCTGCCCTGGTTTCGGTTTCGTCCTCAGTTTTGACCTAGTTTGAGCGTTCGTCAGGGAGCTTTACCAAAGCGCTCACAGCACGCTCTGCCAATTCACTGCTTTGTCGCTCTGTCCACATCTACACGCCACCACCATGAAAACTACCTTCGTCAAATTCGCTGCTCTGGCTACCGCTGCTGTAAGCGCTGTGAGTGCGGTAGGGGCGATCGCTCCGGTCAACGCTGCTGCTTTTGGCCAACGAGAAGTTACTCAAGACAAGTTCGCGGTGGTGGCAGCCCCCCGAGGCACCACGGGCACAGCCCACCAGCTGCTGATTTTGGAGCAGGTTTCGGATGCCAAGGCCTGCTGGAGCGAGTCCGGCAACAGCCCCACCACGATCGATCCGCTGCTGCTGACCTTCAACTTCGCAGGCATCTGCGGCCGCAGCACCGACAGCAACGGCTACTCGATCCGGATGGCGGGCCAAGACCTGGGGCTGTCCTACAGCCTGCGCATGGTGCACCGCAACAATGACATTGTGCTGGTGGGCGTGAATGACCGCGATCGCAGCGCTCCCCAGGTTGAGATCGGTCGGGCTGGCGGCAAGACCAGCGGCTTTGCCAAGATCAACCTCAACTCTGGTTGGCGCCTGACCAAGCGCGTCTACAACGACAAAGCAACCGGTCACGTTTATCTGACCAACGACCTCACCCTGGCTCAGGTCACTGGCAGCCAGCCGAGCACGCCGAACCCAACGACGCCTACCACCAACCCCGGCACCAGCAATCCCACCACCCCGACGACGCCTCTGCCCCCGGTGACGCCGCCCATCACGCCCCCGGTTACTCAGCCCCTCGCATTCCGCGACATCGCCAACGACATCTATCGGGCCGAAATCGAGGAAGCCGTCAAAACTGGCTTTGTGGCCGGATTCCAAGACGACACCTTCCGCCCCAACGGCACCCTCACCCGGGAGCAGCTGGTGTCGATGGTGATCGAGGCCCTCGCCAAGCAGCCCAACTCCAAAGTCGTGCTGCCCGCCCAAGCGGTGACCAAGCCCTACGGCGATGTTGAGGTGGGTCGCTGGAGCGCCGCCAAGATTCAGTTTGCGAAAGCGAACAAGATTGTCAGTGGTTATGGTGACGGCTCCTTCCGGCCGGCTCAGGCCGTGACCCGCGCCGAGATGATGGCGGTGATGCGCCGCGCCGCTGAATTTTCCCGGACCAGCCAAGGAATCAGCCCTCAGGCTCCCTCGGTCCAAGCGAACAAGTCCCTGTTCTCGGACACCAAGGGTCACTGGGCTTCTTCTTTGATTGATGAAATGGGCGCTTACTGTGAGGTTGCTTCTCCCTTCAATGAAAAGGGAACCGCTTTCTTCCCGGACACGCCAGCCCAGCGCAACTACGCAGCGGCTGCCACTCTGCGAACCATGAAGTGCGCGCAAAAGTAGGGTGAGCAACCTGCTCACTAGTTGAATTCGGGTTTCGCCTGCTCCTGAGTGCCATCAGGGACGGTCTTCAATCAAAGACCGTCCCTTTTCTTTGTCTGGAAATTTAGGCGCTAATGCGAAAGAGCGATCGCCTGTAATGGGCGATCGCTCTTTCACGTTTTTATCTCGCTTGTGCAGCTAGACCCGTGCTAGACAAGCACGTCCTAGGCATCGTTGAGCGCTGCGATACCAGGCAGTTCTTTGCCTTCGAGCAGCTCGAGGCTAGCGCCACCACCGGTAGAAATGTGGCTCATCTTTTCTGCCACGCCGACCTTCTCGACCGCTGCCACGGAGTCGCCACCGCCGATGATGGTCGTGACGCCGGTGCCGGTGAGGTCTGCCAGGGTGCGGGCGATCGCCTCGGTACCCACCGCAAACTTATCGAACTCGAACACGCCCATCGGACCATTCCAGATCACCGAGCGGCACTCAGACAGCGCCTGCTTGAAGACCTCGACAGAGTCAGGTCCGATATCCAGACCCATCCAGCCATCGGGAATATTCTCGATGCTGACGGTTTGGGCCGCAGCGTCAGCTGCGAAGTTATCAGCCACCACCACATCGGTCGGCAGCAGCAGATCAACGCCCTTCTCCTTCGCCTTGACTTCGAGGGCCTTCGCCAGTTCCAGCTTGTCTTCCTCGACCAGAGACTTACCGACGCTCAGACCGCGCGCCTTGTAGAAGGTGAAGATCATGCCGCCGCCAATCAGCAGCTTGTCCACCTTGTCGAGCAGGGTTTCGATCACGCCGATCTTGCTGGAGACCTTGGAACCACCCACGATGGCGGCCAGAGGACGCTGGGGATTTTCGATCGCCGCTTGGAGATACTTCAGCTCCTTGTCGATCAAGAAGCCCGCCACCGAAGGCGTCAGGTAGTGGGTGACCCCTTCCGTCGAAGCGTGGGCCCGGTGGGCAGTCCCGAAGGCATCGTTGACGTACAGGTCAGCAAGAGACGCAAGCTGCTTCGCAAATTCAGGATCATTGGCCTCTTCCTCAGCGTGGAAGCGCACATTTTCGAGGAGCACGACTTGGCCGTTTTCCATGGCAGCCACCGTTGCTGCGGCTCCTTCGCCAATGCAGTCATCGGTTTTCTTGACTTCTTGACCGAGGAGTTCCGACAGACGCTTCGCAACTGGCGTTAGACGCATGCCCTCGTTGACCTTACCCTTGGGACGACCAAAGTGGCTGCACAGAACGACCTTAGCCCCCTTGGAGGTCAGCTCTTGGATGGTTGGCAGCGCAGCCCGAATCCGGGTATCGTCGGTGATGTTGCCCTGATCATCGAGGGGGACATTGAAGTCGGCCCGCATCAAGACGCGCTTTCCAGTCAAGTCTGAGGCGGACAAGTCTGCTACAGTTCTTTTGGGCATTGCGTAAACCTCCTGAAATTGCGTCTTTTTGTCTACTTTTCGCCAGATGTATGGAGCTCCGATCTACGCTCTAGACAGAGATAGAGAAGCCCGCCGAATAGAGTAATCCTTAATTTTGATACTCTGCGCCGTCCACATTCTACCGGAGTCTGTGTACCGGAGAAGCCGCTATGTTTAAGACTGTTTTGTTTCCCATTGATGGGAGTCGCGAGTCTCAAGAAGCAGCGACGACCGTTGCTCATATTGTGAAAACTTACGAGAGTCGGCTGGTGCTGCTGTCGGTGGTAGAAGCGCCCCCCGATGAGATTGAGGTCGGCTCTCCCGAGGCTGCGACTTCGGCTGAGGCGATCGCGGCTCTCTTGCAAGCCGTGCAGGCCAACTTTGCGGCGGAGGGTATTCAGGCCGATGCCCTGGAGCGCCAGGGCAAACCGGCGTTTGTGATCTGCGATGTCGCCGACGAGCTCAATGCCAACTTGATCGTGATGGGGTGTCGGGGACTGGGCCTGACCGAAGATGGCGCTGCGGAGAGCGTCACCAACCGGGTGATTAATCTCTCTCCCTGCCCTGTTTTGATCGTTCCGTAACCCCTTCCCACTGCGCTGAGACTCCAGCCGCACGCCAGCGTGGGCTCTTCTGCTGAGCCCTGGAGCTCAGCTTCTGTGGTTTGATGCGGTGATGTCACTCCAAGGCTTGGCAGAACGCCGCAGCATCTCAGTACCGCCGCCTTTCTTCTCTACTCCCATTCGTAACCGTCATGACTTCCCCCCCGATTCAGTGGTACCCCGGCCACATTGCCAAGGCCGAAAAGGCCCTCACCGAACAGCTCAAGCGGGTGGATGTGGTGCTGGAGGTGCGCGACGCGCGGATTCCGCTCTCGACCCATCACCCCCAGGTTCCTCAGTGGGTCGGCTCAAAGGGGCGCGTCCTGGTGCTCAATCGTGAGGATATGATTCCGCCGGTGGCGCAGCAGGCCTGGACGGACTGGTTCACGGCGGCGGGGGAGGTGCCTTGTTTTACGAATGCTCAGCAGGGCAAGGGAATCCAAGCAGTCTCCCAAGCGGTGCAGGAGGTGGGGGCGCACGTCAATGAGCGTCGTCGCGATCGCGGAATGTTGCCGCGGCCCATCCGGGCCGTGGTGATCGGCTTTCCCAATGTGGGCAAGTCGGCGCTGATCAACCGCTTGCTCAAGAAGCGGGTGGTGGAAAGCGCCCGCCGACCGGGGGTGACGCGGCAGCTGCGCTGGGTGCGCATTTCCGATCAAATTGAGTTGCTGGACGCGCCGGGGGTGCTGCCCTCGCGGCTCAATGACCAAGCAGCAGCCCTCAAGCTGGCGATCTGCGACGACATTGGCGAGGCGTCCTACGACAATCAGCGGGTTGCAGCGGCCCTGATCGAGATGCTGAAGGAGTTGCAGCAGTCAGCGCCCAAGTTTGTGAGCGGGTCGCCTTTACAGGAGCGCTACAGCCTTGATCCGAACTCGTGCACTGGCGAAGATTATCTGGCGCGGGTGGCGGAGCAGGCTCGATTCCAGAACGATGTCGAGCGCGTGGCGCGGCAGGTTCTGCACGATTTTCGCAAGGGGCTGATGGGCGCGATCGCCCTCGAAGTTCCGCCAGCAGTAGACCCCTGATGGACTAGCAGATCGGCGCGTTGATACAGCGCTTTAAGACAAGGCGTCAGCAATTTGGGATCTATTGGGCGTCTTTGGACACAAAAGTGGGCCTAGCGCTTGAATCTCAACCACACCAAGGGCGATCGCCCCAGCGCCATTGAGTTTTCAAGATCTAGGCCCCAATTGCCTTAATGGCAAAAAATCGTCCGCAGCCTGGACCTATCGACGAGGCACCTTGTTCAGATAGTCCACATCAAAGGCGGAGAAGCGCTGAGCGTAGTTGCCCTTGGGCGCGATCGCCGCTGCCACAGCCCGGAACTTGCGAGGATCGCCCTCGGCCAGACGACGGTCCTGGAACTTGCGGGTGTAGAACTTCTCCAGGGTGATCCGCCAGTCGGTCTTCGCCGTACCGGCCACTTCCTGGTAGTCCACGCCGTAGCGAGGCGTCACCAGGTTGAAGGGGCGAGCCTCCATCCGACGACGCTGGTAAGGCACCGTCCAGTCGCCAAAGGCCTGGTTGTATTCTTCGCTGTCCACCAGCGCATCCACAAAGCCGTGGAAGCCTGCGGTGCCGATCTTGATGGACCAAGAGATTTTCTCCTCTTGGTTGTACGCATCGCGTCCCAAGACACGGCGCAGGCAGAGCTCAACCAAACGGTAGTTATCGTTGACGCCCACAACCAGCTTGTAGAAACGCTCAGACTTGAGCAGGCCGCGGATGAAGTCGCGCACCGAGATCGAACCGTTGGCGAGCTGGGTTTCCAGGGTCACCTGACGGTTGAAGCGCAGCGTTTCATGCTCGCTGAAAATTTGGCGGTAGGCTGCCCAAACAAGAGCCTTCATCTCCATGGCAGAAGAAACATCTTCGACCCGATAGATGTAAGGCGTATCTTCGTTTTGATCGAGTTTTCCGAAGCTGGAAACCCGGTGATTCTGAGTTGATGGTTTATAAGCAAGCAAGGGCAGTGCCATGCTGAGATCTCCCTTCCGTAACTATCTAGATGGTCAAAAAGTGGAGCTACAAACTGGCGGTCAAAACAGACCAATGGACGCAGGGGTGATGCTGAGTTGACGCGCTTTGGGTCTATTATCCCGTGTCTTGTCCCTCAGAACTGCCTTCCATGGGCGATTTGACTCCCCAAGGCCCCAAACTTTGGCAAGGGCGATGGACCTAGCGCACGGGGAAGCTGGCCGAGGGGCTGATGGAGGCAGGAGTTCCCGTCACTTGGGCATCGCGCGTCATGTCTGGAATGCGAATGTTGGCGGTGTTCACAGACACGAAATTCATGGGGGTGACGCGCACTTCGCGAGCCATGGCCCGGAAGTTGTTGATGTCGCCCCACTTGTAGCGCTGGTCTTCGAGGCGATCGCGCCAGTAGTCGGCGTAGCGCGGCGTTACCAGGTTGAAGGGGCGATCTTTATAGCGCCGACGCTGGAACGGCACGATGTTTTCGCCAAAGTTTTCTTGGTATTCGCCGCTATTGATCAGGGCATCAATAAAGGCATCAAATCCGTGGGTGGCGATTTTGATCGACCAAGAAATTTCTTCGTCTTTGCTATAGGGAGCCCGGCCCAGCAAGCGCTTGAGGGTCAGCTCGACGATGCGATAGTTGGAGTTGGTTTCGACGACTAGCTTGCGATAGACGTCGGATTTGGCCAAGCCCCGAATGAAGTCCCGCACCGTGATGGAGCGGTTCTTGAGCTGGGTTTCCAGGGTGACCTGGCGGTGGCTGCGCAGGGTCTCATGCTCGCTGAACACCTGACGATAGGCCGCCCAGACCAAGGCCTGAAATTCGCCATCGGAGGTGGCGTTTTCGATGCGATAGGGCCGGGGAGACTCCTCGCTGGGGATTTCAAAGCCAGCAACGCGCTGATTTTGGGTCGAGGGCCGGTAGTCAAGAAGGGGAATTGCCATAGACTTTCGCCAATGAAGGGTCCATGAAACATCAAAGGGGCGATCGCCGCTGACCAGAGCACTCCTAGGAACGCAGGGACCCACAGGCCCCTCGCCAAGGGCGATCGCTCAGGCGGCTTAGGCCTTGGTCTTGGCCGGAGCCGGAATGTAGCGATAAGGCAGCGCTACTTCTGTGCGACCCACCGCTACCTGGGGCGTTTGGATATCGCGGGTCATGTCGGGAATTTCGACGGAGCGAGCGATCGCGCTGGCGCGATCAGCATCCCGCTGGTAGTTGCGCTCGGGCACCACGATGGTGCGCGTCATGTTGAAGAAGGTCGCCGGAATGCCCTGGCGCACCACCTTGAGATCGCGATCGCCCTTCTGGTAGGAGCGGCCCGTTGCCATGGCGCTACCGCCCACCGCAATGCCAATCATGCGGCCCCGCCAGTAGTCGTTGTAGCGCGGCGTCACCAGGTTGAAGGGGCGGCCATCGTAGCGGCGGCGCTGGTAGGGAACAATGGTGCCGCCAAAGTTTTGCTGATACTCGTCGCTCTCGATCACCGCATCGATGAAGCCGTGGAGGCCGCGCGTCGCAATCACGATGGACCAGGCGATTTGCTCATCCTGACCGTAGGTCGCCCGACCGAGGAACCGCTTGAAGGTGACATCCACCAAGCGATAGTTGGAGTTGAGCTCCGCAACTTGGCTGCGATAGACATCGGACTTGCCAAGGCCCCGAATAAACTCTTGCACGGAGATCAGGCGATTGCGCAGCTGGGATTCGAGGGCGCGCTGGCGATAGCTCTCCAGGATCATGTGCTCGCCAAAGATCTGGCGGTAGGCGGCCCAGATCACTTGATCGACGTCCGCCGCAGAAGCGCTGGAGGTCAAGCGATACATAACGGGCGCGTCTTCGTTGCGAATTTCGTAGCCGTCAACCCGCTGGTTTTGGGTTTTGGGCGTGACTTTGAGTAAGGGAATAGCCATAGGAACTTAAATCACTCGGTAGGTTCATCACAATCGGCGATCGCAAACAGGGGATATCTAGCCCTGCTCCACAGTCGCCGCATCCAGATCAGCAGCCCAGGCTGCTGTGAGCTGGCGCTGAGCCAGCAAAACACGGGCTTTCACGGCCCCCTCGCCATCGGTGGCGAGCAAGCGCTCAAACATCGCCTGAATTTGCTCGCGCAGATCGGCGCTGGGCTGCGCCTCAGGCATCATGAGTCCCTGCAAACCAACAATGGCAGCGTAGCGAATGGACCAGTCAGAATCCTGAAGCAAGCTCTCGAGCACTTGCAGCGTTTGGGTCTGCCGAGCGCTGCGCTCTTGAGAAGACAGACAAGACCATCGCAGCTGACCGAGCCCTTTGGCGGCCGCCCGCCGGACGCTCGGCGCAAAGTCTGTGGCGGCGGCGCTCAGCAGGGCATCGAGGGCCTGGGGATCGGCGATCGCCGACAGCGCCCGAAAGGAATAGGCCCGTGCGCCATAGTTATAGTCGTCGAGCTGCTCAAGGGTGGGAGCGATCGCCCGCTGGCCCCAAGCCACTAGCCCATCCACCGCCAAGACCGCAGCCGCAGGGTTGTTGTATCCCAGCACCTTGATCAACGTCGGAATATTGGCCTCGTCTTGGGACGCCACCAACGCTCGAACAGCGGCGACCAAGCGCTCTGGCGAGTCCGCTTGTTCTACCGCCTGAATCAGATCCATCGTTTGGGCAGAATGGGTCACGGTCATTTTCTTATCGAGAACTCACTGGTGGGTTCGAAGGGGTTGGCAAGCCGTGAACGCCCCCTAGAGCAGGGCATCCATGAGCGCCATCACCTGACAGGCAGCCTCCGAAAGCACAACGGACTGGGAACGCTTGAAGTGGTTGTCCAGCAAGCTTTTGAGCGCAATGATTTTGAAGCTACTTTCCACCGAGGCAGACGCGATCGCCTCCGCCCCCGCCAAATAGCCACTGGTGCCAAGGTCCATCAAAATGATTCGCCGCAGCTTGACATCATCACACCCCAGCGCCTGCACCAGGCGATCGCCATAGGGGGCTTCCTGCGTCAGGGCATACATCGCGCGCGCCGCCATACAGGCCACCCGCTCCACCGGATGATCCAAAAACGGCCGCACCAAGGGCACCGCATCCCGGGCATCCAGCGCCTCTAGCGCCTCAATCACCCCCTCCACTGGCCGCGCCAGGTGGGGACGACCCGGCACCTGCAAAGCCGCCGCCACGCCCCCCTCAAGAAAGCGCAGCAGATCCGGCACGCAGACCGGATCGCCTAGCATTCCCAGGGATTGGGCCGCCGCCTCCTGCACATAAAAATCCGTGCAGTCTAGGCAGCGAACCAGAGGCAGCACCGCTCGGCGATCGCCCAGCTTGCCCAGCGCCCTCGCCGCATTGCGCCGGAGCGGATATCCTCCGAGCTCCGTTTGATCATCCTCATCCTCAAGCGCAGCAATGAGGGCATCCACCACCTGGGGATCCCCCTCCGAAAACTTCCCAAGCCACCACGCCGCGTAGTAACGCAAGCTGAGGTCAGGATGCTTCAAATTTGCGATCGCTTGATCAACCGTCAACGCCTCCCCGCTGCTATCCACCAGCGAAGGACTCGACGGCGGAGAGTTTGCCTCCGTCATGACCCTCTCAGAAGAAAATGACAACTCAAAATACCCCTGCCAGCCCCTTAGGACTTAGCAGACTTCGACGAAGAGCTCTTGCGCGTGCTCGTCTTTGCCGGCTGATTGGCCGCCGTTGCCTCCTCCTTCGCCGGAGACGCGCTCTCCGCCACCACCAGCGGCTGAATGCTCACGATCTTGCCGCCCAAGCGGTTGATTCGCTGCATTTCCTCGTTCATCCGGCTGTAGGGAACCGAGATAAACACACTGCCGCTCTGGCGGATCGGATAGCTAAGCTTGTCCGACTGATAGGTTTGGCGCAGACCCTGCACCTCGACCCGAAACATCCGGCTGGCTGCGCTATTGAGGCTCGTATTGCTGCCTAGACCAGTTTGACCAAACATCGTCCTGATGACTCCTTAACGTCCAATGGGCTCACGTCAGCAAACTCTCGAAAGCACGCGCACAAGCACCCTCCCTCTAGAGTCTGCACTCCTTGCAGCAGCAAGACTAAGAAGCCGCTTTCACGCCAACAATCTTGCCGCCGAGACGATTAATCCGCTGCATCTCTTCATTGAGACGGCTGTAGGGAACCCGAATCGAAGTCGTGCCGCTATTGCGAATGGAGTAGCTCAAGCGATCCGACGCATCAGACTGGCGCAGGCCCTCAACTTCAATGGAAAAAATCCGGTTTGCAGAGTCGCTCAGGTTCGCTCTGCCCAACATTGTTTGACCAAACATGCGGCGATCGCTCCTTGAAAACTTCAACACACAACAATAGATAAACAGCGGCAGATAGCCGTGGATGATGGCAAACACCTCCACGGCTAACGCATCTGCTTCAGATGAACATCACGCCGGAGAAACACTCACGATGCGACCGCCCATCCGATGGATTTGCTGCATCTTCGGCAGCATCTGCTCAACCGGCACCAAGTACGTCGTATTGCTGCGACGCACCTTGGGATAGCCAGGATTGCGGATGCCAGCCACCTCAAGGCAGTAGACACGGCCGCTTTCGCCCCAAGTCCCCCCGAGCGCCTTAGACGGCGTCACATCGCCACCGCTCGTACGGTAGCTCCAGCCGCCCTCGCCAGCTGGCTTCAAAATAGAAGAAGCGCGGTTTTGAGCCAGCTCGCGGAACAGGTGGGGGCTCTTGCCAGCAACCTGAGCGCGATCGCTATTGGCATAGCCGCGATACAGGCGGAACATCCGCGTAAAACCGGTTGTTCTCACCCCCGCATCGACGGAAAATCCACGGTAGTATGGAACAACGTTGTTACCAAAACTGTTTTCATATTCGGGGCTATCGATGTAGGAGTTAATCTCCGCGTCATAGCCTTTTTCGTTGTAGAGGTTGAGATGGTGATTGATCTCATCCTCGGTATAGGGAGCCCGGCCCAAGAGATGCTTGTAGTTCAGCTCGATAAAGCGAGTATTGGAGTTGCTGTACAAGAACTTCTGCTTGTACAGATCCGACGTCGCGATCGCGCGGACAAATTCCCGCACCGTAATATTGCCTTGACGTAGCTGAGATTCAGCCGCCGTCAAGCGCTCAAAGGCCATCACATAGTCATTGCCGAGCACTTGGCGATAGGCGGCTCGGAACACAGCCTGGAGATCATCCTCGGTCCAGTCAGGGCGAAGTTCAACCCGGCCCGACTCATCGAAGGAGGAGATGCCTAAGCTTCTGGCTTGCACCAGCGTGGATGCTATTAAAGCGCTCATGTTTGCTCTCCCAACACAACTTGCCAACGGGGTTTCCCCCTAAAAACAATGCCCGGAAAAATTAGTAACTGCTAGCCATTAAGCCAACACTCACTGATTCTTCCGGGCAGCGCACAAGAGCTTAGCTCAGGGCGTTGATAGCGTAGTCGAGGTAAGCGTTAGCTTCCACAGCTGCTTGGCCGGTGACGCCATGGTTAGCGCGGATGTGGCGCAGAGCTTCAACGTACCAGCTAGGAGACAGGTCGAAAGCACGGTTCAGCTCGTCGAGACCAGCGAGGAGGAACTCGTCGAGGGGACCGGTACCGCCAGCAACCAGGCAGTAGGTCACGATGCGCAGGTAGTAACCGATGTCACGAGCGCACTTCGCCTTACCACGAGCATCAGCAGCCATGTTGGCGCCTTGTTGCTGAGTGGTGTAGGGGAACTTCTGATAGACTGCCTGAGCAGCGCCGTCGATCAGCTTCTGAGAGTTCTTGGTCAGAGCGCGAGCAGCTTCCATAGCAGCAGCGGCACGCTCGTAGCGACCAAACACTTGGTGCATCTCAGCGTTGCTGAGGAAACGACCTTGGGTATCAGCAGCAGCGATTGCTTCGGTAATCGGGGTCTTCATTGTCGAACTATCTCCCTAAAATGTTTGTTCTGCGAGTTATTGAACTGCAATCTTTTAATGGACCAGCGCTAACGCGCCATCCATGAAGTATTGAGGGGGTTAGAACTATGCAACCGCAGAAGCAGCGCGATCGAAGTAGCCAGCCAGCTCCGACATCAGGGCGCTGCAATCACCAGGGGTGATACCGGCAGAATCGTTAGCCACAGCAATAGCAGCCTCCTTCATTTTCTGAACGCCAGCAGCCACAGAACCACCGGGGACGCCCAGAGCTTGATAGGTTTCGCGCAGGCCGTTGAGGCAACGATCATCCAGAACGCTGGAGTCGCCAGCCATGGTGGCGTAGGTGACGTAGCGCAGGATGATTTCCATGTCGCGGAGGCAAGCAGCCATGCGGCGGCTGGTGTAAGCGTTGCCACCGGGCTGGATCAGTTGGGGCTGCTCTTCGAAGAGTGCGCGAGCAGCGTCAGCAACGATCTTGGAAGCGTTGCCGGTGATGCGGTTAACGGTATCCAGACGCTTGTTGCCTTCTTTGACCATGTTGGCCAGGGCATCGAACTGAGCATCGCTCAGGAATTCACCCTTTGCATCAGCCTGAGAGACGACCTTGGCGAATGCATCTAGCATGGAATCTTCTCCTAGTTACTTGGTTGTGCGTGACTTCGAGTTGAAGGCTGTTGCCTGAGCAGCGAAAGCTGTTCAGAAGCTTGGAGGTAAACTTCAGGCCACAACCCATAGGCTACCGTTGACTTTTTCTGTTCTCTACTCATTGCCAGCCCCGAGGGCAAGTCACGAGAGCAATGATTAAGAAATCTAAGAAATCTGAGAAAATTTCTGATTTGTATGAGAGACCGCAAAAAGCCTTAAACCTATGTCTTGCTTAAACTTTGCCTGCTGTTTGTACCCTCCAGGTTTTTTATACAACGCTGTCGGATGATTATTTGTTACAAGTTGTTAAGTTGCATCAAGGTGATACGCCAGGAGACTCAAAGCCTTGTGCAGCAAGGGTTTTAGGCGAAAAAATCAACAACAGTTCGTTACAATTACAGAAGTATTTATACCCATCTTCTAAAATAAACATGAAGTTAATAGTCTTTTAATTTTTGCCAAAACCGTTCGGGAATCAGTGGTTGGTTTATCCGTAGTTCCCCCAGGGTTTCATGGGAGTTTGTTGAGAAGTGTTAAGTTTTCGCTGAGATTTTGAAGATTTAAGTTTGGTTAAGCTTGGCGTCGGCGCAGGACTTCTACGAGGGTTGTGAAGGTGTCTGGCAGGGGGGCGATCGCCTCAATCCATTGCTCTGTAAGGGGATGCTGGATTCGCAGACGCCAGGCGTGGAGCGCTTGGCCCGGGAGGTTGACGCCGACGGATCGGCCCGAGCCGTACAGCGGATCTCCGACAATGGGATGCCCCAAAAAAGTGCTGTGTACCCGGATCTGGTGCGTGCGACCGGTCTCTAATTCGAAATCAATCAGGGTGTAGTTGCCCAGACGTTCCCGGATGCGCCAGTGAGTGACGGCCCGCCGTCCTCCTTGCTCGATGGGCAGGATGGCCATTTTCTTGCGATCGACGGGGTGGCGGCCAATGGGCTGGTCTACGGTGCCTGATTCTTCGCGCGGCGCGCCATAGACCACGGCCAGATACTCGCGGCGGGCGGTTTTGGCCTGGATCTGGGCTTGCAGGTGCTGATAGGCGAGGTCCGTTTTGGCGATGACCAAGGCGCCGGTGGTTTCTTTGTCGAGGCGGTGAACGATGCCGGGGCGCTGAACGCCGCCAATGCCGGCGAGGGAGTCGCAGTGGGCCAGGAGGGCGTGGACAAGGGTGCCTTCGCTGTGGCCCGGGGCGGGATGAACGACCATGCCGGCGGGTTTGTTGAGGATGAGCAGGCTGTCGTCTTCGTAAAGGATGTCGAGGGGAATGGCCTCGGGCTGCAAATCAAGGGGCTCTGGGGCCGGAATGACGATTTCGATGCGATCGCCTGCTTGCAGGACGGCTTTTTTGCTGGAGCAAACTGCGCCGTTGACCGAGACTTGGCCTTGGGCGATTAGCTTTTGGATGCGCGATCGCGACAGATCGGGCACCTGCTCGGCGAGCCAGCTGTCGAGGCGCGGAGTCGAGCTGACGCCGTCGACGACTAGAATCCGGAAGTTTTCGGACGAGTCAGCAGCGAAGTCTGGGGAGGTGGGCACCATGGCAAGCCAGAGAGCAAACGGGAGACTCTCTACTCTACCCAATCTTCGGCGGGAGCCCCCAGCAAAATCTGGGGTCGGCAGTGGGCAAGGGTGCTGTGGAGGTCTACGACGCTGCCAATGACGGCGATCGCCGGGGCGCTAAATCCGGTGGCTTCGACCTGGGACACGATGGTGGCCAAGGTGCCGATGAGCTCTTCTTGCTCGGGGCGCGTGCCCCAGCGGACCAGGGCGATGGGCGTTTCGGGCGGCATCTGGGCCGTGAGCAGCTCTGCGACGATGTAGGGCAGGTTGTGGATGCCCATGTAGACAACGATGGTTTCGGAGCCGTGGGCGATCGCCTGCCAGTTCACCGCCGGCCGGTACTTGCCCGCCGACTCGTGCCCCGTCACAAAGGTCACCGAAGAGCTGTGAGAGCGATGGGTGAGGGGAATTCCGGCATAGGCCGAAGCAGCAATCCCCGCCGTAATTCCCGGCACCACTTCGACCGGCACCCCAGCCGCTACCAAATCTTCCATCTCCTCGCCGCCCCGTCCAAAGATGAAGGGATCGCCTCCTTTCAGGCGAACGACCACAGCGTGGCGCTGGGCTTGCTCGATCAGCAAGCGGGTGGTTTCTTCTTGCAAGCGGGAGTGGCGCCCGCGCCGCTTACCGGCGTCGATGAGCTCAGCAGCGGGATGGACCATGGCCAAAATGGCCGGACTCACCAGCGCGTCATAGACAACGACGTCGGCACACTCCAGCAGCGTCTTGCCTTTCACCGTCATCAGGCCCGGATCGCCGGGTCCTGCACCCACGAGATAGACTTTGCCCAAAGCAGCACGAGTTTCGACGGAAGATTCGGTCATGGAGGCCAGGAAGGAGCAATCAGCAAAACACAGGGACAAAACGGGAGACGCGGTCTAGATTCGTCAACCTAGGCCGGAACGAGGGCCAGATCCATCAGTAAATCTGCCAGATCCGGATCTGGCCCCAGGGGAGCCGCTAGGTGCAGGGCGAGGGTTGGATAATGCTGCGCCAAGGCTTGAACTTTGTCGGCGATCGCGTCAGTGGTCGTCCCCTCAAACAGAAAGTACGGCACCACGCCCAATCGCGAATGTCCGGCTTCTATCAGACGCTGCACCTGGGCTTCAAGCTGGGGCGGCGTCATCCAGTAGGCCGCGATCGCCCCGACCTGGGTCGCGAGAGTCTCGATAGGTGCATTGGCTCCCGAGCGGCGACTGCCGTGGGCCAGCAAAATCCACGCCGCCTGGGGAAAGCGGGCTAGGCGCGATCGCACGCAGCGCACCATCCCCGGATGGGCTCCCAAATGGGGCGTCAACACCACCTGAATGGAGCTGCCCAAACGCGTCTGGGCGATCGCCACCTCTTGGGGAATGTCGTCCATCACGTGGGTCCCCGGCAGCAAAAACAGCGGCACTACCTGGAGCTGACGATACCCCTGCTGGGCAGCCTGCTCCCCAGCCTGCACGATTTGCTGAGCCAGAGGCAGTGGGCCGAGTTCGAGGGTAGCCGTCATCACCCCCACCTGATCTGCCGCAGCCGAAAACGGCGATCGCCACACGTGGTTTCGGGACCCTAGGCACTGGCGAAACAGATCCGCCAGGGAATTCATGGCTTGCTGGGGACGCGGATCGCGGCTGCCGTGAGACACCAGCAGATAAGCAGAATGGGTTGGGGCAAACATAGATGCTGGGCCTTTGCAGATTTGTAAAGTATCGCCGAAGCTTAAGAAAATCTGTATCGCTCGATGCAAATCTTGGGGACGCCATCGCGGGGCGATCGCCCACCTCTTCTAGCCTAGTCCGCAAGCCGTCCAGCGATCGCTCAGCCAAGCCATATGCCGCCACCAGTACGGCCCACCCACCCACTGGCGCGCAGGCAAGTGTCCCCGGGGAGCCGACGACTGAAACCGAAACAGAGCCAGGCTGCCTTGGTGAGCAGGCCAGCCCACCCGGCGACAAAAATTGCCGTAATCTTCGCCTTCCTGACGATAAATCTGCACCTGAATGCTCCAGCCAAAGCGATCGCCGCTTGCCTCGCGCCACAGCGCATCCATGAGCTGCAAATCTTCGCAGGGCAGCTGACTCACATCCTCCGCCATCAAATAGGTTTTTGGCTGCCCCAGGGACTGGCACATCAGCCGCCAGGTTTCCTCATCCGCCGCCTGCCAGCGACCCCCGTAGAGCAGCTGCACCAGCTGACCATAGTCCACCCCCGTCTCCGACACCAAAGGCGGAAACTGGCGGCGAGCCGGCGCCGATCGCGCAAACCACTGCGCCAGTCGCTGCGGCAAGGGAGCCGAAGGCGGCAGCGGCGCCAAAGCCAAGCCCGCCGCGATCGCTGGCGCAGGGGGTGGCGCAGGAGCCACGCCAGCCGGGGGGCGGGCGATCGCCTCCAGGACCGCCACCGCCGAGGGATAGCGCCGACTCACCGCGCTCTGGAGCAGCTTGTCGAGCACCTGGCCCAAGTGGTGACTCACCCGCTGACCCGGCAGCAAGAAGTCTCGCCAAACCCAGCGATCGCTCTCTAGATCCATCATCTGAAGGGGCGGCACCTGAGTCAGCAGATGAGCGCACATCGCCCCCAAACAGTACAAATCACTTGCCGGAAACGACTGGCCCCGCAGCTGCTCCGGCGCCATATACTCCGGGCTGCCAATCACCGTGCCCACCTGATAGAGCCCCGTTTCCGACACCAGCTTCGCCACCCCAAAATCAATCAGCACCAGCCGGCCATCAGAGTTGCGGCGAATTACATTCTGGGGTTTAACATCCCGGTGAATAATATTCCGTTCATGAATAAACTGCAGCACCGGCAGCATATCCTTCAAAACGGCCCACACCTTTTCCTCGCTGAAGACCCCTTCCGTCGCGAGCTCCTCCAGCAGCGTCGGCCCCTCCACAAACTCCTGAACCAAGTACAGCCGCTGATCCTGCTCGAAATACGCCATCAGCTTGGGAATCTGGGGATGACCGCCCAGGTCATCTAGGCGGATCGCCTCTTGCCGAAACAGCGCGATCGCCTTTTGCCAGGCCGAGCGGTTTTGCTCCGGGAACGCAAACTGCTTGATCACGCAAGGAGGCCGCGACGGCACATCTAGATCCAGCGCCAAAAACGTCCGCCCAAATCCCCCCTGTCCCAGCGGACGCAGCGGGCGATAGCGATCGCGCAATCCCAGCAGCTTCCCGCAACCCTGGCAGAATTTGCCGTCATCCGGGTTGAGAGGTTTGGGACAGGTGGGATTGAGGCAATAGATGCTCACGACAAATCAGTGATGCTACTGCTCTTGAGCAGAGTAGGTATAAAAAGTTTCTACAGCTCCGACCGTTTCAAACTCGTAGGACGGCACCAACCCTCCAGGCAGAAACGGCAAATATCGATTGAGCGACAGCTCTGTTCGATAAAGACTGAATACAACAAAGTTCTGACGAATCGTGTTTTCAGCAATGATTTTTTGGAGCTCCCCCTGATTAGACTCTATCAAAGCGACACAGCGGTCCTGAGACATTAGGCCAAAAAGCTCAGGTATCTGTGGACACCCTTCGTCTCGTAAGTATGTGGAAAGCTGCTCTAGGGCATAGGCTTCGTACTCCTCAGGCGAAGGATTCGTCACGGCCATCGTCACACCCACCCCCGCGATCGCCAGCGCACCAAGGGATAGAGCAATTCTCAAGGGTTTCATAAACATCAACAGATTGCTAAAGGTAGCCTAAGAGCTCTCTCCCTAGAACCACAAGACCTAACTTTGGGTCCCCATTCAAAAAAACTCGCCTAGGGGGTAGAAAATCCTGGGATCAGTTGCTATAATCAAAGACGCATTAATGGCGAGCGTAGCCAAGTGGTTAAGGCAGCGGATTGTGGTTCCGCCATTCGGGGGTTCGAGTCCCCTCGTTCGCCCTAGATTTCAAGTCTAAGCTAGTGTTTCCTGGGAAGCTCTAAATTTCGTAGAGCTCAGGTTTCGACCAAGCAATGAGAAGCCTCAGCAGGCTCTCTCAAGTACTAGGACTACCATCAAGCAATCGTCAAAAACGATACTCCGTCCGCCAAGACAGGGTATGGTTGATCTTGCTCACAGGTCAGGCCTAGATCCAGAACCGCGCTTTGGGGCGGCAACGGCGAGTAAACGCTGAGACTGGTTTTGTAGGCTGTCTTGCTGGCACAGCCTTTGAGGAGGCTAGCGGGCACAGAAGAAGGGAGATAGAGGCAATCTATGATTCCAAAATTGATTGCGATCGCCCCCTTCGTAAACAATGGCTTCTATTGAGGTGTCGGGGCGATCGTATGAACAGTCGATGGGCAGATCGTCGGCTTAATCGCTTGAGAGAATCACTGAGAGTCTTACACGACAGCTGGGAACAATTTGCTACTGCAACCGAGGGCCTGGCAGATATTCTCTGGACCGCTTCGTCCTTGGTCCCTGCTCAGCTCCAATTTGGCTATCTCGACTGGGACACGCTGGTGGAGCTCGTTGACCCCGATGCCCCGGAGATCGTCACGCCCTACAACGTCGCCACCTGGCTCAAGCAGTGTCAAACCTTCCAAGAAGCTATCCAGTGGCTGGTTGCCGCCTTTGATGAGTATGAAATCGTGGTTCACCCTTTGCCTACGGCAGCGGATTTCTGGCTGGGTTTTTTGGATGGGCGAATTCGCTTTCGCTCCCATCGCTTGGAAGCTCCCTTTGGCCTGAGCGATCCTTTTTTGGTGCAGTCGCCCTACGAGAGCGGTGAGGTGATCGGCTGGCGCTATGCCCAGGTGCGCGAAGGCTTGCGGCAGTTGCTGCTGTGCTGCTCGGTCGATGTGGGATGGATGAGCACCCTCGCCTGAGCAACAAAAACCCTTCCCGGCCGGGAAGGGCTTGATGGGGCAAGAGATAAGGTCGGAGACCGTGGGTCGCTAGGAACGGGAGTCGAGGCCCTGCTGGGTCGGGGACTGGGAGACGGGCAGGTAGGCAGCCTCAGTGGCGGAAACAGGGCGATCGCCCGCAGCCTGGGGCACTTGGATCGCCAGCTGAATTTGTCCAGCCCCCATCCACGCCAAGTGGGTCAGCAGCGTATAGATAAAGGCGATCAGGCCAAACATTTCCATGGATTCTTCGACCATGGCGATCACGGCGTAGCCGAGGTCGCGGCCGTGGGCATAGAGATAGTAGCCGTGAAGCGCCTCGACAGCGATCGCGCCCCCGATGTAGATCCCCGCCGAGATCAAGAAAAGATTGCGGCTGCGGGACGGCAGATTCTTGAGAAAGCGGAAGTAAGACAGCGCCAACAGGCCCACTAGAGCGCCCCCAACCAAAATCCAGGTGGAATAAAGGAAACCTGTTGCGTTTAGGCCGGTCCGCAGGGGGGCAATCAGGCGCTCGTGGAGCTCAGCCGTTTCGTCCAGGGACAGCAGGCAAAACACCAGGCTCAAAGCACCCCAGTGCCGGGTAAAGCGATCGCCCTTTGTGCGATTGAGGAGCGCGATCGCCCCCAGCAGTGCCCCGCAGGTCAGCAGCATTGCTGACGAAAACCACGCCGGAATATTGGCTTCTCCGTTCACATCCGTCAGCGGTACATACCCCATGAGGCGACCGTAGCCAAAAACGTGATTCGCGATTTGCCCCAAGAGGCTCAGCAACATAATCACACCAACGACCCACAACAACACGCGCGCGATCGTCTTGGGAGCAATGGCAATCGTAGGCTGCATGGATTGTCCTTTTAACAGTTCAAAAGAGCAGAAAGCAGGTGTTCAGGGGCTGCACGCGGAGATAAACCAGGTTTTCATCACCTGCGCGCTATGGTTGCTCTAGGCTTGAATTAAGCCTGGGTTAATGAGATTAACCTTAGGTTAATTCAAGGTTGCCAAACTGTTTCTAAAGCCTCTTTGAAGCAGACCGCCCAGCAGCAGTCCTCAAGCCAGAAAATGTTTTCCAGGTGTTTTTTGATCTTGAAATCAAAATCTCTAGGGGCGTGAACGCTCCTTTTTCCGTAATCTTGGTGTCTTTACCAAATCTTTATGCGTTTTTTCCGTAGAACCTTGGCCGCAATCCTACGGAGTCATCCATCGCTGGACGTGTAGGGAGCGATCGCACGCCAGAGAAGAGGTTTTGACGGTAAGTTAAGAGACTGAATCTTTTTGTGCTCCCGCGACCCTATGACCGCCGCCGTTGTCCTTGAGAACGTTTGCAAGACTTACAATCAGCGCCCCGTGGTGAACGATCTGTCCTTTACGATCGCGCCGGGGGAAATGTTTGGGCTGCTGGGGCCCAATGGTGCCGGGAAATCGACCACGATTCGGATGGTGACGACCTTGACTCGGCCGAGCAAGGGCCGCATCGAGGTGGCAGGCTACGACGTGGTTCGGGAAGCGCGCCAGGTCAAGCAGTCTCTGGGGGTCGTGCTTCAGCAGACCAGCGTCGACGGCGATCTGTCGGTGTGGGAAAACATGGAGTTTCATGGCCGGCTCCACCACATTCCCAATCCCAAGCGCCGCCAAGAAATCAATCGGTGGCTGGAGTATGTGGAGCTGAGCGATCGCCGAGACGACTTGGTGAAGACGCTCTCTGGCGGCATGAAGCGGCGGCTCCAAATCGCGCGCGCCCTGCTCCATGAGCCCAAAATTCTGTTTCTCGATGAGCCAACCGTGGGGCTGGATCCCCAGACGCGCCGCCGCATCTGGGAAATTATTCGGGAGCTCAATCAGCAGGGCATGACGATGCTCTTGACGACTCACTATATGGAGGAAGTGGAGTATCTCTGCGATCGCATCGGTATCATGGATGGGGGCCGCCTGATCGAGCTGGGCACGCTCCAGGATTTCCGCCAAAAGCACGGTGAGGGCCTCGTGATCAAGCAAACGGGCGATCGCTGGGAGTACCAGTTCTTCCCGACCAAGGCAGAGGCCAACCACTACCTCGACACCCAGACCGACAAGACCGGCCTGATGGTTCGGGAGTCCAATCTGGAAGACATTTTTGTTGAGCTGACGGGGCACAAACTGGATTGATGGCAGTGTCACTAGCAGCCAAAATCGAGGCGATTCTGTATCTGAAGGGGCAGCCGCTGACCCTGGCCGAGATTGCTCAGTTTGCCGGGTGCGATCGCTCGAGCGCCGAAGAAGGCCTGATCACCTTGATCACAGACTACGCCCACCGCGACAGCGCCCTAGAAGTGGTAGAAACGCCCAAGGGCTACAGCTTGCAGCTGCGAGAGGCCTTTCACGAACTGGTCCAGACCCTGGTTCCGGTGGACTTAGGGGTGGGGGCGCTGCGCACTTTGGCGGCGATCGCCCTGCGCGGCCCCATCAGCCAAACTGATCTAGTTGAGCTGCGCGGCTCCGGCGCCTATCAGCACGTCCAGACTCTCGTCGAGCAGGGCTTCGTGCGCAAGCGTCGCCAGTCGGACGGGCGCTCCTTTTGGCTCCAGGTCACCGATAAGTTTTACCAATATTTTCAGATCGAGCAGCTGCCCAAGCTGGTCAGCAAAGCGTCTTCAGAAAGTGTCTAGGCCCTCAGGCGATCGCCCTTACCCCACTAATCTCCCCTTAACCTTCGGTTCTTTCTCCAAAGCAGCATCGGCTTTCCCCAAAAGCCACCACTGTCGATGAGCAGAGCAATAGTTTAGAGTAGAAAATGAGCTGAGCGATTAAGAGACCTTATATGGTGTTTAACCCTGACTTTCTCGGTACCCACAGCGAAGAAGGCCAAGCCAACCCCCTCCTGAAGTATCTTCAGCACCAGTCTCCAGAGGTGCTGGCTCGGGTGGCGCGCTCTGCCAGTCCAGAAATCAAGCAAATCATCTCTCAGAATGTCCAGGGTTTGGTCGGGATGCTGCCCTCGGAGCACTTCAACGTTCAAATCACCACCGACCGAGAAAATCTGGCCGGTCTACTCGCCTCTGCCATGATGACGGGCTATTTTCTGAGCCAAATGGAGCAGCGCATGCAGCTAGAAGCTAGCCTAACGGGCTCGTTCTCTTTGTCCAAAGACGGCAAGGATGACGCTTAGGCTCCAAGGAGTGTCTGAACAGGAAGTCCCGAGCCCCCTAGAAAAGATTACGCATCAGTTGCCTTCTACTGGAAACTGACCCGGTCGTACTGCGATCGCCACAGCCTGGCCAGCGCGATTGATCTCCAGCTTCAGATCTTTGCCAATTTCGCTAGACTCGACGATCACCTGGACCTCTGAGGCATTGTTAACCGTCTTGCCATTGACTTTCACAATCACGTCTCCGGGCTGCAAATCCGCCTGGGCCGCCGGCGAACCCTCAAGCACCCGCACAATCAGCACGCCCTGATCACGGGCAATATTGATCGGCAGCTCGCCCGTTTCGTTGAAGTCTTTGCGCAGGTCTGCGGTCAAGCTCATCATCTGAATGCCCAAGAAGGGATGCTCTGCCCGTCCCTTCGTGACCAGCTGATCGGCAATCCGCAGTGCCGTCTCAATAGGAATTGCAAACCCCAGGCCCTGAGCGTCGGCCCGAATCGCGGTGTTGATCCCGACCACTTCCCCGCGATCGTTGAGGAGGGGGCCGCCGGAGTTGCCGGGGTTGATAGCCGCATCGGTCTGAATGAAGCTCACGCGCTTGTCCGGCACGCCCACCTGGGAGCTCGAGCGGCCAATGGCGCTAATGATGCCAGCAGTGACGGTATTGTCGAGGCCCAGGGGATTGCCAATGGCGATCGCCCATTGTCCTGGCATCAAACTATTCGACCGGCCAATGGACACCGTCGGCAAATCCGACGCCGAAATCTTGATCACGGCCACATCCGTCACCGGATCGGTCCCGACCACCCGCCCGTCCAGCTGCCGCCCGTCCTTGAGCGTCACCTTGACAACATCTGTGCCCGAGACCACGTGGGCATTGGTAATCAGTCGGCCATCCTCTGAGAGAATAAACCCAGAGCCCGTGCCGCGCTCGACGCGTTCTTGAGGCTCCGGGATTGCATTACCAAAAAAGCGCTTGAGCAGCGGATCTTGCAGAGCGCCGGTCAGGTTGTTGCTGACGGTGCGCGAGGCGTCGATGCGGACCACTGCTGGACCTACTCGCTCCACCGCCTGGGCAATGAAGTTGGGGTTGCCCCCTTGGGCCGGCACTCGAGCCGCCGTCTCCTGCTGCGATCGCCGATTGAGCACTACCGGCACCACAGAAGCACTTGGCTGCGGACTGCTCCAGTAGCGGCTTCCCACCAGTCCTGCACCGCCCCCCAGCGCCAACAGAGCCAAATAAATTCCTAACTGCTTTGCCGAAACGCTCATGGTCTAACTTCCTAACCCATAGCTGCGGCAGTGAACCGCTTTTCCAATGTAATCAAAAAAATTTGTGGCTTGGGTCGTCTTCAAAACACGAAACGTCCAGTCATACCAAAGCTGGGGCTAAAGTGAGTACTGAAGGCGACATTCAGGTTTTCGAGGGTTTTGACAAGCCACTCTACCGTGGCATGCGTACAGGTTTCGTAATGCTTGAACAGGAGCGAAAAGCGGCGCTCGAGATAGGGCTTAGCCTGTCGGCAGATCAGCAGCAGCTTGAGCAGCAGGCTGACCGTTGCAGTCGCTCCTAGGTTGGTCGTCAGGTCCAGGAAAACTAGGTGGTGGGGCTTTTGAGGGCTGGCCACCAAAAAGTCGAGCAGGCGGCGCACGGTCCGAACACGCAAAAGTTCGTTGGGCGGCTCAAACTCAGACTGAGCTAAGCAAGCGCTGAGGTGCGATCGCAGTTTTTGGTTGAACTGGTGACTGCCGTAGTCTGTATCCACTGAGGCCGTTAGATACTCATACAGATCGTCTTTGAAGGTCCGATAGTTGCGGGCTTGGCTGCTGTAGACCACAAAGTTTTGGGCCAGGTCCCGGCAGGTTCGCCCTTGGGCCACGGGCTCCATAAACTCTCGCAGAGCAGTGTTGAGCTCGTAGTCTGTCAGGAGCGTGGGATTGGTGACGGAGTGAATAATGCGCTCAGGCTGAGGTACAAGTAGGCCGCTCGCGCGATCGTGCGATCGCCGCTGCTGGTAGGTGATGTAGCGCGACAAATCAACGTCAAACTTGCGCTGAGCCTGGGTCTGGATTTGCTGAATAGCGTGGCGCTGCTCGATGCCTTCGTCCTCGCTCAGCAGGCAGTGCCGATAAAGGTAGGGATAGCGCGGAATCAAAATGCCGAGGGGCTGGGTGTTGAGGCTCTCTGGGGACGCGGCATTTTGCTGTACGAGCACCTGGGCGAGGCGGCGCAGGGCCAGATACTGCTCTGTTTTGATAAATTGCCGAATGAGCTCACGCAGGCGCTTGGTGATGGCTGTGCGGATTTGGCTCGTGGGAGTCTGCTCAAAAAGATCGACTAGGTCTGCGATCGCCGGTTGAAAGCGGATTTGGGTTTGCCAGCGGTTGATTAGGATATAGCAGCAGCGGTTGAGCACAAAGCGGAAGCGCTGCTCCGCCAAGGGCGAAGACACAATTTGGCAGAGTAGGTGCCACACCTCGCGATCGGGGTAACCGATGCCCTCTACAAACAGGCATCGAAAACGCTCAATCATCTGCTGAGGAGACTCTTGCGCCACTAACTCGATCCAGTGGCTATACAGCTGCTCCTCAGGACTCGTTGGGCGGCCATAGTCGTGTGGTATCACCGGGTATTACCTCCGCGAGTGCCTAAGCACCCATGCTTCTGAGCGGGAACGTGCGCGCAGCAAGCTTTAGACCAAATCATCACAAAAGACGCCTAGACGTACTAACCCCCGGCAAAAGCTCCCAGTAGAGCTTTTTGGACAATGCTACAGGTTAGCGCCAAGACTAACAGGGGCGCACAGGTGCACGGTGGATATAAGGGAACTTGTCAGCAGCAACAGACATTGGAACAACGGTCAGAGCTGTTGGCTTGACGATGCCATCCGACAATATAACACTCGCCCTTTTTGCGATCGCTGACCGAGTGGACAGTTTTGCAGCCCTGTCCCAGCACAGGAGCGATCGCCTCTGACCTTCGTCGCCAGCCTTCCCGAATTCGCTCGAGAGTCGCTCCAATGCTCTTAGCTTCAGCGATTAGCTGGCCGCCTGCTCATTCGCCGTTTCGTCGGTCTCCACATAGGTTTGGCCACTATTGGGCAACTCCAGGCAGTACCCGGCACCATAGACCGTCTTGATATAGCGAGGATGGCGAGGATCGGGCTCTAGCTTTGTGCGCAGGTGGCGGATGTGCACCCGAATCGTTTCGATATCATCATCCGGATCGTAACCCCACACCTCCTTGAGGATTTCACTCGGCGACACCGTTTGGCCGTGGCGCTGGAGCAAGCAGTGCAGCAGCTCAAACTCCAAATGAGTCAGCTTCACCGTTTGGGAAAACCAGATAGCCTCAAAGCGCTCCGGAATCAGCGTCAACGGGCCATAGTTGAGGATCTCGCTGTGCTTGGCTGCTTGGGGAATGCGATCGGTCCGACGCAGCAGCGCCCGCACCCGAGCCAGCATTTCTTCGACTTCAAAGGGCTTGGTGAGATAGTCATCGGCCCCAGCATTGAACCCTTCAACCTTATCCTGGGTTTGGCCGAGAGCCGTCAGCATCAATACGGGAATGTCAGAGGTACGCTCATCGCGTCGGAGCCGCTGGCACACCGTAAAGCCGTCCACGCGGGGCAGCATGAGATCCAGCATGATCAGATCGGGCGCTAGCTGCACGGCGAGGGCCTGACCTTTGATGCCATCCTCGGCTTGAGTCACTTCGTAGCCAGCCATTTCTAAGTTGATTGCGACCAATTCGGAAATGGCGGGGTCATCATCGATGACGAGTATTCGAGGCATCACTAATTAAGAATGAAACAGCTGTTTATTATTACGGCTCGCTAAGAACCATCACAGGGATACTAAGAATCCTGTACAGATTATAAGCAGATCTTTTGAAGGCGACGGTGAGCCGCAGACGACACTTCATCACTTTTAATAACCTATTTTCGGGCGGATCCAGTCAAGGACTCGATTCCAGGCCCACCAAGGATCGCGATCGCCATATTGTTGCTGGCAGCGACGGCTACTGAAGTAGCCCACATGACCGCCATATTGGGTGAGGGCTAGGGTAATTGCTGAATTGCCTGCGCACGCAGCTTTTAGATCCGCTGCAACGGACGGATCAAATAGGGGATCATCTGCCGCATACAAAATCAAGGTTGACTTGTTTAAAACGGGCAAGATGGGCAAAGGACTAGAAGCGTCGTAGTATTCCTCTACCGATGCAAATCCTAGTCGCTCAATGACCAGTTCGTGATCGAAGCCCCGAATGCTGTTGGCTCGCTCGATGGCTGCTGGATCGAAGTGGCCGGGATGCTGATCATGGAGCTGCCACGCCAGTTTTTTGAGTCCTTTGGCGATCGCCTGCTCGAGGTAGCGGCCCAGGGGATGCCGAACCAAATAGGTCAAAGAGCGGTTGGAGTCGAGGTTTGGGCAGATCACCGCTCCGCCGCCAATATCCCCAGACTCCAGGCCCAGGGCGGGCAGGGGCTCCATGACCTGAGCCGCTTTGACGCCCCACAGGGCGAGCTGGCCGCCCAGGGAGTAGCCGGTAAACCACAGCGGCGCGGGACAGCCCAGGGCCTTGGCCTGGGCGGCGATGCGCACGAAGTCTTCGCCTTCGTAGAGGCCGTCGGAGGTCAAGACCGGGGATAGCTCTGCGCTTTTGCCGTGGGCGCGCCAGTCAAAGAGGACCACGGCAAAGCCTTGGGCGTAGGCCTTGCGGCCCAAAATCCGCAGAAACCACTGGTTTTCGAGGGTGCCGGTGATGCCGTAGGTGCCGACGATGGTGGCCTTCGGATGCTCTGGGATGGCCACCCAGCCAAAGAGCGGAACGTCGCCAGCACCGGTAAAGTAGGCTTCCTGATAGGGCGGCTCGGGCTCGAGGGTGTGGGGCTCCCAGTGCTGGTCATTCCACAGGGCGGTGTACAGGGTCATGGCCAGCCCGCTGCGCAAAAACCAGGGCGGCGAAAAGGCGAAGGATTCCATGAAGTTTTGTGACTGACTGGTTCTATTGTTAACGACAAAGGGCGATCGCCGCAGAAAACGCCCAGGCCGCAGTCCTTCCTAGAGCAGGCGCAGCTGGGTGTTGCCGTCAGAGCGAACCGCCAAAGGGGCGATCGCCTCATCGGTGAGCGCGTCTTCCTCGTCCGTCACCTCCAGCAGCTGCTGGGCCGCCTCCAGCAAGTCAGCCTCGATATCTTGCAGATCTTCGCGGCTGGTGAGGTAGGTTTGCAGGGCACGCAGGGGATCTAGGCTGGCTTCGGCGGCCAGCTCGGGCAGCCGAGGTCGGGCCAACTGGCTGATCAGCTCGGGCTGAATGGTATAGCTGTGGGCCGCTTTGAGGGCTTGGTGCAGGACTTGGTTGTCGATTTGGTCGAGCTGCTCGGAGCGGACCTGGTAAATCAGCCGAATCACGGCCTCGGCGATCGGGGCTTTGGCGATCGCCTTGAGCAGGACCTCCTGGGGCTCGTCCTGGGTGGACACATCGACCCGGAGCGTGCGAAAAGGTCGCGCTGGCACCGGACAAAACGCCATCGTCGTCTCGCCCCGCGCCAAGTTCACCAGCACATAGCCCTTCTCTTCGTCCTCTTCGCTAAAGTCCACCCGCTCCAGACTGCCGGGATAGACCACCGGCGGCGACTCGCACAGCACCTGATGGCGATGCACATGACCCAGGGCCACATAGTCAAAACAGGGCCGCGTCAGCAGCGCCAAAGGAATCGTGAAACCCTTGCCCACCGCCAAAAATCGCTCGGCACCAAAGCGCGCTGTATCCGTCATCAAGTGTGCAAGCAGAACCGTCGGCACCGCCGGATCGAGCTGGCGAATTTCTCCTTCGAGGGCCACGCCTAGCCGATCGATCAAAAGCTGGCTGACGTCGGCTAGGGACATGCCTTCGGTTTCGGGGCGGGTCAGCAGGGTCGAGCGGGTCACCCAGGGCAGGGTGATCACCTGAACCGGGCCTTGGCGGGTTTCGAGGCGATGGGTCGTGAGGCGATCGCCCACCACAAAGCCCGGCACCCCCAGGGTGCGATAAATGCACAGGCTCGCGCCGCCCTGGCCCTGGGAGTGCTGGTCGTGGTTGCCCACCAGCAGCACCGTGGGAATCTGGGCATCGACTAGGCGGCGAAACTGGCTGGCAAAGGCCTCTTGGACGTAGGGCGGCGGCGTGGCATCCGGGAAGGCATCCCCGCCAAACAGCACCAGGTCCACGGGTTCCTTGATGGCGCGATCGATACAGAGGCGCAGGGTCGTGACAAAGTCTTCCAGGCGCGTGTTTAGGCCCGTTTCGGGATTGATGCGGCCGTGGGCAAAGCCGCTGCCCATATGAATATCGGAGAGATGGAGGACTTTGATCATGGCGATGAAGCCTCGGGCCTGGCCCAAGCGGGGGTCTGCGGATGTCGCCTACCACGCTAGCAAAGGAAACGAGCGCGCGACCGGGCGATCGCGGGATTCTACATCGCCCCAGCCCAAGGACTTGGCACGAATCTGGGGTTTCATCTGTATCAAAGCGGAGAGGGTCTGTATCTTTTGACATAGCCCCATGGAGCCCCAGAGAGTCTTTCAAACGCGGCCTTTCTCAGCCAACGCCTCTCTGGCCCTTGAATTTATGTCGTTTACTGCACTGGAATCGTTATGAGCAAGCGCAAGCGTTTTGATAGCCGCTCTGGCAGCCCTTGGCGATCGCTGGCGGCCCTTGCCCTGGTTGTGGCCCCCATGGTCGGGACAGACGCAGCCCTGGCCGAAAAGCCCGAACACCGCAAGCAGCTCCTGGAAACCCGACGCTGCATCAGCTGCGACCTCAGCAACGGCGACTATGGGCGGGCGAACCTCAGCGGCTTTGACCTGAGCAACAGCAACCTCGAGAACGCCGACTTCGAGAGCGCCGACCTGCAACGCACCGACTTTAGCAGCGCGAACCTGCGGCGGGCCGACCTGGAGCGGGCGGACCTAGAGCGGGCGGACTTTCAAAGCGCCATTCTCAACGGGGCAGACCTGAGCAACAGCGACTTGAGCTATGCCAACTTGAGCAATAGCGATCTGAGCTATGCCGACCTGTCGGGCAGCGACCTAGACGGCGCCAACTTTTGGGGCGCGAATCTTTTCCAGGCCAACTTCGATCGCACCAATCTGAGCAATATTTCTCTCAATGGGGCGCGCCTGGAAGGGGCCAACCTGAGCAATGCTTACTTGTCGGAGTACACGCTGCGATCGGCTCGCCTAAGCGGGGTCAACCTGCGGGGGGCCAACCTGAGTAACTTCAATCTCAATGGCGTCGATCTGAGCAATGCAGACCTCAGCGGGGCAAACCTGGCGGGCGCAAATCTGCGCGGGGCCAATCTGCGGGGCACCAACATTGACGGGGCGAACCTGAATGGCGCTGATCTGCGGGGGGCCGACGTGGACTTTCGCAGTGTGCCCACGGGGAATTTTCAGGCGGAGGCCAGTGACTTTAGCCGGTGGGGCGAGAGCCTGTTTCGGCGCGGGGACCAGCGGGGGGCGATCGCCTTTTACGAGCGCGCCTTGAGCCTGGAGCCCAACAATGTCGCCGTGATCGTCAGCCGGGGCAACGCTCTGCGCGCCATGCGGGACTATCCGGGAGCCCTGGCGGACTACGAGCGGGCGATCGCCATCAACAGCAACTACGCCCCGGCCTACAACAACCGCGGCCTGGTCTATCGCTACCAAAACAACCTAGAAGGGGCGATCGCCGAATATGGCCGCGCCATCGAGGCAGACCCCAGCTACGCCGAGGCCTACAACAACCGGGCCTATGCCTACGCCGCCCAGCGCAACTACGAGCAGGTGATCGCCGATGCGTCCCAGGCGATTCGCATCAACGGTAAGTACGCTGCGGCCTACAACGTGCGCAGCCTCGCCCGCTTCGAAAAAGGAGACTACCAGGGCGCCCTCGAAGACGGCCACCGCGCCATTGACTCCTCGGACGGGTACGCCGACGCCTTCTTTAACCGGGGTCGCGCCCGCCTGCGCCTGGGCGACCCGCGAGAAGCGACCAAAGACCTCGATCGCGCTATCGAGCTGAATGAAGGCATGGTGGACGCCTACTATTACCGGGGCCTCGCCCGCTTCGATCGCGAAAAATACGAGGACGCAGTCAAGGACTACGATCGCGTCCTCAGCCGCGACCCCAGCTACGCCGCCGCTTACCACCACCGGGGCTTGGCCTACCAGCAGCTCAAGAAAATGCCCCAGGCAATCGCCGACTGGCAGCAGGCGATCGCCCTCTACGAGCGGCAAAGCAACATCGAGCAGCAGGACATCGTCCAAGCGCTGCTCGACCAGGTCCAGGGTCCAGGCACAGTTCCCAACCGCACCGTGCCGACGACTGCCCCAAGCCCCTAGGGCGATTCCTAGGTGGTGTACTCGGCGTTGATGCGCACGTAGTCGTAGCTGAGATCGCAGCCCCAAGCCGTCCCCTGACCGGGTCCAGCACCGATCTTGACGGCGATCGCCACGGTATCTCCTTGCAGATAGACCCCCTGGGCCGCCTGCTTGAGATAGTCGCTGGCCGCCGCCCGGTCAAAGGCCAGAGGCTGGCCCCGGTCCATCAGCAAAAAGTCACCCAGCTTGATTTGCAGCTCGTCTTGATCGAAGGGCACATCGGCTCGGCCCGCCGCCGCCGCGATCCGGCCCCAGTTTGGGTCGCGGCCAAAAATCGCCGACTTCACCAGAGACGATCCGGCAATGGTGCGGGCCACCTTGCGAGCCGAGACATCGTCCGGAGCGCCGCTCACCTGGACCTCGACCAGGCAGGTTGCGCCCTCGCCGTCGCGGGCGATCGCCTTGGCCAGGTGAATACACACCGCCGTCAGCATCGCCTCTAGGCGCTCCGCCTCCGGCCCCATCTCGGTGATCGCCGGAGTCCGGGACTGGCCATTGGCCAAGGCAATCAGAGAATCATTGGTGCTGGTGTCCCCGTCCACCGTGATTTGGTTAAAGCTGCGCTCCGCCGCTCGGCTGACCATCTGCTGCCACAGGTGAGGCGCGACCGAGGCGTCGCAGGTCACAAAAGCGAGCATCGTCGCCATGTTGGGATGGATCATGCCCGAGCCCTTGGCGATGCCGCCGATGCGCACGGGGCGGCTTTCCTTGGCAGCGGTGCTGCGGACCGGCAGGTGGGTCTCAAGGGCGATCGCCTTCGTCACCAGATCCGTGGTGATGATGGCCTGGGAAGCCTGGTCCGATCCGGTGCTAGAAGCCGCTTCGACCAGCGCCGGAATGCCCGATCGCATCGCGTCCATCTTGATGCGCTGGCCGATCACCCCCGTCGAAGCCACCAGCACCGTGTCTGCTGGAATCTTCAGGGCCTGGGCCAGCAGCTCGGCGCTTTCGAGGGCGTCTCGCCAGCCCTGCTCGCCGGTGCCTGCATTTGCCTGACCGGCATTACACAAAATGGCTCGCGCGCTAAGCTTAGCTTGCAATCGCTGACGGCAGTAGTCCACACAGGCAGCGCGAACCTGGCTCGTCGTGAAGACACCCGCCGCGATCGCATCCACTTCTGAATAGATCAAGGCCAAGTCCGGTGCTCCCGAAGGCTTGAGTCCCGCCGTGATGCCCGCTGCCTGGTACCCCTTGGGAGCCGTCACGCCCCCCGGAATTTCCTGCCAATCCGCCATGGTTTCTCCTTCACCGTCAGATTGCTTGAGAGCGGATTATATCAGCCTTTGAGCGATCGCTTGTGCCAGCGCAGCCGGGACGCAAACCCCCACAAAAGGAAAAGGGGAGCCCCGCCAAAGCGAACCTCCCCTTACATCAGGGTGCATCTACTTATCACAGTATGCCATTGAGGGGGTGAGGGGTGATACCCCCTTTATCTAACTTTTAAGTTCGCCGCCAAAAGATCTGGATTCTCAGACATCCAAACATTTGGCCCAAACCCTCACCGGCCAAAGGTTCTAGCGCTGCCCAGCCAAGGGTCAATTGCGAAGATATAGAAGATCGCCGGAGCAACCCCCAACCGCAGCAGGGCCGGGGGCTGGCCCTTTGGGAGCTGAACAGCACTCGATCGCGCCCAAACCCAGAGGCAGCGCGATCGCCCTCCGAAGCGCTTTGAGGCCCTTGGCGTGTCAACCAGATCGTGCTTCGATGGTATTCGTCCAAGTCCCGCCGGGACGCCCCTGGGAATTTCCTTCACGAGAAAGCCATGACTGAGCCGAGCGCCTACCGCATCGAAAAAGACTCTATGGGAGAGCGGCAGATTCCTGAGAGTGCCTACTATGGCATTCAAACGCTGCGGGCGACCGAGAACTTCCCCATCAGTGGCCTCAAGCCGCTGCCGACCTACGTCGAGGCCTGCGTGCTGATCAAGAAAGCCGCGGCGATCGCCAACGGACAGCTCGGCTGCATTTCGGCGGAGATGGCCCAGGCGATCGTCCAAGCCGCAGACGAAGTCCTGGCGGGCAGCCTGCGAGAGCAGTTTGTGGTGGACGTTTACCAGGCAGGGGCCGGCACCTCCCACCACATGAACGTCAACGAAGTCTTGGCCAACCGGGCGCTAGAGCTGCTGGGAGACCAAAAGGGCAACTACGGGCGCGTCAGCCCCAACGACCACGTGAACTACGGCCAGTCCACCAACGACGTGATTCCCACGGCGATCCGGGTGGGCGGCCTGCTGGCCCTTGAGCGGACCCTGATTCCGGCGCTTACCGAGGCCATCACCGCCCTCGACGCCAAGGCCGACGAATTCCAGAACATCATTAAATCTGGCCGCACCCACCTCCAGGATGCCGTGCCCGTTCGCCTGGGCGAGTCCTTCCGGGCCTGGGCTCAGATCCTGATGGACCACCTAGTGCGCATCGAAACGGCGGCCACTGACCTGACCCTGCTGGGTCTGGGCGGCAGCGCGGCGGGCACCGGCCTCAACACCCATCCCCAGTACCGCTTTCGCGTCGCTGAGATCCTGGGAGAGCTGATCGACCAGCCCCTCAAGCCCGCCCCCCACCTAATGGCCGCGATGCAGAGCATGGGGCCCTTTGTGGCGGTGTCCGGCACCCTGCGCAACCTGGCCCAGGACCTGGCCAAGATTTCCCATGACCTGCGTCTGATGGACTCCGGCCCCAAAACCGGCTTTAAAGAAATCCAGCTGCCGCCCGTGCAGCCCGGTTCGTCCATCATGCCCGGGAAATACAACCCCGTGATGGCGGAAATGACCTCCATGGTGTGCTTCCAGGTGATGGGCTACGACGCCGCGATCGCCCTTGCCGCCCAGGCTGGCCAGCTCGAGCTCAACGTGATGATGCCGCTGATCGCCTACAACTTGATTCAGAGCATCGAGATTTTGGGCAACACCATCGCCGCCCTGACCGAGCGCTGTCTCAAGGGCATCACCGCCAGCGAGGAGCGCTGCTTGGCCTACGCCGAGGGCAGTCTGGCCCTGGTGACCGCCCTCAACACCCACATTGGCTATCTCAACGCTGCGGCCGTCGCCAAGGAATCTCTGGAAACCGGCAAGTCTCTGCGCCAGATCGTGCTCGAAAAGGGCCTAATGGACGAGGCAACATTAGCCGAAGTCTTGAATCTGGCCGAAATGAGCCAAATGCCGCCGAATCAAGCCTAGTTTAGGCATTTGGGGCGATCGCCTTTTAGAGAGCGATCGCCCCGTCTCGCCCAGTCCTAGGGAGTCGGCAGGGTCGCCGCGAAGGCCTGAATCGCTTTCCAGTAGCGATCGCCCGCCACCGCCACCAAGTCATTGTGGCCAGCGCCCTCCACCCACAAAAACTGCGTCGGGCCGGGAGCCTTGGCCAGCAGCCGCTCGCCGTGCCTCAGGGGGATCAGCTCGTCCTCGGTCCCGTGAATCACCAGCACCGGACACTCGACGCGACGAATTTTCGCCAAATTCGAAAACTTGTCAAAGGGAAATAGCGGCACCTGGGTCATCACCACGAAGGCCGAGGTAAAGGCGCTTTCAAGGATCAAGCCCGCCACAGGAACTTCGCGCGCCAAATCCACGCTAGGCCCTGAGCCCACCGATCGCCCGTGCAAAATGATCTGCTCCGGCGGCACCTTGAGGGTTTCCGTCAGGTAGCGGTAGGCCGCGCGAATGTCCCGATAGGCGTTGCCCTCGGTGGCGCGGCCCTCGCTCAGGCCGTAGCTCCGATAGTCGTAGGCAAAAACCGAAAAGCCCGCCGCCTGGAGATCTTGCAGGATCGGGTAAATGTATCCCAGATCTTCCGCGTTGCCGTGGCTGTAGAGCAGGGTGTAGCGGGCCTGGGGATTGCGCAGGTAGGTCGCCGCGATCGCCACGCCCTCAGCACTGGGAATCTTGATCAAGTTGGCATTGGCGACGTAGCTGGCAGGCGGCGGCTGAAAGATCAGCCGGTCGGAGAAAAAGAAGGCATACAGCGCGATCGCCCCATAGATAAACAGGAGCGATCGCCCCAAGCGTCCCCAAGTCAAAGGGCCAATCAGCTTGGACCACACAGGATGCTGGAGCATAAAGCCTTTTAGCGGGTCAGCGACGGCTGGCGGCTAACCATCTGCACAAAGTTGGCCAGGATCTTCAGGCCCGCGTCCGAGGACTTCTCGGGGTGAAACTGCACGGCCATCAGGTTGTCGCGGGCGATCGCCGCCGTCACGGTCTGGTTGCCGTGGCTCACCGTCGCGGCGCGCACCTGCGGATCGCGCGGCTCCACATAGTAGGAGTGCACAAAATATACCCAGGGATCTGCGGGCAGGTCTTGCCACAGGGGCGACGCGGGCTGGGTGAGCTGGAGCTGATTCCAGCCCATGTGCGGAATGGTCATTCCCGGCTCGGACCGAAAGCGCTTCACCGTCCCGGGCACAATGCCCAAGCCTGGTTCCCGGCCCTCTTCGCTCGACTCAAACAAAATCTGGAGCCCCAGGCAGATCCCCAGGAAAGGCTTGCCGCTCGCGATCGCCGCCCGAATCGGCTCCTCGAGCTGCCGCGATCGCAAATGGTCTACCGCCGGATCAAAGGCTCCTACCCCCGGCAGCACAATCCCCTCTGCACGGGCAATTTCGCTCGCAGAATCCGTGACAACAGGCGTTGCTCCCGCATTCTCCAGCCCCTTGCAGACGGAGTGAAGGTTGCCCATGTCGTAGTCAATCACGGCGATCACAGCCATGGCCTTGTCCTGAATATTTTGAGTCAATCTTCCTCTGAAACTATAGCGCGATCGCCCTATGGGCTCGATCGCTCAGCTCCTCGAGAGGCCTCCTGCCAAGGCTTCGTCACCTTCTAGCATAGGGACACCCGGAGGCCGGTCTCAGGATTTTTGCGGAGATCTCCGAGATCCCGCACAGCTGCTCTGTAGATATTTCGTGAGTCCACGAAAATCGTCATTGTTGGCCATGCGTCTCCAAGATATCTACGCCTCAGGGCAGCCTCTCCACCTGGATCGCCTCCCCTCCTATCCGCACCTCGTCCGTCAAATCCAAATTCGTCTTTCGGCCCTAGAGCTCTTGCCCCCCGCTAGCATTGATGGCATCTACGGCCCCCGCACCGCCTCCGGTCTCCAAGCCTTCAACCGAGCCTTCGGCCTGAGCCCCTACTTCATCGATCGCTGGACTGCCAAGCACCTCATCGAAGCCAAGTCCCTCCCCAATCCCTTCACGCTGGGACAGCCGCCCCGCCGTCTCCAGGAGCAGGACTACGCCGAAGTGGCCGTACGACTGAGCGTCGAGGTCGCCGTGATCAAAGCCGTGGTCCAAGTCGAGAGTAGCGGCGCTGGCTTCCTCAGCGATGGCCGTCCCAAAATCTTGTTTGAGGCCACCTGGTTTAGCCACTTCACCGAAAGCCGCTACGATCACCTTCACAGCAACCTGTCCAGCGCCAAGTGGGACCGCTCCCTCTACAAAGGAGGACTGGCCGAATGGCGCCGCCTCAATGCCGCGATCGCCCTCTCTCCCAAATCTGCTCTGAAGTCCGCTAGCTGGGGACTGTTTCAGATCATGGGCTTCAACCATCCCCTGTGCGGCTACGCCAACATCGAGGACTACGTCACCGACATGCAGCGCAGCGAAGGCCATCAGCTGCGCGCCTTCGTCGCCTTCATCGAAAACCAGGGCCTCAGCAAGTACTTGCGCAATCGAGACTGGGCCGGATTTGCTTATCACTACAACGGGCCGAGCTACGCCACGCTGGCCTACGACCATAAGCTCGCCAGCGCCTACTCCGCTTATTTGGCCGAAGACATCGCCTTGGGAGCGCCTGTTGTCTAGGCGCGGCTGAAGTACTGCTGAAGCCGGACCTTGGACGTGACGTAGAGGGGAAACTGGCAGTGTTCGGCCACCAGCCAGGCCACCAGTCCCAGATGAAAACAAAATGTCAGGCCTGCCCAGGCCAGGGGTAGCCACGCCCCCCGACTCCCTGGCAGGGGCGGAAACATGTAGCCCGACAGCAGCACCAGCGCCGTGGGCAAAACCGTCAGCGTGATTCCTACGCCAAACAGCAAAATCGTCGTATCCCAAGGTCCCTGACGAGCGCTCCGCCACTGGCGGCCATCCCAGCGCCAGGCTAGACGCTGAGAGCTGTCTGCCACCTGAAGCGTTTGCTCGCGGAGGTTGGCCGTGAAAATGTGCCGGCAGAAGTTACAGCTGTAGGCTTCCATGAGGGCGAGAGCAGACAGCTCGCCATGACGACACATGGGACACAGATAGGTGTCGTTTAGATCTAGGGGACGGGCGATCGCTTTTTCGGGCGATCGCCCTTGGAGATCGCGTGCGTCTGACGCAAAGTCTCTGGGCATGGGAGTGTTCCTGCAAACCTCTTGCGAACCAAGGGCAGCCGTGCAAAGACACTACCGAGGTCAGGGGCTAGCGGCTAGCGATCGTGCGATCGCTGCCCACGGGCCGAACCACCTCAATACCACCCTGCTCTAGGATAACGACTGGCTCCCCGCCCGATCGCATTTCGATGCGCTTGACCCGCACTTTGCCATCAGCCAGCGAGTCGCCAGCCGAGACATACCGGCTCGAGGTTTCGTTGGGCACCTTCACAATGGCGCTGACTCTGCCGCTCGCCTCCAAGATACCGCTGACTTCTACCGCGCTAGCGATGCTCGTCGGCGACTCGGGCAGGGCGGGCTTGACTGGCGCTGCGGGCACCGTTAGGCCATTCACGGGGGCGCTAGCTGCGCCAGGCGACAGGTTTGGCACGCTGGTGGTCGAAATGGCCGGCAGCGGCGTTCCTGCCTTGGGCTTGTCCTGGGCCTCAGGAACGGGCGGCATTTTGGGCACCCGGCCCGCAGCGGTGCCAGCAGGCGGAGTGACTTTACCCGGGATGACGACTGGGGTCGTGGGCACCATAGCGAAGGGATCGGTGCGGCCGACGGACACCTGGGGCAGTCGGGCGGTGGGATTGGTGGACTGGAGCAGACCCGGCGCGCCGCCTTGGGCCGTTGCAACCATGGGCTGTGAAAAATTCGCGGGCTTCTTCTGGGCAGCGGTGGGCGCTGCGGGTGCTGCCGGGGCTTGGGCGGCGGGTGACGGGGCCGGAGTTTCGGCCTCCGGTTCGCTGCTGCATGCCGTAAGCAGCAGCATTACAGCACTGGCGCTGCAGAGCCACTGACGTTGGTTCATGGACACTCCCCAAATTTTCCCCTTAGGATAGCCCCTCTTGATCCGGAAGCAACACCCTTGATCGCCCATATGGCAAGAAGAAAATTGGAGATTTTCTAGCTTGATCGCTAGAGGTGAGGAAAAGGCCTGAGTGGGCGAGGCTTTCGGGCGATCGCGCTCTCCCAAATTTCGCTTTCAAAAGTTGAGAACTTCCACCCATACCCGAGCGGCATGGGTGGCGAAGGGATCACGCCAGAGATTCCTGGCAGTGAATAGGGGCAAGGGCGGTATTTGCGATGCGCTGGCGCTTGAGGGTACGGAGCTGTTCTAGCAGGTTGTCAGCTTGGTGCTGAAGGTCCAACAGCTCTGCTTGCTGATCGGCACGATAGAGGGAGGTGACCTTCTCCGAGGTTGTAGCGGGGGAGGAGACAGGGATCACATCGCTGCTGGAATTCCCATCGTGCACAGCCGTAGCGGTGGCAGAGGTACGAGATAGGTAATCAGCCATTGGTGAAAGTAGTAATTTGTACTTAGCGTAGGCTACCTCGCTATTCTAGCGGGCTGCCCAGGGAGGATTGTATGCGATGTGGCGGTTTTTGAAGTGGTTTGTGCGGGCGAATTGCTCCCTAGATTGAGGGTTTAGCATACCGGCGGCGATCGCTTTTTGAAAGACACACCCCCACGGGCTAGATGCGGGCGATCGCCTCAAAACCAGGTCCATGGGCCTAGAACCACTCTTTCCCCCGTGGACCCCCTGAATCCGGACCTCCCAGAGAGGGTAAACTAATTGATACGATCTAGAGATCGCTGAGGGAAAGCAGAGAGTGTCCCAGCTGCCAAAAGCGCTGAGATCCTCAACAATTGTGTGCGAGCTTCTGCTTTGACGGTCCTCAGATGCACTTGTCGCTTATTTACTGAACCTAGCCGCCACTGTGACTCTAAGCCTGTCAACTGCCAACTCCCAATCTTCCAGTGCTCCGCTCCGGGCTCAAAACTGGCCGGGACTCATCGAAGCGTATCGTCCCTATTTGCCGGTGAGCGACCAGACGCCCGTGATCACGCTGCTCGAAGGCAGCACGCCGCTGATCCCTGCCCCTGCGATCGCCGATCGCATTGGTCGCCAGGTGAAGGTGTATGTCAAATACGACGGCCTCAATCCCACCGGCAGCTTCAAAGACCGGGGGATGACCATGGCGATTTCCAAGGCCAAGGAAGCAGGCGCTGAGGCTGTCATCTGTGCGAGCACGGGCAACACGTCGGCGGCGGCAGCGGCTTATGCCCGGCGGGGCGGCCTGCGCGCCTTTGTACTGATCCCCGATGGCTACGTGGCGCTGGGGAAACTGGCCCAGGCGCTGCTCTACGGAGCCGAGGTTCTGGCGATCCAGGGCAACTTTGACCGGGCGCTGGAGATCGTGCGCGGCATGGCCGAGAGCTATCCCATCACGCTGGTGAACTCGGTCAATCCCTATCGTCTAGAAGGCCAGAAAACGGCAGCCTTTGAGGTGGTGGACGTGCTGGGAGATGCACCCGATTGGCTGTGCATTCCGGTGGGCAACGCGGGCAACATCACGGCCTACTGGATGGGCTTTTGCCAGTACCACCAAGAAAATCGCTGCACGCGCTTGCCCCGCATGATGGGCTTCCAGGCGGCGGGCTCAGCGCCCTTGGTGGCGGGCTCGGTGGTGGAGCATCCCGAGACGGTGGCCACGGCCATTCGCATCGGCAACCCAGCCAACCGCGATCGCGCGATCGCCGTGCGGGATGCCAGTCAGGGACAGTTTGACGCGGTAACCGACGACGAGATCCTAGAGGCCTATCGTATTCTGGCTTCCGAGGAAGGGGTCTTCTGCGAGCCAGCCAGCGCGGCCTCAGTGGCCGGCCTGCTCAAGCACAAAGATCAGGTGCCCACGGGCGCGACGATCGTGTGCGTGCTGACCGGCAATGGCCTGAAGGACCCCGACTCGGCAATCAAGTTTAGCGGCAACCAGTTCAAGCAGGGAATTGCGCCTGACCTAGGGGCGGTAGCTCAGGCGATGGGTTTCTAGACTCTCGGTTTTGATCTTCAAAATCAGACAGTCCTTCATGAGCCGCCTGCCCCTCGGGGGTGGGCGGTTCGTGTTTGCGGCTGGCCCGCTCTCGGGCGAGGCTGTCGATGGTGTCGCCTAGGGCTGTCGTGAGGCTGCGCCGGGTTTGCTCGTGGCTGGCCTGCTCGGCCTGGAGGAGCTGGCTCAGGCGGTGGACCTCGCTGCGGAGACGCGTGTTTTCGAGCAGGACTTGGCGCAGCTTGGCGGCGATCGCCGCTGGATCTTGGAGCTGGCTGAGCTCGCTGTGGACCACGGCGGCGATCGCCGCTTCCTGGTCCTGCTCGCCCTCTTCATCGAGGGGCAGGCGGCCCTCCATCTGGCGCACCTTGGCCTCTAGCTCACCGAGGCTGCGCTCGTACATCCGCGCTTCTGTGCGCCGCTGTTTGGCCTCCGTTTCGTAGAGCTGTCGCCAGTTGCCCTCGCTCGCTTGAGCATCCTCTCGCTCCCGCAGCGCCTGGGCAAGCTGGACCTTCAGAGACTGGATTTCTGCCAGCCATTGGCTCACTTCGTGATTCATCGCCCTGACCTCCCAAACCTCACGTCATTGCGCTGAGCAGTTCTATCAACATCTTCGGTGCTGGCAGCACGATCATCACCAGCAGCACCAGCGCCAGCAGTCCCCAAAGATCCCGGCGATCGTCCAGTTCGCTGACGTCGTTGAGGGCTGGCTCGTCAATCACGGGAATGAAAAAGAGCAAAATCGCCCACATCAGCAGCTCGGGCCGCACAAAAGACAGCAGCAAGACCAAAAGCCGAGCAACTTGGCCGATGGCGGCTCCGGTGCGCTGACCAAACATGGCGTGGACGATGTGGCCGCCATCGAGCTGACCCACGGGCATCAGATTTAGGGCAGTGACCAGCAAGCCAATGTACCCTGCGATCGCCACTGGGTGCAGCTTGAGGGCCGCCGTCGCCGTGAGGCTATCCCCCAGGGCAATGTGGCTCAACACGCTGAGCAGCAGAGACGAGTGGGGGTTGAGCGCATCAAACTGGAGAATGCTGGCCTCGGGCACCTGGGTCACCACCGTGGAATGGGCCAAGCCCCACAGCAGCACCGGCAGCGTCACCACCAGCCCCGCCAAAGGCCCCGCGATCCCCACGTCAAAGAGGGCCTTGCGGTTAGGCACGGGGGAGCGAATCTGAATAAACGCGCCAAAAGTGCCCAAAAAGAGCGGCACCGGAATGAAATAGGGCAGCGTTGTGCGAATTTTGTAGAAACGAGCAGCCAGGTAGTGGCCCAGCTCGTGAATGCCCAGAATCCCCATCAGGGCGATCGCGTAGGGCAGGCCCCGCAGCCACAGATTTGGCGAAGTCAGGAGCTGCTCGAGGGTCAGCGTCTGCTCCGACGCGGCCCCCAGATTTAGGCCCATGCCCACCCAGGTTGTCGTCAGCAGGGTCACCCCGAGCAGGCCCAGAGCCAGTCCCGGCCGCACCAAGGGCTCAGTGCTAAGGCGGCTAGCCATTGCTTGAGGATTGGGCACCAGAGCAAAAAACGGCTTTCCCTGCAAGCTTTCCTGAAACACCACCAAGAAGCGATCGCCAAAGTGCGACACCACGTTGTCCCGCACCGTCGCGTAGGCCGCTTCTGGATTGGTGCGCAGCTGACCGCGACAGATCACCGCCTGGGGGCGATACTCAATGTTTTGAAGATAAAACACCGTCCACGGAAAGCAGTTTTGCAGCGTGGCTTCCTCTTCTTTCTCGATGGGGCGCAGGGGCGGTCGCTTGGCCGCCGCGATCGCCTCCTCCTGCGCCATCTGCGCCTCCTCCGGCGACAGTCGCCCCCACTGCAGCAGCATCCAGTACAGCAGCGGACAGGCCACAAACGGCCCCACGATCAGCACCAGCGGAATGGGCCGACTCGGGCCGAAGGCCAGTCCCCACAGCGCCCAAATAAACGCTGGCATCATCATGACCAACCACAATAGCCAGACCGGAGTGCGCGTCATACTGGCAACACTTCGTTGCACAATGAAGTAGGTGATGAGTCCCAACAATAGTAGCCAGAACCAAAAAATCATGAACTCTATCTCAACTCATCCGCCCCAACGCTGGGGATAATCTCCCATCAGCGGCACCTCGCTTCGGCCCATCGACCCAGCGTCCGCCTCCAGAATTCTCGTCTGGCCAAAACCACCGTCTTGCCCAGCATTACCAACTAGAACAGTGTATCCAGATTCCCAGCCATCCGGCGTCGCCTCCCCTGTGGCCACGCCTCTCGACGCTCAGCCCAGCAGTACTGCCAAACCGCCTCGTCTGATCCTGGACTCCACTCACCTGGGCAACGGCCGATCGATTTACGCCTTTGCACCCAATCGAGACACCTTGGGCGGGACCGCTTACTTCATTGTAGAAAACGGGGAAGGAATCCTCATCGACTGCCCAGCGTGGAACGATGTGAACCAGCGCTTTTTGCAGGAGCACGCGGTGCGCTGGTTTCTGATCACCCATCGCGGTGGCCTCGGCAAGACCGTCCAGTGGCAGCAGCAGCTACAGTGTGACGTCCTTATCCAAGAGCAAGAAGCCTACCTGCTGCCCGAGATCACCGTCACCACCTTTCACCGAGAGTGCCAGCTTTCGCCCTCGGCGCAGGCTCTGTGGACCTCTGGCCACTCCCCCGGCTCGGCCTGCCTCTACTACCAGCCCGGCGGCGTCCTCTTTACCGGTCGTCATCTGCTGCCCGATCGCGACGGCAACCCCGCCCCCCTGCGCACCTCCAAGACCTTTCACTGGCCCCGGCAGCTCCGCAACACCGCCGGCCTGCGATCGCGCTTTAGCCCCGAGACCCTGCGCTACATCTGCCCTGGCGCCAGCACCGGCTCCCTACGCGGCCAAGGCTACATCGACCACGCCTACGAAAAACTCGCCGCGATCGACCTAGACGCCCTCCAAGGCGCTATCCCTCTTCTATAGCGTCAGCCCCCGCCGCCACCGTCTTGGCGTGATGCCGTTGGCTGGGCAAGCGCACGATGAAAATCGTTCCTTGCCCCACCACCGAGCGAAACTGAATCGTGCCCCCGTGCATCTCCGTCAGCTGGCGCGTCAGAGCCAAGCCCAAGCCGGTTCCCTCATGCTGGCGATTGAGAGAGCTGTCAATTTGCTGAAACGCCTCAAACAGCAGGTGCTGCTTGTCGTCTGGAATGCCGATTCCCGTATCTTCGACTTCGATCTGGGCCAGCCCCTCGTCGTAGATAATTCGTAGCCAGATCTTCCCCCCCGTCGGCGTGAACTTCACAGCATTAGACAGCAGGTTCAGCAAAATCTGCTTCACCCGCCGCTCATCGCCCCAAAAGAACTCCTCATCGGGGAGATCATTAAATTCTTTGAGCAGCGTCACCTCTTGGCGGCGCGCTTTTTCTGAGAGCCAGTCAATGCTCTCATCGGCAATGCGCCGCAGCGAGAACTGGCTGACCTGCAAAGACGCCTTGCCCGCCTCGATTTTGGCCAAGTCCAGAATGTCGTTGATGAGGTTCAGCAGGTGGGCGCCGCTGCTGTGGATCAGCTGGAGATACTCGGCCTGCTTGGGGTTGAGGGTGCCCAAAAACTGCTTGAGCAGCGCCGAGGACATGCCGATCACCGACGTCAGCGGCGTGCGCAGCTCGTGGCTCATGGTGGCCAAGAACTCGCTCTTTGCTTGGCTGGCCGCCTGGGCTGCGGTGAGGGCGTCCTGGAGCTGAGTCGTGCGCTCTGCGAGGGCTTCGCGGGTGTTGATCAGTTCTGTGATGTCCCGGGCGGTGCCCAGGAGGGCGTAGATTTCGCCGTTGGGGTTGCACAAGGGGACTTTGAAGGTGTCAAAGTAGTGAACGCCGTCGCTGAGGGTGATGGCTTCTTGTTCGTGCAGGATCTGCCCGGTGTTGAAGACCTGCTGGTTGCGCTGCAAGAAGGTCTCGGCGCTGGCGGGCGCGAGGCAGTCGCGGACGGACTTGCCCTGGACCTGCTGCCGATTCTCGAAGCCGACGCTGTGGGCGAAGGCGTGGTTGCAGAAGGGCAAGCGATGGGTGTTGCGCTCGAGGACAAAGATGTAGTCGGGGTGAGCGTCAAAGAAGCTCTCTAGCTCGGCGGTGCGCTGGGCTACCTGGAGCTCGAGGGTCTGCTTTTGGTCCTGGATTTGCTGGTAGAGGGTGGCCTGGTGAATGGCGATCGCCAGGTGATCGGCGACGATGGTCAAAAACTCGACCTCTGACTCGTGCCAGTAGCGCGGGTAGTTGTATTGGCTAAAGGAAATGAAGCCCCAGAGCTCTTGGCCTCGGTGGATCGGCACCGCGAGCCAGGCGCTGCCGTGCTGCTCGGCAAAGGCCCGCGCATCTGGATCGTCGATGTGGCGGGTGTCGCTGACCTGCACAGCTTCAAAGAGGCGAAGCTGGGGCGAATAGGGATTCTCGCTATCGGCAATGATGCGGCCCAGGGCCGAGGGAATATCGGCGGTGAGGCGATACTCAACCAGGGGCTGCCAACACTGATCCGAGTTGAACTGGATGATGCAGCACTGGTCAATGATCACGAGCTGCCCCAGAGCGCTGGTAACGGTTTCAAAGATCTGGTCTAGGTCCAGGGAGGCCCGCATTTGAGCAATCAGCTGGTTGAGCAGGGCAGTGCGCTGGGCTCGCTCTTCGACCTGCTGGTAGAGCAGGGCCTGATAGGCGCCTTGCTCGACTTGATGAATCGCGGTATGCAGCAGGTACATTTCCTCTGGCTGCCAAATCCGGGGCCGGTCCCACTGCTCGATGGACAAAAAACCGGCGATCCACTTTTTTTTGCCCTGGGTGTCGGGCTGGGTCCAGCTGGAAAGGACGGCTTTGGCGAGGGGGATGTCAATGGGGCGATCGCGCAGGGGCCGCGGCAGGGGCTCCGCCGTCACCCAGGTGCTGGCCTGGCGGTGGCGCTGAATGATGCCTTGGACCGTTTGCCAGTCGGGGTAGCTTGGGTAGTTGTTGTAGGCCAGAAACTCGGGGGCATGGGCGATCGCCCCCCAGCCAACGTGATAGTCCTCTGCGCTGAAAAACACGATCTGGCAGCGGCTCACCCCAAAAATCGCCCGAATCACCTCCGCCGATCGCCGAATAATCACCTGCGGCCCCAAAATGGCCCCGTCAATATGAAGCAGCTCCTGGAGCAGGCGCTCTTGCTGGAGCCAGGGCCGCTGATGAAACGTGCGCAGGCTCTCTTCCTCGCTCAGCGACTCGCCACTCGTCGGCAACCCATCCTCGATGCGCTCAGAAAAGTGCTCAGCATCGCTCAAAGCCGAGAGCCACTGAAGCGTCATCTCACTTTGGAGACCAGCGTCATTGGCAGTCGCGGGCCAGTGCCGCAAGCTTTGAGTCATCAGCGGCAGCAGCGTTTGCTCACCTGTCGCGCCAAGCTGCTGGGCCACCCATCGCTGCACCTCAGTGCAGATCTGAGGATCGAAGGACAGATGCAGCCAGTAGGCGCGCTCTCGCAGGGGCGTACTCTCAGGATCAGCAAGATAGGCTTGCAGCACCACATTCAGGCGATCGCTCAGCCCCACCGCCACCAGAACGGGCGACGCTGGCTGAGCCTCCGTCCGCCAATCTTGGAGCGGCAGCTCACACAGATGCGTACAGAACGCATAGGTATCTAGCGGCATGTCGCTGACGTCCGCAGGCAGCCCAAAATAACTATTGGCGCGATCGCTCGACTGCGTCTGCGAAAAAACTTGAATCTGGTCACACAGCGTCGGTAAATCCAGCACAGGATCGTCCGAGGCGATCCACAGCATGCGGGTGTCAGGCAAGACAGAAAACTGGGCGGCCAAGGACTGAATGATGGCCTTGAGGGCTCCTGGGCGAGCTGAGTATTTGCCGCGATCAGAAAATTGGAGCATAAGGGATGGCCGCAGGATGTGGGTTGTACCTCAGCGTGGGTCCTCGATGGGGCATGACAGCGATTGCCACACAAGCTGAATCTCGAGCGAACAAGGGACCAAACTAAGCCCCTCAAAAATCCGTCAAATAAACCCCAAACTCTCCGAAAAAGGACCGTAGAACCTATCTCACACAGATTGGGCTATGCCAACAAGAATGCCCATGCTGACCGGACAAAACAGCAAGATAAACTCAGTGCAAAATTTAGCAGCAGCAAGCGCGCTGACAAAAGCATCCTCTAAATCGCCTTGGTAGCGCTTAAACAAGGCTATATGGCGATTTTTGGCGCATTGGTCAGGAATGATGCAGCATGGAAGCGAATGCAGAAAACCTCCAAAACGCCAGGAATTAGACACGAGGCATGGTACAGGAGACACCAATGTTTTACCTGAAAGATCCAGACGAAGGGGAGACCTAACACCCAAGATCAAAATCTTAGCCAAAGCAGCAGAAGCCTCACGCCATCATCTTTGATTTGGCGTTGAGATGAATGCGAGCGAGCGAACGACACTCCTCTGACCTATGCCGCAGGCGTGAGAAGGGGAGAGGGAGGAAACGAGCAAATCTCTCATGATGCAAAACGGGTTTGATACACTCAGGGTAAGGGTTTGAGCTAATCGCCGCCCTGAAACTTGAACCTTAACAACCTGGAATATGGGGTTCTGCCTAGAAACAGACGATTCGTCGTCGCATCTGTGGGCAGGTAAAATTCCAGCAGTACCAAGGAGAGAACAACACTCTTTGTATTGTTCCGGTGCGGTGGGGCATCCCGTATCGTCAATAAAGCTCAGGAAACGCCCGATGGGATACCAGGGGTCACTGAGAAGCCTACGCTGCATACGTCAGTATCAGCGTAGGAGTATGTCACGGGCAACCCACTCAGTCTGGAATCGCCCTAGAACCAGATCAGCCAGGAATCCAGAAACGTCATCCCTGAGAAATCCAAGGATCGGCAGTAGGGCATTGAAGCCTTGGGCGATCGCCCGCAAGCTCCTGAGGGATTAATCACATTTTAGGGTTGAGGCCAGTCTAGCTTCTAGACAGAGGCTAGGGCCGACCCCCAACCAGATCAGCGGGACAGGAAAGGCAAGCGACGCTTGGGCGCAGTTTGCTTGCTCCAGGCAGCTTGATCAGGGGCGCCAGCCAGCACTGTGGCCTGATCCAGCAGGGCGATCGCCGCTTGGTACTGCGGGTCATCCGACGTCGCCACCTGCTCGCGCTCCAGTTGCTCTAGGGCCACCGGCACATCCGGCTGAATGCCTAGCTTATTGATGTCGTGGTGATTGGGCGTCTCGTACTTCGCCACCGTCACCGCCAGACCCGACCCGTCCGAGAGCTCAAACAGCGACTGAATCAGCCCCTTACCAAAGGTTGTTTCACCCACCAGCTGCGCCCGGCCATTGTCCTGGAGCGCACCCGCCAAAATTTCGCTGGCGCTCGCCGTGCCGCGATTGACCAGCACCACCAGCGGCGCTCGGGTCAGCGCTGACCCTGTGGACTCATAGCTATCCAAAACGCTCTGGCGGTTGACCGTATAGACGATCGTGCCCTCATCCAGCCACAGCCGCGCAATTTCAATGCCGGCCTGGAGCAGTCCGCCGGAGTTGTTGCGCAGGTCCAGCACAAACTCCTGGGCTCCCTGGCGCTCCAGATCGCGCACCGCTTCGGCCAGCTCGGTGGTGGCGTTGGCGTTGAACTGGGTGAGGCGAATGTAGCCCACAGGAACCGCTGCCGAAGTACGATCGAGCTTGGCCACCACGGGATTGAGCTCGATGCGATCGCGCACAATCGTCAGCGATCGCGGCGACTTTCCGTCCCGCTCGATCGTCAGCACCACCTTGCTGCCCGCTGGCCCGCGCATCCGAGTCGCCGCCTCGTCCAGCGTCAGAGCCTCACTGGGCGTCCCGTCAATGCTCACGATGCGATCGCGCGGCAAAATTCCCGCTTTATCTGCTGGCGACCCTTCAATGGGCGCGATCACCTGAAGACTTCCGGTTTCAGCATCCAGAGCAATCTGTAAGCCAATCCCCGTCAGCTCCCCCGCCGTACTCACCTGCAAACTGCGGTACTGGCTCGGCCGCAAAAAGCGCGTAAACGGATCGTCCAGAGATGCCAGCATCGACTGAATCGCCGTGTAGGTCTCCTCGCGCGATCGCAGCGGCTTCTGAAGCGTCTTCTGGCGAATCATCCACCAGTTTTGGTCATTAAAAGTTTCGTCGACGTAAGCGCGATTGACAATCCGCCACGCCTCGTTAAAAAGTTTTTGCTCATCCGTCAGGGCATAGGCCGGAGCCACCCAGATGACAAATGTAAAAATAATTTGCGAGAAAATTAAAAATCCAGCTAGCCAAAAGCGTTTGCCCATAGTCGGTGCCATTGCTTCAATCGATGCCCATCGAGGGACCCCTAACCTAGCAGACTCCCTCAAAACTTGGTCGCCCTGGTCATCCCCAGATTCCCAGTCTTGCAGCGAGAATCGCCCGTCTCAAGGGCGATCGCGCCTCTGAGGTTATGTTAAAAATTCCTTCAAAAATCTCTGGGATTTCCAGTTTGCGATGCCAGAAGTGTAACATTTCAATAAGTGTCTGAAGCTGGGTTATTGTTGTCATGCCTAGTTCAGGGGCTGCAACTGCACAATGGTTTGAGCAAGGTTCCCTCTGATCCCCCAGATTAGAAGCCTGCCCTAAAACTGCTAAGTCAGCAGTTGACCTGAGTCGAGCGCTGTTTAGCCTCGGGGTCGAAATCAGACGCCCCAGACCTTTGACAACACGCAATACATCTTTAGGAATTTCGGCTTTATGGCGAACGTGTACGACTGGTTTGAGGAACGTCTAGAGATCCAGGCGATCGCCGAAGACGTTACCAGCAAGTATGTACCTCCCCACGTCAACATCTTCTACTGCCTGGGCGGAATTACGCTAACTTGCTTTTTGATCCAGTTTGCGACTGGATTTGCAATGACGTTCTACTATAAGCCGACCGTGGCTGAGGCCTTCTCATCAGTGCAATATCTGATGACCGACGTCAACTTCGGCTGGCTGATTCGCTCCATCCACCGCTGGTCCGCCAGCATGATGGTGCTGATGATGATCCTCCACGTCTTCCGGGTGTACCTCACCGGCGGCTTCAAAAAGCCCCGCGAGCTGACCTGGGTGACCGGCGTGATCCTCGCCGTGATCACCGTCTCCTTCGGCGTGACGGGCTACTCTCTGCCTTGGGACCAAGTCGGTTACTGGGCAGTCAAGATCGTCTCTGGCGTTCCTGAGGCCATCCCTGTTGTGGGCTCCTTGATCGTGGAACTCATCCGAGGCGGCGATAGCGTTGGTCAAGCAACCTTGACCCGTTTCTACAGCCTGCACACCTTCGTGCTGCCCTGGCTGATTGCAGTCTTCATGCTGCTGCACTTCCTGATGATCCGGAAGCAAGGCATTTCCGGTCCCTTGTAAGTCGCCTTTGGGCTGTGCCGAAGGCCAAGGCCTTTGGCACGCCAAAGACTTCGATACTCGTTGCTTGCAGGCTGGTTTAGCCTCGCCCTGCTGGCCTTAACAGAGTCATAGAGAGAGCACATAATCATGTCAATTCTAAAAAAGCCGGATCTTAGCGATCCTCAACTGCGTGCCAAGCTTGCCAAGGGCATGGGCCACAACTACTACGGTGAGCCTGCTTGGCCCAATGACCTGCTTTACGTTTTCCCGGTAGTTATCCTGGGCACCATTGCCTGCTGCGTGAGCCTAGCCGTGCTGGACCCCGCGCTGGTGGGTGAGGCTGCGAATCCCTTCGCAACGCCGCTGGAAATTTTGCCGGAGTGGTATCTCTACCCCGCGTTCCAAATTCTGCGGATTCTGCCTAACAAGCTCCTCGGTATCGCTGGCATGACCTCGATTCCTCTGGGCCTGATGCTGATTCCCTTCATCGAGAGCGTCAACAAGTTCCAAAACCCCTTCCGTCGCCCTGTGGCAACCACGCTGTTCCTGTTTGGTACGGTGGTTACCCTGTGGCTGGGTGTGGGTGCAACGTTCCCCATCGACAAGTCTCTGACCTTGGGCCTGTTCTAGAGCGCCTCGGCAAGCTTGACTCTGAACGCCTGTATATTTCTCTGCTGTGCTAAGGTTTTGGCGGAGAGTATGCGGGCGTTCAGGCTGTCGGGGGTCGGAGAATCGCGATGGGGCTGGGATGTCTGAGGTGCACCATTCTTGAGGTCCCTGCTCTGGCTGCTCTGAACCTGCGATCGCCCTTGTGCGTCTTAAACTTTTTGTTTCTCTAGTGGCCAAGCCGAGTCATGGTGCAGCGCGACCATCTCACCGTGAACAGTGACCTGACGGTCTTGACGAAGGTCCAGAACTGGTTTGAGCAGTTCTGTCTGCATCACGCTTCAGGCAAGAGCTGGTCAGAAAACCAGATTTATTCCCTAAATTTGGCGCTGGCGGAGGGGTTCACAAACGCGGTGCGCCACGCCCATCATGGCTTGCCGCCAGAGACGGCGATCGAGATCGAGGCGAGTGCATGGGGCGATCGCATTGAGCTGCGCATCTGGGACCAAGGCCAGCCCTTTAATCCAGATTTACTGCCGGAGCCGGAGCCAGGAACCCTACGAGAAGGGGGATACGGCTGGTTTTTGCTGCGGCGCCTAGCTGACCGCGTGACCTATGAGCGGACGGGCGATCGCCGAAATTGCTTGGTCATCGTCAAATACAGCCTGCAAGCGCAGCTAGCGGATTAAAGCGTCTTCGGGGCGCGATCGCCCTGAGCGGCAAAGCCTTTGCCCAGATCTTCTGCAATTTCGTCGATTCGGTGACGAGAGCCCAAATTGGGGCACTCTCAAACCAGGTTGACGCGGTCTAGCCACTCCCTGACTCGAGTCTGGGCAGGCAATCAGAGACGGTGGGCTAGACTAGCGAAACTGGCGATCGCGCAGCAAGGGAGGAGGCACCGTGGAGCAAAGCCATTCAGAGAGACGGACCGCGCTCATTACAGGCATTACCGGCCAGGATGGCTACTATCTGAGTCAGCTGCTGCTCTCGAAGGGCTATCGCGTCGTGGGCCTAGTGCCGCCGGAGCGCCGGGCCAGCGTTGCCAAACTCGGCGATATCGCCGATCGCGTTGAGATTTATCCTGTCCATTTGACGGACGCTTCGGGCCTCCTGGCCGCCGTGGAGCAGCTGCGCCCAGACGAGATTTACAACTTGGCGGCCCCCAGCTTTGTGCCGAGCTCCTGGGACGATCCCCTGGGGACGCTGGACCTGGTGACGGGTACCGCAACGCGGCTGCTGGCGGCCGTGCGGCAGGTGGGGCTAAAAACGCGCTTCTACCAGGCCAGCAGCTCGGAGATGTTTGGGGCGGTCGATCGCTCTCCCCAGGACGAAAACACGCCGTTTCGGCCCATGAACCCCTACGCTGCGGCCAAGGTGCACGCCCACTGGACCATGGTCCACCACCGCCAGCGCTACAGCTTGTTTGCCTGCAGCGGCATCCTGTACAACCATGAGTCGCCGCTGCGGCCACCAAATTTTGTGACCCGAAAGGTGACCCTGACGGTGGCGGCTATCAAGCTGGGACTGCGCGATCGCCTACCAATCGGCAACCTAGAAGCCAAGCGCGACTGGGGCTATGCAGGGGATCATGTCGAGGCAATGTGGCGCATGCTGCAAACCGAGACCCCTGAGGACTACGTCATCGGGACAGGGCACCTGCACAGTGTGCGCGACTTGGTGGCGACGGCGTTTCAGTGTGCCGACCTCGACTGGGAGCGCTACGTGAGCGTCGATACCGCGCTGTTTCGGCCCGATGAGCATTTCCACTTGGTCGCCGATCCGCGCAAGGCTCACCAAAATTTGGGCTGGCAGCCAACCCTCACTTTTGAGGAACTGCTGGGGAAGATGGTGAGGAAAGATATAGAGCGGCTGCAAAGCGGAAGCGTGGAGCTGCCGAGGTAGGCGATCGCGGCGGGGCGATCGCCTACCTCGGCCAAGTCCTAACGTTTACCTGGTATCAACCGGGTTTCTTCCGGGAACCTTAGAAGCAGTCTGCTGAACCGATCATGACAGCAACGTCACCGGGCACGGGCGCAGGCTCGGCCCCTTGAGCTGTCACCGGCGCGAAGACAAGCAAACCGTGGTGAAACCCATGCCGCAACCGTCCGTTCGACATGTCTTTGTTTTCTTAGAAATTTTTTCCTGCGAGGGCGGCATTCAGTCCTATGTCAAAGACATTTTGCGGGCCTACGATGAGGCAGTAACGGCTGAGGGCTCGCAGCAATCTCAGGCTGACGTTTTGCTGCTGCGAGACGGCCCCGACTGCCCCAATCCCTGGGCTACCAGCCCAGCGTTTCGGTTTCACTACCTCAAGTCGTCCTTGCCGCAGTTGGGACGAGGGCGTCTGGCGATCGCCCTGCTGAGGGTCCTGCTGCTGCGCCGCCCTGCGCGCGTGTTTTGCGGCCACATCAAGCTGGCGCCGCTGGTGCGATCGCTGTGTCAGCTCACCGGCACCCCCTACACGGTCCTCACCTACGGCAAAGAAGTCTGGGAGCCTCTCCCGCCGCGATCGCAGCAAGCCTTGCAGCAAGCAGACACCGTGTGGACCATTAGCCGCTACAGCCGCGATCGCGCCTGCCGCGCCAATCACCTGGATCCAGCGCAGTTTCGGATGGTGCCCTGCGCCGTCGATGGCGCTCTCTTTACCCCCGGCCCCAAATCTGCCGAGCTGGTGGCCCGCTACGGCCTAGCCAACGCGCGCGTCCTGATGACCGTTGCTCGCCTGTGGTCCGGCGATATTTACAAAGGCGTTGACGTGACGATCCGGGCGCTGCCCGCGATCCTGCGCGCCTTTCCCGACGTAAAGTATTTGGTGATCGGGCGCGGGGACGATCAGCCGCGTCTGGCTCGCTTGGCCGCCGAGATGGGCGTTGCCGACCGGGTGATTTTTGCTGGATTTGTGCCCACCGAGGCCCTCGTTGACCACTATCGCCTGGCTGACGCCTACGTCATGCCCTCCCAGGAGGGCTTTGGCATTGTTTACCTCGAAGCACTGGCCTGCGGAGTGCCGGTGCTGGCCGGCGATGATGACGGCTCTGCCGACCCGCTCCAGGACGGCCGCCTGGGCTGGCCAGTCCCCCATCGCGATCCGGAAGCCGTCGCTGCTGCCTGCTGCGAAATCTTGGCGGGGCAGGATCGGCGCTGTGATGGGCCGTGGCTTCGCCAAGAAGCGCTCAAAGTCTTTGGCAAAGAAGCCTTTCGGCGCTGCGTGGTGCGGCTGCTCGAGCCGATCCCGCCAGCAGCTGACCCCAAGAACCGATCACCGATCGAGGCAGTGTCCTCCCGATCGGCGTCGTCGGGCGATCGCCCCTAGACCCGCGGGGGAAGCAACGCTCGGGCAATCGCGAGTAGGATAGAAAATAGGTCGCTCGTCTAACCCCATAGACCCCTGCGAGCGATCGATTGCAGATCGTTTGGATGCGCAGAGGAGGCGAGCGTGAACCTAGACGGCCCCAAATCGTTTCAACTTAATTTGTCCAATTTTGGCTGCTCCCTAACCGCGATCGCCCTCATTTGGCTCCTCATCACCATCGGTGCTGGCTGGCTAGTGAAGTCCCTTTTCGTCTTGATGGGCCTGCTGATTTTGGCGCCTATTGTGGGGTTTTTCGCCTTTCGCTGGTGGCTCAAGCGCAATCTGGTCCAGGAAAACTGCCCCGTCTGCAACTATCCCCTGGCGGGCTTCAACCAAGCAGCGCTGCAGTGTCCCTCCTGCGGCGAAGCCTTGACGGTCACCCACGGCCACATCGAGCGCCCCACGCCACCCGGAACGGTGGACGTCGAAGCGATCGAGGTGCCGACCAAGCTGCTAGAAGACTAGGATCGACCCGCCCAGCGCTCCCCATCTGGGCTGGGGCGAACCCAGCGGAAAGTGAGCAGCCTGGGCGGTCATCCTAGATGTCGCGTCGGCAAAAAATGAATCGGCGAAAGATTAAAGGTGGGAGATAGAGAGCTTGTAGCTGTACTGGCCCGGGCTGCGGTTGCCGATGAAGAGGGTGTAGGAGCCCTTGGCCCAGAAGCCAGGCACCTCGACAACACCCCCCGAGAAGCCGTCGGCTTGGACGCAGGTTGTGCGGCCACCGGCTTCTTGGATCATTAGGGTCGGCTGCCCTTCGCCCTCAACGGTGAAGCGCAGGTTGTCAAAGTCGTCGGCTAGGGTGACAACGTGGCTAGGAGCGATCGCAATGCTGCCGCACGGGCTGCTCTCCGTGGCGCTGACGGTGCTTTCGACAACCAGCGGATTGGCGGAATTTTCTGTAATGTTGAGGGTTTCAGCTTTTGCGCTCGTGGCGATCGCTAAGCTGGCGATCGCGGCCGGAACCATCGTCCACACGTGACGGAATTTCATCATTACCCTCCCCCATTGCCGAAAAAGCTTGACGAGACCCAAAATCAAGCAGATTTAGGAATACTCTCGTCCTTAATTTCATCCTAGGGTCGCTCTTTGGGGTTTGGGGAGCCCAGGGTTCAGATCCCTGAGTGTCACATATCACCCGCCAAAACGCGAGATCGGTTCCACTGGGGCAGGGGTCTCTCGCTAGACTGCTTTCAGAGAGCTCGTCCCACTGCCATGTCCCAATCAAACCCATGGATCGCCGTGAATCTTTCAGTCTGCCTGCCTGGGCTGGGCCACATCTACGCTGCCCAGTATCCCAAGGCCGGGGCGTGGTTCCTGGGGACGCTCGGCTGCGCGCTGCTGGCGCTGCGATGCGTCTTTGCGGCAGAGGGAAATACAGCGGTGGGGCTGTTTTTTGCGGGGGCGGCGGTGGTGGTCTACGCGAGCTGTCTGCTGGACGCGTACTACTGTCTCTCAGAAGGAGCGCCGCCCGCCTTTCCGCGATCGCGCGATCGCTGGTTTGCTGTCTTTTTGTCCCAGGTGCTGCCTGGCCTCGGTCACCTCTATCTCCAGCGGCTGGGGCTGGGTGCGGTGCTGATGGTGGCGATGATTGTTGCCAGTAATATAGCCAGTCAGTCAGCGCTCTGGATCGCAGTGCCGCCGACCATTGCGGCGATCGCCTGCTGTAGCGCCTATCAGGTCAACACGTCGCCCCGCTCTCGCAGCAAAACTCTCATCACAGCGATCGTGATTTTGCTGTTGGTGGTGCGCCTTGGCGTGGCATCTTTGCCCCTGGCCCTGAATGCGCAGCTTGAGCGATTTGTGGTGCCGAGCGGATCCATGCAGCCGACCCTGCAAGTGGGCGATCGCATGTTTGTTCGCAAAAGCGCCGCCTACCGTCCTCAGCTGGGCGATCTCATTGTGTTTCGATCGCCCCGCGCAGCTCGTAGCAGCGCCCCGCAGAGCAGCAGAAACAATCAATCAGAAACCTTCTTTGTCAAACGCGTGATCGGCACACCGGGCCAAACGATCGAGGTGCAGGGAGGGCAAGTCTACCTCAACGGCCAGGCGATCGACGAACCCTACCTCACCGAAGCACCGCGCTATCGTCTCGCCCCCGTGACCCTCGGCCCTGATCAATACTTCGTCCTGGGGGACAACCGCAACAACAGCTACGACTCCCATGTCTGGGGGCCGATGAATCAATCCGTCATTGTCGGCCAAGCTTACAAAATCTATTGGCCCCTCGACCGGAGCCAATCGCTGCTGCCCGAGGACCGCTGACAGTCGCGATCGCAGCTCCCTAGAACCGGAGGCCCACGCCACCCTGAAGGGAGACGGCGCTGCCCCCTTCCCGGAAGCCATTGAAGCCAATGATGGCATTTCCAAAAATCACGGTGTTGCTGTTGGGGACCACATAGTCAATGCCCGGCTGCAGCGCAAAGCTATCGCGATTGCCCACCGGAGTATTGCCGCTGACAAAGGCAACGCCAGCGCCCAGATAGGCCGTGGTTTGCCAGTTCAGGGGCAGATCGTAGGAAACCGTCGGCACGATCGCCGTCCCGTCCCCAATGATGGCCTGGGTTCGCAGAGACACCGGCGCTTCCAGGAGGCGGTAGCGCAGCGCGATCACCCCAGCGATTTCTCGATCTTCCTCCACGCCGTCACCCTCAGTCAAGCCCACCGAAGGGCCAACGCCGACATAGCTACCGTAGGCTGCCTGGGCGTGACTGGGAGCCTGGACACCTAGCACCAACCCCGTAGCGAGGGCCACGCTGCTGACCAGGGCTGCGCTAAAACCGAGTCGCTGATTCTGGGGACGCATCGTTATCAACTCCTCACTGTTTGTGAAATTCAGCCTGCGGGCCGGGTTTGCCCAGTTCACGGCCTAGCTTGCCGCTGCGACGAACGCTCATCGCGGCTTGCTCCGTGCAACTTAACGACAACCACGGCTCTATTCAATCAAATTGACAATTTATTGCCCGTAGATTGTTATCTATTTTGACACTCTCCGGCAGGAAATGAGCGCTTCCTAGCTGATACCTGCTAAGCGGCAGACTGAGGGCTGCGGGTCAGGCGGGCGATCAGTTGCTTGCCCAAGCGCAGACCGGGCTGCTCGATGCTGTGAAAGGTGATTTCAGCCAAAAGATAGGTCACAGCGGTCGTCAAGGAAAAAGCAAAAAGAATCTTGAGGGTACTAAAGAAAGGGTCCGCATTTTGCTGAATCCAAGGCGTGGCTGCTAGCTGCGGTCCCAGGAGACGCAGCACCAAAAAGTGCAGAAGATAGATGCTGTAAGAGACTTTGCCGAGCCGGATCAAGAGGGGATTGACCAGCCAGATCCTGGACTGAAGCGCCAGGGAGAAGGTGAAGGCAAGCCAAGCGAGAGAAAAAAGCAAAAGCACATCACCAAAGCGCCGCATAGCTGCCAGCATTAGCATGGCGGCAATCCAAAGCAGCGATCGCGAAAATTGGCGTTTTTGCCCCGGGCTAATCGGTACACTCAACAGCTTTTGGAATAGGAAAAAGAGGCAGATTCCCAATCCAAAAACAAACAGTTCTCGAGGCAGCCAAAATACATTGAAGTAGTGATCTAGAAGTCGATGATATCTTTCATCTGCTTGGGGCATAGCGATCGCCAGGCCCATTTCGCTCAAAATCAAGCCGCCCATGTAGGCCAAGCAGGTAAAGTTTAGTGCCTTTGAGAGATTGGTGATTTTGCAAAAAAGAAAGGGAATGAGGCAATAAAAACTCATTTCAATCGCAATGGACCAGCCACCATCTACAACGGAGGTAATGGCGTCGGGTTTCCAAGCATTCAGAAACGTGATGGCAAGTCCAATATCATCCCAGCCAATGCCGTCAGGGGCCCAGGTTCTCGGACTCATTCCGCGCCAAAGAAAATTAACGATCAAGACGGCATAAAAGAGTGGCGCGATTCGAAAAAAACGCCGGATCCAAAAGAAAAGAATGGGGCGATCGTCTGTGCGCGATCGCTGCTGATAGGACAGAAACAGCGTGAACGCGCTCAGGAGATAAAAAAGCTGTACCCCCTTGTCGCCAAAGGCTGCAACCAGCCGGACAGGCTCCCAGGTCGGGCCCACATAATCCAGGATGTGGATGGCAATCACTCCTAGACAGGCAAGACCTCGCAGGGCGTCAATGAACGCGTATTTTTGGATGTCTGCTGTTGGGGGAGCCTGGATCGTCGAGAGGAGGGCGTTGGAGGTCATGGGCGATCGCTTGGCACAACAGGAACGAAGATTTTACGGCACGATGAAGCAGACTAGCTCTACAGTTAGGCAGATCTTCGAAACAGACTTTGTGGGCAGAAGCAGCACGGCTGAGGCAGCGGACACCAGAGTAAACTGAAGCTTCGTCTATTTCTCGAGCCCTGGCACCGGAGGAGCCGATTTCGGCGCGCAGCCTTCGCCACAGGAGAAAGTTGCAGGAGGATTTGTGCAAGGTTTCGTCAATCTCAACAAGCCAGCTGGCTGGACATCCCATGACTGCGTGGCCAAGGTCCGCAAGCTGTTGCGCACCAAGCGAGTAGGCCACGGGGGCACCCTGGACCCAGCAGCTACGGGCGTGCTGCCCATTGCGGTGGGCAAAGCCACGCGCCTGCTGCAATATTTGCCGGAGGACAAGGCTTACCGGGCAACAGTACGCTTTGGGGTGACGACAGCAACCGATGACCTAGAGGGCGATGTGCTCTCCCAGCAGGCAGCGCCCGACTTGACGCTTGAGGCGATCGCCCCCCTCCTGACGCAGTTTTTGGGCACCATTAACCAAATTCCGCCCCGCTACAGCGCCATCCAGGTCGACGGCAAGCGACTCTATGACCGCGCGCGGGCGGGCGAAGACTTTGAGGTCCCAGCACGGACGGTCGAGGTCTACGATATTCGGGTTCTGGAGTGGCGATCGCAGGCGTATCCCGAGCTGGATCTGGAGATCGCCTGCGGCCCCGGCACCTATATTCGCTCGATCGCGCGAGACCTGGGCGCCGCCGCAGGCACCGGCGCGGCGCTAGCCCAGCTCCAGCGCACCGCAAGCTGCGGGTTTCGCCTCCAGGACAGCCTGAGCCTGGAGGAGCTGGCAGCGGCCCTAGAGGGCGATCGCCTGCCGCTCACCGAGCCCAACGACGCCTTGCGGCACCTGCCGACGATTCAGCTATCCGAGCCCCTCGTGGCCCTGTGGCTCAACGGTCGTCGCCTGCCCCTAGCAGAGCTGGGAGACCTCGAGCCTGGGATAGCCACCGCTCCGAGCGTGCGCATCCAGGACCCAGCGGGTACGTTCCTGGGCATTGCCGCGATCGCCCTCGACGCTGAGCCAGCGCTGCTTGTGCCCAAGCTGGTTTTTAACTGAGGCTGAAGCAGGCGATCGCCTAGAAATTCATCGCTTCCGGCGGAGCAATGTCTCCGCCCACCGACACACCACCCCGAGAAGACTGGAGTCCCGGCGTACTGATCGGGGCCGGGTCGCTCAGGGACGAAGATTGATCCGAAGGCGTAACCGGATCATTGAGCGGATGGGACGACGTGTCTGGCGCAGACTGCTGAGAAATCCAGAATAGGCCGCCCACTGCGCCCGCCATCAGGGCAGCATACCCCAGGTACAGATGCGCCGAGCCCAGGCCTTCCATGCCACCGCTGCTGGAGTTTTGGCCAGTTGTTTCCGGGTGATACCACGATGGAATAACGGACTTCACTGGGTCAGGAGCTGGCAGGGAAGCCGCCAGAACGCCGCCATCGAGTTTGAGGGCGTTGCCGATGCGGCGGATAAACCCGCGCACATACACGTCCTCCGGCAGCAGGCCCATGTTGCCATCCTCCAGCGCCTTGATCAGATGCATCGGCACCAGCGTTTGATTGTGGAGCTGCGTGACCGAGAGCGAGGCCGCCTCTCGAGCCTGGCGCAGGGTTTGGCCAATTTCCTTGAGGGCTGTTTCTCGGCTGGCTTCTAACAGTTGTTCTTGTTCGACGGCGCTGAGCCGTTTTTTCGGCTTGTTAGCAGGCCGGAAGAAGGGCGTGGGCACATCCTGATCCAAAGCTTCGGCCTGGGTGTCCACCGTGGTGTCTACCTCAGGCGTCAGCGCCGTCGCGGAGATCTGGAGCAGATGGGGCGATGGCGGGGGAGCAGGCGGCGGCACAGGCCGACCGGCTGCCGCAGTGGTGCCGCTGACGGGCGGAGCACTCGTCTGGGCGATCGCCATCGACTGGGTCAGATAGCGACAAGCCAGCCGAATGGCTTCTCGGCCCACGGTTTTGACCAAAACTTGGGCGCTTTCCGCCGCTTCTCCCAGCAAGACTTGCAAACCTGCCAGCGATCGCCCATAGACATCGCTTTGCTGAAACTCCGCCTCGATTTGGCCCACCAGTGACTGCAAATACTCTTGAGAAATCTCAACGGCTGGGCTACTTGCGCTATCCAAGGAATAAATAGGCTTCAAAACCACGATTGCACGGCCTCCACACTACCGACTGAACAGGACTTGCAAAGGAATCGCGGCAGGCGGAAACAGTCCCCAGGCTCCACCTCACCACCAAGCCAGCTTCCGGACTGAAAATTGGCCTACCCCCTCTATTCAGAGCCTTTCCTGCCTCTCCGGACAATCTAGACAACCGCTGGCTTTGGCCCGCCCAGCCTCAGCTACCAAAACCAAGCCGGCCCGCTGGGCAGCAGGCCGGCTTGAATCAACGTGATTGCAGTGCATCGAGACGAGACTATACTCCCAAGAAACCAAGCCACTTAGGCAAGAGCAACTCTGTGGCCCTGCCAGCGAGGCCCTGTCAGTAAGGGCGGCTTTCGGACTCGCAGTCCCGCGCCAGGCATCGCTCTAGAAACTGAACTTGATACAGTGACCAAAAACGTTTGGGACTCATAATCAGAGGACTGGAGTTATCAAAAAGGGGCTGATTGAGATACTTCCAGAGGGGAAAGCGGAGGCTGCTATGTTTGGGATCCATGGGTGGAACGCTTGGAATGAAATGTATCGAGTGCTACAGACAACCAATCCCTCAGCAATTAGACTTTCTGGCCTGTTGTCTGTTCACTCTAATTTGCCAAAATCTTCGAGGGTTGCGTTAGTCAGGATCACGGAACCCTTGACAATTTTTATTGCTGAAATCTATTCGCATCCGGGAACTTTCGAAATTCTTCCCAGCGCGCTTTTCAACTGACAGGCACAATTCGGTCAAAAATCTCGCGTTTGGGCTGGTTTTGGGGCGATCGCGCCCTATGAAACGAACTAAAAACCAGTGTGAAGTTTGGCTTGATTTGAGTCATATAACCTTAACAAAGCGCGGCAAGAGATTCTCTGGTTTGGTAACAAGTCTGTTACCTACTGGAACGACAATTTAGACAGAAACGGCAAGGCACAGAGGGCAATGCTTCTTGACGAGCGGGCTCGTTAGCAGCTCAATCGGGTGAGAAGCGCGGCGATCGCGCGTCATCGGCTTCTTGGACTCGCTAGAGCAGCTTGTTCGAGGATTCAGCTTTATTGAGCCGGATTTCGCAGGAGAGTGACATCTGTTTGAAGAGGCAAAGTGAGTCTCTGCTTCTCTACCCAAAGAGGGAGCAGCCTCAGCCTTGATTTCGCTGCGGTTTGCCCCCTGATTGCGCTCCAGACTTCTGGCGCGATCGCGCTTTGGCAGGCCGGTGAGCAGTTTGAGTAGCCCTTGCAAACGAAAAAGGCATTCCCTCGCTTCAGGAATGCCTTTTTCGCTTTGTATTACTTAGATGCGGACGAAAGGACTTGAACCTTCACGCCTTGCGGCACTAGAACCTAAATCTAGCGCGTCTACCAATTCCGCCACGTCCGCAGGTCATTAGCCAAACCATCATAGCAAAGCTCTCCGGGCGCGACACACCCTTGCTTCAGGAATTGTGGAACATTTTGTAAAGGCTGCGGTCAGAAAAGCTTGAAACTGGACGGAACGCAGCGTTTTGCACACTGATAGAGAAAAGTCGGGCGATCGCCGATTGGCGGGGCCTCGAATCGGCTATGATTGCCGAAAAATCATCTGTCAGGCTGTCTTTCCGTCGCTGCTCTCTTTTTGGGCGATCGCGTTTTGTTTTTAGGCCGATCGGACGGTCCTGCTGCTCCATTCAGGCACTGCTCCGGCGCGACTCAAACCGTTTCTCAGGCGCGATCGCGGCTCATCTCCGCGTATTCTAGAGGCTCTCGCTATGCGCGTTTCCACCGCCGCTCTTTTGACGATGACCGCTGCTGCTGGCTGCTTGGCCACGCCAGCGGAGGCCAGCCCTGCGACGCTCGCGGCTTTGGATACAGCCCCAGCTCAGGCTGTCTCGCCATCACCGATTTCGCCAGCAATTTCGACGGCGATCGCCGAGCCCGAGACCCTAGCCGTGCAAGAATTTGCGGCTCCGACCGTCGTTGCGCAGGTCTACGGCACCTATCAAAGCGCAGCGCCTGAATCTGGGACGTCTCTTTCCCAAAACACCCCGACAACCACAGTCCCCACCACCGCCGAAACTTCTCAAACGCCCGCCAACGCCTTTCCACGGCCAGAACCAGCAGCAGAACCGGCGGCAGCACAAGCGGCCGCAGCGGACGGCACTGATTTGGCCTTGCTGACTGTCAGCGTCGAAGTCGTGGGCGCCGAGGGCGAGCTAGCGTCTTTGGTGCGGGACACGGTGCAGACGCGGCCCGGCGGCGAAACGAGCCAGGAGCAGATCCAGGCGGATATCCAGGCCCTGCGCAACACTGGTCTTTTTCGCTCGGTCGAAGCGTCCAGCCGCGACACCAATGAAGGGCTGATTGTGGTGTTCCAGGTGGACCCGATCACGGTGCAAAGCGTGCGAGTCGAAGGGGCGACGGTCCTCACGGATGCGATCGCCGCTCAGCAGTTTCAGGCCCAAATCGGCCAAACCGTTGATCCGGCCCTGCTGCGGCGCGGGATCCAGGGCGTCGGCCGCTGGTACGCCGACAATGGCTACACCCTGGCTCGCGTCTTGGCAGTCCGGCCCTCCACCAGCGGCGTGGTCACCCTAGAGGTGGCCGAGGGCGTCGTGGGCGAAGTCCGCCTCCGCTTCGTAGATGAGGAGGGCAGCCCCGTAGACGAAAATGGCGATCCGGTGGAAGGTCGGACGGACGAAGAATTTATTCGGCGCGAGATTCAGCTTCAGCCGGGCCAAGTCTTCCGGACGAAGGCTGCCCAAGAGGATCTGCGACGACTCTATGAGCTGGGGCTCTTCTCGGATGCCAATGTCTCCCTCGACGGCAACGCCAGCAACGTCATCGTTACCTACAACGTGTCCGAAACGCCTTCTCGGGCAGTGAATTTCGGCGGTGGCTATGACTCCAACACGGGGGTCTACGGGACCATTACTTATAACGATCGCAACGTGAGCGGCACCGGCCAGCAGCTCAACACCAATGTCTTGATTGGCACCCGCGATTTTCAGTTTGACGGCCGCTTCTCTAGCCCCTACCGAGAAAGCAACCCCGATCGCCCGGGCTACAGCGTCAATGCCTTCCGTCGCCGCACGGTTTCTTCCACGTTCAACGACGAGGTGGATTTGCCCAATGGAGATGATCCCCGCGAGGGTCGCTACGGCGGCGGCGTCAACCTGACTAAGCCCATTGGCGACGGCTGGCGCGGCACCCTGGGCCTCAACTACACCCGCACCAGCATTCGCGATTCGGACGGCGAGCTGGCCCCCTTTGATGAGCTGGGCAACCGCCTGAGCTTTAGCGAGAACGGCATCGACGATCTGACGACGGTCTCTCTCTCGGCCTCCCGTGACGATCGCGACAATCCGCGCAACCCGACCTCTGGCTCAGCGCTGACCCTCAGTACGGAGCAGTCGATCCCCCTGGGTGAGGGCAATATTTTGATGAATCGCGTCCGGGCCGACTACTCATACTATTTGCCGGTGACCTGGCTGGACTCGGGGGACGAAGACGATCGCGAGGTCTTGGCCTTCAACTTGCAGGGGGGAACGACCCTCGGCGATCTGCCGCCCTACCAAGCCTTCAACCTGGGCGGGACAAACTCGGTGCGGGGCTACGGCTCGGGGGATGTGGGCAGCGGCCGCAGCTATATCCTGGGCTCCGCAGAGTATCGCTTCCCGGTGTTTGATCCGGTGGGGGCGGTGGTGTTTCTGGACTTTGCCAGCGACTTGGGCTCGGGAGATACGGTGCCCGGAGAACCGGCGGAGGTGCGCGGCAAGCCGGGAAGTGGCGTTGGCTACGGCTTCGGCGTGCGGGTGAAGTCGCCGGTGGGCCTGATCCGCGCGGACTACGGCTTCAATGACGATGGGGAAGGCCGTCTGCACGTGGGCATTGGCCAGAAGTTCTAGGAGCGGATGGTTTCGCTGATCCCCAAAGAGTCAGCAAGTTTTTGGGAAACGGGGGCTGTCGCCGCTGAAGTTCTGAGGATGCGGGCGATCGCCGCTTTGGCTACTCGATCTACAGGCGCTGTGGAAGTCAGTAGCATTGTATTGTTGTGAAGAACTTTTGCGATGGCGGGCGATCGCGGGCATGACTGCTCGTCCCGGCATCCCGTGTCCTGGGAGAGTGCGCGATGAACTCTTTGGTCGGTCAAACCCTGCAAAACGGCAAGTACACGCTCCAGGAAGAAATCGGGCGTGGTGGCTTTGGCGTGACGTACAAGGCAACCCACCATTATTTGGGTCAGTGGGTGGTGATCAAAACCCTCAATGAAGGGATGCACAACCACCCTGATTTTCAGGCGTCAGAACAAAAGTTTCAGGACGAGGCGCGACGCCTAGCGGCCTGTAGCCATCCCAATATCGTGCGGGTGAGCGACTTCTTTATCGAAGGCGGCCTGCCCTACATGGTGATGGACTATATTCCAGGCCCCACCCTCGACAAGCTGGTTTTTCCCAATAATCCGCTGCCCGAGGCGCTGGCAGTCCACTACAGCCGCCAGATCGGGGCGGCGCTCCAGGCCGTTCACCAAAATGGCTTGCTCCATCGGGATGTGAAGCCGCAAAACGTGATTTTGCGGGAGGGCACTCAGGATGTGGTGCTGATTGACTTTGGCATCGCGCGGGAGTTTTCGCCCAATGTGACCCAGGTGCACACGAGCATGGTGTCGGCGGGCTATGCGCCCATCGAGCAGTATCTGACGAAGGCGAAGTATACGCCTGCCAGTGATGTGTATGGGCTGGCGGCGACGCTGTATGCGCTGGTGACGGCCCAAGTGCCAGTGGCGTCGATCCTGCGCGATCGCCAGCCCCTGGCAATGCCCCGCAGCATCAATCCCCAGCTGAGCCCGGCCCTGGAGCAGGCGATCTTGCGGGGAATGGCGATGGAGGTAGACCAGCGCCCGCCCACGATGGATGCGTGGCTGGCGCTGCTGCCAGCGACCGGCGTGGCAGCGGGCGCGATGAAAGGGGAAACCCGCACTCAGACGGCGGCCACGGTGCCGGTGATGCCGCGCCGGCCAGCGCCGCCGCGATCGCCCGCAGCGACCCGCGCCGCCGCACCGAAGCCTCGCACGGCTGCGCCGCCCCGGCGATCGCCCTCGCCTGCCGCGCCGCGCCGCACGGGCGATCCGGCGTCGTTTCCCATGGCGCTGTTTGGCCTGATTGCCCTGGCGGTGATCATTGGATCGGCGATCGCCGCGTTCCAGATTCAGCGCGATCGCCCCTCAGCACCCTCGCCCTCACCCGCCCCCGAGACTCCCAGCAGCGAGCCCAGCCCGTCGATCGCGCCGCCGATCGATTTGGCGCCGCCCGAGCCCAGCGAGTCTCCAAGCCCTGAGCCCAGCGTACCGCCCGAGCCCTCACCCCCTTCGCCGGAACCCAGCGAGTCTCCTTCACCGAGTCCCGAACCAACCGCCTCCCCCAGTCCAGAGCCCACGGTTTCGCCGTCCCCCGAGCCCGTCGAGGAAAGTCCTGCGCCCGAGCCCAGCCCCGAACCGCCCGTCGAGCCAGTGCCGCCCGAGCCCGAACCAGTGCCCCCTGAGGTAGTCAATCCCGAACCGGTAGAGCCAGCACCTCCTCCCGCTGAGCCCCAGCCGCCGGTCTAGGCTGCTGACGTGGCAGCCTGGCCAAGGGGAATCTGGATCACAAACTCGGTGGTGCTGGGCGGCGTGGTCTGACAGCGAATCACGCCTTGGTGCTGCTGGACCACGATTTGGTAGCTGATGGCCAGCCCCATCCCCACCCCTTGGCCCACCGGTTTGGTGGTGAAGAAGGGATCAAACATGTGGGCCTGGACCTGCTGGGGGGGCAGCGGGCCATTGTTGCCGATGCAGAGGGTGGCGTAGCGATCGCCCCTTGGGCTGTCGCGCAGGGAGGTCGAGATCCAGATTTGCGGCTCCCGGAAATTCGCGTCCTTTTTGCAGCGCTCCTCCAAGGCGTCAATGGCGTTCGTGAGCACATTCAAAAAGACCTGGTTGAGATCTTTGGCGTAGCACTCGACGAGGGGTAGGGCGCTGTAGTCCCGATGGAGGGCGATCGCAGGGCGGCCATTGGCCTGAAAGCGATGCTGCAACATCAGCAGCGTCGTTTCGATACTGTCATTGAGATTAACGGGCTTGAGGTCCGCTTCATCTAGGAGCGAAAACCGACGCAGCGACTGCACAATGTCCTGCACCCGAGTCGCGCCGGAATGCATAGAGGTCATCAAGCGCACGGCGTCTTGCTGCACAAAGGTCGGATCAAAGTCCTGGAGCTTCCGCTGAAGCTGAGGCCCTGGCTGGGGAACTTCGGCCTGATATAGAGTCAGCAGCTCGATCAAGTCTTCAACGTAGCCCCGTAGGTGGGGCAGATTGCCCAAGATAAACGTGATGGGATTGTTGATTTCGTGGGCGATGCCGGCCACCATCTGCCCGAGGCTCGACATTTTCTCGGTTTGGACCAGGCGGGCCTGGGTTTGCTGCAAGTCCTGAAGGGCTTGGTTCAACCGCTGGTTGGCCTGGCTCAGGCGCAAGCCCGCCCGCACCCGCGCCAGCAGCTCCTGAATTTCGACCGGTTTGGCCAAGAAGTCGTCCGCCCCGGCGTCTAAGCCCTGAATGCGATCGTCGAGCTGCTCGCGGGCCGTGAGCAGGATAAAGAACGTCGCCGAGAGCTGAGGCTCGCACTTTAGGGCATGGCACAGAGACAACCCGTCCATTTCCGGCATCACCCAGTCGGAGATCACAAGATCGGGCTGCCACTGCAGAGCGGTGGCAAAACCTTCTTGTCCATCACTCACAACTCGCACGCAGTGCCCATCTTCTTCGAGGGCGCTCTGCAAAATCATTTGAGTGGTGATGTCATCATCGACAACTAAAACTTTGGACATACCGACGGGTTGTTGCTCCTGCTCAGGATGGTAAATGGGTTTGAATCCAAGACTCTAGGGCTGCTAGCTGGGATTCGATGCGCGCCAGAAGCTCAGCCGTGCCTGCACTCTGGCGATCGCGCACGCAGATCTCCAAGTCGCGGGCGATCGCCGCCAGCTCCGTCATTCCGACATTGGCGCTCGAGCCCTTGATCCGGTGGGCGTACTGCGCCACCTGCTCAAAATTGGCCTCGGCGATCGCCTGGCGCAGCAGCGGCAGCTCCTCCAGAGACTTCGCCAAAAAAGCCGTCAGCAGCTTGCGCTCAAACTCCGCTCGTCCCTTGGAGACCGATCGCAACCGCTGGAGATTGATCACCCCAGTCGGCTCCTCTGGATGCGCTGCCTCTGGCAGCTCGGGCGATCGCGCCTCCTCCAGCGGCTCAGAGCGATCCGACAGCGCGATCGCTTTCCGAGAATTGGCTCCATTCTGAGTTTTCACCCCTCTGGACCGATACACCTCCTCCGAGGGACCGATCCACAGATTATTTGCAGCGCGCTGGCGAACGCGAGTCCCCCAGTACTGCAGCAGCCGCGCCAGATCCGCCTGGTCCACCGGCTTACTGATATAGTCATCCATCCCCGCCGCCAGACACTTTTCGCGGTCCGTCGGCATCGCGTGAGCCGTCAGCGCGATCACCACCATCCGGCGCTGATCTCCCTCCCGCTCCCGCAGTAGCCGAGTCGTGGCGTAGCCATCCAAGACCGGCATCTGGCAGTCCATCAAAATCAAATCGCAGGTCTCTTTTTCCAGATACTCCAGCGCCTCCTGGCCGTGGCTCACCACCGCCGGGCTATAGCCAAACTCCTCCAGCTGATGCAAAATCACCTGCTGATTGATCGGGTGGTCCTCCACCAGCAAAATCTTCAGGTCCGATCGCTCCACCGCCACCGGCGACACCACCGGCACCGGCACATCGCAGCGCTGCCCCGCCAAATCATCCGTAATGCGGCGCGCCACCGCCGTCAGCAAACTATCAAACAGCCGCGAGGGCCGCACCGGCTTGATCAAAAAGCTCGAAATGCCCTCCAATAGCAGCTGCTCCGCGCGATCGCGCTGATAGATCGACGTCATCAGCACCACCTTCGTCTCCGCCAGCGCCTCCTCTTGGCGAATCGTCTCCACCAGCAAATCCCCCTCCCCCGCCAGCAGCTGATGATCCACAATCAGCGCATCGTAGGGAGTTCCCGCCTCCACCGCCTGCCGCAGCGTTTGCAGCGCCTCCGCTCCCGTCTCCACCTCCCCGATCTCCATCCCCCAAGCCTGGGTCAGGTAGCGAATCGACTGGCGGACCACCGCGCTTCCATCCGCAATCAGCAGCCGCAAATCCGTCAGGCCCCGGGGCAGACGCGTCACCGGGGGCAGCGTCACCGGTCGACCAAAGGTCGCGCTGAACCAGAACGTCGACCCCTGGCCCAGCTCGCTTTCCACCCCAATTTCTCCCCCCATCAGCTGCACCAGCTGCTGAGAAATCGCCAGCCCCAGACCGGTCCCCTCAAAGGGGCGCGTGAGGGACGCATCCACCTGGGAAAAGGACTGAAACAGTCGCTGCTGACCTTCCGGTGAGATTCCGATCCCCGTATCCGTCACGCTAAAGCGCAGAACCGCCTGCTGGGGCCAGGTAGCCTCCAGATTCACCCGCAAGACCACATCCCCTTGGGAGGTGAACTTGATCGCGTTGCTCATCAAGTTGAGCAGGACCTGGCGCAATCGGCCCGGATCGCCCTGGATCTGGCGAGGCACCGCCTGGTCCACCAAAATGGCGATTTCCAGGCGCTTCTCGGCGGCCTGAGTCGACAGCAAATTAACCACCATTTCCAGGCAGTCATCGAGATCAAAATCCAGCTTGTCCAGCTGCATTTCCCCAGCTTCGAGCTTGGAGAAATCCAGGATGTCATTGATGATGGCCAGCAGATGCTCGGCGCTGGTGCAGATCGCCTGCACAAAGTCCTGCTGCTTGGGGGTGAGGTCCGTTTTGCGCAAAAGGCCGGCCATGCCCAGCACGCCATTCATGGGGGTGCGAATCTCGTGGCTCATGTTGGCCAAGAACTGAGACTTGAGGCGGGCGTGCTCGAAGGCAGCTTCGCGCGCCTTTACCAGTTCATCGATGCAGTCGACCGCCAGGATAATGCCGCCGATAGCGCCCTCTGGTCCTTCCCACGGATGAATGGCCCAGCGCGTGTAGTGCTTCGAGCCATCGGGATAAATCATCGTGTCTTCGCTACTGCGAATGATTTCGCCCGCGAGGGCGCGCTGATGAATGGCAAGCCAAGCGTCGGGATGATGGGGAAACAGGTCGTAGTGGCTGCGGCCAATCAGGTCAGTTTCTTCTAGGCCATAGTCTGTGAGCCACTTTTGGCTGTAGGCGATGTAGCGCATGTCGGTGTCGAACATGGCCATGGCCACTGGGGCGCTGGAGATGATGGCGCGCAGCTGCTGGCGTTCTCGCTGGAGGGCGATTTCGGCGAGTTTGCGCTGGGTGATGTCGTGCATGACGCCGACGGCACCGATTTTGCGGCCTTCACTGTCGCACAAGGGGTCGCCGTTGGCGAGGATGTAGCGCAGGGGCTGGTTAGCGGCGGCGATGACCATTTCGGCACCACGAACAGACTCACCCTGGAAGGCACGCACGAGGGGAATGTTTTCGGTGGGGAGAGGGGTGATACCGTCAGAGCAGCGCAAGTCGTAGTAGTCAGACCAACGCTCGGCGGGGATGTCGCGGGGGTCGGTGCCGTGCCACTCACGGGCAACGCGGTTGAAGAGGGAGAGCTGACCTGTGGCGTCGCAGGCAACGAGGGCTTCGGAGAAGCTTTCGACCATGGCGCGCCGAAATTCTTGCTCGTGATGAAGGGCGTCTTCGGTAGCTCGGCGCTGAGTGATGTCGCGGGCGGCGGCGTAGATGCGCTGTTCGCTGGGAACGGCGACGAGGTTCCAGGCGAGCCAGCGATAGGAGCCGTCGCGGTGACGGCAGCGGTTTTCGAGGGTGCTGCTGCGATCGCCCGCAAGCAGACCCTCGATGGACTGGAGGGTGCGATCGAGGTCTTCTGGATGGATCAGGTCGGGCCAGGAGAGGGCACACAGCTCGCTGAGGCGATAGCCCAGGGTTTCTTGGGCGGCGGGGTTGGCCAGGATGAAGGCGCCCTCGAAGGTGGCGATCGCCATGAGATCTTGGGAAAGTTCAAAGATGCGATTTTTGGCGTCGAGGTCGCGATCGAGATGGCGCATGAGGACGGCGACCATCGCGGAGACCAGGACGCCAATCACGGCGATCGCCCCGACAATGGCCCAGGCCGCCTGACGCTGGTAAGCCAAATCCTGCTGCCGAGTCGCCAGGAGGCGAGTTTCCTGGGCCATAAAGGCGTCGATGGCTTGCCGAGCCCGATCCATCGCGTTTTTGCTTTCTTTGAGCGATCGCTCTAGGCGCTGAAACTCCACCACGCTGCCCAGCTCAGCGTCAATGCTTTGTAGGGTGTCCAGATTGACTGCCAGCTCCTTGAGAACCACCGCCGTCTCGGCTTCAATGGTGGCCAGATTGCGCATCTGCTGAGGATTGTTCGTCACCATTCCCTGCAGCTGGGCCAGCAAACGCGGAATTTCGAGTTTTGCGCGCTCGTAGGGCTCCAGGAACTCTGCCTGCCGAGTCAGGTCATAGCCTCGTACGCTCGTTTCAGCATCCAGCAGGGACGCAAGCAGTTGATTGGTCTCGACCCGAATCATCTGGGTGTGATCGACCCAGTGCTCGATGTCTGCGGCTCGCAAATGCAGCCAGCCAAAGGTCGTTAAGGCGGTGACCAAAGAGGCGATCGGAACCGCAGCCAAAACGATTCCCCGATGACGACGCAGAACCGTGGCAATAAAAGTGGGGACAAGCTGTTTTCGCTTCATTCGGGGTAAGGAGGAGGAGCGCACGGTGGAGGGGGTGCCGGGAGAAAAGTCGGTGGACTTTATACCAAATTGATCCCCGTGAGGCCTTTAGACGGTCGACGTGGGATAAAAGGTTTATAAAACTTTTAAAAACTAAAATTCGCGTTGTGGCGATCGCTGAGCGCCACGCTCCCAAACCCCAAACCCCATTCAGGCCCAAGCGCTGGCCTCAGTATTCGCACGGATCGCCGTTTGCCAGGGAGGCACTAGCCTAGCGTTCGACAGAGCCGGTTCAATTCAGCAATTGCGTGTGCAAACTTGTACTGGGAGTAAGGGGCAATCGCAGAGGAATCAGCACCCTTTAATCGTTTCCCAAGCATTCAATTAGGCGATGTATTCAAAAAAACTTAAAACTTATCCTTACAAAATATTATGCTGCACTTTCTAACGAAAAGACGATCGGGAGTAGATTTCCGAGAAAATACGGTCCTGTAGCGCTTTGGGACTTTTTTTGCAAACATTTTGGGCGGTTTAGGCGCACCTCACAAAAACACTAGAAATTGCAAAATTCGCCACTAAATGCTCATTTAATCGGCCAAAATGCCCCATGATCAAATTCGTCCTTGGGCGCGGGATAGGTGGGCAGCCCTGACTAGGAGATGTGGTTTCTCGGAGGTCTTATAGAGTCATGTTGTCAGTTTACGAGGCAGAAACGAGAATTCAGGCGCAAATTCAGCCATTTAGCGCAGAAAACGACCAGGAACGGGTGCCCCTCCTGCAAGCTGCGGGCCGCGTACTAGCCATGCCGGTCCAAAGCGGGCTGGACTTTCCCCACTGGGACAACGCCTCAATGGACGGCTACGCCGTTCGCCACGAGGACTTGGCGACGGTGCCGGTGACGCTGACGATCGGGGAGGAGATCCCGGCGGGGTACCAGCCTCAGCAAGTCGTGGCGGCGGGGCAGGCGGCCCGGATCCTGACGGGCTCGATGATGCCAGCGGGGGCTGACACGGTGGTGATGCAGGAGAACACGGAGCGATCGGGCGATCGCGTGACGATTTTGCGGGCTCCTGAGCCCCAGGCCAATGTGCGCCACCGGGGAGCCTTTGCGCGGGCAGGAGCGCCCCTGCTGGCGGCGGGCCTCGTGCTCAACGGCCCCGAAATCGCGGTGCTGGCGGCGGCCCAGTGCGTCCAGGTGCCGGTGTTTCGGCGGCCTCGGGTGGCGATCCTGTCGACGGGCAGCGAGCTGGTGTCGCCCGAGCAGCCCCTGGCGCCGGGCCAGATCGTGGACTCCAATCAGTACGCCTTGGCGGCGCTGGTGGCCCAGTCGGGGGGCGAAGCCCTGCCCCTAGGCATCGTGCCGGATCAGCCGGAGGCGCTGCGGGCGGCGATGGCAGGAGCGATCGCCCAAGCAGACGTGGTGATCTCCTCGGGGGGCGTCTCCGTCGGAGACTACGACTACATTGACGGCCTGCTGGCGGAGCTGGGCGGGACGATCCATGTGCAGTCGGTGGCGATCAAGCCCGGTAAGCCGCTGACGGTGGCGACTTTTGGGCGATCGGGCCAGCGACCGGTGCTGTACTTTGGCCTACCCGGCAATCCGGTGTCGTCACTGATGAGCTTCTGGCGCTTTGTGCAGCCCGCGATTCGCCGCCTCGGGGGCCAAGCCCGGGGCTGGGAGCCCGTCTTTGTCACGGGGCGATCGCGCCAAGACCTGCGCGGGGGCGGCCAGCGCGAAACCTACCTATGGGGACGGCTGACCCTGGTGGGCGGGGCCTACGAGTTCGAGCTGGCGGGCGGCGGCCACAGCTCGGGCAACTTGATCAACCTGGCCGCGACCAATGCCCTGGCCGTGGTGCCCGTCGGCCAAACGTTGGTGCCCGCCGGTGAGCCCACCCGGATTTTGCAGGTGGGGGCCGTGTTCCCAGGCTAGGGTCAAAGGCCCAGGACTGCCGCCATGACTGCTTCTGGGCGCTGCCCCTGCTATTCCTCCAGCGCGCTGAGGGCGAACTGGCCATCGCGCCACGCCCGGGCCAGATTGCCGCGCATCAGGGCCGCCACGGCGCTGAGCCCGTGGATTTCTGGTGATTCCGGTGCCAGGGTCAGGGCCTGATCGATCGCTGGGCGGGCAGCCTTGGCCCGGAAATCGTAGAGATTGACCACCGCCAGATAGGCGTGGGCGTTGGGGTTGGTCGGGTCGAGGGCGACGACGCGCTCTAGGGCGGCGATCGCCTGGGGCACGTGGCGCTGCTGAGCCTCGGCGAGGGCGACCCCGTAGGCAAAAGCCGTGTTGTTTGGCTCCTGCTGTAGCCGCGCCTCCAGCGCCGTGGCGAGCTGGGCCGCGTAGTCCTGGATCGGGTCGTACTGGCTAATGCGCCCGATTTCTTCAAAGATGCTGTCGAGGGCTGCTCGTCCTTGGGGCAAGCCCTGGGCCAGCGTCCGGAACTGGGTCACCAAATCGACCTCCGGCGCGGGGTTGGAGGCCGCATTGGGGCGGATCACCAGCGATGCTGGCGGCACCTGGATCGGATAGCGATCGCCCGTCTGGCGATCGAGGTACTCGGCGACCAAGCGGTAAGTCCCCGGCGCGCTCTCCGGGGGCGGCAGCATGGCCAGCCGCTCGGTCACCTGAAAGGCGCTCTGCTGCTCCTCCGGCGGTACCCGGCCATCGTGGAGCGCTCCGAGGGCGATCGCGTGGTCATGGAGCCAGCGCTGCTCGGGGCGCGAACCGGCCTCTTGGCGCTGCCAGGTCAGCAGCACCATGCCGTGGTGAAGATGATGCCAGGGGCCTTGCCAGGTGTAGGTCACCGGCACCGGCGCGCCTGGTGGGGCTTGGGCTGGCACCTGAATCTGCGTCAGGGTGACACGCTCCGGCGTCTGGGCCAGGGTCCGCTGGGCCGCAACAAAGGTCGGGCTCGTTTCTGGGGCGGCCTTGCCAACGGTCAGGGGCTGCACCTGAACCGCAGGCTGGCGGCGGTGGTGCAGGGTCAGCGTGCTGCCGTCTGGCAGAGGCCAGTTCCGGAGCGCCCATAGGTCCGGGCTTTGGCGAACGCCCTCGGCCATCAGCGCCTGAGACTGCGGCACAGAGCCCTGGTCCCCGGTTTTAGTCACAAACCAATCCAGCGATCGCAAATCCTGGGCCACGGTTTTTTCTCGGGTGCCCACCTGGCGGCCGTAGACCTGGAAGTCCCGGAGCGCCCCAAAGTAGTTGAGATTGTGCTGGTTGATGCCCGGGGTGGACGGCAGCACCGCCAGGGTCGAGCGCAGGTAGGGCTCCGTGTCGGTCACCGTTTGGATCACCGCCGGGTGGGGCCAGCGAATGCGGCCATCCGCGAAGTGCTGGGCCTTGGGACTCAGAAAATTCGTCAAGCCCGTTCCCCAAACCCCGCCCACAGGAAACACATTCAGGACCAGCAGCAGCAGGCCCAGGGCCGCCGTCCAGTGGGAGAGCGATCGCCAGCGCACCGGCAGCAGGGTCAAGCCATAGGCCAAAAGCACGCTCAGCACCGGCAGCATCGCCAAGGTGTAGCGCCCGTCTTTATTGACGTTGAGGGAGCACAAGATATAGGCGCCCAGCAAAAAGCGCAGCAGCCAGGCTACCCGGGGCCACTCCTGGGCCAGGGGCGCGGGCAGATGCCACTTGCCCTTCGAAAGGGTGATATTTCCGGCGCGGATCTGGCGAGCGATCGCCCATCCGCCAAAGACCAGCAGCCCCACCAGGGGCACCAGCAGCAGCGGCCAGGACACCTGGTAGGGCAAAATTCGCCCGTAGTAAGTCCAGGCATCGAGACTCAGCAGCGAAGGGTCTCCTTCGGCGATCGCCGAATCCACCGTGGCCCGCTTGCCGGAGGTGAGAACCAGCAGCCAGTTGGTGCGGTACCAAGGCCCCGCCACCGCGATCGCGGCGATCGCCCCCACCAGTCCCTGAGATCGCCGACGCCACCGCTGGGAAGGCCCTTCTCGGGTTCCCAGGGGGCTGGCCAGGGGCACTAGCAAAAAAAAGATCGCCGTCTGCTTCACCAGCAGCGCCAGTCCCAGAGCCGCCCCCCAGGCCACCGCCCAGGGCCAGCCGTGCCAGCGCTGACTCGATCGCCCCAGGGTCAGGAGCGTGAAGCACAGCGTGACTGTCACCACCAAGGGATAGTCCGTCAAAAAATTCAGCCGCACCTGGTACAGCCCCGGCATCAGCAAACTGATCACCGCTGCCCACCGCCCCACCACCGGCGAAAACAAGTGAGCCCCCAAGGTATACACCGAGGCCAGCAGCACCGCGCTCAAAAAGAGGTTGAGCAGGGTCGCCGACTCCAGACCCGTCCCAAACAGGTTCAGAAACGGCACCGTAGCCAAGTAGGTCAGGGGCGGCACCTTGGAGGTGAGCTGCCACAGCGAGGCCCACCAGCTCCCATCAAACCATTGGGGCGTTTGCAGGGCGTGCCAGTAGTTGAGGGCGCCGGTCAGGTAGTCGGCGGGGTCCCAGGTGGGCACATCGCGATCGACCACAAACCACAGGCGATCGAGCACCGCGCTGAGCGCCCAAACCACCGCCAAAAACAACACATCGGGCGATCGCCAGAGCAACGTTCGACTCACGAGAGACCTCAGGGAGATAGTGTCTGCGCAACTGCCCCCCATCTTGCCATGGCACTTTGGGAAAATGCCCAGCCCGTGCGGAATTCACCCGCCCAGCATCGCGCGAGTCCCTCCGGCTAATCGACGCCTTCGAGGGGCGCGAAGCCCTGACGCTGGATATTCTCGGTGATGGCCCGCGGTTCGAGGAATTGCAGCAGATAGTCGGGTCCCCCGGCCTTGGAGCCGACGCCCGAGAGCTTGAAGCCGCCGAAGGGCTGGCGGGCCACGATCGCCCCGGTGATGCCCCGATTGATATAGAGGTTGCCCACCTGAAAGTCTCGCTGAGCCTGGGCAATGTGGGAGGGCGTGCGCGAATAGAGGCCGCCGGTGAGGGCATAGCGCGTGCCGTTGGCGATCGCCAGGGCCTCCCCAAAGGTCTTGGCCCGGATTACCGCCAGCACCGGCCCGAAGATTTCGTCCTGGGCCAGGGAGCTGTCGGGATCAACGTCGGTAAAGATGGCCGGCCCGACAAAAAAGCCGCCCTCCGGTGCCGCCATGGCCAGCGCCAGGGTGGCTTGTTCTTTCCCTTGCTCAATCAAGCTTTGGATGCGCTGTTGGGCCGCCCCATCAATGACCGGGCCGACTTTGGTGCTGGGGTCTTCGGCTGGCCCCACCTTCAGCGATCGCGTCGCCTCGATCAGCCGCTGCACCACGCTGTCGTACACCGCCTCCAGCACGATCACCCGGGAGCAGGCCGAGCACTTTTGGCCGCTGTAGCCAAAGGCCGACTGCACCACCCCCTGGACGGCCTGGTCGAGGTCGGCGCTTTCGTCGATGATGATGGCGTTTTTGCCGCCCATTTCGGCCACGACCCGCTTCAGGTGCTGCTGGCCGGGCTGGAGCTTGGCCGCCTCGGCGTAGATGTGGCAGCCCACCTCCTGGGAGCCGGTGAAGGTGATCATGTGGACGTCGGGGTGCTGCACGAGGTGAGCGCCCACGGTGGAGCCCCGACCCGGCACGAACTGAAACACCCCCTTGGGGATGCCCGCTTCGATGAGGATCTGGGCGATCTGGCCAGCGATCGCCGAGGAGGTTTCGGCGGGCTTGAGCAGGGCGCAGTTGCCGGTCACCAGGGCCGCCACGGTCATGCCCAGGGGAATCGCCAGGGGAAAGTTCCAGGGGGAGATGACCACCACCAGACCCCGGGGCTGATAGTGGTAGCGGTTGGTTTCCCCCGGCAGATCGTAGGCGCTGCCCGCGGCGAGGCGCTCCATTTCGTCGGCGTAGTAGCGACAAAAGTCGATCGCCTCAGACACTTCGCCATCGGCTTCCCGCAGGGGTTTGCCCACCTCCAGGACCATCCAGGCATTCAGATCGGCCCGCCGCTGGGCCAGGAGATCGGCGGCCCGCCGCAAAATGGCGGCGCGCTGGGTCGCAGGCGTCGCCCGCCAGCCCGGAAAGGCTGCCTTGGCCGCTGCGATCGCCTCTTCGGCCTGGGCCACGCTGATCAGGCCCACGCGGCCCACCACCTCGGCGCTGCGGGACGGGTTCACCCGCTCAAAGAAGGCCTCGGTGTCGCGATATTCGCCGTTGATCCAGGGGCGATGGGTGTGGCCGAGCTGCTGGCGCACCCGCTGGAGAGCCGCTTGGGCTCCTTGGCGGGGAGCGATCGCCGCGTAGTCCGTGTCGGCAGCATTGGCAAAGAGGCCCGGACGGTGGCGGGGGGCGATCGCCCCAGTTTCCGGGACCTGGGGCGGGGCCAGCAGCTCATCCACGGGCCGATCTTCCAGACTCTGGCGCAAAAAGGACGAATTCGCCGTATTTTCCAGCAGGCGGCGGATCAGGTAGGCCATACCGGGCAGCAGGTCGCCGTAGGGGCAGTAAACCCGCACCCGATAGCCCCGCTGGGCGATCGCCTTGGCCAGCTTGTCCCCCATGCCGTAGAGCACCTGACACTCCAGGCGGCGCTTCGGGATTTGTAGCGTTTCGGCGATCGCCAGCGCCTTGGCCTGGGATCGCACATTGTGGCTGCCGATGGCCGCGTAGAGGACGTCGTGGTTCTCCAGCAGCCGCTGGGTCAGCCGCTCAAAGTTGGCGTCCGTCTCAGCTTTGTGGGCGTACACCGGCAGCGGCCAGTCGCGCTGGGCCGCCTTGATGGTTTCCTGGTCCCAGTAGGCCCCCTTCACCAGCCGCACCGTCACCGGATAGCCCCGCTCCTTGGCCCACTCGATCAGCCCCTGCAAGTCGGCTTCGCTGTCGCGCAGGTAGGCCTGGAGGGTCAGGCCCACGTCTGTGCGCTGGCGAAACTCCGGCTCTAGCAGCAGATTTTTGAGAATTCTCAGCGTCGCATCTTTGTAAACGAACTGCTCCATGTCGAAGTGCACCGCAGCTCCCACGCTCTGGGCCTGACGCAGCAGCTCTCGCAGGCGATCGCCCACCCGCGCCTCGCTGCCCGCTGCATCCAGCGGATCAAACTGCGAGTCAAAGGCCGTCAGCTTCACCGACACCTGGACCGTCGGCAGGCGATCGCCCTCCGCGTGGTCAAGGGCCGCCACCGGCGACCAGTGCTGAGCCGCCGCCGTCAGAGCCGTCATCAGCTCGATGTAGCGCCGAAAGTAGCCCTGGGCCTCAGCTTCAGTGATCACCGCCTCCCCCAGCAGATCGATCGTGAAGGCCATGGACTCCTTGCGCAGCCGCTCCACCGTCTTGATCACCTGGGGCAGCGTCGCCCCCGCGATGTACTTGTGGGCCAGGGCCTCCACCGCCGCCGACACCGTCGACGCGGCCACCTGACCCGGCATCGAGTCCGCCTGGGCAAAGTTCATCAGCCCCTTGAGGGCGCTGGGCAGCTCCACCGCCTCCGCCGTCAGGTACTCCTGCAAGTGGCGCGCGATTTCCGGCTTGCTGCCCAGGGCGGGCAGACAGTCAATGAAGCGAAAGAGCTGCACCCGCAGGCCCGGATTGCCCATCGCCCAGGCCAGTAGCTTGTCATCCCAGCGCATCTGGTCCCGCATCTGGGCCAAAAACGACCGATGTTCGCGGGTTGCGCTGAGCAGTTCCCGGGCGATCGCCTGAGTCTTGGCTTCGTAGGTCGGATCGGAAACTTGAACCACCACGGTGTGAACACTCCTTGGGAAGGAAGGACAGGAGAGGGCAAAGTTTGAAGCGGGCTCTCTCCAGATGCCTCTACCTTAAGCTGCCAAAATCCTCTCTAGCGGCAAGGGATTGTCCGCAAACCTTGACTTCGGCCCTGCTGCTGTCCACCCCCAACCCACAAAAAAAAGGAGCCTCGGGGCTCCTGGCAAATCTTTAGAAGGCGGGGCAATGCCGCGTCTAGGTCAGCGACAGCAGCGCAGCCTCCACCGTTTGGCGATAGCTCTGCCAAGCCGCGAAGGCCTCAGGAGTCGAGGGCACGCCCCGCCGCAGCAGGATCACGCCATCCTCCAGGCCCACCACGCCGTACTGCTGGCTGGACAGCATTTGGTCGATCCCGGCCAGGCTGGACTGCAGCACCCGCCGATCGTGCTTGAAGGCGGGAATGTACTGCTGGAGCTGCCACAGATCCGCGATGCCGTACTCCATTTCCTCGATCTCGCCGGCATCGTTGCGCAACTGGAGGGCCGGAAAGCGGAGAATCTTGCGGCGACCCGACAGGTGGGGCACCAAAAAGGTCGAGGCCGATACGCTGGCATCCTCAGGGATCTGGGCCAGCAGCGCCCGCGGGGCCGGAGCGTGGCGCCACTGCTCGCTCAGGGGGACGTAGACCCAGGGCCGGATCGAGTCTGGAATCGCAAAAGACAGGGTCCGGTTGGGGTTGGCGAGCAGACAGATCGTCAGGGACAGGGCGATGCAGACCGCCCAAAATCGCTGGAATTTGGGGGTCAGGGCGTCGCTATGGCGAGACCACCAAAACACGCTGCCGACAAAGAGGCCCGGCACCACGGTCATGGCGTAGCGAATGTTGATGGACAGGACGCTGTCGCCCTGGGCCAAGAACAGCTTCAGCAGCGGAAATCCAGCGATCAGCCACGCTTCGGGGGCGATCGCCGGGACGAAGGCCAAGGGCAGCCACTGGCCCAGCAGGTACAGCAGCGTTTCCCCCAGCGGGGAGAAGATTTCACCGATCAGGCGCAGGGGATTGCTGACGATGCCCCAGATGATTTCGAGGCTGGAGGCCTCTTCCCCACTGGCGTACTGACCAAAGCGCTCCATCATGAAGCGCCGCGAAATATCCTCCGAAAACAGCGGCATGATCACGTTGGTGAGCACCACCATGTAGCCGAAGCTCCAGACGCACAGCCCCAGCCCAATGCGGGGATAGCGCCGGCTCAGAGCCAGATAGAAGCCGATGCTAAAGAGGGTGACGCCGGAGTCTTCGCGCACGAGGGGCAGCAGCAGGGCCATGGCCCCAAAGAGCCACCACCAGCGCCGCTCCAGGGCCAAAAAGAGCGTAAAGACCATCAGCGGAATTTGGAAAATGTCGTGGAAGTTTCCCAGGGTCGGGCCGACCACGGCATTGGCCCCATAGAAGGCCAGGGTGAGCCAAGCGGCGATCTGGGGTTCCACGTGGTGCCGCGCAAAGAGATAAAGCACCAGGCCCGCGGCGGTGATGAGCGTGACTTGCAGGACCGTGAGGGTCACGGGCGAGGGGAACAGGGCGTACAGCGGTAGCCACAGCAGCAGTGCTGGGGTGAAGTGCTGTCCCAAGCGGTGATAGAACACTTCCGGCACTTGGCCGTCGTGGACGACTTGGGTGGAGAGGGACGACGAGAGGGAGCTCTGGAAAAAACGTCCCTGGGTGCCGTTCCAAAAGACTTGGTTGAAGATGCCCTGGTCGAAGGACGCGTAGAAGTTGTAGTAGCGATGCAGCGTGAGGGTGAGAGCGATCGCAAAAAAGGCGATCGCCCCCAGCACCACGAGCCGCAGCCATGGATTCTTCTGCAAGCTTGCTAGCATCTTGGTGGATTCCCAGCAAAATAAAAAAGACATTGTTAAAGCTCTCATGTCCTCTGCGTGGACTCAAGTGAAGGACAGACAGCCCTGCGATCGCCCATGACTCAAACTCTTCCCCTGGTTTCGCCCCTTCTCGTGGCCACGGATGGCTCACCCAGCGCGCTGCTGGCCCAGCGCCTGGTGTACCCCCTGGCGTCGGTGGTGAAAATGCGCGATCGCGAGCCCGTGCTCCACTGTCTGACCGTCGAGCCCAGGCCCAGCCGCCGCCGAGCCGCCGAGGCCGAGCCCCCAGACCCCGAAGAGGCTTCAGGCGAAGCCGCCCCCACCGCCAGCCAGAACGCCGTGCTCGAGGCGATCGCCGCTGACCTACCCGCCGATCTCTCCGTCAGTCTCCAGGTCCGCCAGGGCCGACCCGCCAACGAGATTTTGCGCTACGCCCGCCGCACCCGTCCCGGCCTGATCGCCCTCGGCCAGCACGGCGTCGGCGGCGTGCGCGAGCTGCTCCTCGGCAGCGTCTCCTCGGCGATCGCCCGCTACGCCGACTGCCCCATCCTGATCGCCCGCCACCCCGAGACCGAAGCCCCCACCGAAGCCCGCTGGCAGCGCATTTTGCTCGTGGTCAACGGCTTTCCGGCCACCAAACAGGCGATCGCCCTCACCCGCCAGATCTTGCCCATCGGCGTTCAGCACGTCAGCATCTTTTGCGTCCAGCCGCCCCTGACCAGCCAGTACCTGTTTGGCCCCTTCGCCACCCCCACCCCCAACTCCCAGCTCACCCTGTCCCTCCAGCAGGTCCAGCACGAGCAGAGCGAGCAGCTCATCCATCAGGCCGAAGCCGCCCTCGCCGATAGCGGCATTGACGTGAGCAGCCAAATTCAGATTGGCGAACCTGGCCCCCTGATCTGTCAGCTCGCCCAGCATCACCAGTCCGACCTGATCATCGTCGGGAGCGATCGCCGCCCAGCCTTCCGAAATATCCGCCTCAACGCCACCGGCGACTACCTGATCCACCACGCCCCCTGCCCCGTTTTGCTGTGTCGCAACCCCCAAAACGACACGGCGCACCCCGCCGAATCCCCCTAGCGGCGTCTCAGCCCCTCCCAGCGCATGTCAAAATCTAAATAAAATAGAAAGGATCTATCGCCAGACACTTTCCCCAGCTCCACGACTCAGTAGGCTCCCAGCCTCTCTATTTGAATCGTGACGTGATCCTTGATTCCTTGACTCTCGAGGTAAAGAGAGATTGCATGCAATCATCTCCGACAGATCCGGCAGAATCTATCCAACAGGAAGCGCCCCTACAGCTCCTGCTGTTTGTCGATCGGCGACCTAGCTCCCGAGAGCAAATCCGCACCATTCGCAACCGCCTCAAAAATCTTGAGGCTGAAACGCCCTTTGCCCTCGAGGTCATTGACGTCGGCGAGCAGCCCTACTTAGCAGAGCACTTCAAGCTAGTCGCCACCCCCGCCCTGCTAAAAATTTGCCCTGAACCTCGCCAAACCCTAGCCGGCAGCGATCTCGTCAAGCAGCTAGAGCACTGGTGGCCGCGCTGGCAGCGAGCCGCCGAAGAATACCTCGCAGCCCAGACCGCCGGCGGCAAGAAGCTACATCCCGAAGGCAATCCCAGCTCCGTCGCCCGCTCCACTGAGCTTATTTACCTTTCCGACGAAATCTTTCGCCTCAACCAGGCCAACGAGAAGCTCCAAGAGCAGCTCCAGTTCAAAGATCTGATCATCTCCATGCTGGCCCACGACCTGCGCAACCCGCTGACGGCAGCCTCGATCGCCCTAGAGACCCTGGAGATGGCCTACCAGCAAAATGCCGATACTCAGCGGGCCTCCCGCCTCACCCCCGAGCTGATGGCCCAGCTGCTGCGCCACGCGCGCACCCAGACTCGCTCCATCGATCGCATGATCACAGACATCTTGCAGGCTGCTCGCGGCAGCAGTACGGAGCTGTGCATTTATCCCCAGGGCATCGATGTGCGGGAGCTGTGCCTAGAGGTGCTGGACGCGCTCCAAGAGCAGCTCCAAGGCAAAAACCTAGAAGTCTGGGTAGACATTCCGGCGGATCTGCCGCGAGTCTATGCCGATCGCGAGCGGATGCGTCAGGTGCTGATGAACCTGATGGACAATGCGATGAAGTACACGCCTCCCGGCGGCAAAATCGGCATTTCGGGGCTCCATCGTACGACCCAAAAAGTCCAGATCACGATCTGCGACGATGGTCCCGGCATTCCCGAGGAGAACCGCGAGAAGATTTTCGAAGATCGCTTTCGTCTGAAGCGGGATGAGGGCCAAGCGGGTTATGGGATTGGCTTGGCGCTCTGCCAGCGGATTATTCGGGCCCATTATGGCCAAATCTGGGTGGATTCTGCGCCCCAGCAAGGTAGCTGTTTTCACTTCACGCTGCCGGTGTATCGAGCCTAGGATGGCGACAGTTTGTGAACGCCTCGGGCGCTGATCCGACGGCAGAGTGCTGAGACCCGCTGGGCCTCAGCCGAGCTCTGGCTGAGGTCCGCCCCGAAAAGGCGATCGCCATCGACCATTTTCTTAAACCAATTAATACTGTCACGGTTGTAAATCTACTGACTTACCGCCTCATTTCGTTCATTTAAATTTATCTTTGGACCTAGGATTGCCCCGCAGTTGACAAGGGGGCGATCGCTTCTGTAGAAAGAGAGTCGACCTCGCAAAAAGCGATCAAACAGCCTGCTTCTCTTTCTTCGTTGCGGGTGTCTTTTGATTTTTTAGAACGCCGAAAGACCGTAGACAAAATTTACTGAGTATTCAACATACCTTCGATCAAAGTAAGCTACGGATCGGATTTTTGAGCATCAAAACGTGTCTTTAAAAGAGTTTCATCGGCGAGCACGGCGTTGATAAGCTAGGATTTTCCGTAATTTTCCTGAGAAAATCACCAGAAGGCGATCGCCGAGAATCTGTGAATCAGCCTTCAATTTTGTCACAAATATCACTGCGTTTTCTCAATCAAGACCCAAGCCCAACGGTCTCGATCTTTATCAGATAATCGTTATTTTTCTCTAAGTCCTCTTGCAAAAATTCCGGAAGTTAGAGCTAATATATTTCCAGATTCATTTCGGCCCTGAATTCCGTAAAGGCTTAACAAAGAAGTCGTAAAGATTTCAACAAGTTCAACGGATACCAGACTATCAAAATAGATCCGCCATATCGCTGATCTGATTTTGGTTTTATTAGTGTTAGCTTCTAATTGCCAACCAGAGATTCTTTTGGAAACCTCTAAGTTCTCCAAGCTAAACTTTGAGAAATCAGTGATTCTAAAAAGTCTCGCGGGAGCTGTTACGGTTGCCTGGTTTTTCTTGCCAGTCACGCTGTCCGTCCTCGAACATCCTTAAGCGTACTCTCGTTCCAATGAAATCTGATTCTCTGGAGTTTCAAAAGAGCCAACCTGATGTTGGCGTTTATGAATGTGAAGTCCATTTGAAGTTTCGCCTCATAGAAGAGAAAGGGGCTCTCAGCGATCGCGATCAGCTGCTCGAAATGCTGCTCGACGCTTTTTCTGGTGGTGCCGATGAATATCTCGAACTGATTCAGGCAGTAGCCAAAGCCGAAGAAGTACCCGAGATTCATACCTCCCCCCAGATGCGGCGTCAGATCATCCGGCTCCGCAACTCCCGAGACTAAAACCCGTTTGCCTGTTCTTTGGGCCAGCGGTTTCTGTCTCTTCGAAACAGCCAGCGTCCCGCTCGTTTTGCACCAAGTTTTTCCCTTCCCCTGTTGATGATTCGGCCAGTTTCGCGGGAGCAGTGGGTGACCAGCACTCCGTTTCAGGTTCCTGGACGCCCACTCCTGCCCGCCTCCTCCGGCCCCCCACAGCCCCACCTGTGGCTACCTGAGAGCCCCGGCTCATCCCCCCGAAAAAAACTTTTTGAGGGTGTTGACAAGCTTTAGGAAATTGATTAGATTAAAAAACGTCAAAGGCACGCGCCCCCATCGTCTAGAGGCCTAGGACACCTCCCTTTCACGGAGGCGACGGGGATTCGAATTCCCCTGGGGGTATCTAAGACTAGATACGAACCAAAGCGGCTCAAGGAATATAAACCTTGGGCCGTTTTGGCGTTTAAACGCGTCAACCAGCAGCAGCAAAAGTCGGCAAATTTTCGGCCCTGGGCAGTAGGTGAAGGGTCAATAAAGTGCGACGGATTGGTGATCCGAAGTGGAGCACCTGTTATTACACTTTTTAAATCGCGAGAAGCTTTGAGGTCCTCCGGGATGAAGATTCTAGTACTGACCTGGGAGTTTCCTCCTCGGATTGTGGGGGGCATCGCGCGTCATGTGGCTGAGCTCTACCCTGAGCTGGTGAAGCTGGGGCACGACATTCATCTGATGACCGTGGAATTTGGGGAGGCGCCGCTCTACGAGGTCGTGGAGGGAATCCATGTCCACCGGGTGCCGGTGGGGCCGAGTGAGAATTTTTTCCACTGGGTTGTCAATATGAATGAGAGTATGGGGCTCCACGGCGGCAAGCTGCTGCTGGAGGAAGGCCCGTTTGACATCATTCATGCCCATGATTGGCTGGTGGGGGATGCGGCGATCGCCCTCAAGCATACGTTTAAGGTCCCTCTGATTGCGACCCTGCACGCGACGGAGTTTGGACGCTACAACGGCCTTTACAACGACACCCATCGCTACATTGCGGGCAAGGAGCGGGAGCTCGCTTTCAATGCCTGGCGCGTCATTGTGTGTACGTCGTATATGCGCCAAGAGGTCGGGCGAGCGCTGCACACGCCCTGGGCAAAGGTCGATGTGATCTACAACGGCATTCGGGCTGAGAAGAAGAAGCGCCAGTACGATTTTGATTACTGGCGTTTCCGGCAGCGCTACGCCGAGGACGGCGAGAAGATTTTTTATTATGTGGGCCGGATGACCTACGAGAAGGGGCTGTCTGTGCTGCTGGCGGCGGCGCCCAAGGTGATTCAGGAGATGCACGGCTACGCCAAGCTGGTGATCATTGGGGGGGGCAACACGGACGCGCTGCGGCGGCAGGCCTGGGACCTGGGCATCTGGGACAAGGTGTTTTTCACCGGTTTCATGCCAGAAGAGGATCTAAATCGCTTCCAAACGGTGGCGGACTGCGCGGTGTTTCCTAGCTTGTATGAGCCCTTCGGCATTGTGGCGCTCGAGAGCTTCGCGGCGCGGGTGCCGGTGGTGGTGTCGGATACGGGCGGCTTCCCGGAGGTGGTGCGCCACACGAAAACGGGGGTGGTGACCTGGACCAATAACGCGGATTCTTTGGCTTGGGGCATTCTGGAGGTGCTGAAGAACCCCGACTATGCGCAGTGGCTGGTGGACAATGCCTATGAGGAGCTGGATCGGCGGTTTCGCTGGAGTGACTTGGCGCGGCAGACGGAGGCGGTCTATGAGCGGGTGTTTCAGGAGCGATCGCAGACAGCCTGGTAGGGGAGAGGCGATTAGCTTTCATAAACAAAATCAATAATTTATTTCAAAATTAATTAGATTGATTTATGTAGCGGCGTGATAGCGTAATTCCAGAACGATTTGACGCGACGAGGTGGATCATGGAGCACGCTGAGCGCATTCGTTGGCTGCGAGAGTTTACGCTGTTTGGCTCGCTGGCGGAGGAACCCCTCAGTGCGATCGCCGCTGCTGTTGAGGCGGAGCCAATCCAGCCCAACCGCCGTTTGGTGATGGAGGATGCCGCTAGGCCCGATCTGCTGATCTTGCGGACGGGTCACTGGGAGAGCTACCACACCGCTGAAAGTAGCGCTGTCAAGGGAGTGAGCCTGCTGCCGGGCAGCGTCGTCCATCTGAAGGAGCTGCTGCTGGAGCGTCCGGCATCGCAAACGGTGATCACCCTGGATGCAGGGGAGCTGTGGCGGGTGCCGCGAGAAGCGTTTCTGGCGATCGCGACGGCCCATCCAGAGATTGGCCGGACATTTTCCCAGCGGCTGGCGGCGGAGCTAGAGCAGGTGTCGTCCCAGCTGGCCTACGAGCAGGAGCGACAGGGAATTTTGCGGCCCTATGTGGTGCCTAAGGTGAGCCGGGGCATTATTGGCACCAGTCGCTATGCGAAGCGGCTGCGCGACGCGATCAATAAGGCTGCGGGCGATCGCCAGCCGGTGCTGATTTTTGGCGAACCGGGCCTAGGCAAAGACAACGCAGCGGCGCTGATTCACTTTGGATCGCGCGATCGCCGAGAGCCGCTGATCAAGGTGAATTGCGACACCCTCCAGACTAGCGGGGCAGAGCTGTTTGGCCGAGTGGGCGGCAAGCCCGGTCTGCTAGAGGCGATCGGCCGGGGCACGTTGGTCCTCAATAATTTGCAGGAGCTGCCGGAGGTCCTCCAGGACAAGATTTGGCAGCTGCTGAAAACCGGCGAGTACTCTCTGGTGCGGCGGGATACCGACGGCGAAGCGCCCCGCCGCCGGACCGAGGCGCGCCTGATCCTGACCGCCGAAAAGGCTTTTCCCCAGCTCGATCGCCAAAAGCTGCTCGGGCACAGCATCAAGGTGCCGCCGCTGCGGGTCCGCAAGGCGGACATCGAGGCGCAGGTGGGCTACTACCTCAGTCTGTTTTGTCGCAAAAAAGGGCTGGCGCGGCCGCACCTGACGCCCGAGGCCGTGCGCCGTCTGCAAAGCTATGATTTTCCGGGCAACCTGACGGAGCTCGAAAGCCTGATCGAGCGGGCCTTGCTCCAGTCCGACAACCCCAATGAGCTGACCGATGAGCTGTTTTGGTCTGCGAGCACCAAGGGGCGACAGTTCCGGCTCAATTTGCTCAATACCTACCCGGCCCTGCGCCGATTTTTGCGCAGTCCCTGGTGGCCCGATCGCCTCAACTATGGCTTCACGCTGACGGTGTTTGCCCTGGTGGTGGCGGTGCTGATCCTCGGCCCCCAAACGCGCGATCGCAACGTTGCTCTCAATCTCTTCTGGGCCTGGTGGTGGCCTCTGGTGTTGATCAGCTTTCCCTTTGTGGGGCGGCTGTGGTGCGCCGTGTGCCCCTTCATGATTTACGGCGAGCTGATGCAAAAGCTGTCCCTCAAGCTTTTTCCCCGAGACCTATTGCCCTGGCCTCGGCAAATGGCCGACAAGTGGGGCGGCTGGTTTCTCTTTGGGCTGTTTGTGCTGATTTTGCTGTGGGAAGAGCTGTGGAATCTGGAAAACACGGCCTATCTGTCGGCCTGCTTGCTGCTGCTGATCACGGCGGGGGCGGTGATTTTTTCCCAGCTGTTTGAGCGGCGATTTTGGTGCCGCTATCTGTGCCCTATCGGCGGCATGAATGGCCTGTTTGCCAAGCTGTCGATCGTTGAGCTGCGCGCCCAGCAGGGCATTTGCTCAGCGAGCTGCACCACGTATCAGTGCTACAAGGGCGGCCCCGAGAAGGGGGAGGGCCAGGAGACCAACGGCTGTCCGGTGTACTCTCACCCGGCTCAGCTCACGGACAATCGCAACTGCGTGATGTGCATGACCTGCCTCAAGGCGTGCCCCCACCGCTCGGTGGAGCTAAATCTGCGTCCCCCCGGCATCGAGCTGTGGACAACCCATACGCCGACGGCCTATGAGGTGTCGCTGCTGTTCTTGCTGTTTGGGGCGGTGCTGCTCCATCGGCTGCCGGAGATCACGGCGGCGCTGGGGCTGGAGCTGCCGCTAGAGAACTTTGCGGTGCATGCGGGGGTGTCGGTGCTGGCGCTGGCGCTGCCGGGGGCGATCGCCCTGTTGGCCCACGGCGCTGTGCGTCTTTTCAACCGCCATTTTCGGCCCCGGCCCTTTGTGGAGCTGGCCTACGGCTATTTGCCTTTGGTCCTGGGCAGCAGCTTGGCCCACTACCTGCGCCTGGGCCTGACGGAGGCTGGGCGCATCATTCCGGTGTCGGTGGCGACCGTGGGCCTGGAAGGGGCTGGGCTGCCGGTGGCGGTGGCTCACCCGGCGGTGGTGGCGTTTTTGCAGGGGGTCACGCTGATCGGGGCGGTCTGGCTGAGCGTGATTTTGACGCAGCGCATTGCCCGCCAGTCCCTGGGAAGTCTGCTACCCCAGCATTTGGCGCTGGTAGGGCTGGGGGCGCTGTGCTGGCGCGTGATTGTCGGCTTGTAGGGCGCGCGATCGCTAGAGTTGGCCGTCGGTGTCGGGGGCGACTTCGATGCCGCCTTTGCCTTCTTTAGCGATCGCCTGCTCGGTGATCAGGTCCCGCAGCTCGTCAATGTGAACCCCGATGGTGGCACAGGCCTGCTTGAGGGTTGTTTGGAAGGCTTGCACATCGTCGCCGTAGCCGCTTTGGCGGGCAGCCACCTCCAGGCCTTGGGCGGCGTTGGCCTTGGCGCAGTCGATCAGCTCTAGGCCGGTCAGGCGTTGATTGGCGGTCATGGCAGAAAATTTCTCTCTTCGGTGGGTAGAACAGGCAATCGATTAAAGAGCCGTGGGCTCTTGGTCCTAGCCTAGCGATCGCCCCTCGCCTCGCGCATCGACTCGGAGTGAGACCTCGGGAGCGATCGCTCTCCACCATTCGAGAGAAAGACCAGGTTTTCGCCCATTTTTCAGCTTTTTCGGCCCTGGAGCCAGTAGGTCTGCATGTCGCCACGTCCCTTGACCGCGATCGCCCCCCGCGACTCCAGTTCGAAGTGCTCCTTCAGGCGATCATAGGTTTCGTGGGTGACCTGGATGCCGCCCGCAGCGCCCTGGGACTCCATGCGGCTGGCAATATTCACCGCGTCGCCCCACAGGTCATAGATAAACTTTTTCAGACCGATCACCCCCGCCACCACGGGGCCGGTACTAATCCCAATGCGCAGCTGAAACAGCTCGCCATCGTCGCGCCGAAACTGTTTGATGGCCTGCTGCATGTCGAGGGCCATGTGGGCGATCGCCTCCACGTGGTCGCTGCGCGGCACCGGAATGCCGCCCACGGCCATGTAGGCGTCGCCAATGGTTTTGATTTTCTCGAGGGCGTAGCGATCGGCGAGCTGGTCAAAGGCCGAAAAAATCTCGTTGAGCAGATCTACGAGCTCCGTCGGCGAGATGCGGGCCGAGAGCCCCGTGAAATCGACAATGTCTGAGAACAGGATCGTCACATCCTCAAAGCGCTCGGCGATCGCCCCTTGGTTTTGCTTGAGCTTGGCCGCGATGGGCTGGGGCAAAATGTTGAGCAGCAGCTTCTCCGATCGCTCCTGCTCGGCCCGCAGCGATCGCTCCGCCTGCTTGCGCTTCGTGATGTCCCGCACGATCAGCAGCGCCTCCTCCGGCCCCGCCGCCACCACCCGCGCCTCATAGTCTCGAGGAGCCGATCGCAGCTGTAGCTGATATTCAAAGGCCTGAGTCTCCCCCGTCCGAATCGCCCGCCGGGTCGCATGCACATACTGCTGAGCCAGCTCCAGCGGCAGCACCTCGTACACGCTCTTGCCGACGCGATCGCTCTCGGTGACCAGCTCAATATTTTTTGCCTGGATGAAATCTAGGTAAATGCCCCCCGAGTTCAGCCGCACAATCAAGTCCGGCACCGCCTCCAGCAGCGCCCGATTGCTGCGCTCCGTCGCCTGCAGCGCCGCCGCCAGCTGGTCGCGATCGCCCTCGGCCTTCTCTTGCAGCTCCCGCGTCTGGGCCAGCTGCTCCCGGAGCGCAGCATTTTCAGCCTCCAGCGCCTGCACCTGCGCCATCCACGGCGCCGCAGTCACCGACGCCCCCTGCTCCTGAAAATCGGAATGATTGGTCATAAGCTCCGCTCTAGAGCGCGTATTCGGAGACTTTTGGTTTGCTTGCTGCCCATTGTGGCCTGAGGTTTCCGATCGCGCCAACAGAAGCGGCAAAATCCGCCTGCGGCCTCGATTTGCCTCCCCAAAATTGCTCACTCACGAGCGTCCCCCGCTACGGTACCCTGGAAAGAGTGTCTTTAAGATCCTTGATTTCAAATCGCGAGCCCTATGTCGTCCACCGTCTCTAGCTCTCCCCGCACCATCCGGATCGCCTCTCGCAAAAGCCAGCTCGCCCTAGTGCAGACCCACTGGGTCCGCGATGAGCTGCAAAAGCACTATCCCGACTGGACCTTCGAGATTCAGGAGATGAGCACGCAGGGTGACAAGATCCTGGACGTGGCGCTCGCCAAAATTGGTGACAAGGGTCTGTTTACCAAAGAGCTAGAAGTCGGCATGCTCAAGGGCGAGAGCGACTTCGCCGTTCACTCCCTCAAGGACTTGCCCACTCGCCTTCCCGAAGGCCTCATGCTGGGCTGCGTCACCGAGCGGGAAAATCCCGCAGACGCCCTGGTCCTCCACGAAAAGCACCGCGACAAGCAGCTCGCCACCCTGCCCGAGGGCTCGGTGATCGGCACCTCTTCGCTGCGGCGTCTGGCCCAGCTGCGCCACCACTTCCCCCACCTCCAATTTAAAGATGTGCGGGGCAACCTCAACACCCGTCTGGCCAAGCTGGAAGCGGGCGAGTACGACGCTTTGATTTTGGCGGTGGCCGGTCTCCAGCGTCTGGGCATGGGCGATCGCGTTCATCAGGTGATTCCCGCCGAGATTTCCCTCCACGCGGTGGGTCAGGGTGCCCTGGGCATCGAGTGCCGCACCGAAGACCCCGAGATTCTGTCGCTGCTGAAAGTTCTGGAGCACACCGAGACGGCCCAGCGCTGCTACGCCGAGCGGGCGTTCCTGCGCGAGCTGGAGGGAGGCTGCCAGGTGCCCATCGGCGTCAACACCGTGATTGCAGATGGCGTCCTCACCCTCACCGGCCTGGTGGCCACCCTTGACGGCAAGACCTTGGTCAAAGACGTGGTGAGCGGCGCGCCCGAAGAGGCAGAAGCCCTCGGCGTCGAGCTCGCTCAGAAGCTCAAGGACCAAGGCGCTGAGGAAATCCTGGCGGCCATCTTTGCAGAGGTTCAGCGTAGCTAAGCGGTTTCTGGCTCCCTTGAGCGGGCTGCCCTAGCGCAAAATTTTTGAAGAACACAATGAGCGCCCTGCTCCGACCTGGTGGTCTGGAGGGGGCGCTTTTTGCTGGGACGCCGAGAGGGCGAAATGAGGCGCGCTTGACGTGTACTATTTTGTAGTATAGTTTGTAGTACATTACCAAAAACGGCCAAAGCTTCCAGTTTGTCAGCCTCGAGATGACGCCTTGAGAGGTTCTGAAGTTGCCTGGAAATAGCGTTCTGGTGTGCCCCCGACGAGGATTTCGCCATGCAGCCTGATTTACTTCTGAGAGCCGAGCAGCTTGCCTACGAGCTGCCGACGCGATCGCTCTTTTCTCAGGTGCAGCTGACCCTGCGATCCCTCGATCGGGTGGCACTGGTCGGCCCCAATGGCGTCGGCAAGTCAACCCTGCTCAAAGTGCTGGCAGGACAAAAGGCCGCAAGCCAGGGCCGGGTTGAGCGGTACGGCTCGGTCTGGTATGTGCCCCAGGTGGACACGCTGGCGCTCCCTGACCCGGTACCCAGTGTGCTGGAGTTTGTGGCGGGCCAGCGCGAGGACTGGTGGGTGGTCCAGCAGACCCTCGAAGAGACGCTGTCCACCGGGTTAGACTGGGCGCTGCCCCTCGATTGCCTCAGTGGCGGCGAGCGCCTGAAGCTGCATCTGGCGATCGCCCTAGCGGCGCAGCCCGATGGACTGCTGCTGGACGAGCCCACCAATCATCTGGATCTGGCGACCCTCGAGGTTTTGCGAAGGGCGATCGCCCAGTTTCCGGGGGCCGTACTGCTGGTCTCGCACGATCCGCTGTTTCTAGACCAGACCGTGTCCCAGGTGTGGGAGCTACAGCCGACAGGCCTACAGCGCTACAGCGGCACCTATTCTGACTACCGAGCCCAAAAGGCCACGGAGCACCAGGCCGCTCTCCGCACCCACGAGACCGCCCGCAAGGAGCTACAGCGGGCAACGGCATCGGCGCTCAGAGAGCAGCAGCGCGCAGCTCAGGCCTCGCGCCAGGGACAGCAACAGTTTCTCAAGGGCAGCATGGATCGCTGTATGCGCGGGGGCTTTGCCAATTGGGCATCGGGCAGCTCGGGGCGGGCGTCTCAGCGCCATGCCGCGGCGGTGACGGAGGCCCAGCAGCAGGTGGCCAGCACCAAGGTCTTTGTACCCAAGGCAACCTCGGTGCAGCTCCAGGCCGTGAGCCCGAAACGTCGGCAGCTCCTGCAGCTCGAAGGGGGACGGATCCAGGTGGGCGATCGCCTCTTGCTGCGAGATCTGCAGCTCCAGTGCCAGACGGGCGATCGCCTGATGCTGTCGGGGGCCAACGGCAGCGGCAAAACCACGCTGCTCCAGGCCCTGCGATCGCGCTTTGCGGGGGAGCCTACTCCCGAGCTCCAGGCCGAGAGGCTCACGGTGTCCCCGGCAGCGTCGGTAGTCTATCTCGATCAGCACTACGGCTTCGTCGATCGCCAAAAAACCCTGCTGGAAAATCTTCAGGGGGTCAACCCGTCTCTGTCCTATCAGCAGGTGCGCCAGCAGCTTGGGCACTTCTTGTTTTGGGGCGATCGCGTGCATCAGCGCGGCGGGGACCTCAGCGGCGGCGAGCTAGCCCGGCTGGCGATCGCCATGATTAGCGTGGCGGCCATCGACCTGCTGATTTTGGATGAGCCAACCAACAATCTCGATGCGGAAACGGTGGATCAGATCGTAGAGTCTTTGAATCACTTCGGTGGTGCTCTCTGGGTGATTTCCCACAATCTCGACTTTCTCAGCCGGCTCTGCCTCACCCAGGTTCTGCACATCCAAGACCAGCGGGTGCACGCCCTAGGCCCTGCTTCCCAGGACGCTGCCGCGCTCTATCAGCAGCTCCACATCCGCTACTGACAAGCCGGTCCCTGCGGCTTCAGCGCTTCCCCGATAGACCCCTCGTCCCTCGCTCCTAGCCCGTCCACGAGTGACATACTCCTACACCGATACTGACGTATACGGTGCAGGCTTCTCAGTGACCCCTGGTAACCCATCGGGCGTATCCTGAGCTTTATTGACGGAATGCCCTACCGCCAAAGACTTGATGTTGATCGCTGCATTGTGGTCACGGTCCATCGTCAGCCCGCACTCAGGACAGGTATGAATCCTGTCCTGAAGTATTTTAGGCACCTTGACCCCGCAACCAGAGCAGTTCTGAGACGTACCGCTGGGATTCACTTCAATCGTTAGCAACCCGGCTCTTTCAGCCTTGATTGCCAGAATTTGCAGGAATTGACCCCAACCAGCATCGTGAGTTGACTTTGCCAGTTTGCTCCTGGCAATGCCTCGAATATTCAGCTTTTCATGAGCAACATGATTTCCTTTGGATAAAAGCTTGTTTGCAACCTTGTAGTGAAAGTCTTTTCGCTGGTTCGAGACTTTCAGGTGTGCTTTGGCCACTCGTTTAATCGCCTTTTTCCGACGCTTGGAGCCTTTTTTCTTGCGTGAAAGACTGCGCTGCAACCGTTTTAGGCGCTTTTCAGCTTTGCGGTAGTGCTGGGGGATGGGTTCTTCTTGCCCTGTGTCATCTACCAAGAACGACTTCAAGCCCAGATCAATCCCAGTCGTATTTTCAAGGCTTGGAGCATCAGGTGTGAGAACAGGGACTGATGAATCCTCCAAGCTCAGAGTCACATACCAGCCATCGACTTTGTAGCTGACGGTGGCAGTCTTGATCCTGAAGCCTTCTGGTAAGGGACGGTGCTGAATCAGTTTTACCCAACCAATCTTGGGGAGATTGATCTGTTTGCCCTGGATGCAGTCTTGCTTTGCTTGCGGGAAGGTGAAGGAGCGATAGCGGCCTGCCCCTTTAAAGCGAGGTCTACCGCTTCGCTTGCCGTTGCAGTCTCCTTTGAGCCAGCGGTCAAAGGTCTTTTTGACCCGGCCAATGCAGTCTTGCAGAACTTGAGAGTGAATCTGCTGGTACTCCGGGAACAGTGCCTTGGAGTTGACCAGGTCTCGTTTCTGGGAGTAGAAGTCAGGATTTTCTCGCAGTTCTGGCAGATGACAGATCAGCGGGCAGGCGTTGATGTCACAGCGGTTTTGCTCATACCAAGAGAACCGCTCACCAAGACGGTAGTTGTACTGTCTGCGCAAGAGTTCCAGCCATTCGCTCATCAAGGCGACTTGACGGGAGGTTGGACGCAGTCGGTACTGGTAAGCAGTTCTCACTTCAACATTTTACTGGGTGAGATTTTTCAGCATACGTCCATTGAGCTGGAGAGTATGATTTTCTGATTTGAGGCGAAAGAGGGGGTTCCTGACGGGGCTGATAGGCTCTCGCGTCAAACATAGTTCACCGACCGTCCCGCCATGAACGCGCCTTCATCTCATGCCAAATCAGAGATTATGGACGTGAGGCTTCTGGCTGAACTAGCTAAACCATCCTTTTCTTGGCGGCCAACGCTTCAGCGCTATGACGATCTACTTCTACCTCGAACGGGAGCAGCCCTACGGCTGTTTCTCCAATTTCGCGCCCTACGGCTTTGTGCTCGACCACCGCTACTGGCTGACCAGCGAGCACTATTTTCAGGCCCAAAAATTTGTCGGGACGCCCTACTTTGAGCAGGTGCGCCAAGCGCCCACCCCCAAAGATGCTGCCAATCTGGGGCGCGATCGCTCCTTGCCCCTGCGTCCCGACTGGGACAACGTCAAGGACGCCGTGATGTGGCGAGCGGTCCTGTGCAAATTTCAGACCCACGCCAAAATTCGCGAAATCCTGCTCGCGACCAACAGCGCTCTCCTCGTGGAAAACGCGCCCCACGACTATTACTGGGGCTGCGGCGCCGACGGCAGCGGCCAAAATCGCCTGGGCCAAATCCTGGTGGCGGTGCGGGAGCATTTGCGCCACGGGAGCACCTCCGAGGCGCGCTCTAGTGCAGATCCGCTTCCCACACCCCGATATACACGCGGTCTTGGGCATCTCGCTCAATGACGCCTTTCAGGTTGCCCACCGAGAAGGCGTACTGATCGCGATCGCGGTCGTGCACTGCCGCCAAGCCCTGCTCAATGGCCGGAGTTGTGCGGTTGTTCAGCATGCCATTGAGCGCCGCCCGCATCATGAAGCGGTCAATTCCCTGGCTAAAGGAGGCTTCGGTCTGGCGAACGCGGCCCGTGTCGCGATCGTAGAGATAGCCCAGGGAAACGCGCCCCGGCACCGGCTCGTAGAGCGCTGACTGGGTGTTGGGCCAGTAGCCTTCTCCGCTCTGGGCTGGCTGCCCCAGCTCACGGACGATCGCCTGCTGATCGGTGCCCGTCGGAAACCCCCGCACAACGGACAGCGCCGAGGAGTTCGCGGCAGACTCTTGTTTTTTGGGCTTGTCTTTTTTGGGTTTGGGCTGGGGCTGCTCCGCCGCCGGGGGAGCCTCTTGAATGGGTTCAGGCTCAGGAAGCGGCGACGGAGAGACCTCGGCAGGGCTAGGCTCAGGGAGCGGCGTTGCGGAGGGCGGGGGGCTGGCGGTCGGGGTGGGGGTACTGGCGATCGGGGCTTCGGGCGTAGGCGCGCTGGGCGTAGGAGTCTCAGCGGGCACAGAGGGGGAGGTCACCGTTGCGGGCTGGGGCTGGCGCGATCGCAGGGCTGCCGCCATAGCGCCCCCGGCGATCGCCATCACCAGCGCCAGCACCCCCCACAACACCCAGGGCGATCGCTCTTTCGGCACGCTCTGGGCCACCTGGGTCTTGGGCGCCAGCGTCGGCTCGACCGGCCCTCCTCGAGGCGCTACCACCAGCGTCGCCGCCGTCACCGTTCCGGGCTCCTGCGTGACCGCCGCTTCGGCTACCGCCATCGTCACCGGCGGCAGCAGCGCCAGCCAGGCCGCCACGCTCTCCGGACGGTGACGCGCTTCCACCGCCATCCCCCGCATCACCGCTTGGCTAACCGCCGGACTAATCTGGGGGTTGACCTCGCGGGGGGACGCCATCGGCTGGCGATCGCGCAAAATCGACGCCGGCGGGACCTTCGCCGTCAGCAGCGCATACAGCGTCGCCGCCAGCCCGTACACATCACTTGCCGGCGTGTACTTGCCCTGGGATAGGTACTGCTCCACCGGCGCATAGCCCGCCGACACCAAACTCGTGTGGGTCTGCGTCGCATCCCCCGAAAACTCCCGCGCAATCCCAAAATCGATCAGCACCACCTCCTGGGTGCCCTCCCGCAAAATAATGTTTTGCGGCTTGATATCGCGATGCAGCAGCCCCTTGGCGTGGACCACCTCCAGCGCCGCCCCGATCTGCCGGATGTAGTGCAGGGCGATCGCCTCCGCCAAAGGCCGATCTGGAAACACCAGCTTGTCAAGAGGCGCGCCCGGAATATAGTCCATCACCATATAGGGCAGACCATCTTCCTCAAAAAAATCGCTCACCCGCACAATATTCGGGTGGACACAGCTTGCCAGCCGCCGCGCCTCATCCTGAAACTTTTGATAAGACCCCCCAACCTCTCGCCGCGCTTGGGTCGTCTCATTGAGCGTCTTGATCACCACCCCTTGTCCCAAGAAGTGATGCATCGCTCGAAACGTCACGCCAAAGCCACCCCGGCCTAGCTCTTCCTCCAGGGTGTACTTGCCACCTTGCAATGTCTTACCCACGAGAGAATTCATCGGGACTGCCCCTGTTTCAGACCAATCTTGTTCACTCTAGCTCACCTACTTTTCTGCCCTACGCCCCAGGACCTTATCCAGTCCTCTTCCTAAAATAGAAATAAGTTTCAGTAACCCGTCAGCCTCCTCTTCGCCCTAGCTCCCTCCTTTGCGCAAACGCATTGACCGCTGACCTCAGAACCTGACGAGTTGCTGCATCAGCCCCTCCCAGGAAAGTCTATGTCTAGCCCTCTTGTCCCCACCCGATTCCCAAGAGTTCCCCTCTGGCGCAGGGGGGCCGCCTTTGGTTTCGACTTTGGGATAGCCTGGTTCCTGAGCTTTGCGGGTGGCACTCTGGCAGTTCCGCTTTTTCTGCTGGTCTGGTTTGGGCTGCGGGTTGCCCTGCCGATCCGCAACCACGGGCAGAGCCCCGGTCGATGGGCCTTCAATTTGTCCTTGATCTATGAGCGCTTTGACCTGACCCCGAACTTTTTTGATCTGCTCAAGCGCGAGAGCATCGCTGGCTTGGGAGCGGTCTTACTCATGCTGGCCCTGACGCGCATCGATCCCGGTCGCAGCTGGGTTTTGCTGTGGATGCTGCCCTTGCTCGCAGATTGCAGTTTGGCCTTCGCTGGCCCGCCCAAGCCGCAGGCCTTCCACGATCGCGTGGCCCACACCCTCGTGATCGGCACCCGGCGGGGCTATGCCTTGGACCTGCGGCTCCAGCGATGGGCTCAGCGCCTGCCATCGCACAATGTCCTTGCGGAAATGATGCGTCGTGTGAAAAGATAGGAGATCGTGTTTGCTGTCTCCAGTTTGTAACCTAGTAAAACTATGGCTAAGGGCAAAGGCGTCCGAATCATCATCACGCTAGAGTGCACCGAGTGCCGCACCAATCCTGCGAAGCGCTCGCCGGGTGTCTCTCGCTATACCACCACCAAGAACCGTCGTAACACCACTGCACGGATGGAACTCAAAAAGTTCTGCCCCCACTGCAACCAGCACACGGTTCACAAAGAGATTAAATAAGCTCTCGCGCCAGTTGGCGGGAGGCTTTGGCATCTTTGCTACTTCTCCAATCCTTTGAAATCTGCTGCATCACGCTAAGTTCCTATGACCTACTACCGCCGTCGCGTTTCTCCCATTAAGCCGGGCGAACCCATCGACTACAAAGATGTTGATCTGCTCCGCAAGTTCATCACCGAGCGTGGCAAAATTCTGCCTCGCCGGATCACGGGCTTGACCGCTAAACAGCAGCGTGACCTGACCGTCGCCATCAAGCGCGCACGAGTTCTGGCTCTGCTGCCCTTCATCAACCGCGAAGGCTAAGCGTTCCCCGTTAACCAAAGGTGGGGACGCTCAGACTTGCGGATTGAACGTTTATGGCCCCACCTTCTGGTTCAGTTTTGGTTACGGAGGCCGTCTGGGCAATTAGGATAGGTTGCTGACTACACCAGGATTCAGCTTGTGCAAAAGGGAACGCTGATCGAATTTCGCCTGCATGGAGACCGTCGACTGGCTGTTGCGGAGCGTCCAGAGGGCAAGAAGCACTGGATCGTCATTGACGAACGGGGTCAGTCCCACACGCTACATCCCAGACAAGTCACCTACGAGGTCGCGGACCAATCCTATAAGCCGACTGAGATTCCTCAGTTTTTGGCCGAGGTGCAGAACTACCTCGACCCCTCGAGTCTAGAGGTGGCCTGGGAGCTGCTGGTCGAGGATGGAGAAAGCACGACTCCGGCGCTGCTGGCGCAGCTCCTGTTTTCGGACCAGAGTCCGGCGTTTTGCTATGCTGCCCACTCCTTGCTCTCGGAAGATAAGCTTTATTTCAAGCAAAAGGGAGACAGCTACGAGCCGCGCTCTGTTACTCAAGTCGCTGAGATCAAGCATCAGGTAGCCGTTGAGGCTCAGCGTCAGCGAGAGTGGCAAGAGTTTTTGGCGAGGCTTGAAATGGCGCTGGCCGGTGAGTCAGTGGAGTGGGGCAGTGGCGATCGCCCGCGTTTGGATACACTGGAGCGTTTTGCTACTCTGGGGGAAACTGCGAACCATCGGACCCCGGCTCTCGAAATTTTGGCCGCGCTGAAGCGCCCCGAAACTCCTCAAGGCGCTTTTCAACTGCTGGTCGATCTGGGGCTGTGGAGCGTTCACGAGAACCTCTTCCTGCGGCGCAGTCAACTTCCCGTTGAGTTCTCTACAAAGGTCATTGACGTGGCTCATGGTCGTCTTCAGTCTCCGCCACCGGATGCCCATCCCGATCGCCTGGACCTGACGCATCTCAAGGTCTACACGATCGATGATGAGAGCACGCGCGAAATTGATGATGGCCTGAGCCTAGAGTATTTGCCGGATGGGCGGGAGCGGTTGTGGATCCACATCGCAGACCCGACGCGCTGGGTCGAGCCGGGGGATGAGCTGGATCTAGAGGCGCGCCGTCGCGGGACGACGGTGTACCTGCCGACGGGGATGATTCCCATGTTCCCGTCGGATTTGGCGACGGGGCCGATGAGCTTGATTCAGGGCCAGATCTGCTGCGCGCTAAGCTTCGGGGTACTGCTGACAGCAGAGGGAGCGGTCGAAGATTACAGCATCCATGTCAGCCGCATCAAGCCGACCTACCGCCTGACCTATGAGGATGTGGACGAGATGCTGCAGCTTGGCATCACGGCGGAGCCAGAGCTCAATGGGATTGCTGAGTGGGCGCGTCGCCGCGATCGCTGGCGTCATGCCCAGGGCGCCATCAGCATTCGGATGCCCGAGTCTTCGATCAAGGTCCAAGACGATGAGGTGGTGGTCAATGTCCTGGAGGATTCCCAGGCGCGCCAGCTTGTCGCTGAGATGATGATTTTGGCCGGAGAGGTGGCCGCTCACTACGGCCAAACCCACGGCTTGTATATGCCCTTCCGCAACCAGACTCAGCCGGAACTGCCGCCCGAGGAAGAGCTGATGCAGCTACCGGCGGGACCGGTACGGGCCTGCGCGATTCGCCGGTGCATGCCCCGCAGCGAAATGAGTCTGACGCCGGCTCGCCACGCCAGTTTGGGCCTCGACACTTATACCCAGGTGACGTCTCCCATTCGGCGCTACACCGATTTGCTGGCTCACTTTCAGATCAAGGCTCACCTGCGGGGCGAGCCAACTCCTTTTTCGTCGGACGTGATGCAGGAAGTGCTGGCGAGCGTGAGCACGACGGCCTATGAGGCGGTGCTGGTGGAGCGTCAGACCAATCGCTATTGGGGCCTGGAGTTTTTGCGGCGGCACACGGGTGAGGTGTGGCAGGCGATGATGCTGCGCTGGCTGCGGGAGCACGAAAACTTGGGACTGATTTTGCTGGAGGAGCTGGGGCTAGAGCTGGCCTGGCGACCGTCGCGATCGATGGAGCTGGGAGAGCGAATCCAGGTACGGGTCACCTATGTCGATCCGCGCCAGGACATTGTGCAGTTTGAAGAGATGGCGTCCTACGAGACGATGGCCCAGACGGCAACGTCGCTTTAGGGATTGGCGAAAATAAGGGCTGGGCGATCGCCGGCTAGAACCTCGCAAGCCAACCGAGTTCTAGCGGCGATTTACCCAGCAATCCTGAACTTGATTTAGAAGAAGGTGGCGTCGGAGAAGGCGATCGCCTCGGACTGATGGATCGAGAGGAAAAACTCGACCTGCACGTTGCCGAACTGAATCAGGTCCCCGTCGCGCAGCGAGAGGCGCTCGAGGGTCGGGATGCGGCGACAGTTGAGGAAGGTGCCGTTGCTGCTGCCGACATCGGTCAGGTAAAAGCCATTTTCAGGGCAGTAGCTGATGACGGAGTGACAGCGAGACACGGAGCTGTCCTGGATGCTGATGGCACAGCGAGCGCCCCGACCAACGAGCCAGCTACTGCTGAGATCTGTGATTTGCAAATCGGGCGCTGGCGTGAGGTTGGTGGCCAGAAAGCTGGTGCGCTCAGTGGCGATCGCCTGGATATAGTGGGCTGCCACACTGCAGCGCGCCGTCGGATTGAGCAGGGGCTCAATAATCGTCGTGACTTGCTCGAAGTCGTGGTTGCAGTCTGACAGGAGCGATCGCGAAATTAAGGGATTTTGTTGAAAAAAGCTGAGGGCTCGGCGACTGGCATCGGAGCAGATCTGGGTCTGTACCATAGCTTCATTCCAAGGGGCAATTTTCGTGTGTAGCAACAATCCCGTGCACTAGGGGCACAGAGATCGAAAAACGTGGAACAAGCACCCTGACCGAACTGGGCTGACTCAGAAATGAATCACGCATGCCAATAGCTAGCGTAGGCGATCGCGGCGGAGCGGAACTTTTGGAGCGATCGCCGATTTTTGAAACGCTTTGCGCAACAAAGCTGAGCGTTGCTTTAAGTTGAATACCCTATTCGTCAGGAAATACGGGTAGATATGCCTATAAAGTTTGCGAAGGTTTCACACAGCCCCGCTTTTTATAAAGCTCAGCTAAAGCCTTTGTGAAGCTAGCGAGCATCCTCCCGTCTCCAAAGGCGCAGCAGATAGTCCTGCGGGTTTTAACCCAGCAAAAAGCCCCAAAACCGTAATTTCTCGGTCATGGCTGCCCCTGATCACGATTGCAGGACTCCAAACGCCATGGTTTCCTGATAGAAAAAGCGCAACCCCGAAGTTTTCTGGCTCGTATTAACAGCTACAGTCCCACGTCCCCGCGACCTTCTACTTTGGAGTTGGGCTCGAAATGTAATAGGCTCCTGACTTTATCCGACGGGCCGCCGTGGGGCGATTGGGCAAAACGTCAGGGGCCGACAGACTACGGGAGAGTAGGTGTGCAGTTCGATAGTTACGATCCGGGAAACTTTTACGACGAATTTTTTGTGGCGCCAGGCCAGCCGCGCCCCTCAGTAGAGCTGTTGATTCGGCGGCTGAACGCGCTGTCGGTGGAAGAGGTGCAGCAGCGCCAGCAGGCAGCCCAAAAGGCCCTGCTCAAGCTGGGGGCGACGTTCAACGTTTACAGCGATCGCCAGGGGACTGAGCGGATTTTTCCCTTCGACATTTTGCCGCGAGTGGTCGCAGCCGCCGAATGGGATGCCCTCGAGCGGGGTCTGCGCCAGCGGATCGAGGCCCTCAACACGTTTTTGAATGACATCTACCACGACCAGAAAATCATCAACGATGGGGTGATTCCAGCGGAGCCGATCTATTCGGCCAAGGGCTTTCTCAAGCCCTGCCTCGGCCTCAAGCCACCCCAGGGCATCTGGTGCCACATTACCGGCACCGATTTGGTGCGCGATCGCGATGGTCAGTGGTACGTCCTAGAAGACAACCTGCGCTGTCCGTCGGGCGTGTCCTACGTGCTCGAAAATCGCCGGGTGATGAAGGGCGCGTTTCCTCAGGTCTTTCAGACCTTAGACATTCGGCCCGTCGAAGGGTACCCCAGCCACCTGCTGGAAACGTTGCTCAATCTGGCACCGCCCACGATCCTGGACCCGACGGTGGTGGTGCTGACCCCCGGCATGTACAACTCGGCCTACTTCGAGCACTCCTTTTTGGCTCAGCAGATGGGCGTGGAGCTGGTGGAGGGGCGCGACCTAGTGGTGGTGGACGGCTATCTGCAAATGCGCACCACCAAAGGGATGCGGCGCGTGGATGTGGTGTATCGACGCATCGATGATGACTTCATGGACCCGCTGGCCTTTCGGTCGGACTCCATGCTGGGAGTGCCGGGCCTGATGGAGGTCTACCGCCAGGGACGGGTGGCGATCGCCAATGCGCCAGGCACCGGCGTTGCCGACGACAAGGTGATCTATGCCTACGTCCCGGAAATGATCCGCTACTATCTGGGCGAAGAGCCCCTGCTCCAGAACGTGCCGACCTATCTGTGCTGGGATGCAGCGCAGCAGGCCCACGTCCTGGCCAACCTCGACAAGCTGGTGGTCAAGGCTGCCAACGAGTCGGGCGGCTACGGCATGCTGGTAGGCCCCCACGCCACGCCCGAGGAGCGGCAAGATTTCGCCCAGCGCATCCAGGCCAACCCCCGCAACTACATCGCCCAGCCCACCCTGGCCCTCTCCCGGGTGCCGACGCTAATTGACAACGCAGTGGAGGGCTGCCACGTCGATTTGCGGCCCTATATTCTCTACGGCCAGGACATTTACATCAATCCGGGCGGGCTGACGCGGGTCGCGCTCAAGCGCGGCTCCCTGGTGGTGAACTCGTCCCAGGGCGGCGGCAGCAAGGACACCTGGGTGCTGACCCAGTAGGGCGATCGCCCGAGCCTAGGGCCGAAAATCCCGCGAGGGCCAGAAATCCCGCGAGGGCCAGAAATTTTTGAAGAACACGGAAAATCTATGCTCAGTCGGGTTGCAGATTCGATCTATTGGCTCAACCGCTACGTCGAGCGGGCGGAGAACATTGCCCGCTTTGTGGATGTGAATGTAAATCTTTTGCTGGACGGGACCACAGGCACTCTCGAGCAGTGGGAGCCGCTGGTGCGCACCACCGGGGATTTAGCCACGTTTCGCGATCGCTACGGCCAGGCGACCGCAGAAACGGTGATTCACTTTTTGACCTTTGACACCGAATACTCCAACTCCATCCTGTCCTGTCTGCACATGGCGCGGGAAAATGCGCGATCGGTGCGAGAAATCATTTCCTCGGAGATGTGGGAGCAGGTGAATGCCTTTTACCTAATGGTGAAAGACGCCTCTCAGGAGCACTCTCTGATTGAGCTACACGAGTTTTGTAGTGAGGTGAAGCTGGCCAGTCACCTGTTTTCGGGGCTGATGGACGCCACGATGAGCCACAACGAGGGCTGGCATTTTGGCCAGATGGGGCGGCTGCTGGAGCGCGCAGACAAGACGACGCGGATCCTGGATGTGAAATACTTTATGCTGCTGCCGTCGCCGGGGGATGTGGGCTCGACCCTCGACGAGCTGCAGTGGATGGCGCTGCTGAAGTCCGTGAGCGCCTACGAGATGTATCGCAAGCGCGGCCAGCACCGGATCACGCCGACGCGAGTGGCCGACTTTTTGCTACTGGATCTGGAGTTTCCCCGCTCGATTCGCTTTTGCTTGCTGAAGGCGGAGGAGTGCCTCCACGCGATCACGGGGACACCGCCCGGGACCTGGCGCTATCCGGCGGAGCGGGCCCTGGGCCGGGTGCGATCGCAGCTTGACTACCTGACGGTCGACGAGATTGTCCAGTCGGGCCTGCACGAGTTCTTGGTGGACTATCTCCAGCTCCAGATCAACGACGTGGGAGACAAGATTTTTGAGGCTTTCTTTGCCCTCCAGCCCATCCAAACCTAGAGGCACCCGTGGCTCACTATCGCATTTGTCATCGGCTGACCTACCGCTATGGCCAGCCGGTCGAGCTCGCTCCCCACAGCCTGCGGCTGCGGCCCCGGCATGATGGCGCTCAGTCTCTCCATCGCTTTAATCTGACGGTTTCGCCGACGCCGCTCGGGATCTCCTGCTTTCCGGACCTCGATGGTCATACAACCCACCGGGCGTGGTTTGGGGCGCAGACTGAGGCGCTGGTGGTGGAGGCGGTGTCCGTCGTGGAGCCTCACTGGAGCAACCCGTTTGGGTATCTGCTGGAGCCCTGGGCGCTGCGCCTGCCGCTGAACTACCCGGTCACGCTGCGATCGCAGCTTCAGCCTTACTTGGTGCCGTCGAGCGTGGACCTGCCGCCGGACCCCGTGGCCTCCCAGCTGGCCATTGAGATCGCCCACGCCGTCGAGGGGGATGTGGTGGCCTTCTTGGGGACGCTCAATCAGCAAATTTATCAAGCGTGCAGCTACGGGGTGCGCGAGACCGGCGATCCGCTGCCGCCGATGATCACCTGGAACCAGCGATCGGGCTCTTGTCGGGACTTTGCGGTGCTGTTTGTGGCGGCGTGCCGGGCGGCGGGCTTGGCAGCGCGGTTTGTCAGCGGCTACGAGGTCGGAGAGCCGGACACGCGCGATCGCCACCTGCACGCCTGGGCCGAGGTGTATTTGCCAGGGGCTGGCTGGCGGGGCTACGACCCGACCCACGGGCTCGCGGTGGCCGACCGTCACATCGCGATCGCCGCCAGCGCCTTTCCCCCCGATGCCGCCCCCATTGTCGGCCAGGTGCGGCCGGGCAGCGTGGCCGCATCCTTGGACTACACCCTCGACATTCAGCACCTCGAGCTCGAGGCAGCCCTCAGCCAGCACCAGAGTCAGACCTAGTCGACAAACCTAGTCGATCAAGATATCCTCTGCCGGATCAGCGCTCGGCAGCTGCTCCCATTCCACGCTGGGCATACAGTCAAAGGCCTGCCGCAGCGAGGTTTCCCACAGCTTGCGGATTTTGGCCAGGTAGGGGTCTCCCAGGCGCAGCCGGAGCTGATGGCGCAGGGAAAAGGTGTTGGCCTCGTACATCACCATGTCGATCGGCGGCCCCACCGACAGGTTGGAGCGCATGGTCGAATCGATGGACAGCAGCGCGCACTTGGCGGCGGCTTCCAGGGGAGTGTCGTAGGTCAGGGTGCGATCGAGAATCGGCTTGCCGTACTTGGTCTCGCCCACCTGCAAGAAGGGCGTTTCCTGGGTCGCCTGGATGAAGTTGCCCTGGCTATAAATTCGGTAGAGCTCGACGTCTTCCCCGGGCAGCTGACCGCCGAGCAAGAAACTGCAGTGGTAGTCGATGCCGTCGCGCTGGAGCCACTCGCGATCGACTTCGTGGACCTGGCGAATTTTGTTGCCGATGTAGCGGGCGACTTTGTCGAGGCTGGGCAGGTTGTAGAGGTTGACTTCGGCGTCGACCTTGATGTCTTTGTGGATGGCGGTGAGGACCGACTGGGTGATGGACAGATTGCCCGCGGTGCAGAGGACCAAAGTGCGATCGCCATTGACCGAAAAGTCAAACAGCTTTTGGTAGGTGGAGATATTGTCGACGCCCGCGTGGGTGCGCGAGTCGGCGGCCATCACCAGTCCGTAGCGGGTAATGATGCCAAGGCAGTAGGTCATGAGGCTCTGGAAGGATTGGTCTGTTTGATTCTAGAGAATCCCGCTGGTCAAACCAATGTCGAACTTCGCCAAATTCGAGGGCTTTTGGATCTCGGGAGAGAGGGCCGGGGGCGATCGCCTGAGGGGTGACCCCTACTTGGGAATTTTAAAAACAGACCTTAGAGTGAAACCAGGCTGGCTTGCAGAGTCAACAGCCCAAAGTTCTCGACTGGCTAAAGCACTTGAGGTTATTGAGGCGATCGCTGTGTTAGACCTTCGCTCATCGTCCCCGACCCGCGACCGAGAGCTCGGACAAGAAGAAGACCTCTCGCTCCCCGACGGCACTTCTCCCCACGAGCTGCTCGACGAAATGCTGCGCACCAAAAAAATGCACTATCAGATGCTGGGGCTAGACACCTGCGCGATCGCCCAAACGATGGATCGATTTTTGCCAGGATTTTGGAGCCGCTTTATGGAAAATCGCCAAGCGGCTCTCAAAGACTTTCTAGAACGGCAGCGCCAAGAGCGCAAAGCCTCCTAGCTGTCGGTCTCGGCAGCCACCTGGGGCAGGCCCATGCTGTAGTTGAGCACGCGGCTTTGGTTGTTGTAGCTGATTTCGCTGTTTTGGAGCAGCGTGCGCACAAAGTGCTCCATATCCGAGCCGATCCGGCGCAGATTGTACTCGGTCAGCTCTTGGCCGCTGTAGGACTCGACCAAATCATCAAAGAGTCGGTAGACCTTCTGAAGCGCATCTTCGCTCCAGAGAAATTCGTTGTCTGGGTCAACGTCCAGCGTCAGTACGTTATTGCTGGGAATCAGTTCCTTGCCTTGGACTTCAGCCGTGAAGATGCGGATATGACGCGTCGTAGACTTTAACAGCATGAGTACTTGTGCGCTCAAAGTGAGGTCATTTCTCCTATTTTGCCATTGTGCTTCCCCTGCGCAGCGCTAGAGCTGAGGAGTTCGCGGGCGGGAGACCGGGCGATCGCCCTACGGAGGTCAGCAGAGCGGGTTCTCGATCACAATCAAAGGCATCGATCGCAGGCTTCTGGCCAGCCATCAAAGCGTGAGTAGCAGCAGCGAGGAGGGTTGCCGTGAAAATTTTGCTGATTCGCCATGCCCAGTCCACCGGCAATGTGGAAAAACGGCTCCAGGGACGGGTGGACTATGAGCTGTCCGCCGAAGGCGTCGCCCAAGCGCAGCGGCTGGGCGATCGCCTGCGCCAAGAAGGCCAGCGGCCCAGCCACGTTTACACTAGCCCCCTCCTGCGCGCTCGGGAAACGGCCCGCCTGATTTTGGCGCAGGTCGGGGTAGCGGATGGGGTGCAGCCCGCGATCGCCGAGGCCCTCCAGGAAATCGACAACGGCATTTTGTCAGGGCTGACCTGGGCGGAGGCCCAGGCGCGCCACGGTGAGCTGTGCGCTCAGCTTGAGGCGTCCCTGGAGTGGCTGCCAGTGCCTGAGGCGGAGGCGCCCCAGACCGTGCGCGATCGCGCCCAGCGCTTCGTCGAAGACTTGCTTCGTCGCCACCACAACGACGATCGCATTTGGCTGGTGACCCACGGCGGGCTGCTGCTGCACCTGGTGGCGGCGCTGCTGGGGAGCGATCGCACCTGGGGCTTTGAGGTGGGGGCGACGGCGCTGTTTGAGTTCTCAGTCGATGGCGATCGCTGGGCCACCGCCAGCGCCCAAAATCGATATAATTCCGAGCTGTGGCGGATTGTGCGCTTCAACGACTCCCAGCACCTGCGGGCAACCTGAGGCCCAGCCTGCGGCCAGCGTCTGCCACGGAGGAGCAAACTGAGGCGGCGCGATCGCCAGTAAAATTCAAAGTGATCCCTTGCCCCCGTGTGCTGGTCACCAAACGATTGGGGTGCAGACCATTCACAGGATGCCAAATTAGCAATGGTGAACTCAGTCAACGATATTGCCAAGCAAGCCCGACGCGGCAGCGTTTCCGCCATCATTCAAATTCTGAATGAGAAGCTCGCGGACTCCGGCGTGAGGACGCGGGCCATTTTCGAAGACGGCATCTTGCAGCTCCTGTGCGAAGCGCCCACCCTCGAGCAGCTCGAAAAAGAAGCGCTGGTCAATCGAATCCAGCACCTCCTAGAGGCGATCGCCCCCCGCAATATTCGCCGCGTCAAAATCAACAGCCGCATCGTCCGCGAACAGCAGCTGCTGTGGCTCGATGACATCAACCGCGATCCAGAAAGCCAGCTCCTGTGGTCCGAGACCATTACCCTGGCCCGCCCTAACCCTCTCAAGAGCCTGGCCGAAGACCTGAAAGCGCGCAAGGACGACGGCGATCGCCCTCCCTTGCCCAAACCTTCGCCCCTGCGCCCCATCCGCGAGCGCAACCAGTTTTGGCGAGGCATCTTGGTGGGCGGGATTGGTCTGGCTCTCTTGCTCTTGCTGTGGCAGCTGACCCAGCGCCGCGAAGCCGTCATCGCCGACGCGCCCCCTGCTGCGCCTCCCGCCAGCCCCGCCGCCTCGCCCGCGAGTCCTTCACCGGCGCCGGCCTCGCCCACGCCAGCGGCATCCCCCACGCCAGCGGCTCCCCCGGCGGGCGCAGGGGATCCTTTCGCGGCGGCGGTCCGCATTGCCGAAGCCAACGCCCGCCTCGGCCAGAGCGCCGACACCCCAGCGGAGTGGCTCGAAATCGCGACGCGCTGGCAGCAGGCCTCGGACCTGATGAAGCAAATCCCGGCAGCAGACGGACGCTACGCCACGGCCCAAGACCGGATTCAGCTATATCAGCAGTACAGCGAAGTCGCCCTCCAGGAAGCCCAAAAGCGTCGCGGAGCCGGAGCGGCCCAGTAGAGCCCGCCCAATCACGCTCGACGGGCAAGAGAAACGCCAGGGCGATCGCCTTTCGCTCGGCAGCCTGTCTGGCATCTTTGCTTTGACGCCTGAGGCTCATTCATTCGCTTTTCGGTCTGCCAAAAGAGAACCTTTTAAAAGACAACTTGCTTGCTGCACAATAGGCGAAGTCTCTGGAAAATTCTGAGCACTAGAAAATCCTGAGAAAAAGCAGATTTCTGAGGCTCTAATTTTCCAGACTTCCCTTTATCAAAAACTCTTAAAAATGATTTCTTCTAATCATGTTCTTTGGCAGCAGCAGCATGTCGTTGATGTGCGGGATGCGGCGTTTGCGGCCCGAACCTATCGCGAACACGCTGACGTGCGGGCTCTTTTGAGGCGGGTGACGGGTGCAGAGCGCCTTCAGAGTGCCTGTGAGGTCGGGGCGGGCTATGGACGGATGACCGTTGTGCTGACCGAGTTTGCAGAGCAGGTGACCGGCCTCGAGCGCGAGCGGCATTTTGTTGAGGAAGCCACTCGTTTGCTGCCAGAAATCACGTTTATCAATGTGGCCGCCCTCACCCAGTTGCCAGTGGCCACAGAAAGCCTTGATTTGGTGCTCACGTTCACGGTTTTGCAGCACCTGATCGACCCCGTGGTGCAGGCAACTTCCCAGGAAATTCTGCGCATCCTGAAGCCGGGCGGTCATTTGCTGATCTGTGAAGAGAGCGATCCGCAGTTGCGGGACGGGGACCTAGAGGATCCGGCAGGAATGTGCACAATTGGCAGGCCGGTGACGGTTTATCAGCAGCTTTTTGGGGCGTGCGAGCTGCTCGCGACCCAGCCGCGCCGCATCGAGCCGACCTATCCTCGAGCAGATGTGGGGACTTACATGCTGTTTCGCAAGCCGGGCTGAGGGTCAGGCGGCCTGAGCTAGGCGAGGCCCTGGAGGTAGGCCTGGAGGGGCGGGTCCGGGAAGCACTGATGCAGAATGGCGAGGGTGCTGCGGATCCACTGGGTGTGCTTAGGATTGTCGGTGGCGGTGGGCTGGAGCATCCAGAGGGTGCGCGATCGCCCTTGGCTGGACCAGCGCGATCGCACTAGGAGGCCGTCTCGGCCGCCGTTGTTGACCGAAGTCAAGCGGCTGGGGTCGATCTGCTGGAGCGTTTGGCAGAGGGCGATCGCGCTTTCGGCAGGGACGAGGGCGACTTCGCAGAGGCGCGATCGCGGCTGCGCCAGCAGATCGCTGAGGGTCTCGGGGGCGCGGTAGGCGGCCTCGAATAGGTCATCGGTGCGCCCCAGCAGCAGCGAAAAGTAGCACTCTACCCCGCTCGGCGTCTGGATCAGCGTGGCGGCGCTGCACCGCTCGAAGGTCGGCACAAAGAGCATTTGGTAGGCCCAGCCGCCGGGGGATGTCTGGGGCTCCGGGCAGCCCAGGGCGCTGAGTAGCGCCCTCTCGTAGCGATCGCTGGCGGGCGAAACGGGCTCCGCTGGAAGAGGGCTCACGAATCCAGGGACGCCTGATACTCCGCCAAAAGGGTGGGGATATGGTCGTAGCCATCGACGCCGATCAGGGCCGCGATCGCCGATCGCTGCTCGGTGCGCAGATTCTCGAACCCCTCCGGGCCGACTTGGCCCCGGAGGACCGTCAGCAGGGCCGCCGACTGCCGCCACTCCTGGGAGGCGATCTGTGCCAGGAGGTACATGCCGAGGCTGCCGTAGCGCAGGGCGAGGCCGTAGCTTTGGAGGCGGTAGTAGGCGTCTGCGAGGTGGCTGAGGTTAAGGGCCTGGAGGTACAGATCGCCGCTAAACTGGGCCGCCTGAATGCCGCCCTCAAGGTAGGCGATCGCCCCTTGGGGCTGCTCTAGGACCAGTTGGGTAAGACCCAGACTCGTGAGGCACAGGGCCTGACTCTGGCGATCGCCCAGCCGCTCCGCCAGCTTGAGGCCCTGCTGGAGATAGTCCATGGCCATTTCGTAGCGATCGGCCTCGCTGCCGAGATCCTGGCGGGCCTGGAGCACCTCGCTGTAGCCAAAGTTGGCCAGGGCGTTGGCTTCGCCGGGGCGATCGCCCGCCTGACGGCTCAAGATCAGCGCCTGCTGACTGTAGCGAATGGCCTCGCCGTAGGACTTTTGGCTGACGTAGGTGCGGCTGAGGTGGTTGAGGTCGGCGATTTCGCAGGGGCGATCGCCCGCCGCTCGGGCAATCTCCAGGGCCTGCTCATAAAGGGCGATCGCTCGGTCTGCATGGCCCTGGGCGCGGGCCGAGTTGCCCAGCAGGGTGAGAATTCGGGCTTTTTCTTGGGTGCCCTCCACACGGCTGAGGGGCTCGTCGAGGTAGTGAAGGGCCTCGCGCATGTACTTGCCCGCAAAAGAGGCGTAGAGGCTGCCGTAGAGCGGGAAATAGTCGCGCTGGGAAAAGGCCCGCAGGACCTGGAGGGTGACCTGGAAGCAGCCATCCACCAGCAGAGCGCGAAAGCCGCTGCTGAGGAAAGAAGATTGGCCAAAACCATTGGCCATCTGAGACCAGATGACAGCAAAGGTCAAAAAGGTGCTGATCGACAGCTTGGAGCCCACCTTGGAGTCGTAGACCAGCTTGTCGAACCAGGCTACTAGCCCCTGCTGGAGGCACTGCAAAACGATGGCCAGCGCCACCATATCTTCGAGGGTCCAGTCGCGCTGGTGGGCGGCCCATTCGGTGGCGCTCTGATCAAAGGCCAGGGACTGCAAGAGGGACTGGGGGCGATCGCGGCCCACCTGCTGCGCCCACAGCGCCCAAGGCCCCGACTGCCCCGGTACCCCGCCAAAGCCGATGTGTCCCTGGCCCTGGTCATAAATCCAGCTCACCAGATGGTTTTCGAGGCGCTGCCAGTCGACCAGGCCCTGCACCAGTCCCCGGGCGATCGCGCGGATTTCTTCAGCGCCGTGGTCGAGGGTGGCGGCGCGCGTTTCCAGGATCTTGGCGAGGGACTGGATCTGGGCCAAGGTCAGGGGCGGCTGACGGTTGGGGTCCATGGCCCGCAGGAGAATGCTCAGGCGATCGCTCGGGGCCGCCTGGATCAGGGCGTCTGCGGTAGCGGCGATCGCCGTGGTGGCCTGGTGATCGACCTGCCAGCGCTCCCATTCTCCCTGAATGGTTTGCAGCGCCCGCTGGATCCGCGTCGCTTTGGCCAGCTTGAACTCGTCGGTCTGGGTTTCCACCTGGCGCTGGGTGGCCACGAGCTGGTCGCCCAGACAGCGCTCAAAAATTTCTCCAGTACCGGGCGCAACATTCTGGACGAGCAGACGATAGACCTGCTCTTTGGAGCGGATTTTGCCCTTGAGGGTGGTCTGGACAATTTCGTCGATCAGCTCGCTGTAGCGATCGCTGAGGGCAACAGAGTTCGACATGGGTCTAGGGCCACAACTACCTACATCAGGAATCCCAGAGCGGCTTGGACCGCCGCTGGCAGGACTCCTCTATAGGATGCAGTCTAGCGATTTCTGGGCAGCTTTCACTGCCGCTTGGCCGCTACGTTTTGTGATGGGGAGGGGCGATCGCGCTTTGCTGCCAACCGAGGGCGGTTAAGGACGGCTTTTTCGACCTTCGCCCGGTGCTCCGATTCGCTAAAATCGCAGCATCGATGCCCTCTGAATGGATGCCAATCATGAGCTACTCCAACGATGATCTCGAGCAACGCCTGCGCGAGCTAGAAGTGGAAGTGGAGGCCAAGCCGGTCCAGCCTCGCCTCACTTCGGCAGAGCCGCCGGTTGCCCATCAAGCTGCGGGGGAGGTCTCGGGCCAGGGCGATCGCAACTTGCTTGACCAAGTGCTGAACTGGTTTGACGGCCTGCCCACCGTGGGCAAGATTGCCGTAGGCGTGGGCGCGGCTTTTGTCGGTTTGTCCGTTTTGCGGTTATTTTTTCAGCTTCTGACAGCGCTGATTGGGTTAGCATTTTTGAGCCTCGTGGTATACGTGCTGTACCGCGTATTCGTGGCTTCTGATTCCAACTCTTCTCGCTAGACAGGAACGTCCAGCATGTCGGGTCCCACCGTTGGTCGTCGAGCTTCATCCCTGAGCCCCCAACGGGGACGCTTGCGGCGGATGCCGCTGATCTTGCGACGCTGCGGTGCGTGGGCGCTGGAAGTGTCTTTATTGGTCGCTAGCGGCTGGATTCCCTACGAGCTGGGCCGCCAAGCGATGGTGCAATCAGGCGCGGGGTCAGCGCCGCTGCTGGCTCCGGTGGCCCAGGCGGATCAGGCGATCGCCCAGACCCTGGCCCTGCCGCGCCACGATCGCCCTCAGGTGGTGCCTCCCGCGACGAATCTGCTGTGGTCTGCGGCCCTCGTGATGCCAGCGGCGATCGCCACCTGGCAGCTCTGGCGACTCGCCAAGACCGGCCAAACCCTCCCAAAATCCTGGCTCAATGTGCGGGTGGTGAATCGCCTGAGCGAGCCGCCCGGCCTGGGCCGCGCCCTAATCCGCGAAGGGATCAGTCGCTGGAGCCTGCCCCTGGGGCTGGCCTACTTTTTGTGGCGCTATAGCTGGGCCTTTCCGAGCTTGGGCTGGCTAACCGGCCTAGCCGCGATCGCCGTCCTGAGCGAAAGCTTCAGCGCCCGGTTCCATCGCCAGCGCCGCGCCCTCCACGACCGACTGGCGGGCACCTACGTGGTCAACGGGGCGGGTCTGGCGGGCGGGTCTGCGCCGACACCAGCCGCGCGATCGACCGATGAAGAGTGGCGCAATGCCGAAGTGTGGGACCCCGAAGGCGCGATCGTCGCGTCGGTGGTGTTTTCGCCGGAGCAGCCTCCGGAAGCCAGCGGGCTGTGGTGGTGGATGCGTCGCCATCCCGGCCTGACGCTGCTGTTGGTGGCTCTCTCGGCAAGCGCCGCGGTCTTGGGCACCTTTGTTGGCACCCAGGTTTACATCCAGGGGCAGGCGAACTGGCGGGCCGATCGCCAGCGCTACGACGAAAAGTTTTTGCAGCTGGTGAATCAGGCCACGACGCCCACCAGCCTGGAGGCGCAGCGAGGAGCCATTTTGGCCTTGGGAACCCTGGATAATCCGGACGCGGTGCAGGTTTTGGCGGATTTGCTGAGCCAGGAGGAAGAGCCGGTTCTGATCGAAGCAATCCAGCAGGCCCTGGTGAGCACGGGCGGGCGATCGCTCCCCTACCTGCGCCGACTCAACCAGTCCAACCAAAATGACTTGGCAGCGCTCAATCGCGCCGATGGCGATCGCGTGCGGGCGATCGCCCTGCGCCAGCAGGCCACCCAGCGGGCGATCGCCAAGCTCCTCACCCTCGAGAGCGGTCAGCTCCGCGAGGGAGACCTCAGCCGCGTGAATCTAGCCGAATCCGGCACTCCGGCCCCTTTTACGCTGGTTCTAAACCAAATTGATCTAGCGGGCCTCAGTTTTCAAAACGCCAAGCTGGCGGGCGCTGAATTTCGCGGCAGTCGCTTCTATGGCCTGGGCGGCGATGGGCGCGCGGGCACCTTCGACGACGCGATCGCCGTGTTTAATGGCGCCGAGCTCAAGGAAGTCGACTTCTCTGGGGCTGACCTGCGCTATGGCCAGCTCCAGCGCACCAACCTCCTGCGGGCGCTGCTAACCAAGGCCCAGCTTGGGGATGCCAGCCTCGCCCACGCCAACCTCAGCAGCGCCCAGCTGATCGGCGCTGACCTCCAGCGCGCTGACCTGACGAGCGCCAGCCTGACTGGGGCCGCCCTAGGCAGCGCCAATCTCTCCCAAGCCACGCTCCGCGAGGCCAATCTGGGCGCGGCGATCGCCGTTGCGGCCCAGCTGACCGGGGCCGATCTGGTTCAGTCGGACTGGCGCGCCGCCAATCTCTCCCAGGCCACGCTCCAGCGCGCCAACCTCCGCCAAAGCGACCTGAGCCGCAGCAACCTCTCCCAGGCCGACCTGCGCGATGCCCAGCTCCAGGACGCGAGCTTTCGCTTTGCCAATCTGGCGGGCGCGGATCTGCGCGGCGCCAATCTCCAGGGCGCTGATTTTGCGGGCGCGACGTTCTTTCAGGCGCGATCGCTGAGCTCCAGCGAGTTCATCCAGCGACCCACCGCCGAAAGTGCCCCCGGCCTCCAAGGCGTCAACTTCACCCAGGCCCGCAACCTCTCCGAGGACCAGCTCGCCTACCTCTGCCCCCAAGGCATCAGGCATCCCGCCTGCGAGTAAGTTAAAAGGCTTCACTTACTAAGCGCAATTTCTTACTCGTAGTGCGTCCACATTCGTAAGATTTTGACAATCTCCTCTGCTTCAAGAACTTCATAGACTAGTCGATGTTGCAGGTTAATTCTTCTGGAGTATGCTCCATTTAAATCACCTATGAGCTTTTCATAAGGTGGCGGATTTTGAAACGGATTAATTTCCAAAATTTTGAGTAAACTCTGCGTTTTCTCTTTCAAGCTGCTCGAAGCTAATTTTTTGGCGTCTCTCTGTGCCTGTTTTGTATAGACAAGTTTCCAGGTCACCAGTCTAGCTCCTGGCTGCACTCTTCTACAGGAGTTTCTAGTCCTTCGCGAATAGACTCACGCATTCCTGGGATAGAGAGAAGATAAAGTGTTTCCTGAACAGAAGCCCAATCAGCTTCAGAAACTAGGACTGCGTTGCCACTTGATCCTGTGATGACGATCGGCTGGTGCGATTGACGGACAGAATCAATTAACTCCTGTAACTTTTCTTGGGCTTGATTGACTGGAATCATAAGCTTCTAAACTCCAGAATCTACGGTTTTGAAAATCTAAGAAATGTAAGTCTTATCAATCTTTTACAAAGCTCTCTTAGGCCAAAAGAGTTCTTTGTTGAGGTTGAGCAGTTTTTCACTAGTGTAGTTTGTTAGGAAAGTTCTTGTTTCCAGACTCACCGTGAGATTGGTTTAGCAAAAAAATCCTCATCCGGTGCGAGAAGCTCGGATGAGGAAAGAGGGATGGTGTAAGGAATCGGTGAAAGTTAGCTTGCTTTGGGGGTGGTGCGCAGGGTGAGGCTGAGCCACTTGGTGCGCACCAGTTCTTGGAGCAGGTAGTAGATAAAGGCTGAGTTGGTGCTGAGGTAGCGGCCCATGAGGCGGCGGGGTTCTTGGAGGAGACGGTAGAGCCACTCTAGGCCGGACTGCTGCATCCATCGGGGCGCGCGGGTTTTGTGGCCAGCGAGTACTTCGAAGCTGCCGCCGACGCCCAGGGCAACATTGACGCCCAGGGAGGCCCACTGCTCCGCCAAAAAGACCTCTTGGCGGGGGACACCCATGCCGACGAGGAGGATCTGGGCGCCGCTTTCTCGGATGGCTCGCGCGCGATCGCCCGCTTTCTCGGGACCGAAGTATCCGTCATCGAAGCCGCACAGCCGGAGATTGGGATAGCGCGTTTTCAGCAGGTTGCTGACCTTCTCGATCGTGGCTTTTTCGGCGCCCATCAGGTAGATGCCAAAACCTTCTGCGGCGGCGGTGGCGGCGATCGCCTCTACCAGGTCCACTCCCGTCACCCGCTCGGGCAGCGGCTGCGACAGCCAGCGAGACGCCCACACCAGGGGCTGACCATCCGCCACGATGAGGCCAGACTGCTCAACGATGCGCTGCAACAGCTCATTGGAGCGCATCATCATCAAAATGGCGACATTCACCGTGGAGATATAGCCGCGATCGCCCCTGTGAATGACCTGCTTGATCCATTCCAGGGTCTCGCCAAAGGTCACCGCGTCGAACTGGCCGTTAAGAATAGGAACCCGCTTCATATCCAAAGCCCTCAAAAAATGGTGTAAACGGATGAACGGTCCGTAGCCCGCGGCCAGGGAAGAGCGCTCTTGCGCGGTTTTGGCCCCTGCCTAGGCCCAAAAAGCCAATAGAATTCCGAGGCAAGCCCAGCCTGCGCTTGCATCAGCGATGCAGAGCTCACCGCCAGGTCACCTGCAAAAGTACGAATTGTCGAAATGCTCAAACTGGATGTGGCAGGCTAGGCGATCGCCCTCAAAGGCGATCGCAGCGTCTCAGCCACGCAACCAACTCATGGGGATGGGTCACGCTTCCCAGGACCAGGAGCGCCAAACCATCAGCGTCAAAAATCAAAAATCAGAATCTCAATGACGCACCGGGCACAGGGAGTCATTGGATCGGTTGGGCGAAGAGAAACCGCAACCGAGAGCGTTCAGGGAGTCTTGATGAACCGATCCAAGCAGCGGGCGATCGCCCAGCGCCGCTGAGCGATCCCCAAGGCCTTTCTAAACCAGGACCTCGTCTGCCACCCGGAAAGCCTCCGGATCGCAGGCCGCCCAGAGCAGCAGCCCATCAATGAAAAACTTGGTTGCCCAGTTGGGATAGCCAAAGGGCGCATACTTGCCCCAAATCGGCTGAGAGCCTTTGATCGCCCCGTGAATATTGGCATTGGGCGTCGTCAGATCTTGGTGCGCCATCACATACCGCAGGGCCTGCTCAGCCGCCGCTCGGTAGTGGGCTTGGCCCGTTTGCTGGAACAGCTTCAGCCAAATAATGGCGATCTGGCAGTTGCCGGTCAAACAGCAGTACGTGTTGACGGGCGAGCCGTCCACGTCGATCTGGGCAGGCATAAAGCCATCGCTGCGCAGGTGCGGCAGCAGAGCCTCAGCGCCTCGCGTCGCGCTCTCTAGATAGCGAGATTCTTGCAGCAGCAAGCCCGCCTCCAGCAAGCCGCGAATCACGTAGGCAATGGTGTGGGTGAAAGGCGCAGCCCCCGCCGTAAAGGCGCACTGCTCAAACCAGCCATTGGGGCGCTGACAGGCAACGGCCCAGTCTAGATTGGCGCGGGCCACGCGATCGCGCTCTGGGCTGGGGGCGATCGCATTGAGCTGAGCCAAGAACCAGGCGACGCGGGCGTTGTACACGTGAGGGATCCCGCCGTGGGTATGGCGCGTCCAGCGGCCTTCGCGATCGGCGACCGCTGCCAGCCAGTCTCCCGCCTTGAGCGCCGCCTGCAAGATTGCCGGGTCCTGGGTCTCCTGGTAGGCCCGCACAAGGCCCCCCAGCACTTGGCCCGTGTCAAACACGATGCCCGACGTCCCAAACGCTGGATTGGCGATCGAGCCGTCGTCATTTTGGCGATCGCACAGCCACCGCGCAATGCGCACAGCCCGCTCATAGGCATCGCGATCGCCCAGGCGGGCCGCCACGTCAAACAGCGTGATGGCAATATAGCCCGAGGTTTCACGATAGGACGATCGCCATCCCCCCTTGAGCGAATATCCCCAGCTCACGCCATCATCAGGAGTGGCATCTTGGGCACGTTTGAGCCACTGCACTGCTGCCTGGAAATGCTGTTGATTCGATTGCAAAGGATGGGCTTTTGAAAAGAGATCTTGCGTTGCCAATTGCGTAAAACAACGAGCAACTTCGAGGGGATTGATTTGATTAAAATTCGAACTTTGAAAATGACTAGACTCTTGGTCAATCGAAGTCCCCATAACAGGAACTTGCGCTTTCAAATGATGGACCTCGGACCCAAGAGAAGCTCTGGAATTGACCCGCATGGTAATCACAGAAAGTGTGAAGAAGGCAACCTCACAAATCAAGATAAGGGAAGTCTCTGGATAAATACGTAAGTAAGACTGAGCCTTCACAGAGCTTTTATCTTGTCTTTAAATTTTCTTGATAAATGCGGTCCGAGCACAAAGTATATCTACTTATTTATGTTAATGAAAACCTTAAAAGCAGGTTAAAAAATGAATCGTAAAATGCGTGAAAATGCTTGCTTTTGTGTTGCCTGAAAGGCTAAAACCGCGATCGCTCCGTAGGTTTGCGGAGATCGGCAATCGCGGGAACTAGTACCCTCAAAGTAGAGGGCGATCGCCTGAGCAAACGCTCCAAAAGCTTCCGCAGCAAGATTTTTAGCACGGCGGGAGGGTCTCAGCGCCGCTTTGCGGAATTCAGTCGACAGACTTGTAGTATTTTTGTAGTACGTTTAGCCAGCGCTCTTCCAACCGCTGCATCACTGCCGATGCCCGTCCTGCTGCTGGTGCTTCTACCCGGAGACAAAGATCATGACAATTTTGTCGTTTAGCCCCTTGAGTTGGCGGGCTTTCTTCAGCCCGAGGCCCCTTTTTCGGGTCCGATACGCGCCTAGCCCTGCCCAGATGAGCGAAGATTTTTCCCAGTCTGAGCTCTCAACGTTTCCTCACAGTCAGCTTCAGAATTTGCGCGAAGATTACCTGCTAGAACGGCGATTTATTCTCTAATAATCAGTTTTCAACCCTGGCTGAAAATCGCTGAAATCGCCCTTTCTCGCTAAGAGAAATCAGCCATAAAAAAGGCCAGGAGATCCTGGCCTTTTTTATGATCAAATGGGAAAAATACATGAAGATGTTGAGACCAATCGCAAGGCGATCGCCCTAGGGACAGCCCAGAGATTCTCGGGTATCCGCGCCCGTGATCGAGTTCACCCCGCTAGCGGTTTTGCAAAGCTGCAGCACTTGCGCCCGATCGAGCACGGCATCGGTAAAGTCAGCCCCCGTGACGTCGGCCCCGGTGAATCGGGACTTGAGCAGCATGGCCGAGCTCAGCACCGCATCGCTCAGATTGGCGTCCGAAAAGTCGCTGATGTAGGCAATCCCGTCGCTAAAGTCCACACCCCGCAGATTGGCGTGGACCAGGGTCGAGCCGTTGAAGACCGCACCCCGCAGATCCGCACCGCTAAAGTCCGCATTTTTCAGATTGGCATTGCTAAACTCTGCCTGGAGCAAGCTCTGGCCTGCATAATCTCGGGTCGTGGCTTCTACGTCGTCGTAGGCGCGGATCGCGGCAGAACTCGCGGCCTGAGCGGGCTGCGGCAGCGCCATAACGGTGATCACAAGGGCAATTACAAATCCCAGAAGACGCTGAAGTACGCGCATGATGAATCGAAATCGTTCAGTCGCTGGACTTCATAAAATTAACATTTTTTAACCTGAGAACCGGCCCGAAGGCCGATTCCCGCAGCCGAGGCAACAGGGCGATCCCAGATTGACTATTGCGGCTCAGAGGTGATTTCGATGTTGATTTCGTTCAGGGGACGGCGCTTTAGCTCCACGGACTCCGATCGCGGCAGCAGATCAAAGACTTTTCGCAGCACATCGTCCACAGATTCCAAGGCCAAGACGCCGGACTGGTCAAACACAACCTTGCCGCTTTGGTCGATGATGACGGTCTGGGGCACAAATCCCTTGTAGTAGTGGGCGGGATCTTTGAGATCGGGGCTGCCTTCGAGGGGCAGAGTGTCGATGCTGAGGGGCAAAAAGTCTGCGGCCCGCCCATAGAACGCCTGGAGCTGGGACACCACAGAGGCATACTGTTTGCTGTCGCGGCTGTCATCCAGGTAGAAGAAGAGAATGGCCGGTCGCTGGCGCTTGAGGGAGTCGGCGAGGGTGACGCGCGGGGGCACCAGGGAGCCATTACCGGCGTACAGCGCGAAAATGTTGCCGTCGAAGCTGTCGTCGTTGAGGCTGGCGTGGGCCGGGCTGGACTGGCCCAGTAGCAGTCCTAGGCACAAGACGGCGATCGCCAGTCCCCGACACAGCTTCTGCTGCCAAGCTTGGGGGCACAAAGGGCGAAAAACAGGATTGGAAGAGAGCCAAGAAAGTCGCATGCTAAATCCGAGAGCCAAACGCATTAGTGCAGACGGGGCCAGGGCTTAGGAAGCGCCGCTCGGAGCCTGGGTCAGGTCCAAGGCACTGCCAGAAGTCCGCCTTTCGACTCTATCGTCTTGCGTCCCCCTCGGGAATCCTTTGGCTCAGGGAGTGCTCTCGAAGGCTTGGCGCTGGGGAGACCACTGCTGGAGGCGGTAGGTGTTGGCGTCGCTGAGCAAGATGGCCGGTTCGCCGCTGGAGAGGGTGGCGATCGCCAAGAGGGTTTGGCTGGGCTGGCCCAGTTCGCTGTAGAGCAGCTTGCCGCTGGCATCAAACAGCAGACTCTGGAATGCGCCCTTGGGCCGGGGTTTGGCGGGCTGGAGCTGGGCGAGGCTGTCGGCGTAGAGGGTGACCAGCAGCTCGGGCTTGCCGTCCGCGGTCAGGTCGATCTGCTGAATGGGCAGCTCCTGGATCGCCAAAGGCAAGTCTTCCGGGCGGGGAGCCTGCACCTCGGTGAGGTAGCCCGCCTGACGCAGGACTTGCCAGAGGTTGCTGACTAGGGGCGTGGCGGCCTCGGGCTGCTGCTGCGCGTAGCCGATCAAGCTGGTGGCACTGGGGGCAAGCCACTGGAGGGCGGTGGCGCTGAGGGCAAAGGCCCGGGGCGATCGCCCGTTATCTTGTGACAGGCTGGGCTCCCCAGCGGCCAGGAGCCACAGGCGATCGCCCGTGGTACGCAGGGCCTTGACCACCGTGATCACACTCTGCTGCTGGCCGTCTGGCGTCCACTGCAAGAGCTGGATTTGGTTATCGGTGTCGAGGCCGAGGCGCTTCCAGAGGCGGGCAGCGGGCTGGGTGGGCGCGCCGAGACTGGCAAAAGGCGATCGCTGCCAGTCCCGGCCATCGTGAAAGCGCGTGACCTCGATCTGGTACCAGCGCTGGCCCGCGGGCAGCTCGAGCGCTTCGCCGTCGGGCCGCAGCCAGGCGCTGGGCGTGATGCCCGGTAGGGCCTCAGCACTGCCAATGATTTGGCTAAAGTGGCTCGCTCCGGGCTCGGTGGCCAGGATCGCCGCGTCGGTCAGGCGCAGCATCGCCACCGCCTGGGAGCGGGCGTCGGCTGAGACCTTGAGCTGTTTGTTGAGCCAGGCCAAGCCGTCGGCTGCATTGGTTTTGCTGCCCCGCAGGAGCGTCCCCCAGACCAGGAGCTTGGTGTTGCCGGGATAGACCCGCAGGGCGCTGTCGAGCCGATTTTCCAGACGACCGCGATCGCTCTTGAGCAGGCTGACGATCTCGGTGCGGTGGGGCTGGGTGCTTTCTAGGGTTTTGAGGGCGGCTTCCCAGCGGCCGTCGATCAGCTGGGCCAGGATTTGCTGGCTGGGGCTGGCCCAGGCCTGGTTGGCTTGGGCCTGGGTGACCCCGGCGTGCAGGCGGATCAGGTCGTACTGTGCCTCAGCGCCGGGGGTCCAGAGTGCTTGATTGTTGCGCAGGCGATCGAGGGAGGCCTGGGCAGGGCTCCACAGGCCGCTGCGGGCCAGGGTCAGGGCATTTTCGAAGGTGGGATCGGCGATCGCGGACGGCGAAAGGGTCAGGGCCACCAAGTCCACCGGGTCCGGCGTAAAGGGAATGGGCTGCACCTGGTACACCTGGAAGGCTGGCTCCAGGCCCACGCTTTGATTAATTACCAGCTCCGGCGCGCCGCCCGCCGTGATTTCTTGCCAGGTGGGCAGCTCGTTGGTGGGGCTGACCCAAGGGGCCAAGGCTCGGAGATAGCCCTGGCGCGGATTGAAGCGGACAATCTGGCCGTAGCGAACGCTCTGGTCGCCCTGGGACCAGGTGCCGTAGAGGGTCAGCCACACGCCGGGGGTCGGGCCGCCGCGAAAGAGCTCTAGCTGGCTGAAGGGGAGCGATCGCGAGGAGCCCGCCACGTCCAGCCCCGCCCGCGCCAGGGGAGCCACGATGGCCGACTGCTCCATGCCGGTGATGGAAACCCGCTGAATCAGGTGAAACAGAGCCACCGGCGATCGCCCCTGGGCGGGCTGGTAGTGCTGCAGCTCCACAATGCGATCGCAGGTGCTGGCCTCGCAGGGGTCTAGGCGCTCGAGCACCGGAATCAACATATCCGTCGGGCCGTCGGGACTGGCCCCCGCTTCCACCAGGGGAATGGCCGCCCCGGCCCTGTAGCCGCTTTGGGCGATCGCCGCCTGGATCTCGCTCAGGCTCTGGGGAGGCGTCGTCTCCTCGATGGGAATCTGGGTCCACTCCGGCAGGTAGCGATTGACCCAGGCGAGGGCATTGGGGTTGACCATGAGCTGTAGGCCCACCCATGTCGCACCAATCATCAGGCCTCCGGCTCCCACCAGCAGGCCTAGCAGGACGCTACAGGTGAGGCAAGACTGCCAGCGGGCAGGGGGCGACGGAGCAGGCGGTAGAGGGCGACTCATGGCAACTCAGGGCGGGGCTCAAGGATGGGGCGGGGCCAGCAGGGCTTGCTCATAGCGGCGACCTGCTTCTTCCCAGGTGTACTCGGTCTCGATCAAAGCGCGGGCGTGGCGAGACATCTCGGCCCGCAGGTCGCCTTGGTCAAACAAGCGACCAATGGCCTCTAGATACTCCGAAACTTGGTTGGCGCGCAGGGCTCGCAGCGGAGCATCGCCGTCGACGGCTAGACCCTCCAGGCCGCGATCGCTGGCCACCACCGGCACGCCAGCCGCCATGGCCTCCAACGTCTTGTTCTTGATGCCAAACCCCGTGCGCATGGGCACCACGCACACCGTGGCTTGATGCAGATATTCCACCATAGAAGGCACCCGTCCGGTCACCGTCACCCCCGGGCGATCGCCCAGGGCCACCACCTCGGGAGTGGGCCGGGCACCGACAATTTGCAGCGTGGCCGCCGGGTAGCGCTGTTGCAGCAGCGGCAGCACCTCCAGGACAAAAAAGCGCGCAGCGTCGATGTTTTGCAGATTGTCCATGGCCCCGACGAAAATCACCCGGTGACCGCCCGGATCGGCGCTGCGCCAGGGAAACTGCTCAAAGTCCACCCCGTTGGGAATCACGTGGATGGGCGTCTGGGGCGCAAAGACCTGCATTTGCTGGGCGTCGTCGCGGGTGGTGACCACCAGCTGGGAAAATTTCTGGCTGTAGCGCTGCTCGTAGCGTTTCAGCAGCGGCAGATTGAGGCGATCGCGCCACACATTCTCCGAGGTTCCGGTGGCCAACTGATTGCGGCAGGTGCCATAGACCGAGCTGTGAATGTTCACCAGCGTGGTCAGGCGCTGGCGAAACTCCGGACGCACGTAGAGCTCATTGACGCAGTGCTCACAAGTCAGCGCCCCGTACTCCCCCGAGGCGATCGCCCGGTCCACCCACGCCTGAATCTCCGGCGAAGCCAGCGCCTTCACGCTCGGGGGCGTCCCCGTCGCCAAAAACTCGCCCCAGCGCTGCACCTTGGCCCCGAGGCCGCCGCCGGGGGCCTCGGGCCGCGGAAAGATCGCCAGCTCATCCACCCACCCCCGCAGCTCCTCAACTTCGGCGTCGGTGACATCGGGCGATCGCTGGGTCATGAGGGTAATGCGGTGGCGCTGGCGCAGAAACTTCAGCAAGTTGAAGGTGCGCACCTGGGTACCGCCGCGGGTCGGCGGATAGGGAAACGTCGCTGACAGCATCAAGATGCGCATAGAGCCAAAAATCGCGAGGCCACAAAAGGTCCGGCTTTCCCGCAGCCCTGGGGAAATCGCCGTGTCTATCCTAGAGCGCCATGTCCCCAAGCGCCATGCTATTAAGGGAAAGATTCGCAGCGTTTGAGAGGCGGTGCCCCTGTGCCAGCAGTTAGCGTTTGCATCCCCACCTACAACCGCCAAGACTTTTTGGCGATCGCCCTAGATAGCGTGCTTGCCCAGACCTATCAGGACTTCGAGGTCATCGTCTGTGACGATGGCTCCACCGACGGCACGCCAGAGCGCATGGCCACCTACACAGATCCCCGGATTCGCTACCTCCGCCATCCTCAGAACATCGGCAAAAGCAACAACATGATTTCGGGGTTTCAGGCAGCCACGGGCGAATTTTTTATCAAGTTTGACGATGACGATCGCCTGACGCCGCAGTTTTTGGAGCGCACCACCGCCATTTTGCGATCGCACCCGACCGTCGACTTCGTTGGCACCGACCACTGGGTGATCGACGCCGCCAGCCAGCGCGACCCGGCAGCCACCGACCAAAACTCCCAGCGCTGGGGTCGCACCGAGCTCCCCGAAGGCCCCGTCGCCAACCTGCTCGAGGTCGTCTTTGTCCGCCAGAGCTTCCAGATCGGCGCCACCCTCTTTCGGCGGCAGGCCCTGCTCGAGGTGGGCTATATGCGGCCCAATATCCAAAACTGCGAAGACAACGACCTGCTCGTGCGGCTGGCCCTCGCCCACAAGCAAGGCTACTACCTGAGCGATCGCCTGATGGAGTACCGCTTCCACCCAGAGCAGCAGGGCCTCCACCGCGCCATTCCCTACCTGCGCGACAAAATTGTGTACCTGCGCAACTTCCAGTTCGAAACCGAAGCCCTGGAGCAAATCCGGCGATCGCGCCTCGCCGAAAGCCAGCTCTTGCTGGGCCTGCGCCTAATCGAAGCCGGCGAAAATCACCCCGGCCGCGAGCTGCTCCAGGCAGGCCACCGCGCTGCCCCTGCCAAAGCCCGGGTTGGCCTTGCCCTGTCTTATCTGCCCCAGGGCCTGCGCCGTCCGGCCTTCGAGTGGCTGCGGCGGCTGCGTCCCTAGGCGAAGACCACCGTCCGGTTGCCGTAGACCAGCACCCGGTTTTGCAGGTGGAGGCGCACCGCCCGCGCCAAGACCACCCGCTCCAGGTCCTTGCCCTTGCGAATCAGATCGCTCACGGCGTCGCGGTGGCTCACCCGGGCCACGTCCTGCTCGATGATCGGGCCTTCGTCGAGGTCCGCCGTCACGTAGTGCGCCGTGGCCCCAATGATCTTCACGCCGCGCTCGTGGGCGCGGTGGTAGGGGTTAGCCCCCGCAAAAGCCGGCAAGAACGAGTGGTGAATATTGATCACCTGGGAAAACTTGGCCACAAAGTCCGAGCTCAGGACCTGCATGTACTTGGCCAGCACCACCAGATCAATGTTGTACTCCTGCAACAGCGCCAGTTCCCGCGCTTCCTGCTCGGCCTTGGTCTCCTTGGTGATGGGGATGTGGTGGTAGTCGATGCCAAACTGCTCCGCAACGGGCCGGAGGTCGGTGTGGTTGCTGATGATCAGGGGCACCTCGGCCTTGAGCTCACCCGCCCGCTGCCGCCACAGCAGGTCCAGCAGGCAGTGATCCTGGCGCGTCACCCAGATGGCTAGGCGGGGCACCGTGTCCGAAAAATGGAGCTGCCAGTGAGCGCCCAGGGGCGTGGCGATCGCCTGAAACGCGGGCGAAATCACCTCTCGCGGCAAATTAAAATCTTCCAGCTGCCACTCAATGCGGGTCAAAAAGACGCCAGCCTCGAGATCGGTATGGTGGTCAGCGTGCAGAATATTGCCGCCGTTGGAATAAATAAAATTCGCGATTTTGGCCACCAGGCCCCGCTGATCAGGGCAGGAAACCAGGAGCGTCGCAGTCGGACCAGTCATGGGAGACACGCCAGGTGAAGGGTTAAGGAGTTTCGGGGGGAGCGGGGTCGGGAGGACTCGAGGGAGACGGCGAGGTCGTCTCTGCGGCCGCCGGACTCGGGGACGGGCTGGGGCTGGGGGCAGACGCATCAGGAGACGCTTGCCATTCTGCCAGGTCCCGGTTCACGGCACTCTCAAAGTTTTTGGGAATCAGGACCACCTCGACCTCAGACTCAGAGGCTTTGGGCGGATCGATCTGAGCATAGAGGAACTCACCGTTAAAGTTTTGGGTTCCCAAAACCAGGCGGTGGGTTTCTTGATTTTTGAGCTGGATTTCCACCGTAGCAGATGGCGTCGTCAGACCGAATTCATCCAGGTCTCCGGGCTCAATGCGCAGGGTGCGATCGCGCGAACTGGTGGCCAGCAGATTGGCCAAAAAGTCCACCGCCGCGTCATCCGCCAGTCCGGCCTCGGGCGAAATCATGCGCCACTCCGTGGTCTCGTAGGAGTTGGGCGGTGGACTGGCAGCGGGGCTGGGCGTGGGCGAGACGATCGCCGCTTTGGCCAGCCGCTCAAACACCAGGGTTTCCTCATCCTGGCGAACCTCTAGCCGCTGCACGTCACCCTCGCTAAAGCGAAACAGCGGCTCCTCTTCAGAATTTTTGGCCGTCGGTGAACTCGGGGGCGTCTGGTTTTCCCAGAGGTAAACACCCGCCCCCAGTCCAACCGCCACCAGCAGCAAAATTAACGTTGTGCGCTGAAACTTCATGGCCTTTAGGGTTCCCTAGCGACGTCGCCACCACAGCACCGCCGCGATCGCAAATCCCGCCAGCGGCAAAATCACCAATCCCAGCCAGCGAATCATTCGGGACTGGGCCGGGACAAGGACAATCCGGCGATCGGTCATTTCCTTGGGCCGGATCGACAGCGTGGGGTTGTCGCGCTCGCTCAGCCAGACCACCGAGTTGAGGAAAACGTCGCCGTTGAGCTGCTGGTCAAAAAAGCCGTCTAGGGCAAAGCGAGAGTTGCCAATCACGACCAGGCGGGGCTCCCGGGGGGCCTCTGCCTGATCAGCCGCTGGCGATGGGCTCGGGGAGGGGCTGGGAGACGGGCTAGGAGACGCGCTGGGCGACGGGCTCGCGTCAGCCGCTGGGCTCTCCGACGCCTCCGGCGAGGGGCTGGGGCTAGCCTCCGGCGCTGGGCTCTCGGAGGCCTCTGGCGAGGGACTGGGCGAGGGACTCGGGGAAGGACTCGGGGAGGGCGAAGCTGCGGCTTCCTCGGCCTGCGCATCGCTGGGGCTCTTGCTCAGAGCCACGCCCAGGGTGAGGGGACCCCGCAGATCGGTGTTTTGGTCAAAGCTAACGCGGCGGTTGCTGAGGTCGCTCTCGGCCCAGCTTTGGTCCCCGGTCAGCAAGAGGGGCACCGCCTCAATGCCGGGTTTCTCGGCGATCTCGATGGGGCGAGCGAGGACATAAAACGAGTTGCCGCCCTCGAAGTCGCGCGTGATGGGGTGGGCGCCGTAGCGGGTGACCAGAGGCGCAGTGGGTCCGTAGCCCACGAGACCACCGCTGGGATCAATGGCCGCGCCGCCGCCCGAGCCGTCGATCACGGTGCGCGGGTCGAGGGTGACCCCCCAGTCTTGAAGCAGGGCGGTGAGGCCCGGATCGGTGTTGGGATCCGCCAGGAGCAGGACGCTGCCGCCACCATTGAGATAGGCCCGCAAGGCCTCAATCTCTGGGGGCAAAAAGGCGCGCTGAGACCCGGCAATAATCACCACAGAGGCGTCTTCGAGCACCGTTTCTGGGTCGCTGTCGCCCGAGGCGAGGCGCTCGGCCAGGTTCAGGGGCGCCGCAGTGAAGTTTTTGCTTTTGAGGAACGACACGCCCTGGGAAAACTGCTCTAGGGGCGGCTCACCATGGCCCTGAAGGAAGTAGACCGTGTCCTGGCGATCGCTGGCGATCTGCTCGAGGGCACTAGTCAGGCGGATTTCCGAGAAAGGCTCCTGGCGGACGTTTTGCACCAGCTGGCGGCGATCGCCCCGTTGCAGGTACATTTCTCCCACGCCGCGCAGACCAAACTCCCGCGCGATGCCCGGCTGTCCCTGGGGGTCCACAAACTCAAAGGAAAAGTCCGCCGGATTTTGGCGGCGGTAGTTTTCGAGGGCCTCCCGCAGCTGAGGATTGACGTCCTGATCAAAGATCACCACCTTGACGGGCTGGTCTAGATTGCGGACGATTTGCCGTGATTGGGGGGCCAGGGTGTAGAGGCGATTTTCGGTCAGATCCACCCGGTAAACGTAGCGAGCGGCCAAGAAGTTGACCAGCCCGAGGATCGTGATCATGGCCAGGGTCGCGGCCAGGGCGTTGGTGCCGACCTGGGTCGATCGCCGTCCCCAAAAGCCCCCAGAGAGGCCGCCGCTCAGGCCCAACCACAGGATCAAAATCACGATGCCCGCCACGATCAGGCCGACGGGAATGGGACCCCAGGCGCCTGCTACTACGCCCGCCGTCAACCCTGCGATCGCCAATCCCGGACCGAACCACACGAGAAATCGCCAATATCGTTGCTTGGCCAGGAAGGTTTTCATAGTCACATCGATTGCTCTAAGACCGTTGGAAGCGCAGCGCTTCAATGGATTGGGCTGTCAGAAACAGCCCCAGAAAAATATAGCTGCCAAACAAAATCAGGCTGCTGGTGTCCACAATGCCCTGGACCAGGTTGGTGAAGTGCTTGAGCAGCGACAGATGGGCGATCGCCTCTCCCACCGGGCCGCCCACGCCTTTGCCCACTTCGTTGATCACCCACAGCACCAGCACCAGCGCAAAGGTGAAAACCGCCGCAATAATCGAGCTGTCCGTCAGAGACGAAATAAACATCCCCAGCGACAAAATGCCCGCCGCCAGCAAGACCAAGCCCAGGTGGCTGATCAGCAAAATCGTGATCGGAACCGCAGGGTCCGTGGCGCTCAGGGCGATCGCCTCATAGACCATCACCGGGACCAGCAGCGTGACAAAGAACGTCAGCACCCCCAGCAGCTTGCCCAGAGCCACCGCCCAGTTGGTCAGGGGCGAGGTGGCCAGCAGCTCCAGAGTGCCGCGCTTGCGCTCCTCCGAGTAGAGGCCCATGGACAAAATCGGCAGCACCACCATGGAGAGAGACGCCATGATGCTCAAGAAATTTTGGAGCAGGATGTAGGGCACATCAAAGGGCGGCACCGCCGCGGCCCCAAACTGCTGACGCTGCTGATCGAGCTGTACCGACTGCTCCAGCAGACTATCGAGAATCCCGACAAAAAAGAGGCCCGACAGCAGCCAAAACACGCCAGCCACGACGTAGGCCAGGGGGGAAGCGAAATAGCCCCGCAGTTCCTTTTGGTAAATCGCTAGCACATTGCTCAGAATGACGCGCATCTACGCTGCTTCTCCTTCATTGGACGATTCAGGGGCGATCGCGCCCTCCGGTTCAGCGGTCTCCGTCGCCGCATCAGTCACCGATTTCTCGGCGGTCGTCAGCTCCAAGAAAACATCCTCCAGGCTAGCCCGCAAGCGGTGCATTTCATAGAGGCCCACCCCAGCGCCGACCAAGACCGCCGCCAGATCGCGGCCCGGATCAAAGCCCGGCTCTGAGAGAACCCGCAGACGCTGGCGACGCGCCGTCGGCGCCTCATCCTCCTGGGGAATCAGCTCCACCAGGCGCACCCCTGGCACCGCCTTCAGCAGCGCGATCACCGCTTCCAGGGTGCCCTCGACCTCCAGTTCGTAGTTGGCGCCGCCCGCTAGCTGCGCCATCAGAGCCTCTGGGGTATTGGTCGTGACAACGCGGCCCCGGTTGATGATCGCCACGCGATCGCAGGTCATGCTGACCTCAGGCAAAATGTGAGTCGAAAGAATAATCGTGTGGGTCCCCGCCAGGCTCTTGATCAGGTTGCGGACCTCAATGATTTGGCGCGGGTCTAGGCCCACCGTCGGCTCATCCAGCACGATCACCGGCGGATCGTGGACGATCGCCTGGGCAATTCCCACCCGCTGCCGATAGCCCTTCGACAGCTTGTGAATCAGGGTATCGCGCTTGTCCATGAGGCCGCAGCGCTCCAGGGACAGCTGGATCTGGCGCGGGCGATCGCCCGCCGACACGCCCTTGATCTTTGCCACAAAGTTGAGGAACGTCGCCACCGTCATGTCCGGGTACAGCGGCGGCGTCTCCGGCAAATAGCCAATGCGCTGGCGCACCGCCATCGAGTCCTCGTGGACCTCGTAGCCCGCCACCCGAGCCGTTCCGCTCGTAGCAGGCAAATAGCCCGTCAAGATACGCATCGTCGTCGTTTTACCAGCGCCGTTAGGACCGAGAAATCCCAAAATTTCCCCGGCCTGCACCTCGAAGGTAATATCGGCGATCGCCGGCGTTGAACCGTAGACCTTGCTTAAATGCTCGACTTCAATCATTGCGCCTATTTATGAAGGGAAACGACAATGTTTCTACTCACAGAAAAATTGTGTGCTCCCAGGTCTGGTGACCACACCTCGACATCCGGCCCAGGCGATCGCCCCCTGGAACGCTCTCCAGCCCTCCTGCCGCCCGACCCAGCGGCCAGACCCAGGAGGCTTGAGTCCCACTCAAGACCCCAGCCAGGAGCGTCACCAGATCTTGATAGCGCCCCAAGGATAGCGCCCATAGAACCCTGTCCGCTGCACTCAAGCATGCACCAAAGCATCGTGAGCAGAAGATGCCACACTTTGGCCCACAACGGCAAGAACACCGGCCCATTCTCCCAGCCAAAGCCCAGAGCCCTAGGCCCCAAGACCTTACCCTATCGGGGGCTTCCAGAAAATGCTTCCTAGGGCAGGCTTGGCGGCTGAGAGCAGGGCCGCTACTGGAACTTGCAGAACTTCCGCTGACGGTCAAACTGGGGCTGCTGCCAGGAATAGGCAAAGTGGCTCACGGTTTTGATCTGGGGGGCGAGGCGCTGAATCGCCTGCATCTGCGCCTCCAGGGAGGGCCGATTGCTCACGGCGGCCCCCCAGTTCCCGGCAATCACGGGCTTGACCTGGGTGCCCGCCGGGGCCTGGGACAGCACCCGCTGCACCTGCTCGACGATGCAGTCCACGCTGCCGCAGGTGGCGTAGGACATGGGGTGCCACTCGATGTTGCCAGGGAAGCGGTCCCACGGCTGCAAGCGCGAGTCAAAGCCCTGCTTGCCGATGATTTTGTTGCCGTCGGGGAAGAAGACTGCGCCTGCGGGTATGCCCTGCTGCTGCACAGGCGTGACGGCCATGGTCAAAAAGTCCACCACGCCCTGGAAGGCGTGGGCCACACTCAGCAACCACAGCTCCTGCTGAAGGATGGGCTGGAGCTGAGCCGCAGTCACATTTTTGACATTGGTGGGAGTGCGACCCTGCCACAGAGGCTCGCCTTCTTGGGGATAGGCTTTGTTGACGGCGGCGATGTCTCCCGCCGAGACGAAGCCCTTTTGCAAGAAGGTCTGAATCAGGGCACGGCCTTTGTTGTTGATGGCGCGCTCATAGAGGGCTTGCTGGGCGGCGTCGCCGTAGACCCAGAGGTCTTGGATTTTGCCAGCGACGGAGGCGGCCCCGGTGCCCCTGGGATAGCGAATGTAGTCGAAGAGGACGCCGTCTGGCTTGCGCTGCAGGATGGCCTGGAGCAGCTGGTAGTAGTCGTAGCGGGCCTGGGGATGGTAGGGGTCGACGAAGGAGCCGTCGGCGGTGCCGGTGACGGGGTCGGGCTCGTGGTTGTTGAGGGTGACGGTGGTTTCGCCGCGTCCGTTCACGGCGAGGACCTGCTGGCGATCGCTCCGGGTGGCGTAGGTGTAGCCAAAGTTCAGCGAGAACATCCAGGCGTAGACCTTGAGGCCGCGCTCGCGGCCCTTGGCGATGGACTGGGCCAGCAGGTCGACGTTCTCGTAGCCAGGAGTGCGGAGCAGGGACGGCCAGGCCGTCGAGTTGCTGCTGGAGGGCAGCAGCACTTGGCCGTTGGCAAACACTTCGACATAGACCTGGTTGTAGCCCCGGTTCACGATGTCATCGAGGACGGCTTCCAGGACACCGGGCTGGGCGTCGCAGGGATAGAGGCGTAGCCAGATGGCCTGGTTTTGGGGCCAGGTGCGGGTGCGGCACTGGCGAATGACTTCGGCGTGCTGCTTGAGCAGGTTTTGGTACTGGGTTTTGGCCTCTTCGCTGCCTTGCAGGGAGGACTGCAGCAGGCGCTGCTTTTCGAGGATTGAGTCGTTGAGGAGCTGGCAGTAGGCTCCGGTCTGCGCTTGCTGGGCCTGGGCGGGCGCGACCCAGGCTGTTTGCCCGCTAAAGAGGCTAGCGGTGAGGGCGATCGCCGACAGTCCACGCCGGGCGCGCTGGCCCCGCCATCGGGTTAGAAACCGCGCAATGTTCATGCTGTGCTCCAAGCTCCTCACAACCGAAGTTTCAGGAAAACCAAAGTTTATTGTTCTATTTCACAACCAGGGGTCTGGGCTCGGGGCGATCGCGCCTCTGAGCCGCCGATCGGCTTCGCTCCAAAGGAACTCGCCATCGACAGTTGAGGTCGCGCCAGGGAGCCATCGAGCGATCGCCCGCGCCATTCCCCTCTTAGAAACCGAACATTCCTCAGAAGTTCCTGATTTCGTCTCCCCTACTTCCCCAAGCCGCCCCGTCTCATTCCGGACAAAATTTTGTCTCGAGAAAGGCAATCTGGTTGCAGAGTACAGCAATTTTTGCGCCGATTCACCCTGAATCTGGTCGCCAACCAGGGACCGTGTCACAAAACCTTCAGGAAACCGGGACCGTGTCCAGCAGGCGAGCGATCGTCGCTTTGGCCTTGCGTCCGCCCACCGAAATCATCCGGTGCGACAGCACAAAGGGCGCTAAAAACTTCACATCATCCGGGATCACGTAGTCGCGACTGTCCAAAAAGGCCAGGGCTTGGCTCGCGCGCTGAAGGGCGATCGCCCCCCGCGGACTCACCCCCAAAATCACGTCCTCATCTTCCCGCGTCGCCCGCACCAGATTCAGGATGTACTGCTGGAGGGAAGTCTCTAGCTTCACCTGGCTACAGAGGTGGCACAGCTCCTGAATGTCATCAATGGACAGGCAAGGCTGCAAGTCGTCCAGGCTCAGATTGCTTTGCCAGCGCTGTAGCATTTGCAACTCCTCGGCCTCCGTGGGATAGCCCAGGGACAGAGCCAGGGCGAAGCGATCCATCTGGGCCTCCGGCAGCGGAAAAGTCCCCTGATATTCCACCGGGTTTTGGGTGGCGATCACAAAGAAAGGCCGAGGCACGCGGCGCGACACCCCGTCCACCGTCACCTGCTGCTCTTCCATCACCTCCAGCAGCGCCGACTGCGTCCGGGGGGTGGCGCGGTTAATCTCGTCTGCCAGCAGCACATTGGAAAACACCGGCCCGGCCAGAAATTCAAATTCGCCGGTGCTCTGGTTCCAGATGTTGGTGCCGGTGATGTCCGTGGGCAGCAGGTCGGGCGTGCACTGAATCCGCTGAAACTTCCCGTCAATGGAGCGCGCGAGGGACTTGGCAAGCAGCGTCTTTCCCACCCCCGGCACATCCTCTAGCAGGGCATGGCCGCCGGAGAACAGGGCAACCAAAACTAAGCGAATGGCATCGCTTTTGCCCACGATGGTGCGGCTGAGGTTCTCAGTTAGCCGGTTGATGCGCTCTCTCATGGATATGGCGATGTTGGTTCACGGTGACTCTGCTCCATCATGCCACCGTTTCCGGGGTGGCAGGGGCGAAAATCTGCCCAGGTTTGCCCCGAACCGACGCCAGGGGTGCAGCGCGGTCAGGCGATCGCCGGGAGCGTCGGGAGCACCGTCAGCAAAAGTTACTTTAAGCTTGAACCTTTGCGCTCAAGCTTGCCTTGGCCTGCTCGCAGTCCAGATGAATTTGGGCCGTGAGGCTCTCGAGGGAGTCAAATTTCTGCTCGGGCCGCAGGAAGGATTCCAGACAGACCGTGAGGGTTTGGCCGTAGAGATCGCCGCTCCAGTCCAGGAGGTGGACCTCGACGGTCTGGTTGAGGCCGTCCACGGTGGGCCGGTTGCCCAGGTTCATGACGGCGGGCAGGGGGGCTGGATCGTGGGCCAGGTAAGCCCAGGCGCTGTAGACGCCCTGGCGCGGCAAGAACTTGTCGGATGGCAGGCGCAGATTGGCGGTGGGAAAGCCGAGCTTGCGTCCGAGCTGGGCTCCGGCGACCACGTCCCCGAGCAGGGTGTAGGGATGGCCGAGGAGGCGATTGGCGCGGGCGATGTCTCCGCTTTGCAGGGCCTCGCGAATGCCGGAGCTGCTGATGCGCTCTTCGGCGCAGGTTTCTAGGGGGACGATGATGACTTCGATACCGTGGTGAGCGGCGATCGCCCGCAAGTGCTCCGCTGTCCCCGTGCGGCCATGGCCAAAGCGAAAGTCTTGGCCCACGCTGACGCGGGTGGCCCCGAGCTGCCGCACCAAAATCACGTCAACAAAATCCTGGGGCGTGAGGCTCGCCAGTTCTCGATCAAAGGGCAGCCGCACCAGCTGATCCACGCCCATCACCTTGAGCTGCTGAGCCTTTTCGGCAATGGGGGTAAGCAGGGCACGCGGCTGGCCGCTAAAGAACTCGCGGGGGTGGGGCCAAAAGGTCACCACCGTTGTATAAATCTGGGGAAGCTCGGAGCCTGTTGCCAGGGGCGATCGCCCCTTTTGGGCCAACAGCGATCGCTGGGACTCCGTCACAGGCACCAGCACAGGCTCAATGACTCGCCGATGCCCTCGATGGACGCCATCGAAGTTACCAAGGGCAATGGCAGTTGGAGTTAGAGCCGTGGCCGGAGAAGAAGTAATCCACACGCCTCACATTTTGCCACAATCCGCCCCTTCCCCGCTGCCTAGGGCCAATCTTGCGAGGAGGCGGGGGCGCGATCGCCTCGATTGGCCTCTGTTGATCTGAATTGGCTGCGCTAAACCGAAACCTTCGAAGCCGCGTCGCTCGCTGGCTCCGACGACTCATCATTACTCGGCGCCACCAGCTGCACCGACAGCCCCTCGCGCGCCATGATGCAGTTCGCGAAGCTCTGGGCCGCTTGCTCACCCACCCGATCCAGAAAATCATCGTTGTGCATCGGGTCATGGTGGAAAATCACCAGCCGCTTCACGTTGGCCGCCTTCGCCACCTTGATCGCCTCTTGCCAGGTCGAGTGGCCCCAGCCCACCTTGCTGGAGGTCTTGGAATGATATTCCTCGTCCGTGTAAGTCGCGTCGTAGATCATCACGTCTGCATTCCGGGCCAGACGCATGACGTTTTCGTCGAGGCGATCGGGAAAATGCTCTGTATCCGTAATGTAGGCCGCCGCATACTGACGCCAGTTGACGCGATAGCCCACCGCTTCACCGGGGTGGTTGAGCAGGGCCGTCTCCACCGAAATATCGTCGATCTGGATCGTTTCCCCGATCTCGAGATCGTAAAACTTCAGGTCTGCGCCCATCACCTGGAGCGGGACCGGGAAGTTGGGGTGCAGCATCTGGTCATTGAGGCGCTGCTCGATGGTGGAGCCATTGGGGGCGATGGAGCCGTGGATATGGAAGCGGTTGCCCCGCACAAAGGCCGGCACAAAGAAGGGAAAGCCCTGGATGTGGTCCCAGTGGGAGTGAGTAAAGAAGAGATAGGCTTCGGCGGGCAGCTGAGACATCAACGCGTTCCCCAGCATTCGCAGACCGGTTCCCCCGTCAAAGATCAGGCGCTTGCTGCCCACCCGCATCTCAACGCAGGAGGTGTTGCCGCCGTAGCGAACGGTTTCTGCGCCAGGTGAAGCAATGCTGCCTCGAACGCCCCAAAAATGAACTGTGAACTGGTCGTGCGTGCTAGACATGGGTGTTCCGTACGAAGGACGTTACTGAAGTCTCAAGCGTTGGCAACTCAGTTGCCCACTAGCCTAACCCAGACTACTGGTGTTGTGGGCTGCAACACTCTTTCTAAATACCCCGTAAATACACCCGTGACTGGTCGGCGGACGAAGGCTGGATTTGCAGGTTGGCAGATACGCTATCACACAACTCGGGTGCCCTTTACCCCGGTTTAAACAAAATTTCTTTTGAATGTCTTTAATCGATCGCAATCAGAAAGGTTAGCCAGGAGTTGCTTGTTCGGTTTTGCTAGGAGCGGGGCTGGCGGGAGGGTGCCACGAGAGTTGCTGGAGGGACTGGAGGGTGGCCAAGCGGGATACGTCTGTCAAGTTATATTGTAGCGGCGTCACTGTGATGTAGTTCTGGCGAATGGCATGGACGTCGAGGGGCGTTTGGGCGGTGATTTCGGGGGGCTGGCTTTCGAGGTCTTCGATCGCTTCGCCGGAGAGCCAGTAGTAGGTTTTGCCCCGGGGGTCAACGCGCTTTTCGAAGACGTCGATATAGCGACGCACCCCTTGATGGGCGATCGCTACACCGGCGATCGCGCTGGCGGGGACGGCGGGCACGTTGACATTTAGGAGGCAACCGTCGCTGAGGGGAGCCTGGATGAGCTGGTGGATCAGCTGCACGGCAAAGTCCGCAGCGGGCTGGAACTCTTGGGCGGTGTAGCTGGCAAGGCTAAGGGCGATCGCCGGAATTCCCTCAATAATGCCTTCCATGGCTGCGGAGACTGTTCCGGAATACAAGACATCGGTTCCTAGGTTGGAGCCGTGGTTAATGCCGGACACAACAAAATCTGGCATTTCGTCCAGGAGCGCCCAGATCGCCAGCTTCACGCAGTCGGCGGGGGTGCCGGAGCAGGCCCACGCCTGGACGCTGGGATGGAAGAGGCCCGTCACGGCCTCGGCCCGAATGGGCTTGTGGAGGGTCAGGCCGTGGCCCGTGGCCGATCGCTCGCGATCGGGACAGACGACCTTCACGTCGTGGCCAGCAGCGGCTAGGGTATTGGCAAGAGTGCGAATGCCAAGGGCGAAGATGCCATCGTCGTTGCTAACCAGAATTTTCATGAAACGCGAACCTTGGGGGACAGCGGTGCTACAGCCAGTTGTACCCGAATCTTCTGAATGGGGGCAAATGGGGCAGAGCCTGAAGGGCCAGAGACCCTGCGATCGCCGCTGATAATCCTGGGGCGAAGGCGGCCGCAAGACCCCTCCGCCCTCTACACTGAAATAAAGGCAAGCTGCCGATGTGATTTGGGCAGCCTAGCCATCCACTGACGGCTTTACCCACCCTAAACAACTAGCATGACGACCCTCGACCTAGACGCTCAACTCGCGACGCTCCAACAGGACGCTGAGCAGGCGATCGCCGCTGCCGAAACCCTTGACCAGCTCGAACAGCTCCGGGTCAAGTACTTTGGCAAGAAAGGTCAGCTCTCCAGCGTGCTGGGTGGTATGGGCAAGCTCGATCCGGCAGAGCGTCCCCGCATCGGGGCCTTGGCCAACGAAGTCAAGACGGCGCTCCAAGCACTGCTCGATCGGCAGCACGAAAACCTAGAAGCCGCCGCCATCCAGGCTCAGCTCGACGCGGAGACCTTGGACGTCACCATGCCCGGCAGCTATCGGCCCCAGGGGCGCATTCACCCTCTCAACGGCATGATCGATCGGGCGCTGGACATCCTGGTCGGCATGGGCTACACGGTGGCTCAAGGCCCCGAAATGGAGACGGACTACTACAACTTCGAAGCGCTGAACATGCCCGCTGATCACCCAGCGCGGGACATGCAGGACACGCTGTACCTCTCCGACGGCAACCTGCTGCGCACCCACACCTCCTCGGTGCAGATTCACTACATGGAGGAAAACGAGCCGCCGATCCGCGTGATTTCCCCGGGCCGGGTCTATCGTCGCGACACGGTGGATGCGACCCACTCCGCCGTGTTCCACCAGATCGAGCTGCTGGCCGTAGATGAAGGCCTGACCTTCAACGATCTCAAGGGAACGGTGCGCGTCTTCCTAGAGGCGCTGTTTGGCGATGTGCCCATTCGCTTCCGGGCCAGCTACTTCCCATTCACAGAGCCGTCCGCCGAGGTGGACGTGCAGTGGAATGGCCGCTGGCTGGAGGTCCTGGGCTGCGGCATGGTAGATCCCAACGTGCTCAAGGCCGTGGGCTATGACCCCGAGATCTACACAGGCTTTGCGGCGGGCTTTGGGGTGGAGCGCTTTGCCATGGTGCTGCACCAAATGGACGACATTCGTCGGCTTTACTCCAGCGATCTGCGCTTCTTGCGCCAGTTCTAGGGCGATCGCTCGGGAACTAGGGCCGCGATCGCCGGGGACTGGGCGGCGATCGCCCGGAAAATCGCCCGTTCCCCATAGCTCTGGAGAAACGCCAGCGCGTCCTCGGCGGGCAAGGGGGGGCTAAAGAGATATCCCTGCATATGCCGGCAATGGAGCGATCGCAGCTGCTCGAGCTGCGCCTCCGTCTCGACCCCCTCCGCCACCACCTCCAAATTGAGCGATCGCCCCAGGGCCAGCATCGCCGTAATAATCGCCGCGTCGCTCGGATCCGTCGTCACATCCTCCGTAAACGTGCGATCGATCTTCAGCGTGTGGAACGGGAACTTCTTCAGGTACGCCAGGGAAGAATACCCCGTGCCAAAATCATCCATCGACAGCCGAACCCCCATCTCCTGGAGCTCTCGGAGCACCTCCTCCGTAAACTCCACGTTCTGCATCGCCGTCGTCTCGGCGATCTCCAGCTCCAGCCATTCCGGCGACAGCCCCGTCTCCGCCAGCGCCCTCGCCACCAAATCCACCAGCCCCGGCTGCTGAAACTGCCGTCCCGACAGATTCACCGCCACTCGCACCCCCGGGTAAGCCGTTCGCTGCCACTGGCGCGCCTGGCGGCACGCCTCATAGAGCGTCCATTCCCCGATCGGCAAGATCAGGCCCGTCTCCTCCGCCAAACAAATAAATCGCTGGGGCGGCACCAGGCCATACTCAGGGTGCTGCCAGCGCAGCAGCGCCTCCATTTGGCGCACCTCCCCCGTCTGGAGATCCACTTGGGGCTGGTAGTAGAGCAGAAACTCCTGCCGATCTAGGGCGTGGTGCAAATTGTTTTCCAGCGCCAGACGCTCCGACGCCTGGTAGTTGATCGATGGCGTATAGAACTGGTAGCCATTGCGTCCCTGGTCCTTGACCCGGTAGAGCGCCGCATCGGCATTTTTCAGCAGCGTTTGGGGATCTTTGCCATCTTCTGGATACAGGGCAATCCCAATGCTGCTCGTGGCGTACAGCTCGTGGCCCTCCAGCATAAACGCCGGCCCCAGCACCTCCAAAATCCGCTGAGCAATCTTGATCACTGCCTCCACGCTGTCGATCTCAGGCAGCAGCAGCGTGAACTCATCTCCGCCCCAGCGCGCAATCAGATCGCCCTTGCGGATACAGCGAATCAGGCGCTGGGTCACCTGCTTGAGCAGCTCATCCCCCACCGCGTGGCCCAGGGTGTCATTGATCGTCTTGAAGCGATCGAGGTCGAGAAACATCACCGCCACCAGCTTGTCGCTGTGGGCCGCCTGGCTGAGGGCGACGGGCAGCTTGTAGTTGAACAGGCTGCGGTTGGGCAGGCCCGTCAGCTGATCGTGGCAGGCCTGGTGACGAATGATCTCCTCGGTGCGACGGCGCTTGACGGCGCTGCCCAAGCTGGCCGCCATGGTCACCAAAATCGACTCCTCGGCCTGGGTCCACTGGCGCGGGCTGGTGCAGTTATCAAAGCCGATGTAGCCCCAAAATTCGTCGTCCACCAGGATCGGCACCATCAAAATTGCCAGTACCTGATCCTGTTGCAGAAAGGGCCTCTCTGCGAGCGGGAAGTCTTCGGTTGCCCCCTTAACCGCCCGCCCCTGGGACAGCAGCTGGTACCAGCGCCAAAACGCCGGAACTTCGTAGATCTGGTTTTGCCAGTGCTGATTTTGAATGGTGGGCAGCACCGTTTCCCGGGTCCACTCAAAGCGCATGCTCATGGCGAGCTGACCCGTCTCCGAGTGGGGATGATTTTCGTAAATGTAGACGCGATCGACGCCGGAGGCGTGGCCCAGGGCGGCCAGGGCGTCTTGGATGGCGGTGTCGTAGTCGGGATTGGCCAGCAGGTGGTGGGTAGCGGTGGCGACGCCCTGCAACAGGCGATCGCGCTGGTGCAGCTCCGCCTCGGCCTGCTTGCGCTGGCTGATGTCCTCGACCGTGCCCTCGTAGCCGACCAGGGTGCCATCGCTGTCGTAGAGGGCGCGGGCGCACTCCGAAATCCAGATCACCGAGCCATCCTTGCGGCTGATCTGCGACTCAAAGCCCCACACCGCCCCCTCTTGGTCGATCAGCTGCCGAAAGGTGCGCCGCCGCTCCGGATCGACGTAGAGCTGGTGCTTGATGTCGGTGAGGCTTTTGATCAGCTCTTCGGGCGAGCTGTAGCCGTAGATGCGGGCCAGCATCGGGTTGGCGGTGATGTAGCGGCCCTCTGCCGTGGTCTGAAAAATGCCCTCAACGGCGTTTTCGAAGATGCTGCGGTACTTTTCTTCGGCTTCCTTGAGGGGGGTGATGTTCTCAAAAGCTCCCAGGAGGCCAATGATGTTGCCCTCGGCGTCATGGATGGGGAGCTTGGTGACGCTGAGCCAGGCCTGCTCGCCGTTGGCTAGGCGCTTGTACTCGAGGCGGTTGAGGTCGGCTTTGCCCGTGCGAATGATCGCCTGGTCTCGCTGGCGCTCGGCCTCGGCGTCCCCCTCAGTCCAGGGCAGCTCGAAGTCGGTTTTGCCGATGGCTTGGTCGGGGTGCTCTAGGCCAGCGGCGATCGCCCAGGTTTGGTTGCAGCCCAGATAGGCCGACTGCGTGTCCTTCCAAAAAATGTGCTGGGGAATGTTGTCGAGGACCAGCCGCAAAAACCGCTCCTTTTGGCCTAGGGCTTCTTCAGCGGCCTTCCGCTCGGTGATGTCTTCGACCAGGCCCACGCTGTACTGCAAAGTCCCGGTTTTGTCGCGGATCGCCGATACCGTCAGTCGACTCCAGAGCCACTGGCCATCCTTGCGGATGCAGCGCTTCTCGAGCTGAAAGTGGTTGCGATCTCCCCGCAGCATCTCCCGCCAGCACTGGAGATCGAGGCCCAGATCGTCGGGATGGGTGTAGTCCATGAAGCGCATCCCGCGCAGCTCCTGGCTGCTGTACTGCAACATTTGCTGGAAGGCGGGGTTGCTGTCGACGATGTAGCCGTCGAGGTCCGCAAAGGCAATGCCGAACGCGCTGCCCTCGAAGATGAAGCGAAACCACTCTTCGCTGCGCTGGAGCGCTTCCTCCATGCGCTTGCGATCGGTGATGTCGGTGATGAAGCCTTCAAGACCCATCGGTTCGCTGCTGTCGCTGCTGTAGACGATGTGGCCTTTTTCCCAGAGCCAGCGCTCTTCACCGGCTTTGGTGCGGATGCGGTACTCGGTGACGTAGGGCTGGTGCTGGGCGATCGCCTGGTTGATGGTGTCGAGCACTCCGGGCAGATCGTCGGGATGGGTGATGTCGTTGTAGGTGAGCTGGCGGCGAGGGCCAGCGAGCTCGTCGCTGCGATAGCCGGTCAAGGTGTAGCAGCCCTCGCTCAGATAAATCATCGACCAGTGGCGATCGTTTGTGCAGGCGAAAACAATCCCCGGCAGCGAGTCGATGAGAATGGCAAGCTGGCGCTGGCTTTCCCGCAGGGCGGCTTCGGTATGCCTCTGCTGCATCACCAGGCCAAGCTGCATGGCGATCGCCATAATCAGCTCGATGAACTGCTGATCGTCCTCCTGGGGCAGGTACATAAAAAACGTCAGCACCGCCAGCACCGTATCGCTGCCGTCTGCCGCCACCACCGGGATCCCCAGGGCCGCCTGGAGGCCAATTTCCTTGGCCGCTTCTTCTCGCAAAAAGGACTGTTCAGGCTGGGAGGCCAAGTCGTGGTACCAGACAGGCTGCCGGGTTGCCCACACCCGCCCAGGCAGCCCAGCGCCGTAGGGAAAATGCAGCGATCGGCTCAGCTCATAAAAGCGATCGAGGCTGCTAGAGGGGGCATACCAGGCCGAGCTAAAGTCCAGGCCCACCCGCGCCCCGTTGGGAATCCAGGCCTCGCCGTAGCTCCAGCCGGTCACCTCGCAGATGCGGCGCAGGACAATTTGCAGCGTTGTGGGCAGATCCTGGGAGTCGGCGATCGCCCGCGTCACGTCCCGCAGCAGACGGGCCGTCGCCGCCACCGGCTGCAAGCGATCGGGCACCGTTTGGCAGACGCCCACCACCCAGCGCACCTCCCGCCGGCCCTCGCTGAGGGGCATCAGGGTCACCCGCAACACCTCCGGCGCCGGAGCCCCCTTGAGGGAAACCTGATAATCCAGAGAATGGTGCTTTTTGATACAATTTACCAGGTGATGCTGAGTGCGCTCAGCAAATTGCGGCGAAGGGCAGTCCCGAAAAAAGCGCCCAACGCTCCTGGCTTCACCCGCCACAAGCTGCTCATAGCGAGCGTTGGTGAAGGCATAGCGAAAAGCAGGTTGGCTATCCGACCGATCGCCCAGGACTGGTTCTACAACAAAAATGCCGTCTGCACAGTGATCGAAAACCGCTTCTAGCAGCTTCTCCGCCCCCTGCGCGATCGCCTCAGCGAGCCACGAGAAACCCACATCCTGCTCACTCAGACTCATAGTGTGGGACTCAGTCCAGTTATTTACAAAACTTAACTTTCACGGTAGTGATGCACCCCGTGATTGGCATGGATATTTCTGAGGAAATTGGCTAGAAAATCGGGCGGCCCTCTCCGTAAAAACTGCCACCTTGCCCATAATAACGAACACCGGCCAGCGGATGGTATGCCAGATGTCATTTTGGTGCGATCGCCAAAAGCAGGGGCTTCCGAAGATCACCCCTGCTTTTTTGACCGTATTACTGGCTACGGATCTGCCCCAAATTTTGTCAAAAAGTACGCCGCTTAGCCGTGCCAGCGGGGGCACAGACCCACCGCGCCCGCGTACACCGCGCGATCGCCCAGCTCATCCTCGATGCGCAGCAGGCGATTGTACTTGGCGACCCGCTCACTGCGGCACAGCGAGCCCGTCTTGATCTGGCCAGCCCGCGTCGCCACCGCCAGATCCGCAATGGTGGTGTCCTCGGTTTCGCCCGAGCGGTGGCTGATCACCGAGCGATAGCCGTTGCGCGTGGCTAGGTCGATGGTTTGCAGGGTTTCCGTCAGCGAACCAATTTGGTTGAGCTTGATCAAGATGGCATTGCCGGCTTGGCGATCGATGCCGTCCTGCAAGCGCGTGATGTTGGTGACAAACAGGTCGTCGCCCACCAGCTGCACGCGATCGCCCAGGCGCTCCGTCAGCAGTTTCCAGTGGTCCCAGTCATCCTCATGCAGACCATCCTCAATGGACACAATGGGATACTGCTTCACCAGCGACTCGAGGTAGTCCACCATCTCCACCGGGCTGTGGGCCGCGCCGTCGTAGGTGTACTGTCCCCCCTTGTACATTTCGCTAGCGGCCACGTCGAGGGCCAGCGCCACTTGCTCACCGGGCTTGTAGCCAGCCTTTTCGATCGCCGTCATCAGCAGATCCAGGGCCGCCTGATTCGAAGGCAGGTTGGGCGCATAGCCCCCCTCATCACCTACGCCGGACTGGAGCCCCTTGTCCTTGAGCACCTTGCTGAGGGCTTCAAACACCTCTGCACCCCAGCGCAGCGCCTCCCGGAAGGAGGGCGCCCCGTGGGGAACGATCATAAATTCTTGAATATCCACGTTATTGTCAGCGTGGGCGCCGCCGTTGAGCACATTCATCAGCGGCACGGGCAGCAGGTTGGCGAGGGGACCGCCCAGGTAGCGATAGAGGGGGAGGCCGTAAGCCGAGGCGCCTGCTTTGGCCACGGCCAGGGAAACGGCCAGAATGGCATTGGCACCCAGGTTTGCCTTGTTGGGCGAGCCATCGAGGTCTATCATGAGGCGATCGATGAGCTCTTGCTCGACCGCAGCGACGTCGTAGAGGCGAGGAGCAATGGTTTCCTCAACATTTTGGACGGCTTTTAGGACGCCTTTTCCTCCGTACCGGCTGGCATCGTCGTCCCGCAGTTCGTGGGCTTCGAAGCTGCCAGTTGAGGCACCACTGGGAACTTGAGCAACTCCCACGGCACCGTTGATGAGATGCACTTCGGCTTCAACGGTGGGACGCCCACGGGAATCAAGAATTTCGCGGGCATGGATAGCTTCAATGACAGTCTCTAGCTTGTCAATCATTCCCTTATTTACCTCGGATGGCACAATGGCGGCGGGCTGAGGGTTGCAGGGGCGATCGCCCAAAAGCGCGCCAGCAGTTTCAGCAACAAAGCCAGATCAGCCCGCAGAAACTTAATGTCAGAAAGACCCGATTGTTAGAATACGTCCTAAAGAGACCTGCAAGTGTCTTCACTAAGAACAATTAGCGAAAGAATTTGAGATTACCTATGCGCCTACTACACACCATGCTGCGTGTCGGCAACCTGGAGGAATCTCTGCGGTTTTACTGCGATATTTTGGGCATGAAGCTGCTGCGCCAAAAAGACTATCCGGGGGGCCAATTTACCTTGGCGTTTGTGGGCTACGGCGATGAGGCGGATCATTCGGTCCTGGAGCTGACCTACAACTGGGGCGTAGAGAAGTATGAGCTGGGGGATGCCTACGGCCATATTGCCCTGGGTGTGGACGACATTTACCAGACCTGCGAGCAGATCAAGGCCCAGGGCGGCAAGGTGGTGCGCGAGCCCGGACCGATGAAGCACGGCTCGACGGTGATCGCCTTTGTGGAAGATCCCAATGGCTACAAGGTGGAGCTGATCCAGCTGGGAACCCAGGGGTCAGCCCAGGCCTCGGAGCAAGCTGCGACGGGAGCGTCGGTGTAGGTTGGGTGCGCGGCGGGCGGCGGGGCTTGCGTTTGGCCTAGGGCTGCTGGGGCTAGCGATCGGCGAGGCGGCGCGAGCTCAGCGATCGCCGGTATCTGTGGCACCGGTCGATCCCATGGCGCAGGTGCGGCCGGTGGCGGCGCTGGCGGATGTGGCGCCGACGGACTGGGCCTATCAGGCGGTGCGATCGCTGGTGGAGCGCTACGGCCTGCGGGGCTACGAAGACGGGACATTTCGGGGCGATCGCGCCCTGAGCCGAGCCGAGTTTGCGGCGGCGATCGCCCGCGTGCTGGAGCAGTTGCAGGTGCTGGCCCAGACCACCCGAGAGCAGCAGGTCGAGCCAGAGGATTTGGCGACGCTGCGGTTTTTGCAGACGGAGTATGCCGACGCCCTCGACAATCTGGGAGTCCGCCTCGATCGCAATGAGCAGCGCACCGCCTTTCTAGAGGAGCGCCAATTTTCAGCGACCACGAAGCTGGAGGCCCAGGCGGTGCTGGCCAGCACCCTGAGCACCGATGCCAATCTATCGGCGATCGCGCGGGTTCGCCTCAATTTGCAGACCGAGCTGGGCGATCGCAGCCGCCTGCTGACTCAGCTGGAAACGGGGAACGGCGGGCGCGACGCGGCGGACCTGGCACACCAGCAAGGCGGCAACTGGCTAGGCACCCGAGGCTTTTTGGCCGGGGGCGGCGGTCTGGACTACATCGACGCAGGCCCCGAGCTGCGCCTCAGCCAGCTTCACTACACCCTGCGCCCGACGAACAATCTGGCGCTGACCGTTGGCCCCAAGCTCGCGCCTCGGGACTTCATCGACGCCAATGCCCTGGCCAATGACAGCAGCCGCGACTTTAGCAGCAGCGTGTTTGTCAACAACCCGCTGATTGTCCAAAATGCCGTCGATCGCCCGGGCGGGGCGGGGGCGGCGATCGCCTGGAGCCCCAGCTCTCAGTGGACGCTGCGGGGTCTGCATGTCTGGCTAGAAGACGAGCAAGTGGACGAGGAAAGCTTGGGTTTGGGGGGCGATCGCCGCCAGAGCAGCCTAGAGCTAGAATACGCCCCCAGCGAGGCGATCGCCCTGCGCCTCCAGTACACCTACGCCAACCTCAGCGACATCGATATCAATGCCTTTGGCCTGAATGCCCAATGGCGGATCAACCGCTCTGTCGGCGTGTTTGGCCGCTACGGCATCGCCTCCTATGAGGGCTTCAGCGCTCCCCTCGATCGCTCCCTGGACCTGACGCCCCAGACCTGGGCAGTGGGCCTGACGCTGCAAGATTGGCTGGTACCCGGTGCCCTAGCGGGTTTGGCGGTGGGCCAGCCCTTCGCCGGGACAGACCTCGGCGACGCCACCCAGACCAACTTTGAGACCTTCTATAACCTGCCCCTCAACGATCGCCTCAGCGTGACCCCCGTCTTCATGCTGATCACCCGCCCCGACAACGACGATCGCCCAGCGATTTGGCAAGGAACGCTACGCACGGTCGTAACATTTTGAGATACGCTCAGGCAGCAAGGACCGCTGGCCTTGGTCACCCCAAGGCGCGATCGCCCCACCCTCGGCCAAAATTCCGGGAAGAGAGGGGTCCAGTTGCTATACTGAAGGCGCTGAGAAGCGCCATTTTGCAAGGATTTCTTCAGGTTTACCGAACTGTTTAGATATGCAGCCCACCGACCCGACTCGCTTCACCAACAAAGCCTGGGACGCCATCGTAGAGTCCCAGGACGTGGCTCGACGCTGCAAAAATCAGCAGCTTGAGGTAGAGCACCTGATCACGGCGCTCCTGGAGCAAGAGAAGGGCCTGGCGCTCAATATCCTAGAGCGCGCGGGCGTGGACATCAGCCGCCTCACCCAGCAGATCGAGCTGTTTGTCCAGCGGCAGGCGCGCGTCTCCGAAGTGTCGCAGCTCTATCTGGGCCGGGGACTCGACATCCTGCTCGATCGCGCTGAGGCTGCCCGCCAGACCTGGCAGGACGAATTTATTTCCATCGAGCACATGCTGCTGGCCTTCACGGAGGACGAGCGGGTGGGCCGCCGCCTGTGCCGGATGCTGAACCTCGAAAAGCCAGCCCTAGAAGCAGCAATCAAGTCGATTCGCGGCAGCCAGAAGGTCAGCGACCAAAACCCCGAGTCTCGCTACGCCGCCCTGGAAAAGTACGGCCGCGACCTGACGGAGCAGGCCAGAGCGGGCAAGCTCGACCCGGTGATCGGGCGGGATGACGAGATCCGCCGAGTGATCCAGGTCCTGTCGCGGCGGACCAAGAATAACCCGGTGCTGATCGGTGAGCCGGGCGTCGGTAAAACGGCGATCGCCGAAGGACTGGCCCAGCGCATTCTCAACGGCGACGTCCCCGAGTCCCTGAAAAACCGCCAGCTCATCTCTCTGGACATGGGTTCCCTGATCGCCGGTGCCAAGTATCGCGGCGAATTCGAGGACCGTCTGCGGGCCGTGCTGCGGGAAGTCACCCACTCCGACGGCCAGATCATCTTGTTCATCGATGAGCTGCACACCGTCGTAGGGGCCGGGGCTTCCCAGGGCACCATGGACGCGGGCAACCTGCTCAAGCCCATGCTGGCGCGGGGCGAGCTGCGCTGCATCGGCGCGACCACCCTCGACGAGTACCGCAAGTACATCGAAAAAGACGCCGCCCTCGAACGCCGCTTCCAGCAGGTCGTGGTCGGCCAGCCCAGCGTCGAAGACACCATCTCCATCCTGCGCGGCCTCAAGGAGCGCTACGAAGTCCACCACGGCGTCAAAATTACCGACTCCTCGCTGGTGGCGGCAGCCACGCTGTCGGACCGCTACATCAGCGATCGCTTTTTGCCCGACAAGGCCATTGACCTGGTCGACGAAGCGGCAGCCAAGCTCAAGATGGAAATCACCTCCAAGCCCACAGAGCTGGAAACCGTCGATCGCCGCCTGATGCAGCTGGAGATGGAAAAGCTCTCCATCGAAGGCGAAGGGGCACGCCCCGGCGCCACCGGTGCCTACCAGCCCTCCCAGGATCGCCTAGAGCGCATCCAGCAAGAGATCGCCGAGCTGCAAACCAAGCAGCAAGAACTCCACGATCAGTGGCAGGGCGAAAAGCAGCTGCTCGAAGCCATCAACGCCATCAAGGAAGAAGAGGACCAGCTCCGCCTCCAGATCGAGCAGGCCGAGCGGGACTATGACCTGAACAAGGCCGCCCAGCTCAAATACGGCCGTCTCGAAACTCTCCAGCGCGATCGCGAAGAAAAAGAAGCCCAGCTCCTGGAGATGCAGACCCGGGGCTCCACCCTGCTGCGTGAGCAGGTCACCGAGGCCGACATCGCCGAAATCGTCGCGCGCTGGACCGGCATTCCCGTCAATCGTCTGCTGGAATCCGAGCGTCAGAAGCTTTTGCAGCTCGAGTCCTATCTCCATCAGCGCGTGATTGGCCAAGACGAAGCAGTAGAAGCCGTGGCCGCCGCCATTCGGCGGGCGCGATCGGGCATGAAAGACCCCGGCCGCCCCATTGGTTCGTTCCTGTTTATGGGCCCCACCGGCGTCGGCAAAACCGAGCTGGCCCGCGCCCTGGCCCAGTCCCTCTTCGACACCGAAGAGGCCCTGGTGCGCATCGATATGTCGGAGTACATGGAGAAGCATTCGGTGTCGCGGCTGATCGGAGCGCCACCGGGCTACGTGGGCTACGAGGAAGGCGGCCAGCTATCGGAGGCGGTGCGTCGCCATCCCTACTCGGTGGTGCTCCTCGACGAGGTCGAAAAAGCCCACCCCGACGTGTTTAATATCCTGCTCCAGGTGCTCGACGATGGCCGCATCACCGACTCCCAGGGACGCTTGGTGGACTTCCGCAATACCATCATCGTCATGACGAGCAACATCGGCAGCGATCGCATTTTGAACTTCGGCGGCGATGAGTCCAAGTACGAAGAGATGCACAAGCAGGTCATGCAGGCCCTGCGGGGACACTTCCGGCCCGAGTTCCTCAACCGCGTCGATGACATCATTCTCTTCCACCCCCTCAGCCGCAAGGAGCTGCGCGCCATCGTCAGCATCCAGATCCGCCGGATCGAGCGTCTGCTCGCCGACCAAAAGATCGCCGTCGAGGTGACCGAAGAGGCGCTCACCCACGTGGCCGAAGCGGGCTACGACCCCGTCTATGGCGCGCGGCCCCTCAAGCGAGCCATCCAGCGGGAGATCGAGAACCCCCTGGCCACCAAGCTCCTGGAGAACCTCTTCGTGGAAGGGGACACCATCTGCGTGGCCGTCGAGGACGACAGCCTGATCTTCAGCAAAAAGGTCGCCGCTCCGGTCTCCGAACCCGAAGTCGTCTCAACCTAAATCAGCCTTAATCAAGGCGTCTTCTGCCCGCTAGAAGTGCTCGGCTGAGTGAGCCTTCGAACCCCGGCCGTTAGGACTTAGGGGCGCCTAGGACTCAGCGACCAGGATGATCGCATCACCGGGCTGAAACGTAATGGGCTGATCCTTCGGCGGATTGATCACCACCCCATAGGACTGGGCAAGGCTGCTGGCGTCGGCTTTGCGCCGATACCCGATCGCCGATTCTCCCCGCTGTCTGGCGGCTTCGACCACGGTGTAAAAATTGACGGGGCGATCGCCGGTGACGTAGCGACTGGCCGGTTTCAGGTAGATCTCTGAGCCTTCAGGACTAAACAGCTCCGTCAGCACTGCGTTGATGCTCTTCTGCTCAGCAACCTGGGCCAGCATGAGACTAATTAGCTGCTCGCTGATCACGAAGTCATCGGGGCGGGCGACCTGGGCCAGGGCCTGATTGCGCACATCCAAGATTTCGGTGACGATCTGGCAATTGTGGTGATGGCGATCGCACATATCCCGCAAATGCAGGAGCGTCACCAGCGTATGGGCGTCTGCTTCTTCGGCCTCCAGGGTCGAGTTGCACAGCACAACCGCATGGTCATAATGGGTCAGATCGAGGCTTTCTAGAGTGTCGCGATCCGTGGGGTCTCCCTGCCGGTAGGACACAGCTTGTCTCTCCAGCTGGAGGCTTTCCGCAGACAGGTCCACCTCGGCGGCGGGCAGCTCGGCCACGACCATCACGCTCGAGCCCGGAGCCACGTACTGATCCAGCAGCTGAATAATGGTGGCGACCCGGTCATTCCAGCCCAAGATGAGGGTGTGCTCGGCGATCGCAGGGGACGCTTCGACCAGCTGAATGGCTTGATGATCGATGGGTGCCTGGTCTGCTGGGTTTAGCTGGGTCGTGTCGTCATCTTCGCTAATCACGATCAGGCGATCGCCAGCTTGTAAGCAGGTCTCACTCCCAGGGTTCAGCTGAAGGGTGCCATCGGCCTTTTGAATGCCGATCACGGCCGAGTGATGGTAGGCCAAGAGCGCCTGACCGTAGGTTTTGCCCTGGAGAGCAGGCTCCTCTCGAAAGTAGATTTCATCGCCGCTAAAGTTGAGCAGATCAATATAGACCGTAGACAGCCCTGATTGCCGACAGGTTTGCACCACGATCCGCGAAATCAAATCGTGGATCAGCAGCGGCTCCACATCGTTGTGGGCAATCAGCTTGAGCACATCCAGGGTCTTGGGAGTCTGAACCTGGGCGACCAAGTGATAGGGCTGGGGGTGCGATCGCGGAATGCTTTTGATCGCCAAGAGCGTTTTGACCAGTTGCGTATCTCTGTGATCCTCGCTGGAGTTCAAGAGGATGACGGAGCGGGCCGTTTGAATGCTGACAATGCCCAAGTCTGCCATGCTGCTGGGGCTGCCCGTGCGGCAGACTAGGCGAATGCGGGGCAGTTTGCCCAGCGTACTGGCGAGGGCCGTTTCCATCTCCACCTTGTCCTCGGTGCTGAGGATGGTAATGCAGGTGTCTGGGCAGTTTGCGTTGGCCAGGGCTAGCTCCGAAATGAGGGTGAAAATTTGCAGCGACCAGCCCAAAATCACGATGTGGTCGGTTTCGATGACGCGCGATCGCCCTTTGCGCAGGTCCTCCAGCTTGGCGTCGATGCCACTGCTCAGCAGGCCGATGAGCGTGCTCACCACAAAGATGCCGCCAAAGGTGACAAACAGCATGGTCAGGCGAAACCCCCAGCCGGTGTCGCCGCCGACTGCGCCGGAGTCGAGGGTCCGCATCAGCACGCCCCACAGGGCTTCGGGAAGATTGAGGCGATCGCCCCCCTCAGGCGCAATCCCCAAGAGGTTTACCAGGGCCGCCATCAGCACAATAAACGCTAGGGACACCAGCGCCAGGCCACTGACCAGAGCCACGGTTCCCCGGGCCATAAAGTTGTCGAACTGGTAGCGCAGATGACCAGCCAGCGTGCTGCTATGGTCTTTGTCGCGAAATACGGAGCGGCTGCGAAGGGATTGTGGCATGGGAAAACCAGGGAACACATGAATTCAGGGTGTTCGCGGACATTCAGTGTGTTCGCGAACATTCGAGGTATCCAATAGTTTTCCCAGTTTCGAAAAAACAGCGCTAACGCCGATAGACAGCCCCCCAATCGCAAAAATCTCCACCGAACCCAAAAAAGGCTAGGTGGAGATTTTCCATGGAAGTATTCGCCAGACAACGACGGCCCACCAAGCAACGGGGCCGCAGGTCTTGTCTAGACCAGCTTCAGGTCAGGGTACTCAGCCAGCAGATCGTCCGTCGTCAGGACGTCGCCGTCTGCCTGGGGCGTCCAGAGCACCTCGACCGCCAGCAGCTGGTCGCTGCCCACGGCCCCGATCTTTCGGAGGGCCTGGCGCAGGTCGTCGGCGCCGTTGATGGTGGGCAGGTCCAGCTTGCCCTGGGTGCCGACCAGCAGCGTGACCACGATGTACTCGCCGGGGCCTTCGGGGTTGAGGTCGGCGCGAACAAAGATTTCGCCATCGCGCTCAACCACGGGCAGGGCTGCTCGGCGCTCGGCCTGACGCAGCTGGTTGTTGACGTTGGAGAGGGTCTCTTCGCTGAACTTGCTGCGCTCCGCTAGGGACAGGCGATTGAATTGGGCTTCGGCCGTTTCGAGGCGAGCTTGCTGAGACTCGGAGGCGCCGTACACCCAGTACTCGGGGTGACGCAGCAGCGCTAGGGAGGTCTCTTGCAGCACCTGGGTCAGCCCTTCGCTCGTGGAAGTGTTGGCGGTGCGGCTGACGCGATCGAGGTCGGCTTGCAGATCGCGGGCCTGGGCCAGCAGACCCACTTGCAGCTTGGCCACAGACACAGACGGGTTGCTGCTGTAGCCCATGGTCTCGCCGCCCTCGGAGAAGTTCCGGAAGCTGCGCATCAGGAAATTGGCGATCGCAATCACGATCAAGATAGTGAAGAGGCCGCCAAACCCACCCCCAATGCCGAAGAAGGGCATGGGGAAGAAGAAGGGAAAGCCAAAGCCACCGCCAAAGCCGCCACCGGGATAGGCCGAGGGAGGATTGTAGGTGCGGGTCGGCGCTGAGTAGGAGCTCGGCGCGCGGAAGGAGCCGCCGCCCATGCGGCCACCCGTGCGGGCCGCCCAAGCATCCCCTGCGCTGCCCAGCACCAAGGTGGCGACGAGGCCCAGCATCACCAGGGATTTCAAAAAGGGTTTTATCGTAGCCATCAGTTTTTTGCGCATCAGCTTTGACCTATCTATGCTCATTCAAAGTATCGGGATTCTGGTTGATCCCCACCCTTTTTCCAAAAGCTTTTGCATCTTGTTATGCGTCTAGGGGTGTCGTGGTTGCGATCGCCCAGAAATTGGGTCGAGCCAGCCCACGGAGTCTGGCTTCACACCCTTTAATCTATCGCCTTCTCGGGAGCGATCGCAGCGCGCCCCTGGCAGATTTCGCGGGCAATAACCGGCCAAAACCAAGCGGATTGCCAACCCTAGGCAACGCTACCGCCACCCACAATGGTCACAATTTCCAGGCGATCGCCCGTTTGCATCTGGGTTTGCTCCCAGAACTGGCGATGGAGAATCTCGCCGTTGTACTCCACCGCCACCAGGCGCGGATTGAGGCCGAGCTGCTCGAGAAACGTCGGCAGCGACGTCTGGGGCGGACAAGCCTTCGGCTCGCCGTTGACTTGCAGCGTGACGGAGTTTTGGAAAAACGATAGCTCAGCCATGGGTCTGGGAAACTTTTGCGTCGTGGGCCTTCAGGGTTTGTCCCCGCTGGAGCTGGGACAGGAAAAACTGGGTGTTGAGGGTCGGCTGCTCGGCCTCCATGATGGAGCGCACCACCGCCACCCGATCCGCTCCCGCCGCGATCACCTCGTTCACGTTCTCGGTGTCGATGCCGCCGATGGCAAACCAGGGCACAGGGGAGTTTTCGGCAGCGTAGCGGACATAGTCGAAACCAGCGGCAGCCTTGCCGGGCTTGGTGGGCGTCTCAAAGACTGGGCCAACCCCAATGTAGTCGGCTCCCTCAGCCAGGGCGCGGCGCATTTCCTCGGGGCTGGTGGTGGAGCGGCCAATGATCCGCTGGGGGCCCAGGAGCTGCCGCGCAAAGGCGATGGGCACATCTTGCTGGCCCAGATGAACCCCGTCTGCCTCCACGGCCACGGCCAGGTCCACCCGGTCATTCATCAAAAAGAGGGCGCCGTACTCGTGGCACAGGGCCTTGAGCTTGCGGGCATTTTGCAGCCGCACGACATCGTCGGTGTTTTTGTCGCGGTACTGCACCAGGGTCAGGCCGCCCTGGAGCGCGGCCTCTACGACGCCAAACAGGTTCTCGCTCGGGGAGGTGACCAAGTACAGCAAGGCCTGCTGGAGCCGCTGGTGACGGTGGTGGGCCAGCAGCGTGGATTCGAGGGTGTACACCTCGTAGCGCATCTGCTTGCAGGCCGCGCCGAACTTGGGGTCATAAATCTTGCCGTACTCTTCGAGGACGCGCAGGGCCTCCTGGACGCGGCAGCAGTTGACGAGCAGGACCTGCTCAATGCTGGTGCGCTGCTCTTCTTGGGGGTGGGATAGGCCCGTGCCGGGGTCGCCGGGGGTGTCGCGCGCTTCTCGCAGCTCGGCATGGTGCCAGCTGGCGAGCTCTTGGCGCAGGGTTTTGCAGACTTGGGTCAGAGATGGGTTGTTGAGGCCAAAGCGGCACCACTCCTCGATGATGCGCAGTCCTTCGCGCGCTCGGTCGAGGTTGGCGTCCAAAATTCGATAAAGCGCAGGCTGCGCTCCGAAACTCCAGCCCTGGGTATCGCGCATCGGAACTTTCCTCTTGGTTTTTTAATCCTAGCAGCCAGTTTCCAAGATTCTATGGTTCTCGTTGGGCTTGGCGGGAGAGTCCCAAAGCCTAGCTAGCGGGCGATCGCCTCGGATGGCGATCGCCCAAAGATGCGGATTTCTGGCGCGCCCTGCGAAAGAAAGAGCCAGAAGCCATTAAGCTTGATGCATCTTGACCTTTTGTGCTGCGTAAGTTTGGGGGGCGCGATCGCCCAGGATCTAGACGCTGCCAGCCTGGAGCGGCTCTAAGCCTCCCTAAATTTTCGCGATTTTTAGGACTGACCTGCGGGTCAGCCGCCATGGGTGCGGGTGCCAGAACCCGACGGCGGGGTGTTGATAGCCCTTTGGGGTTCTCACGAGAAATGCACGCGCTGTAGAGCGGAGGCTGTTCTATGAGTCTGTTGAGTCGTTCGGTTCGAGTTTCGGCGATCGCCTCGCTGCTGCTGAGCAGTGGGGGAGTGGCGATCGCGGTCAGTAGTGTCGGGATTCCGGTGGTCTTGGGGAGTCTGCTGGCGGAGGGGGCGATCGCCCAAACTCAGGCGGCAACCGTTCTCTACGTGGATCCGGTCCGGGGCAGTGATGCCGGCGCAGGCACGGCCCAGGCTCCCCTCAAAACCATTACCCAGGCCCTGGCGATCGCCCCCACCAGCAGCGTGATTCAGCTCGCGCCGGGCACCTACAGCGCCGCCAGCGGCGAGACCTTTCCCCTGCGCCTCCAGCCCGGGGTCACCCTCCAGGGCAGCGCCGAGAGCCAGGGTCAAGGTATCGTGATTCGCGGGGGCGGGCGGTTTCTCAGTCCGACCTCGGCGGGCCAGGACATCGCAATTTTGGGGGCCAATCAGGCGGCCCTGATCGGCGTGACGGTGACCAATCCCAACCCCCGGGGCTACGGCCTGTGGATCGAGTCGAGCAACCCGACGGTGGCCAGCAACACCTTCACCGGCAACACCCACGACGGCATTTCGGTGGTGGGCCGCAGCGCGCCGCTGATTCGCGGCAACCACTTTGTGGCCAACGGGGCCAACGGCATCACCCTCTACGGCCTGTCCCAGGCCCAGGTCCAAGAAAATCTGTTTGAGCGGACAGGCTTTGGCGTCAATGTGGGCCAGAAAGCAGCGCCGACGCTGCTGAAAAATCGCATTGTGGGCAACGAGGACGGCGTGGTGGTCCAGGCCAGCAGTCGGCCGATTTTGCGGGAAAACGTGATCGAGGGCAATCAGCGGGATGGTCTGGTGGCGATCGCCGATTCCCAGCCCGACCTCGGCACCCAGGCCCAGCCCGGCAGCAACACCTTCCGCAACAATGGCCGACTGGATGTGAACGTCAAAGCGTCCAGCCAGATCGTCCCGGCCTTTGGCAACCAGCTGGTGAGCAGCCGCGTGGAGGGCCGGGTGGACCTCGCGGGTACCACCCAGGTGACGCCCGTTCCGGCGATCGCGGCAGCCCCAGCGCCCATCGTGGCCCAGGCCGCAGACAAGTCTTCCCTTTCGGCGCGCTCCTTCCCGGTGCCCACCAGCTTGCAAAGCAGCCCGCCGGTGGCCCCGCCGCCGCAGGTTCCTGTGGCGGCGGGGCCAGCGCCCCGCGCGATTCCCATCCCTGTCGCAGCGCCCGAAACAGCGGCGCGGCCCGTGACGACCTCCGGGCGATCGCTGCCGGTGCCCACCGTCACGCCGAGCGTCCCGGTACCGGCCCCGGTCGTGCCGGCGCGGACTGTGCCGATTCAGACTGCACCCGCACCCACAGCAGCCATCGAGATTCCGGTGACGCCGCCCAGCCGCTCGGTGCCCGTGGTGGAGCGATCGCCCCAGCCGGTGCAGCCCGCTGCCGTCGAGATTCCCGTGCTGCCCCCGGAGAACGCGGATCCCACACCCCAGCCCGCAACCGTCGCCGCTCGTCCGCGATCGGGCGCCCTGCTGCCGGTGCCCAGCGCCCGCATTCCCGTTGGCAACGCTGGCAACCGAGCCCGCAATGTGGCGATCGGCGCCAGCACGCCGGGCGGTCCACCGCCGCCACCGACCCAGGCCCAGGCCCTCGGGTTCCAGTATCGGGTGGTGGTGGCGACGCGCTCCGAAGCCGACCAGGCCCGCGTGCGATCGCTGGTGCCGGGCGCCTTTCGCGTGTTTCGCGGCAGCCAGATCTTCATGCAGGTAGGGGCCTACAAGACCCAGGCCGAGGCCGACGAAATGTATCAGCGCGTCAGCAGCCAGGGGTGGCAGGCCCGGATCGAGACCACCCAGTGATTGCGCGATCGCGGCCCTCATCGCAAGAGCGCGATCGCCCCTCATCGCAGTTGCCGCCGGGTGAGTATGTCAAAATCATGAAACGGCAGTGTGTGTGCCCTGGCTGTTCGGGAATGGTCCACGAAAGGGCGATCGGCGGGCTGGCAAGATCCAAGGCGATCGCCGCCAGCAGGTCTCCAGAGCCAACCTGACGCTCTTTCTGGACATTTCCGAGAGCAGCCCATTTTTGTGCAGCATCATATCGGAAGGAACCTTAGGCGATGGCAGCGTCCTCGACGACTGAAATGCAATGGGTTAATGCCCTCTCAACCCGTCCCTCCCTCGAAGCAGCGGTGGATGAGGTGGTCACCCAGGTTCATCACAAGCTCCAAGGCCCGCCCGATCTTGCCATCCTTTTTATCTCCGCCACCTTCAGCAGCGACTTTCCGCGCCTGATGCCCCTGCTGCGCGAAAAGCTCGACGTTCCGCACCTGATCGGCTGCAGCGGCGGCGGCATCGTTGGCTGTGACGCCGCAGGCCAAACCCAAGAAATCGAAGAAACCCCGGCCTTGGCGCTGACGGTGGCGAAGCTGCCGGGCGTCTCGATCCGGGCCTTTCACCTCAGCGCCGACGAGATTCCCGACCTCGACAGCCCGCCCAGCGCCTGGATCGACCTGATTGGCGTCCCTCCAGAGGCCCAGCCCAAATTCGTGCTGCTGGCGGACCCCTTCTCCGCCAAGATCAACGATCTGTTGCAGGGGCTGGACTTCGCCTACGCAGGCTCGCCGACGGTGGGCGGCCTCGCCGGGGGCGGCTCCGGCACCAACAACGGCCTATTTTGCAACTATCAGCTCCATCGCGAGGGCTCCGTGGGGCTGGCCCTCAGCGGCAACATTGTCCTGGAAACCATCGTGGCCCAGGGCTGTCGCCCCATCGGCAAGCCCTACCGCGTGGCAGAGGTGGAGCGCCACATCATGCTCAAGCTGTCGGAGCAGGACGACGCGGACCTGCTCAGCTCGCCCAAGGAGCGGACGCCCCTAGAGGTGCTCCAAGAAATTATTCAAGATCTCAGTGATGAGGACCGGGCGCTAGCCCAGCACTCGCTGTTTGTGGGGCTGGCGCGCAACGAGTTCAAGCGAAATCTGGAGCAAGGGGACTTTTTGATTCGCAATCTGCTGGGGGTAGATCCGCGGGTGGGGGCGATCGCCATCGGCGATCGCGTCCGGCCGGGGCAGCGCATCCAGTTCCATCTGCGTGACGCCAACACCTCCGCCGAAGATCTGGAAATCCTGCTCCAGCGCTACCAGTCCACCTTGGATGATCAGGCCACCCAGCCCGTCGGCGCGCTGATGTTCTCCTGCATGGGGCGCGGCGAAGGCCTCTACGAGCAGCCCAACTTTGATTCCCAGCTGGTGCACCGCTACCTCGGCCCTCTGGCTCTGAGCGGCTTCTTCTGTAACGGCGAAATCGGCCCCGTCGGCGGTGGCACCTTTTTGCACGGCTACACCTCGGTGTTGGGCATCTGCCGCCAGCCCTCTCCCTAGGCCCGAGCGGCGGGCCTAGTCCAGGCGCAGAGCGGTGTGATTGTCGATCAGGTGAGGGACGCCAGCGGCGTCGAGGGCGCTAAAGGACTCAAAAAATCGTCGCGCCGCGGGCGGGAAGTCTGGAAACTCGAAAAGCGCATCGCCTCGGGAAATGTCGGCCCAGAAGTAGCTCAGTTCGGGAGCCAGACTCTCGGCGGCGTCCAGGGGCAGATTCAGCGGAGCTTCGGTAAGCAGGCGCACCATGAAGGGCTGGCTGCGATCGCCCATCCACTGGCGCGACACCTGGGTCAGCCTCGGCCAGTCGGGCACCGCCGTCACTCGCTCCGAGACCACCTCCAGCCAGCGCTGGCCCTGGGGGTCGCTGCGCACTGCCAGCACGCGGTAGGGATGGGGATAGCTGACCAAAGACCCCGTCGTAATGTCGTAGAGGCCGTGGGACCGCGCGATGTCCTGGATGTGCAGATGCCCCGTAAACACCAGCGGCACCCCGGCCGCTTGCAGCACTTCCAGCAGTTCTTGGTGGTTGCGCAGGATATAGCGGCGGCCCATGGCGTGGCGCGACTGATTGGGCAGGTGCTCGGCGACATTGTGGTGCACCATGACCATCACCAGCTCCTCTGAGGCCGCCGCCAGCACCTCTCGCAGCCAGCGCATCTGGGCTGCGTCGATCGCGCCCTGGCTCTGCTGCTGCCCCGTTTCGTCAAACTGATTTGAGTTCAGGCCGATCAGCCGCACCCCCGGCAGCACCTGGCGGCTGTAGTAGGGCTGGGCCGGATCGTCATAGCCGAAGGCCTGGTAGTAGTGGGCAAATTCCGCCAGGCCAATGGACCGGCCGTCCGCCTCTCGGTTGGGGACGTCGTGGTTGCCGGGTACCACGTAGCAGGGAAAGGGAAGCTGGCTGAGGCGCTGGGCCAGCCAGGCGTGATTGGCCGGTTCTCCGTGCTGGGTTAGGTCCCCCGGCAGCAGCAAAAAGTCGAGATCCAGCGTCTCCAGGTGGGCAAAAACCTGTTCGAGGGCCGCAATGCTCACCTCGACCATGTGAAATCGGCTGGGATTTTGCCAGATTGTCTCGGGGAGGGCGATGTGGGCATCGCTGATCACAGCAAAGCGAAACTCGGGGCTCATGGGCGATCGCAGGAGTGACGGTCGTCAGCCTGGAGATCTGATCCAGGCACGTTCCAATCCTAGCGGACTGGGGAATTGGGGCGATCGCTCGATCGGGCAGTCCAGGGCTAAATTCAAGGGCCAGCGGGTCGGGCGATCGCCCCCAAAATCGCGAGCGCGGCTACCGCTGATTTGCCCTTGCACCCAGGGGCAAAACCGCCTTATGATGCCTAGCTTGCAAACTATTGTGAGGCGCTCCCGGTCCCCAGCCCGATGATCGGGAGCCGCCGCGCCCCAAGGAAGGTAACTCAGTGGTTGTTCGCGTGCGTCAACACGTCAATCCCCTCAGCGACAAGTATCAAATCCCCACCCCGCCGCCCGACTGGCAAAAGATCTATGCCAGCCTCGATCGGCCTTTGCATCTAGATATTGGCTGCGCGCGGGGGCAGTTTGTGTGGGAGATGGCGGCTCAGTACCCCGACTGGAATTTCCTGGGGCTCGAAATTCGCCAGCCCCTGGTCGATCGGGCCAACGAGATTTGCCAAGAGCTGGGCCTGACCAATGTGCATTTCCTTTTTTGCAACGCCAACAACTCCGTAGAGCCGATCTTGGCCTCCCTGCCGACGGGCGCTTTTCAGCGGGTCAGCATCCAGTTCCCGGACCCCTGGTTCAAGAAGCGTCACCAAAAGCGGCGCGTGGTGCAGCCGGAGCTGGTGGCGGTGCTGGCGAAGTATTTGCCCGCTGAGGGGGTGGTGTTTTTGCAGTCGGACGTGCTGGCGGTGGCCCAGGAAATGGTCGATCGCTTTGCCGAATCTCCCAGCTTTCAGCGTCAGGGCCACGAGTGGCTGCCCGAAAATCCGCTGGGCGTGGCGACAGAGCGCGAAAAGCTGACTCTGGGCCGCCGAGACCCGGTTTATCGAGCGATTTTCACGCGAAGCTAGCCCGAGGGCAGCTACCAGGTGGGCAGCCAGCGCCGCATTTGCAGGGCAGAGGGGGAGAGGGGCAGGCCCAGGTACACGGGCAGCCAAAACAGGAAGCTCAGGACAATTAAGGCGATCAGGGCGATCGCGCAGCGCTGGCGGAAGAGGCTGGGGCTGTGGAGCCAGCGATCGCCCATCCAGGCGATCGCCAGCAGGCTAAACACCGAGGACCCCATGTAGTGGTAGAGGAAGGTGCAGCGCTGCACCAGCATCCAGGGCAGCCAGTTAGCGGCCCAGTTGATCACCAGGTACAGGGCCAGTCCGGGGGCGATCGCGGCTTGGGCTGCCTCGACGAAGACAGGCTGCTTTTGCCAGCGCTGCCACCCCCATAGCCCCACCTGCTGGATCACCAGAGCGCAGCACAGGGCGATCGCGCTGGACGAGAGCCACCACAAAAAGGGATTGCCCATGGCGTGGACGTCGAAGATATAGCGCCCTGCGCCGCTGGGCAGCGGCGGCCCGTAGATCGGCACGATTTCCTGGGGCGTTTGGCCGGTTTGATAGAAGTACAGGACGTGGCGTACCATGCCGGGCCAGGTGTACCACGGCGAGCAGTAGGGGTGCGTTGCATTGTCGCCGACACGGCGGTGGTAGCTGAGCAGCTCTGCCTGGGCGCTCCAGAAGGTGCCGCCGAAGCTCTGTAGGTGGGGAATCCAGATCAGGCTGTAGGTCAGCAAGGGAGCCAGTCCCAAAAAGACGACAATCGCGATCGGGCTGAGGCTGGCAAAGCGCTCTAGGACGGGACTGCTCCAGCGAAAAGGCGCAGCGGGCGCGGCAGAGTTGGCAGCAGCGCGCCGCGATCGCCCGTTTTCCCACGTCTTGCGGCCCCAGGCAATCAGCCACACGCCGTAAACCCCCAGCAAAAAGCCCAGGCCGTTCCACTTGACGCCCACCGAGGCCCCGAAGCACAGCCCCGCGATCGCCAGCCATCCGTAGCGCTGCCCGCCCCGCAGCCCCAGCGATCGCAGCAGACACCAGTGCCCCAGCAGCCCAAAAATCAGCAAATAGACATTGATCAGCGCATAGCGCGATTCCACCAGCAGCAGCCCATCCAAGGCCATCAGCAGCCCCGCCATCAGCCCATAGCTGCGGCGATCGCTCACCTGCCGCGCGATACCCGCCACCACCAGCGGCACCAGCGACCCCGTCAGGGCATTGACCCAGCGGTAGCTCCAGGGCGCCAGCCACGACCCTGTCAGGTTGTTGCGGGGCACCTCCGCCAGCCAGGGCAGCCGCTCCCCGATCCAAATCCCGATGGCGATCAGGTATTTCCCCAGGGGCGGGTGACCGTCGATGAAAAACGTCTGGGTCAGGTAGTGGTCGGCAAACTTAGCAAAATACACCTCGTCAAAGACCAAGGTGTTGAACCGGCTCAGGCCCCAAAACCGCAGCCCTAGGGACAGTCCCCAAATCGCCAGCAAGCCCAGGGAATACCAGGGCAGTTTCTGGACAGCGGGCGGCAGGCGAGAAAACCAGGGGGACACAGCGCTAGATTGCATAGAGGCGGTTTGGGCGATCGCGGACGATTGTGTATCCCATCATAGGGATGTTTGGGCTTGCCAAAAGCGCGATCGCCTTGCACAGGATATTCTGAGAAATAGGGGCGCACAGGACAGAAAACCGATGAAATTCAAGCGAATTTTGGCAGCACTCGATCGCTCCGGTCACTCCGACAGCGTCTTTCAGCGGGCCGTCAGCCTCGCCCAAAGCGATCAGGCCGAACTGCTGCTGTGTCACTGCCTCACCGGCATCTCCAGCAACGCGATCGCCTACACCGACCTCTACGGCAAGCCCATGGTGAACTTTTCGGCGGCCCAGCAGCAGACCCAGCATCGCGCCGAGCAGGAGGCCCGTCAGTGGCTGCAAGCCTACCAGGCCCAGGCCCAAGCCCTCGGCGTCCACGCCGAGATCCGCTGCGAAGTCGGCTCACCCAGTGCATGGCTCTGCCAGAGCGCCGATCAATGGTCCGCAGACCTGATTGTGATTGGGCGGCGGGGGCGGCGCGGCCTGACCGAGGTCCTGCTCGGCAGCGTCAGCAGCGACGTTGTGCACCAGGCAGCCCGCTCCGTGCTGGTGGTCCAGGGAGACGACCCAGAGACTGCTTAATCTTCCAAATCGCGATCGCTTCCCAGATCGCTCTCAGCCTGAAGCTCCAGATCGCGCAGGGGCGTCCAGCCCGGCTGCCACAGCGATCGGTCCTTCAGCAGGGTGGCATTGATCCAAAAGCGCACGTCGTCATCACAGGACGACACCATTTCTGCAAAGACCCACTCCCCTTGATTTTTGCGATTGAGCACCTGAAAGTGCCGCCAGCCAAAGGTCGCAGACTGAGCTGTCCACTTGGAACCGAGGAGATGGGGAAACTTTTGCTTTTTCGCCATGCCAACTGTGCTAGGACCCGTCCCGCAGTTTGTAACCAAACTTCATATTAACCACGATGGAGGTGTCTTGGATCTCTGGCGGAAACGGGGGAAAGGGCGCAGCGGCCTGCACCGCCGCGATCGCCCCTTCGTCGGCATTCGCTAGGCCCGACGACTGGGCCACCTCCGCCGAGAGCAGCCGCCCCGACGCATCAACGGCAAAGCGCACGACCACTTGACGAGAAATGTCGAGCTGGACCTGATCCCAGTGCTGATTGATTTGCTGATTGACCCGGTTGACGTAGCTCCCCACGGCTTGGTCTGCCATCGCGTCTACGCTGGGTTTTCCGGGCGCTTCCCGATCCGCGGACGGTGCGCCATCGAGCCCCTGCCCCCCAAAGGCCTGATCCGTCTGGCTGCTTTCATCGCCGTTCTCGGCGCCAGTTTGGGCTGGGCTGGGGGGTGCCTCTGAGCTGGGCGACGCTTCTGGGCTGGGGGGTGCTTCCGGGGACGCAGGGGTCGCTGGCGACGGGGAAAGGGCGGGCGATCGCGGGTCGGTAGCGGGATTGGCCTTCAGAGCAGGCACCTTGGGGCGGGGGGAGGATGGCTCTTTGGGGGCCTTCTTCGCGTTTGTGTCGAGGGATTTGAGGCTTTTATTTTGAAGGGAGCTGCTGGCGGAAGCCGCTTGGGGCGAAGGCTCTGGCGCTGGCGGGCTGGGAGCAGGCGGCGGTAGGTCTGGTAGGGGTGAGATGGCCTTGGGTGCGGGCGAGGGTGCGCCTTGGCGCGGCAGGTTCGGGGCGCCGGTGGTGACGGGCTGCTGGGGTCGGGGCGAACCGGCGGCGGTGGCATCGGCGATCGCCCGGCGTGCCGTAGGTTCCGGCGGCTTCTGGGGGGCCTCCTTGGGCTCCAGATACACCACCTCGATGGGCTCTGGTGGCTGCTCGGCCTGGCGACGGTGCCAGTAGACCCCGAAGCCCGCGATCGCCCCTGTGTGCAGCACCATCGCCATCGCCAAATAAAACATCAGGCGATCGCCCGAGCAGACCCCCTTTTGGGCGCGATAGGTGCGTGCTAGCTTCATATCCGCTGGCTTCCTCGCTGCCATTGCCTGTGCCAGTTCTGACCGCCTCGGGCTTGGGGCAATGGATGAATGCTCTATTATCCACGCATTTGGGAAAAGCGAACCAGGGACAGCCCTCGCCCTGGGGGGACAAGGTTTGGTAAGATCGGCGAAGTCGCGGGCAGGCAACCCGAGACTCTAAACGGACGCCACCGATCGACCCTGCGATCGCCCTTGCGCATCATCTGGCCGATCAAGCGTCAACCCCCGAGGCTGTAGCCTGGATGCGCCTCGCTACGGGTGCCAAGAGGATTTCTGTCGTTTCACATTCGCCAGTCTTTACATAACTGCCATGGATATCTTGACGCTGGGTTGGGTTGGGTTGTTGACCGTCTTTTCCTTCTCCATCTCGATGGTGGTTTGGGGCCACAACGGCATGTAAGGCACCGTGGAAATTTCGCCCTATATCGTTTTGGCTACCGCAGCGATCGCCCTTCTGGTCGTGGTCACCGGCGGCGTGAGCTATCTCACCTATGCCGAATGGCGCGATCGCCGTCGCCAAGACCGAGAGCGACGCGGACGCTAGCCAAAACTCACAAAACCAAAGACCTCTACAAAGCAGCCCGCGCGGGCTGCTTTGTTTTTGGAGAAACCCAGCGAAAAGCACCACAAAAAAAGGAGCCCCGAGGGGCTCCCGCGCTGGTATACGGAGGACTCAAGTTACTCGTTTGATACCCTAGGCCGCGCCTTGGCCGCCTTGGCGCTTCAGCAAGAAAGCGCCGCCGAGACCCACAAGGCCCAGCAGCAGCGAGGGCTCAGGCACGTCTTGGGGCGGTACATCGCCCTGGAAGGTCACTTCGTAGTTGCCCGTGTGAGAGAGCCGATCGCCCCGCTCCACCAGACCAGACTGGGTCGCATTGAAGCTATAGAGCAGCTGAGAGGGCCCGCCATTGTAGGCAACCTTGACCACTTCGCTGGCCTGGATCGTGCGGCCCGAAAGCTGCGACTTCAGGTTATTAGCGAGAAACTTAGCGTTGTTAGGCACGCTGCTGTCATTGAGGAAGCCATCAATGCTTTTCGTAATCAGCGAGGTGGCATTGAAATGGCCCGCCAAGCCGATGCGGACCAGGCCGCTGCTGTCTTGGTTGACGTAGGAAATGTTGGGGTCGCTAAAGCGCTGGAAGCCGCCGTAGTTCTTGAATACGTTGAACGCGAAACCCTTGATGTCGTTGGACAGACCGCCCAAGCCGTTGTTGTTGAGCGCTGCATTGAACCACACCTGGCCGAAGGTGCTGCTGCCGACCGGCGAGAGCCAGTCACTGAGGGTCAGGTTGCTGAGGGTGATGCCCTTGCCGCCCAGGGTGCCGCTCAGGCTGGTGACCTGGTTGAAGTTAGCGCCGGGCTGCTCACTGCTGGCAAAAAGCTCGACGTTGCCGGTGGGGTTGCTGCTGTCGCCGGTGAGTGCCGACTGGACATTGGCAGACGTGTTGGGCACCAGGAAGGTGTTGGTGCCGTCGGAGCCGTAGGTGAGGTAGTCAGAGCCGCTGACCACTGGATTGGCCAGGGTGCCTGCGGTGGCGGGCGTCGCTGCGATCGCGGCAGTGCCCGCGAGAGCGATCGCCGAAAAACCCATCATGAGAGTCTGAAAAGATTTAGTGACCATGGTGGTAACGGAGAAAGTACCAAAGACAATCCGCGAACAGGGATCAGAGGCGCAGCGGTGTCTGTTCCCAGCGGAAATGACTACCGGACCTGGCCTATTATTGCTGCGATCTGAGGAAATATTTGTCTAGTTTACGAGGGACTTTGATGGACTTCGATAAAGCCAGGATAAATTTTGGCAGATCCGTTAAAGAGCTTCCGTAAAGTCCGGCCGCCGCAGTGAAACAGGCGATCGCCCAAGCGCTGAAAGGCCGATGGGCTCAGCCTTTGAGAAAAGCCGCCATCCGCTCGACCGCCACCTGAAGACGCGCCGGTGAATGCACCAGCGCAAAGCGAACGTAGCCCTCGCCCGCCGCCCCAAAGCCGACGCCGGGAGACGCCGCCACTCCAGTGGCCTGCACCAGCTCTCGGCAAAAACCAATGGAGTCCTGGTCCCAGGGCTCCGGCAGCTTGGCCCAGATGTACATGGTGGCGGAGGGAGTGGGCACGCTCCAGCCAATGGCATTGAGGGCACTCACAAAGGCATCTCGGCGATCGCGGAAGGTATCGACCGCTTGCTGCACCGTCTCTTGGGGACCGGTCAGCGCGGCGATCGCCCCGTTGAGAATGCCGCGATATTGGTTAAAGTCCACAACGGCCTTGATCTGGCGCAGCACCCGGATCAGCTCGCGATTGCCGATGGCGTAGCCCACCCGGAAGCCGCCCATGTTATAGGACTTTGACAATGTGAAAAACTCAATGGACACCCGCTTTTGGGGGTCGGCCTGGAGCACCGAGGGCGCTCGGGAGCCGTCAAATACCAAGTCCGCGTAGGGAAAATCGTGCACCAAGGCCAAGTCATGGGCCTCACAAAAGGCCACCGCCTCGCGGAAAAAGTCCAGGCTCGCCGTCGCGCTGGTGGGATTGTGGGGATAGCTGAGCACCATCATGCGCGATCGCTCGATCACCGCCGCCGGCATCTCCGAGAAGACCGGCAAAAAGCCATTTTCGGCCCGCAGCGCCATGGGGTACATTTCGCCGCCCGCCAGCGCCACCCCGCCGATGTGGGAGGGATAGCCCGGATCGAGCAGCAGCGCCACGTCGCCCGGATTGAGCAGGGCCAAGGGCAGGTGGGCCGTCCCTTCTTGGGAGCCGATCAGGGGCAGCACCTCGGTTTCTGGGTCGACGGCCACGCCAAAGCGCTGGGTGTACCACTGGGCCGCCGCGTCCCGAAAGGCCCGCGTCCCGTGAAACAGCAGGTAGCCGTGGGTGCTCGGGTCAGGCAGCGATCGCGCGATCGCCTCCAAAACATGGGGTGGCGTCGGCAGATCCGACGACCCTAAGGACAAATCAATCAAATCTCGGCCCGCCGCCAGCGCCTTGGACTTGGCTTCGTCCATGTCGGCAAAAACGTTCTTTTGCAAAGACTCAACTCGCTGGGCCAATCGCATAGCGTGCGCTTCCTGGAGGACGAGGGCGGGCGTTCGGAAAATCCAGTATAGCAGCGGTTTTTGGGGTCCAAAAACCGCTGCTCTGGAGCTCGATGCTTAGGCCTGCTGGAGCTCCGGCAGATTTTTGAGCAGCCAGTCTTCGAGGCGCTGCTTGCCGATGGCTCCCTCAATGGACTCTTTCACTTCGCCCCCCTGAAACAAAATCAGGGTCGGAATGCCCTGGACCTTGTACTGGGCGACGGTTTCAGGATTGGGGTCGACTTCCATTTTGATCACCTTGAGGCGATCGCCATAGGTATTGGCCACATAGTCCATCAGCGGCGCAATCAGTCGACACGGGCCACACCATTCGGCCCAGAAATCCACCAACACCGGCTGCGTCGCCTGAAGCACTTCTGCCTCAAACTGCGCATCATTAATCGACAACACACCGCTACTCATATCAACCCTCAAGCCTTAGCCATAAACTTCACGTCTGTTGTGTCGGAGAGCCGTCTCAGCACGATCGCCCCAAACCCCAAAGGCCGCACAAACTCAAAAAGGGCACCGGCCGGGACCCGCGAGCCCTCGACTCGGCGTTTACCCCTGCGGTGCGGCAAGCGATGGGTTGCCATGCTCCAGCATGCTGCTCCTGACGTCAACTGCGTCCCTGATCGGTCAAAAAGACCATTCGATCAAAGACGCAGCACTTTTGGCTCTCCACTGCAGCGCTGATGGAGCCCGTGGCAATGCCGACCAGGACAGGCACTTACTGTGTATTCATCAAATCTCGCACTCTGCATGGTAGCAAAGTCTGGACCGATTCGATCTTTGCCTGGAGCGGCGACGGGCGATCGCCTCGAAAAAGGTCCGGCATGCTATCAAAAAGTTGAAGCCCTTTCAGGAAACTAGGTCATGGGTTGGTACTCCCAGTTTGTGCTGCCGCGCTTGCTCGATCGCGTGATGTCCGGTCCGGCCCTCAGCCGCTATCGCCAAGAGATCCTCGCAGGCGTCGAAGGCGAAATCTTGGAGATCGGCTTTGGGACAGGGCTCAACCTGCCCCACTACCCGCCCCAGGTGCGCAAAATCACCACCATCGACGTGAACGAAGGCATGAACGCGATCGCCCAGCGCCGCATTGACGCCGCCGCGATCGCCGTCGACAACCGCATTCTCAGCGGCGAGAACCTGCCCATGGCGGACAACACCTTTGACAGCGTCGTCAGCACCTGGACCCTGTGCAGCATTGCCAAAGTCGAGCAGGCCCTCGCCGAAATTCACCGCGTCCTCAAGCCGGGGGGCAAGTTCATCTTTATCGAGCATGGGCTGAGCGACGACCCCAAGATCCAGGTCTGGCAAAACCGCCTCACGCCGCTGCAAAAAGTCATCGGGGATGGCTGCCACCTCAACCGCAATATCCAGGCCTTGGTCGAGGCACAGTTCGAGCACGTCTCTCTAGAAACCTTCTACGGCGAAGACCTGCCCAAAATCGGCGGCTACCTCTACAAAGGGGTTGCAACCAAAGCTCCCTAGCCAAACAGCAGCCAAATGCCGCCCAGGGCCAAACCAACCCCCAACACCGATCGCAGGGTCAGGGTTTCCCCCAGCAGAAGGCTCAGGGGCAGCATAAACAGAGGGCTCGTGGCGTTGAGGGCCTGAGCAACCCCGGTTTCGGCGAACTTGAGCGAAGTCTGCTGGAGCCAGATGCCCAAAAAGGTGCTGAAGAAGGCCGTGAGGGCGATCGCTCCCAGCAAGCGCCGCGACCGAAGGGGGTTGGTCAGGGGCACCCCGCGACTTCGCTGCCAGACCAGCATCGGCACAATGATGATCGTGCCGCCCACCAAGCGGACCAGCGTGCTCCACAGGGGATCGGCCACGCTGTCGCTGAGGGCGGTGCGCGAGAGCACCGCGCCGATGGCCTGGCTGATGTCGGCCAGCAGCGCAAACCCCAGGCCCCGCAGCGACAGGGCCGAGGCCTTGGGGTGAGCGGGCGATCGCTCGCTGATCACCCAAGCCACGCCCCCCACCGTCAGCAAAATGCCCAGCCAGTTGCGCAGGCTGAGCACTTCCTGGAGAAACACCATCGCCAGCAGCGCCGACAGCGGGGGCGACAGCATCTCGATCAGCAGGGTCCGCTGGGGACCGAGGTGATTGAGAGCCTGAAAATAGCAGGTGTCCCCGAGGCCAATACCCACCAAACCGCTGAGCAGCAAAAAGCCTAGGGTCAGGCGATTGACATCCGGAAACAGGCCCCCCTGGAGCCCCAGCACCCCCAGCAGCAGCGCCATGGCCACGAGGCCCTTGCTGAGGTTGAGGACGAGCGGCGTGATGCGAGTCCCCAGACGGGTGTAGATAATTGAGGCGATCGCCCACAGAAAGGACGCTCCCAGCGCCGCCAGCTCTCCTCGAAATTGGCCAACCCACGCTTCCACAGGGCGATCTCGACTCCTTCGTGCGTCTACTCCGGCAGCAGCGCCAGCAGCTCAGCGGTCTGCTCCGGCTCCACCAACGTATTGGCGCACAAAATCCCCGAAGCCGCCACCGCTGGCACCCCGATGCCGGGGAGGGTGCTGTCCCCCACCCGGTAGAGCCCCTGAATCGGCGTGTAGCAGCTCGGAAAGGTGCCCTGGCCTGCGGCGATCGCTGGTCCGTAGGTGCCCTGATAGCGGCGCAGGTAGCGGGCGTGGGTCAAGGGCGTGCCGATCAGCTCCAGCTCAATGCGCGATCGCAGATCGGGAATCACTTTCTCGAGGGCACGAAACAGGGGCTGGGCGCGATCGCGTTTTCGCTGGTCGTACTGGGCGCTGCGTTCCCAGCCCGCCGCGTCTTCGAGGGTGTAGGCGTGGACCACGTGGTAGCCCGACGGAGCCAGATGGGGGTCCCACACCGACGGAATCGAGATCATGCAGGTGTTGCCGGGACGCGTTAGATCCCAGCTCTCGTCATGCATCACCACGTGGTGGCCGGTTAGGGACTCGAGCCCCTCTGCCCGGATGCCCAAGTGCAGATGCATAAAGCTCTCCACCGCTGGCGTTTTCATCGCGGCGCGGCGGTAGGACTCCGGCAAGACGTCGGGGGCGAGCAGGTGGCTGTAGGTGTCCCACAGGGTGGCATTGGAAATCACCACCGGCGCCAGCAGATTTTCGCCGCTGCGCAGCTGGACCCCGGTCACCCGCTGATCTCGCACCAGGATGCGCTCGACGTGGACATTCAGCCGCAGCCTGCCGCCCCAGCGCTCGAGTCCCCGCACCAGAGCCCAGGCGATCGCCCCGCTGCCGCCCACCGGATAGTCAATGACCGAGCGCGATCGCTCCCCCAGCATGAAGGCCATCTCGGGCGCCACGGTCCCCTCTGCCTTCAGACCCGACAGCAAAAAACACTCCAGATCAATCAGGCGCTGCACCCACGGGTCTTGGACCAGCGGCTGCATCACAGCGCCCACCGAGGACTGCACCATGGTGAGATAGGGCAGCAGCTTGAGCAGGGGCAGGCCGTAGCGGCCCAGCAGCACCGGGGCCAGCTTCCAGTCCGATCGCAGAGCCAGGGTCGGAATGCCGCGCAGGGCTTCATAGAGGCCGAGGAGTTTTTTTTCGAGGTGGGCCAGCTGGCTGGCGCCCTCGGGGGTGATGTGGGCCACGGCGCGGCGGTAGCGCTGGGCGTCGCCGTAGATGGGCAGCGTCACATCAGGAAAATGGTAGTGGCCCAGCGGATCGTAGGCGATCGCCTCCAGAGACTCGCCCAGGACGTCGAGGACCTGGCGCAGGGGATTGAGGGAGTGGGGGTCACTCAGGCCGCAATAAAAGGAGGGACCCGAATCAAAATGAAACCCCTCTCGCGAAAAGCCGTGGGCCGCACCGCCCGGCAGGCTGTGGCTTTCGCAGACCAAGACGGTTTTGCCGTAGCGGGCCAGCAGACTGCCGGCGACCAGGCCGCCAATGCCGCTCCCCACGACGATGACATCAAAATCTTGCATGTATTTTCTGCTCCCCTAGGCCCCTTCGAATTCTAGCGAGAACCCCAGCTTTCTTAGCGTTGGGGCGGTTTGGCGCAGGAAAAAAATTCTGCCTTGGGAGGGATTCCAAGCAGCTGCGGGGGCACTTTTGCCGCGAAAAAGCCAGAGTTTGGCGGGCGATCGCCCAAAATTAAGCATTTCTTTGAAGTTCTTCCAACCGCCAGAAACTGAGCTTTTGCGACCGCTGCGAGGAAACGCTGGGCCTAGGGCACGGGCGATCGCCGCTTCCGGCCTCGAAAGGAGCCTTTAAACTGGCAAATAGCGATCGCTGTCTGCTCATTGAGCCTTGATGGCCGCTGGGGCGCCCCGGCGTTTCTCGGTCGGCAGCCTGCCAAAACGTCATTGCCCTCCGGAAGGCGATCGCGTTTGGTCAGTCCCCCATCACCCTCGAGACAGCATCGAGACCCAGCATTTAGGAGCAGAAGCATGACACAGGCCAAAGTTGGGGATACCGTGCGAGTGCACTACACCGGCAAGCTCGTAGACGGCACGATCTTCGACTCGTCCAGCAACCGCGATCCCCTCGAATTTGCTATCGGTTCCGGCGGCATCATTCCCGGCTTCGAGCAAGCCGTGATTGGCATGAACCCCGGCGACTCCAAAACCACCCACATCCCGGCAGACCAGGCCTACGGCCCCCATCGCCAGGAAATGGTGCTGGTGGTTGAGCGAGAGCAGATTCCCCCCGACATCGATCTCCAGGTGGGCCAGCAGCTGCAGCTCCGCCAAGAAAATGGCTACGCCCTGCCGGTCATCGTGACGGAAGTGGAGGAGGCCCAGGTGACGCTGGATGCCAACCACCCCTTAGCTGGCGAAGATTTGATTTTTGATATTCAACTGGTCGAGATCGCCTAGGGATTGGCGTTTGGGCGGGCGGCTTGTTGCGCAGACCGCGCGCCGCTCGGCCCGATGTCTCTCAATCTCAGCCGATTTCACCCAAAATTTCACCCAGACTGAATACTGAGATAAAGACAGCAAAGGGGGCGATCGCCCCCTTTGCTGTCTGGAGTGTTTTGCCCCTTTTCACCGACTGATTTGAATTTATGACCTTCGTCCTGAGCCCCGCCGAAATCGAAGCGGCCCAAACCCAGTTTGCGGGCCAAGCCGCTGCCCAAGAGGCGATCGCCGCTCTCCAGGCCCACAGCGGTCGCCTCGACACCAGCTTCAACCACCTGTGCGCCCAGAAAATCGGCGTAGCCGTCGTCTTTGAGCCGGACGACCCCCGCTCCTTTTGGCAGGCCACCCTCAACACCCTGGCCTCGACCCTGGGCCGCTCCAAGTCCTTCCAGCAGCAGCTCCAGGACTATCAGCGCAGCCCCGAGAACGTCGCCCAGCTGCCCCGCCTGCTCGACACCCTGCGGAGCACCGCTGCCCTGCCAATGGACCAAGCCATGGCCACCCTGGTGCTGCTCCACCTGCTGCGCGTCGACTGGGACCGCTTCTGCGCCTCGGCCCCAGGATGAGCGAACTTTGCCCCTGTGCGGTCCAGCTACCCAGCTAAAATAAAACCATTCGTTGCTGAACCGCACTTGAGACGCCCATGACGACCGCTGCGCCCGTAAAAACTCAGTACGAAGCGATCATCGGGTTAGAAACCCACTGTCAACTTCGCACCAACACCAAGATTTTCTGTAACTGCTCCACCACCTTCGGCGCACCCCCCAACACCAACGTATGCCCGGTCTGCTTGGGGATGCCAGGGGTGCTGCCCGTGCTCAACCAAACCGTGCTGGAGTACGGCGTGAAAGCGGGTCTGGCCCTCAACTGCGCGATCGCACCTTTCAGCAAATTCGATCGCAAGCAGTACTTCTATCCCGACCTGCCCAAAAACTACCAGATTTCTCAGTACGACCTGCCCATCGCTGAGCACGGCTGGCTCGAAATCGAGCTGACCGACGGCGAAGGCAACCCCGTACGCAAGAAAATCGGCATCACCCGCCTGCACATGGAAGAAGACGCAGGCAAGCTGGTCCACGGCGGCAGCGATCGCCTCTCCGGCTCCACCCACTCCCTCGTGGACTACAACCGCGCCGGCGTCCCCCTGCTCGAAATCGTCTCCGAGCCCGACATTCGCTCCGGCCAAGAAGCCGCCGAGTACGCCCAAGAGCTGCGCCGCACCATGCGCTACCTCGGCGTCAGCGACGGCAACATGCAAGAAGGCTCCCTGCGCTGCGACGTCAACATTTCGATCCGTCCCGTCGGCCAAGAAGCCTTCGGCACCAAGGTCGAAATCAAAAATATGAACTCCTTCAACGCCATCCAGCGGGCGATCGAGTACGAAATCGAGCGTCAAATCGCCGCCGTTGAAGCAGGCGAGCCCATCCTCCAGGAGACGCGCCTGTGGGAAGAAGGCAGCCAGCGCACCATCAGCATGCGGATCAAAGAAGGCTCCAGCGACTACCGCTACTTCCCCGAGCCCGACCTCACCCCCATCGAGGTGTCCCCCGCCCAGCTAGAGCACTGGCGCTCCGAGCTGCCCGAGCTGCCTGCCCAAAAGCGCCATCGCTACGAGTCCGAGCTGGGTCTGTCGGCCTACGACACCCGCGTCCTGACCGACGATCCTGACGTGGCCGCCTACTTTGAGGGGGCCGTCATCGCCGGTAGCCCCATCAAGCAGACCGCCAACTGGGTGATGGGCGACATTGCCGCCTACCTCAACAGCAAGCCCGGTCTCTCCATCCGCGCGATCGCCCTCACCCCCGCCGTCCTCGCCGAAATGGTCAGCCTGATCGAAGACGGCACCATCAGCGGCAAGATCGCCAAGGAAATCCTGCCGGATCTCCTGGAAAAAGGCGGCTCCGTCAAGGCCCTGATCGAGGAAAAGGGCCTGGTGCAGATTTCTGACCCGGCAGCCCTCGGGGCCATCATCGACGAAGTCCTCGCCGAGAACCCCACCGAGCTGGAGCAGTACCGCAACGGCAAAACCAAGCTGCAAGGCTTCTTTGTCGGTCAGGTAATGAAGAAAACCAGCGGCCGAGCAGACCCGAAGCTCACCAACCAGCTCCTCGGTCCCAAGCTCAAGGGCTAGCGCCCGCCCTTGGGAACAGGCAGTCTGTCTGCGATCGCGCCGCAGCGCAACCCGTCGGGCCGGGGCCAAAGCCTGCGGCCCCGCTCATCCCCAGCTGGGGGCAGCGCGCGATCGCTTTGAGGCGCCGTCGCCCGTGGGGCCGCTTTCGACCCCAGGAGCGAAATCCCATGTCTAGAATTCGTGGGAGTGCGTCACAATGAATGTCTCACGTTAATTGCATTTGCCGAGTTAGGAGGCGCGATCGCGCCTCCTGTTTTGGTGCGTTCATTCCTCATTGATTTCCTATGGCAGCCGATCACTCCCAGCGCGAACCCCAAGGTCATTCCACCCTCGATGAGATTCGGGCAACCCGACTCGAGAAAGTCGAGCAGCTCAAACAGCTAGGGTTTAATCCATACGCCTATCGTTGGGAATCCACCCACCAGGCCGCAACGCTGCAAGAGAAGTACGCGGACCTGCCCAATGGGGAATCCGTCGAGGGCGTAGAAGTGGCGATCGCCGGTCGAATTATGGCGCGGCGCGTCTTCGGTAAGCTCGCCTTCTTTGGCCTGCAAGACGAAACCGGCAGCATCCAGCTCTACCTCGACAAGAAGGCCATCGAGGCCGGGATGCCCGACACCGAAAAAGCCTTCGACCACCTGAAAAACCTCACCGACGTCGGCGACATCATCGGCGTCCGGGGCGGCCTGCGACGCACCGACAAGGGCGAGCTTTCCGTCGCCGTCACCACCTACACCATCCTGACCAAGTCCCTCCAGCCCCTGCCCGACAAGTGGCACGGCCTGACGGACATCTCCAAGCGCTACCGCCAGCGCTATGTCGACTTGATCGTCAATCCCGAAGTGCGCGAAACCTTTCGTCGGCGCGCCCTGATCACCGCCGGGATTCGTCGCTACCTCGACCAGCAGGGCTTCATCGAAATCGAAACCCCCGTTCTCCAGGCCGAGGCGGGCGGCGCCGATGCGCGTCCCTTCATCACCTACCACAACACCCTGGAGATGGAGCTGTACCTGCGCATCGCCACCGAGCTGCACCTCAAGCGGCTGATCGTAGGCGGCTTCGAAAAGGTGTTTGAGATGGGGCGGATCTTCCGCAACGAGGGCATCTCGACGCGCCACAACCCGGAGTTTACCTCCATCGAGGTGTACCAGGCCTACGCCGATTACGACGACATGATGGCCCTGACCGAAAACCTGATTGCCACGGTGGCCCAGGAGGTGATCGGCACCCTCGAGATCACCTATCAGGGCCAGAGCGTCAACCTGACGCCGCCCTGGCGCCAGGTGACGATGCACGACATCGTCAAGGAGTTCACGGGGCTCGACTTTAGCCAGTTTACGGACCTCGACGAAGCCAAGGCGGCCGCCAAAGCGGCGGGGCTGACCCAGATCGACGACTGCCCGTCCCTCGGGAAGCTGCTCAACGAGGCCTTTGAGCAAAAGGTGGAAGAAAACCTGGTCCAGCCGACCTTTGTGATCGACTATCCGGTAGAAATTTCGCCCTTGGCCAAGCCCCACCGCTCCAAGCCCGGTCTGGTGGAGCGCTTCGAGCTCTTTATGGTGGGCCGGGAAACAGCGAATAGCTTCTCGGAGCTGACCGACCCCATCGACCAGCGCCAGCGCCTGGAGGAGCAGGCCGCCCGCAAGGCTGCCGGTGACCTAGAAGCTCAGGGCGTGGATGAGGACTTCTTGCTGGCCCTGGAGCACGGCATGCCGCCGACCGGCGGTCTGGGCATCGGCATCGATCGCCTGGTGATGCTGCTGACGGATTCGGCCAGTATCCGGGACGTGATCGCCTTCCCGCTGCTGAAGCCCGAAAAGAGCGACGCGGAGTCACCCGAAGGTTAAGTCCGGCGATCGCCCAGGGCTTCGAGGGCGGCGGCCTCGGTCGGCAGGGCCGCCGTCAGCACTTCGGGGCCGCTGGGGGTCACCCAGACATCGTCCTCAATGCGAATGCCGCGAACATCGGCAAAGTCCGCCAGACGGTCCCAGTTCACCAGGGACGCGTATTTTTCGCGGGTGACGGGGGACTGGAGCAGGGCGGGCACCTGGTAGAAGCCGGGCTCGATGGTGACGACCATGCCCGCCTGGAGGGGGCGATCGCAGCGCAAAAAGCCCAGTCCAAAGCAATCGCTGCGCTGGCGACCGGGCGCGTAGCCTGCCAGATCGCCGAGGTCCTCCATGTCGTGGACATCGAGCCCCAGCAAGTGGCCAATGCCGTGGGGAAAAAACAGGGCGTGGGCGTCTTGCTCGACCAGGCTGTCGGGATCGCCCCGCAAAATGCCCAAATCCACCAGGCCAGCGGCGATCGCCCGCGCCCCCAGCAGATGAATCTCCCGGTACTCCACACCCGGCGCGATCGCCGCGATGCAGGCATCGTGGGCCGCCAGCACCACGTCGTAGAGCGATCGCTGGGTGGGCGAAAATCGGCCTGACACCGGCCACGTGCGCGTCACGTCCGCCGCCCATCCCCCCGGCGTCTCCGCCCCCACATCCACCAGCAGCAGATCCCCCGCCCGCAAGGGATGGTGGTAGGCCTCGTTGTGCAGCACTTCGCCTTGGATCGTGACGATGCTGGGATAGGCCGGGGTCATCTGGTGGGCCAAGATTACGCTTTCCATGGCGGCCCGCACCACCGCCTCCGTGGCGGCCTGGGGCGTCGCCGCCATACCGACCTGGTGGGCCGCCACCGTCACCGCGACGGCTTGGCGAATTTCGGCGATCGCCGCCTCGTCGTGGGCAAGCCGCAGCTGGACCACCGCCTCCGCCAGCGCGCGATCGCGTCCCGCCAGGTCTCGCGCCCCCGGCAGCGATCGCCCCAAAATGGCCGCTTGGTGCTGCCGCGCCGTCACGCTCTGCACCGGAATCGTCGCCGCCTCCGCGCTCCAGTCCGCCAGCTTCTCCAGGGGAAAGGCCGCCTCCGCGCCGATCTGGGCCGCGATCGCCTCCCGAGACAGAGTCGGACCGTGCCACAGCTCGCTCTCCGGGGGCGGCTCATCGAGAAATAGCGTCAGGCGGCCTTCGGCCAAATGCACCACTGCCCCCGCCAGCGGCGCCCCGACAAAGTACAGAAAATGGCTGCTCGCTCGAAAGGGCAAGGGATTGGCCGGAAAATTTCGCGAGGGGCGATCGCCCGCCCACAGCAGCACCGGAAACGGCACCAGACGCGCCAAACGCTGCCGGCGATCGCGCAGGGCCGCCAGCAGCGAACTTGAAATCACCCAGGACATGTGGCTAGGAATGCAGCTCAGTTTGATTGTTTGCTAACACACCATTGAGGAAAATGTCAGCCAACCCCTCCGCCATCGCCTGAATCGCGGCCGGAGAAGCGTCGGGCTCCATGATCGTCTCCTGACTGAACCCGGCGATCGCAAACATGCCCAAAAACACCCGCGCAATCACTTTCGGGTCCATGCGACGGTAAACCCCGCGGTCCATCGCCGTCTGGAAGAACGCCTCCGCCACATCCATCATCTTGTCCACCACTTCCTGCTGGATGCGCTCCCGCAGGTCCGTGTGAAACTGCGCCTCCATGAAGCACACCCGCATCATGTCGGCATTCTTGTGAAAATTCAGCATCCGCCGCCGCATCACCTGGGCTACGGCCTTGTAGCTGCCCATCTCACTAAGTTCTGTTAACAGATCCGTGAGCAGCTCCACCCAGCCCTGGGTCGCGACCTCCACCAAAATGGCCTTTTTATTCGCAAAGTGGCGAAATAACGTCCCTTCCGCCACGCCTGCTTCCTGGGCCAAATCCCGCGTCGTCGTACCGTCATAGCCCCGACGGGCAAAAAGCCGCTGAGCCGCCTGCAAAATCCGAGTGCGGGTCTCGGTTTCGGAGGGAGTTGATTGGGAGAAAAGTCTCATAAGGGTGCGGGGAATCCTTTGCGCTATTTTCTAACAGCAATCTCTGAATTGGTGAAAACTTTCATAGAACATTACAGAGTCGTCACCTAACAGGAATGCGCCGTCTAGTTCTCCATGTCAAAACTTGAAGCGATCGCCCATCAAGGCCTACTCAAAGCGTCGATTTATCGTTGCAAAAACCGAATTTTTTCTTAATTTCAGGCCATTTCTCCCCAATCAAATTTTTCATGGGGTACCCTTACCAAACTCAAGCAGCCAGAGATTTTCGGCGCTCCTTGCTGACAGGCAGATTTTTCGCCAAATTCTCCCTTTGACAAGGATTTTGTATTCAAAAATCAAGCTTTTGTCGCGATTTAGTTCATGGTTGAGCAGAGAGCTTCACGTCGGTTCACAAATGTTCTAAAAGCTTCCCCAAAGCCCTTTAGCGCCACTTTCAAGGAGTCTGGGGAAACTATCTTCTCTGGTAGAGCCGCACCTGCGATCGCCCTTCGCCAGCACCCAGAAATTCACGGACAGACGCTCGAATTTAGCGCGCTTTTGACACAGCTCCCGAGGCCCAGATTGTCTCTGAAATTCTGCGTTGCGAGGGTATTTTGCGAGCGATCGCCCGTCTCTCCAGATCTTGAGCAGGTGCGGAAATTGCCCTCTCAACTGGACTCAAAACCGAACCACCCCAGCGGGGGGTCTTTGTTAGCGTGAAATCAGTTCAGACAGAGCTGATAGATCCCTATTTCCACGGTGACAACAGACACAAGGAGGGCCTCTATATGACACTGATTCGGTGGGAACCGCTCCGGGAAATTGATAGCCTGCAGCGCGAGATGAATCGTCTATTCGAAAACCTGGCCGTGACCCGAGGTGATGGCTTGGGGAGCACAGACTTTGTGCCCGCTGCCGAGCTCCGAGAAACCGGCGATACGATTGATCTGCGCATCGAGCTCCCGGGGGTCGAGGCCAAAGATATTGACGTTCAGGTGACCGCAGACTCGGTCTCTATCCTGGGGGAGCGACGCGGCGAAGCCCTGGAGGAAAGCGAGGGTGTTCTGCGCTCGGAGTTCCATTACGGTTCATTCCAGCGGGTGATTCCCCTACCGAGCCGCGTGAAAAACACCCACGTCGAGGCCGAATACCGCCAGGGAATCCTGCGGCTGCGGCTGCCCAAGGAGGACGCCGAGAAAAACAGAGTCGTGAAGGTCGAAATCCGCTCTTAGGAGATTCTCGGAGTCAGCTAGCGAGATCGCGCGGGCTGCACTGGTGGAGAGCCTTGGGTTGAGCACTTGCGTCGCCAACTGAGGGCGATCGCCTCCTAGAGAAAGCTTTGCTCAAAGCTTGGTAAGTCTTGATTTTGGGGCGAGGGTTCTCGCCCTTTTTTGTTTGGCCTGCTGCCAACCCGCTTGCGAAACGAGTCGCGCCCTTGGGGCAGAAACTCCCTCAGAGCTCGGGTTGCCGAAACTCAAAATTTCCGCACCAGGAAATCTCTGGCAGCAGCTCCGGGAAGGGCGGCGCCGCCTCCAGAGGCGTGAGGCGAATGATGTAGCCAACCTCCGGATCGCCGGGCCGATGGTCCTCGTACCACTGGCGCAGGGCCTCATGTTCGATCAGGTTCCAGTGCTGGTCGTATTCGCTTAGGGACACTTGCACCGTCATGCTTGCCAGGTAGGCGTACACCTCCACCTGGTACTCCCCGGGCGGCACTTCCATCACCTGAAAAATTCGGTAGGTGGGCTTGGGCGGGTTGCCCGACGTCGCGTCGATCCAGTCGCCTTCGTCGCCGCCCCCACACAAAATCAGCAGTTTGCCGCAGGGGACTTTGAGTTTCCAGACCAGCCGCGCGATCCAGTCGTTTTCTTCCTGGGCTGTCAGGTCACCCAGGACAAACAGCGTCTTGCCGTCCAGGGCGCAGTCGCCCTCAAAGCAGAGCGGCAGACAAATGCCGCGCTCCAGCAGGTCTCGGATGCCCGCTTCTTGGCCGTAGCCCAAGATGTCTGCGATCGCCCCTAGCGGCATGTCGCTGCCCCCCAGACTGACCGAGGTCAGCACATAGTAATGCCCATCACAAAAGAAGTCCGGATGCAGAGGAATGACTTGGCGCGGCGATCGCTCTTCAGGCATGTTTGGGGCGGAAAATGGCGACTTTTCTCCCCATTATTCAAGGGATTTTTCGGCTCTGACTGATTCGCAATCAAAGTTTTAAGGGGAAACGCGTTCCCAACATTTCCTCAGATTTCCGTCGAGGCAAAAGCCAGTCGTGGCAGGCATTTTGGGCGATTTGGCCTAAGCGGCGGGCGATCGCCCCTCCACAATCATGGCAATCAAAGTCCCAATAATGCGATCGCGCTCCATGGGCAAAATGTCTTTGCCGTGGAGCATTTCCTGGACGATCATGAAGTGCACCAGCGAGCCCACAAAAATGCGGGCCGTCGCCTCCGGATCTGCCAGGTGGAGGTGGGGGCAATGGGTGAAATAGTGGCAGATTCGGCGGAAGGTCGTCTGCTCGATGTTGCGCACAAAGGCCCGCGCTAGCTGCGGAAACCGCCCCGATTCGCCGATGATCAGCCGCAGGAAATTGAGAAACTGGGGTTCGCTCTGGCCCACGTCCAGGATGCGATTGGCAAACTCCCGGAGAACGAGCTGCGGATCTCGGTGCAGCAGCTGCTCGTCCTCCGCACCGAAAATCGACTGAAATTTTTGGTTGACCAACTGCCGAATCAGGGCATTAAACAGACCTTCTTTGTCCTGAAAGTGGCTGTAGACCGTGGCTTTCGAGACTTTGGCGGCGATCGCCACGCGGTCCATGCTGGTCGCCGCATAGCCACGGGTCAAAAACTCCTGCATCCCCCCCTGCAAAATCGCTGCCGTTTTTTCGGGGGAAAGCTGCCTGTCCGAGCGTCCAGGTTTTGCCTGTGCCATACCGGGGCGTCCTTGGGTCTAAATCTGTGGAACCTTCATTGACATCCTAAACTAAACTGGCTAGTTTATTGACATAAGACTAAACTAATCAGTTTAGTTTTTAGGTCCAGTATCCGACGGTGCTGCAAGGGGGCCGAATGTACGACTACAAGATGCCAGCCAAACACCCTCTCCTCAAGGCGATTCCCCAGCGCGGCGTGGCGATCGCGGGCGTGATTTTGCTGGGCGTCGGGGGCGCGATCGCCTACAGATGGCAGCAAAAAACTGCAATAGAGCAACTGGCAACCCTCCCCGTCGCAGCGCCCGAAATTCGCACAGTGACAGCCCTCGGACGACTGGAGCCTCAGGGAACGGTGATCCAGCTCTCGGCCCCCTCCTCGGGCCAGGGCAATCGAGTCGAGCAGTTGCTGGTAGAAGCGGGCGATCGCGTCCAGGCCGGACAGGTCATCGCCATTTTGGACTCCTACCCCCAGCGCCAAGCCGCCCTCGTCGAAGCTGAGGCCCAAGTGAAGGTGGCCCAAGCCCGCTTGGAGGTGGTGCAAGCAGGTGCCAAACAAGGCGAGATTTCGGCCCAGCAGGCGGAAATGGAGCGGCTGCGGGCAGAGCGCCAGGGAAATCTGGCCGCCCAGGCGGCAACGGTGGCGCGCCTCGAGTCAGAGGTGCGCAATGCCCAAACGGAATTCGATCGCTACGCCTCCCTGGCCACCGAAGGGGCGATCGCGGACTCAGATCTCGACAGCAAGCGTCTGGCCTTGGAAACGCGACAGCAGTCCCTGCGCGAGGCCCAGGTCACCCTTGATCGGATTCGCTCGACCACGCCGCCAGAGCTGGAGCGGGCCCAGGCGACCCTCGAACAAATTGCGGAGGTCCGCCCCGTGGATGTCCGCTCGGCGCAGGCCGAAATCGATCGAGCGATCGCCGCTCGAGACCAAGCCCAGGCCAGCCTGGATCAGGCGATCGTGCGATCGCCCATCGACGGCGAAATTCTGGAAATTCACGCCCGAGCTGGAGAGGTCCCTGGCACCGACGGCATCGCTGAGATCGGCCAAACGCAGCAAATGCAGGCGATCGCAGAGGTGTACCAAAGCGACATTCAGCGCGTGCACCTAGGGCAGCCCGCCCGCGTCACCAGCGACGCCCTCGACGGCGAGCTCACCGGCACCATCGATCGCATCGGCTCCCAGGTGCGCCGTCAGGCCGTCGTCAACACCGACCCGAGCGCCAACATCGACGCCCGCGTCATCGAGGTCTACGTCACCCTAGACCGCGCCTCCAGCCAAAAAGTCGCCAAGCTCACCAACTTGCAAGTGCGGGTGGTAATGGGTCCATGATCAAATTGTTTCGACAGCTTCAGCGTCGCACTCCCCTGGGCTGGCTCCAGCTCAAGCACGAAAAAAGCCGCCTGCTGGTGGCCCTCGCAGGGATTGCCTTTGCCGATGTGCTGATGTTTATGCAGCTCGGCTTTCAGGCGTCGCTCTACGATAGCAACACCCGAGTCAGCCGTGCCATGGAGGGGGACATCGTTTTGATCAGCCCCAAAGCTCTCAACCTGCAAAACCTGTCGACCCTGCCCCGGCGGCGGCTGCTCCAGGCCCAGGATGTCCCGGGCGTCGAGGACGCCAGCGCTCTGTATGTCAGCAACCTGACCTGGAAAAATCCCCAAACTCGCCTCAACGCGACGGTTCAGGTTTTGGGCTTTGCGCCGGACGAGCCGGCCTTTGCCCTGCCGGAGGTCAATCAGCAGCTCGACAAACTGAAGCTGCCGGACACCGTGCTCTTCGATCGCAAGGCCCGCGGCAAATACGCAGAGGCGATCGCCCAGCTCGAACAAGGCAAAACCCTCACCACCGAAGTCGATCGCCGTACCCTGACGCTGGCAGGCGTGTTCAGCCTGGGGGCCTCCTTCGGCGCTGACGCCAACCTCCTGACCAGCGACCAAACCTTTCAGCGCCTGTTTCCCCGCCGCGATCCCGCCAGCATTAGCCTGGGGCTGCTGCACCTAGAGCCGGGCTACGACGCTCAGGAAGTCGCCGCCGCCTTGGAGCAGCACTTGCCCGAAGACGTGCGGGTGCTGACCCGAGCCGAATTTGTGCAGTTTGAAGAAAACTATTGGCGCGTTGCCAGCCCGATTGGCTTTGTCTTTGGGCTGGGCACCGTCATGGCCTTTGTGGTGGGGGTGGTGATCGTCTATCAGGTGCTCTCCACCGACGTGAACGCCCACCTCCAGGAGTACGCTACCTTCAAAGCCATGGGCTACAGCAATGGCTATTTGCTGAGCATCGTGTTTGAAGAGGCGATCGTTTTGGCGTTTCTCGGCTTTGTGCCTGGCGTCATTTTGCCCCTGGGGCTGTACGCCGTTGCGGCAAAGGCGACGGCTTTGCCTATCTATATGACGGCTTCGCGGGCCATGCTGGTGCTGGGCCTGACGCTGATCATGTGTGTGCTGTCGGGGGCGATCGCCACCCGCAAGCTGCAGTCCGCCGACCCAGCCGATATGTTTTAGGAGCTGACCATGGCGATCGCAATTTCGGTGCGCAATCTGAACCACCACTTTGGTCACGGCCACCTGCGCAAGCAGGTGCTATTTGACATCAACCTCGAAATCAATGTCGGCGAAATCGTGATCATGACCGGGCCATCAGGCTCCGGCAAAACGACCTTGCTGACCCTGATTGGCGGCTTGCGATCGGCGCAGTCAGGCAGCCTCCAGATCCTGGGCGAAGAGCTCTTTCAGGCCAGCGCCCACGAGCTGACCCAGGCGCGCCGACACCACGGCTACATCTTTCAGGCCCACAACTTGCACAGCAGCCTGACCGCCCTCCAAAACGTCAAAATGGGCCTCGAACTGCACCAACACCTCTCGACAGCCGAGATGAAGGCGCGGGCGATCGCCATGCTCGAGCACGTCGGCTTGGGAGACCACGTCGACTACTACCCCGACGAACTGTCGGGGGGCCAAAAGCAGCGCGTAGCGATCGCCCGGGCGCTGGTCAGTCACCCCAAGCTGGTCCTGGCCGACGAGCCCACCGCCGCCCTCGACAGCAAGTCTGGCCGCGACGTAGTCACCCTCATGCAGCGCCTCGCCCAGGAGCAGGGCTGCACCATCTTGCTGGTCACCCACGACAATCGCATCCTGGACGTTGCCGATCGCATTCTGCACATGGAAGACGGCATGCTGACGCGCAACGCCGCTCCGTCAGCCCGAGCTTAGGACGGGGCAGCCGCCTCTAGCTTGACCACCAGCTTGGCGTTGTACTCTGCCTCAAAGGCACCCTTCTTGTAGTCGAGGCTCCAGAGCTCTAGGGCGCACTCGTCTTCCGGCTGAGTGGCCCGCAGGTGCAGGGACAGCACGCGAGAGGCCGGGTCAAAGTGACAGGCGATCGCCTCGATCGCGCCGATCTGACGGCGATCGAGGGCTACGGCTAGGCGCAGCAGGGCGCTGAGCTGCTCCACCACGCGGCGATACTTCTTGCTGGCCAGATTGCGATAGTTCTCGTGCTTCTTTTTGGGCGAACTTTTGCGGTGATAGCGGGCTAGATTCGCCACCGTCTCGATCTCCGTTTCGGTGTAGCCCAGCAGGTCGCCGTTGCGAATCAGGTAGTAGGAGTGCTTGTGGTGGGCGTCGTGGCTGATGTGGTGCCCGCAGTTGTGCAAAATGGCGGCGGCCCAGAGCAGCTCTCGCTCCTCCGGTCCCCACTCGTGGAGCACATTGCGCGTCTGGTCAAACAGGCTGAGGGCAAAGCTCGCCACCCGCTTGCTGTGCTCAAGATTCACGTCGTACTTGCGAGCCGCCTTGAGCACGCTGCGCTGGCGCACCGAGCCCTGGTAGCGCAGGCGATCTTCGATCAGGCCGTGGGTGATCATCCAGTCGACAATCACGCCCTCCCGCAGCGATCGCTCGCACACCGTGATAGTTTCGAGCCCCAGCAAGCTCATCGCCTCCTGGAGAATCAGCGCCCCCGCCACGATGATTTCAGCTCGCCGCTCCGACATGCCGGGAATGGCCTGACGCTGCTCATAGTTGAGCTTGCGCAGGCGGTTGAGCATTTCGCGCAGATCCCGCAGGCTGAACTGGTAGCCATTGAGGGGGTCGGGCACGACGCCCAGGGTATCGCGGGCGTGAATCATCGCCAGGGCTTCAATGGTGCCCGAGGTGCCCACCAGGCGGGGCTGCTCACCCAGCTTGATGTGGGCCAAAAGCTCGTCGGTGGGCCGCTCCAGCATCCCGCGAACGTAGGCCTGGAGATACTGAAACTCGGGGGCAGCGATCGGATCGGTGGTGACAAATTCGGTGGTGAGGCGCACCGCACCGATCTTGGTGCTGCTGAGGGTGCGGGACTCGTGGCCGTCCCCGAGGATCAGCTCCGTGGAGCCGCCGCCAATGTCGATCATGACGTGGGGCTGGTGATTGAACTCCATGCCCGACAGGACGCCCAGATAAATCCGGCGCGCTTCCTCAGGCCCCGAAATCAGGTTGATGGCCAAATCGAGCTCGGTCTTGATCTGGCGTAGAAAGTCTCGCCCGTTGGGCGCTTCTCGCACCGCGCTCGTGGCCACCGCGACGATCTGCTCTGCATTGAGGCTTTTGGCAATTTCTTGGCAGCGGCGCAGCGCGATCGTCGCCCGCTCCATGGCTTCGGGGGTGAGGTTGCCAGTGTCGGGGCAGCGATCGCCCAGGCGCACCGTGTCCTTGGCCCGCGTAATAATCGAAAAACTGGGCAAGTCCGGCAAAATCCGCACCACCACCATATGGATGGAGTTGGTGCCGACGTCGATGGCCGCGAGAATGCGATCGGACGGAGGCTGCTGATCCGCAGACTGAGAAACTGAGTGAACCATAAAACTTTTTTTGGCGCGCAATTGCTGTGGTGGCTTCCCACCGATGCGGCTTTGCAGCAGGGTCATCGCGATCGCGCAAAAGGCGACGGGCGATGCAGTTGCGGACTTCTAGCAGATCTACCGTATCCCCGGCTGACCTCTTCACCACCGCAGGGCAAGTTGCTCTCATCTTACCGCGAGGCCGCAGCCCTACCGGGTCACAGAGAACAATGTATTGCCAGATACACCATACCTGATGGTGAAATTCCTCTGGCAACCTGATCAAAGCCGCGAAGCCGCGATCGCCACCCCGGTCTAGCTCAGCAGCACCAAATTGTCCCGGTGGACGACCGTTTCGGGGCACTCAGCCCCCAAAATCGCCGAAATTTCCTCAGAGCGACGCCCCAGGATCTTTTGGAGATCGGTGCTGGCATAGTTGACGAGGCCGCGGGCGATTTCTTTGCCGGAGCGATCGCACAGCTGCACCGCATCCTGGGCCTGAAACTCCCCTTCGATTTCGACGATGCCCGCCGCCAGCAGCGACTTTCCGGCTTCGGCGATCGCCGCCACCGCGCCCCCGTCCAGGTACAGCTTGCCCGCCGAAATCAGGCCGTGGGCAATCCAGCGCTTGCGGGCGTTGACTGGCTGGGGCTGGGGCGCAAACTGGGTGCCCAGCGCCTCTCCCTGCAAAATTTTCACGATGTTTTGGGGCGTTTTGCCCTCGGTGATCACTGTGCGAATGCCCGCGCTGGTGGCGATCTGGGCCGCCGTAATCTTGGTGACCATGCCGCCCGTGCCCCAGGCCGAACCGCGATCGCCCGTCTGCACCTGCAGTTCGTGCAGCTCCTCCATCCGCGTCACCAGCGTGATGGGCTGCGCATCCGGAAAGCGCCGCGGATCCGCCGAATACAGCCGGTCCACATCCGTCAGCAAAAACAGCCAGTCCGCCTCGATCAGGCTCGCCACCAGGGCCGAGAGGGTGTCGTTGTCGCCAAACTTCAGCTCGTCGACCGCCACGGTGTCATTTTCATTCACCACCGGAATGACGCCCAGATTGAGCAGCTCCCGAAAGGTTTGGTAGGCGTTCACGTAGCGGCTGCGCTGGGCCAAGTCCCCCCGCGTCAGCAAGACCTGGGCAATGGGCTGCTGCAAGGTCGTAAAGAGGTCGTCATAGACGCGCATCAGGCGTCCCTGGCCCACCGCCGCCACCGCCTGCTTGAGGGCGATCGCCCGCGGCCGCTCCACCAGTCCCAGCCGCGCGCAGCCGACGCCCACTGCCCCCGACGACACCAGCACCACCCGGTGCCCCTCGCGCCGCAAAGCGCTCAGGACCTCAACCACGCCCGCGATGGTGGACAGGGCCAGCTCACCCGTTTCAGGGCGAGTGAGGCTAGACGTACCGATTTTGACGACAAGAGTTTGGGACATAGAAAAACCACGCCAGGACCAACAAAAATCAGCGCAATGGCGTGCAAAAACGGCCACGCAGAGGAGATTTTAGCGGAATCAGCCGGACCCCTCACGCCCAAAATTTCGGATTTGGCGACTGACTCTAGCGCGTTCATTTTAGGGGCGATCGCGCAATGGGCGCCCAGCCCCAGTCCCAAAATGGCTGAAGCGGAGCAACTGGCTAAATAAAGCTGCCAGAGCTCCGCTCCAAATATAGTCAAAGATTTATGCTGTAGGCCTTTATAGTAGCTGGCCTTTATTGAACTTGATTACGAGATTATCAGAAGTATTACGGAGAAGGGGTTAACGTAATTTTTTCTTTATAACTCGTGTCATCCCTTTACAATCGGCATTTCCAGCACTTCAGGTCTCTGCTTCAGAGGCCTCGGAGGAAGGCGTGCGTTCGGGGTCAAGCTTTAGGGTCGCGCCCATCCTTTGGGACACCCACACCTCAAAGGAGCGCAGCGGATACTTGCTGGCGACCTCGCCCGGCGACACCATGGGATCGACCAAAACGGTGAACATGCCCAGACGGTTGCCCGCCAGCACATCGGTAAAGAGGCGATCGCCCACCATGGCCACCCGCTCCGCCGGCAGTCCCATGGCGTTCACCGCCTGCCGCAGCTTGCGGCGCGACGGCTTCACAGCACCAATCAGGTAAGGCAAATCCAGCGCATGGGCAATGCCGCCAATGCGGCTATCGCTGACATTGTTGCTCACCAGCCAGATCGACACGACATCGCGCGTCTGCTGGACCCAGGTGTAGAGCGCATCGGAAACAGAGGTCGTTTTGATCGGCACCAGCGTCTCGTCGACATCCAGCACCAGCCCCTCAATGTGATGCTGTTTCAAGATGTCGGGTGTGAGGTGCAAGATCGGTCCCCCAAGCACTAAATCAGGCTGTAGAAGCGTCGCCCAAGACATCATGATTGCAGCTCACAGAAAACATTAAGGTGGTCAGCTCATGTCAGAAACTACCATAATTCCCAGCGGTTAACGGTAGTTTCTAAACCCGACATCAGGAGCGATCGCCCCTCTGGAACGCTGGCTCAGCTTGCCCATGGTTCCTGGCTTTGGGGGCCGGGAAAGAGAGCGATCGCCCTCTTCCCACCGCAATTCTAGGCAGATCGCCGTTTTTTTCAGCAGGCCCCAGCCAGTTTTTTGGCGGAGAGTTAGAGGGCAGGGCTGGCGGCGGGAGAGGGGCTAACTGGGGACTCCGTCGCGGCGGGGGGACTCGCGGGGGTTGCCGTCGGCTCAGGACTAGGCGCAGCGGGCGATCGCAGGGCATCTTGCTGATCGCGAATCGTCGCCTGGGCCGCTTCGTGCTCCTCCAGGGTCTTGCTAAAAACATGGGTCCCATCATAGCGAGCCACGAAGTACAGATACTCCGTAGATTCCGGCCGCAAAACCGCCTCCAGACTCGCTTGGCCGGGACTGGCAATCGGCGTCGGCGGCAGGCCCACGTTGATGTAGGTGTTGTAGGGCGTGGGGGTGTTCACCTGGGCCAGGGTCAAGGGCTGGTCCGGGGTTTGGGTCACGTTGAGGCCGTACTCCACCGTGGGGTCGGCCCCCAGGGGCATGTCCTGCTTGAGGCGCTGCACAAACACCCCGGCAATGGTGCCCCGCTCCGACGGGATGACCGCCTCTTTTTCGACAATGCTGCTGAGGGTCACCCACTCGAGCAGGCTAAATTCGGTTTGACCCCGGGACTGCTCATAGAGCGGCAGAGCCACCTGGGCAAAGCGATCGAGCATTTGTCGAACAATCTCCTCTGGCGTGGGGGTCTCGCTGGAGATTTCGTAGGTGTCGGGATACAAAAAGCCTTCTAGGTAGGGCAGGTCCGGGGGCAGCCATGGGTAAGCGTTGCGATCGACCTGGCTGGCGGCCTGCAAAAATTCTTCGGCGGTGAACCAGTCCTGGGACTCGAAGTAGGCCGCCATCTGGCGCATCGACCAGCCCTCAGGCACCGTAAAGCGCCGCTGCACAACATCGCCCTGCAAAATCTGATCGGCGATCGCCTGGAGGGGCTGAGCTGGCGAGAGCTCGTAGGTCCCCGCCTGGAAATTGGGGCCTTGGACCGTCGGCAGCACCTTGCTCTGGAGAGTCAGCCAGCGCGTCCAGACATCCCAGGCATCGGCTGAGCGAATAATGCCGGCTGCCGCCAAATCTTGGCCAATTTGCTGAGCCGGGGTTCCCGGCGGAATCTTGATTTGCACGGCTGGCACTTTGTCCGCCATCTCCGGCGTCGTGGCCACCACGGGCGCACTGGCCCAGCTCCACCAGGACCAGCCTTGCCACCCCGCCACTCCCAGGGCCGCCGGCAAGATCGCCAGGTAGAAAAACCAGCGCGAAAAACGTTGAATTGGCTTCATACACGATGCAGCATAGCGCTTGCAGGAATGTCGTCAGCAGCCCAGCACCCCGGAGCCCGCCCAGGGACCTTTGCATTCCCCAGCCGCAGGGCACTGGAGGCATTCATCACTGTTTGGCGGGCTCTGATCAAAGATTTCTGATCAACTATTTCGGTGGGGATAGAGGGGGGCGATCGCCCCCCTCTATCCCCAATCCGGGCCTAGTCTAATTCCTCGTAGAACAGCTCATCCTCTATCGCAGGGAGAATTGGCTCCAGTTTTTTCAGCTCTTCATCCGAAAGAAGCTGAGGCTCGCCATTCTCGTCAAGGCGGGTCAAGATGAGGTAGGGATCGAGGGGCGCATAGATAGCGTACTCTTGCTCCTCGTGATAGAAAGTCGCCAGAAGCTGAAGCTCTTCGTAGCCTTCCTCTTCGTCGTCTTCGTCTACCAGGTCATCTTCTTCGTCGGTGTCTGGCAGTTCGCCCTCCACCGTCAGCGTCACAGCGCTCCGCTTGAGCGTGAGATTGAGCTCACCCAGCACGGCTTTGGCCGTCGCGAAAATGGCGTCGATTTCGTCATCTTCAGAGACGAGGGTCGGCTCGGACTCTTCCTCGTCTGCATCTTCATCCCACGCAAAGATTTCGACGGGCGAGTCTGCTGGCATCAAGAGTAGGTACTCTTCGCCTTCAACCTCAATCGTCCGCTCGATGTAGCAGAGAAGCGATCGCCCCGCTTCATCGTTCAGTGTAATCGTGGGGGCATCCATACCCATAAGCTGTCTCTAGTATTCCTGTGCTGTTGCGTGAGTCGTAGGATCTGTTGGCGTAGTTTCCAAAAGAACACTACGACCTGACGACCGACGCTCGTCCAACCATTGTTGCAGAATTATTGCCGCTGCTTTGCGATCGATCAAGCCTTTATTGCGGGAGGGCGATCGATTTTCGGCCAGCAGGAGCTGCTCAGCCTGAAACGATGTCAGGCGCTCATCAACAAATTCCACCGGCAAATCGAGGGCCTGGGAGGCGCGCTGAGCAAATCTTTGCACCTGGCGGGCTTGGGAGCCGAGGCTGCCGTCCATAGAGTAGGGCAGGCCGACCACCAGGAGCTGGACTTGGCGCTCTTGGGCGATCGCCCGCAGCTGCTCCATGTCTTGGACAAAGGATTTGCGCTCCAGGGTCATCAGCCCCGTCGCAATCAGCCCCGTGCCGTCACAGCCCGCAATCCCAATCCGCTTGCGCCCCACATCCAGGCCCAACACCGAAATCCGCATGCCTCTTGCCTAGGCCTCCGTCGCCGAATCATCGGACCGGCTGCCGTTGTTCTCGGGCGTCCCCGCACCGCCAGACTTCGGCGCTCCTTTCCCCTTTTGGCCGTTGGCTTCCAGGTAGTTGGGGCTCATGGGCGGAATCATGGAAATGCGGCCCGGGACCGGCTTGCGGGCGGGCTGAAATCCCTGCAAAACCTCCGACAGCTGCAGCCCTTCGAGGGCCGAGGGCTTGAGCTCGCGCAGCTTGTGCCACACCGAGCGAGACATCATCAGGGTGTGCTCTTGGCGCGTCGCGCCGATCTGCTCGAGGTACTCTTCGCGCTCGGGCTGGTAGTCCGCCGAGGCCAGCCGCAGGGTCTGGGGCGGCAGCTCTTGGGCGATTCGGGCCATCTGAGCCAGCATCTCGGGGTAGAGCCAGGTGTAGGCCGGGTGCACCGTCAGCTGGGCAGAGTGGGGGCGAGAGCCGTCGCGGCACAGCTGCACTTGAAAGTAGCCGATGGCCGCCTTGCGCTGGGGCTCGAAAACATAGCCGCTGACCACTTCGACGCGGTTGAACCACTGGCGCAGGCCCTCGACTACGGCGCTAAACAGGCTGGTTTTGAAGTCGGTGATGTGGCGATCGAAGACTTGACGCACCAGGGGCGGCATGGCGACGGTATCTAGCTGATACAGCAGCTGGGCGTCGGCATTGCTGACGGGCAGCAGGTTGGGCAGGTCGGGCTCTCGCACCGCCAGATCCCGCAGCAGCTCTGGGGCGATCGCCCAGTAGGTGAGCTGAGCGAGGGGCTGGAAGCCGTTCTGGCGATAGAGGGCCAAAGACCCTTTGTCATTCACGTCCACCTCGAGCAGCCACGTGCGGGCTTCCCACACCGACTCCAGGCAAAAACGCAGCAGCTGCGACCCGACGCCCTGGGTCATCTCCCCGGGCTCGGTCGCCACCCGATCCACCCGCCACGTGCTGTGGGTGCGGTTGAAGGGCGAAATTTGAATCATGCCCAGCACCTTGCCAGCCTGCTCCGCCACGTGGGTGCAGAAGTAGTAGCGCAAGGGGTTGGGAAAAAGGCTCAAAAACTTCAGCAGCCCGTACCATTGGCGCACCTGAGCCAGCTGATGCGCAGTCCCCTGGGAACGGTGATTAGCATCCTGCTCAGCGTCCGTGAGGCAAAGCTGCTCGATCGCGTCCAAATCTCGATGCTGGAAGGCACGGATCACGAGGTTCGCGGTGCGGGTAAAAGCATTCATGCTGGATAGGGCTGCAACAGCGCCAATGAAGAGAGGGCTTCGAAGGTCAGCCCCCAAGAAGGGACTACTAATGATGATAGCGCTTGCCCTGGAGAGGGGCTTGCATAGCTGGAAACCTTTGGTTTCTCAGAGCCTCAGGCCCCGCGGCGGGCAGCGCTAGGGGCGATCGCCCCTAGCGAGGGCGAATCAGCACCACCGGGGTCTGCTCGTCGGAGTTCCCCGCCGGGTTCGATCGCAGGGCCTCTTCGAGCAAGGCAATCGAGACGCCCTGACTGGCCGCCAGCACCTTAACGGCCTTGAGATCATTCACGTCCACGATCGCCGCGCCCAGGCCCGTTTGCTGATAGATCTCGTCCACCACCTGCTGAGAGTCGTCAGGCCCCAGCACGATGAACTGGTCGTAGGGCGGCAAGGTGCCTGTAACGTCGTCGATCAGGCGAGCCTGCTCCCCTGCCAGCTGATAGAAAACGCCGGGTCGACCCAGAACTTTGGCGATCGAGCCGACTAGGAACGCAAACACCACGCGCCACGGCCCCACGATGTCCACCAGAGCCTGGAGTCCGCAGGCCGTCGCCAAGCTCGAGGTCGGCAAGAAGTAGTAGCACAGGCGGCGAGCCACCCAGCCCGGACGCACCTCCGTGGGGTGCCGCCAGCGCCCTTGCATGATCGCGATGGGCGTCTCGCCGATGGTGACGATGTCGCCGGGCTTGGCGTGGGGCGTGACGTAGCGGCGCACGATCTCGACGGGGGTGTCTAGGTGGGTGAGCAGGTGGGTCTTGATGGGCAGGACCTCCGATCGCTCGGTGGTGCGCCAGTTGCGCGAGTCCTCGACCTGGGGATAGCGCAGGGGCACGATGATGTGGCGATTTTTGGGGACGCGGCCCCCGGGGCCGTAGGTCACGTAGCGCACCTGGACCCAGGCGGTTTGCAGGGCCTGGAGGTCGGGGCCGGTAATGTCAACGACGACCTTCAGGCGGGTCGTTTTTTGCACCTTGACGATGTAGGCAAACCAGTAGCCATCCTCGCGAGCGGGGGCGTCTTCGTGGCAGGGCGTCACGGTCGTTTGGCAGGTGATGCCGTCCAGGCTGCCCTTGGACAGGAGCTGGGCTTGGGCCTCCAGCTCGGGCACCATGATTTCGAGGCGGCGGGTACGGTTTTGGAGCTCTAGCTCACCGACGAGGCGGTAGTGCTGCGGTTCGCAGATCTCCAAGTTCCAGGTTCCTGGGGTCAGCTCTAGGCGGTTGCCAGGCCGGCGTCGATATTGGGATTCGATCGCCAAGGCACCGCCGCCCACGATGAGGGCTGCCACACCCAGGCCTATTCCGATACTCGCTGCAACCACTGCCTTCTCCACGGGATGACGTTCATTTTCTCTGTCTTTATACCAGGAGTCCTGCCCCCGAAGATGCATCGGACACCGACGCGATCGAATTCAGCGGGCGATCGCCCTAGATGGGATAAGCTGCCTTGGGATAGCAATCCTTGGGCCAGGAATCTGAGCAGACCTAGGGAAAACCCAAAAGAACTGAGGAGAAAGCCGCTCAGGAAGGCGATCGCATTTATTGAATTTTTGTAAACTAGTGACAACTTATTGACCTTAAGGGTCCGAGGATTTCATGAAGCATCTGGTATCTTCTGAGCGCTTCTGCTTGATCGGCCACGTGGCGGCTATGGCCTTTGGATTGGCTGGCTTGCTCCTCGTCCTTCCCAATGCCCAACTGATTGCGGCGCTGCCCAGCGCGGGCCAAACCTTTTTCGGCTGGAGCATGGCCGGTGGGGGAGTGGTCTACATTCTGCTGGGGACGGCAGCGGTGGCGCTGTACGCCTACCGAACCCTGGGGCTGCGCCCGTGGCTGAGTTTCATGGTGCCGGCGATCGCCCTGTCCCTGAGCAGTGAGCTGCTGGGCACGAGCACGGGCTTTCCCTTTGGGGACTACCACTATCTGAACGGCCTGGGCTACAAGATCGCGGGGCTGGTTCCCTTCACGATTCCGCTGTCCTGGTTTTATTTAGGGTTTGTGTCCTACGTGCTGGCGCGGGCGGCCCTGGACTACCGGCTGCGATCGCCCTGGCTCTCGCGTTTAGGGGCGATCGTCCTCGGCGCGATTTTGCTGACGTCTTGGGACTTCGTGCTAGACCCGGCGATGAGCCAGACGCTCTATCCTTTCTGGGAGTGGCGTCAGCCGGGAGCGTTTTTTGGCATGCCCTACCAAAATTTTGTGGGCTGGTTTGGCACGGGCGCGCTGTTTATGAGCGTGGCGACGCTGCTGTGGCCCAGCAGACCCCTGGTTTTGGGGCGATCGCAGCTCAATTTCGCCCTGGCAATCTATCTGAGCAACTTTGCCTTCGCGATGGTGATGAGCCTAGCAGCGGGTTTCTGGATTCCGGTGGCCCTGGGCGTAGTGGTGGGAGCCGGACCGGCAATCGCGCTGTGGCGCGCCGCTTCCCCGATCAACTCGCCTGGGGAGCTTGAGGGCTTCTCTGCCCCGGCCGATGCAGCGCTCCCCCTGACCGCCGAAGCATCCGCGGGGGCTCAGCGTCTGTGACCATTTCGCTTGACTGGCTAGGGAATGACTTGGGGCTAGGGCTGGCGGGCCTGCTGGCCTTTGGGCTGCTGTTGCTCCAGGTGCCCGCTACGGCGATCTTGCTGTCGCGGCTGCTCCAGGGGCCGGGCCGACGGCCGCCCCTGGAGCCCCAGCGCTCTGATCCGACCCAGCTGGGCAGCGTCAGCGTTGTGGTGCCGACGCTCAACGAAGCCGATCGCCTCCAGCCCTGCCTCGACAGCCTGGCTCGCCAGAGCTACGAGGTGCGCGAGATTATCATCGTTGACAGCCGCTCCCAGGACGGCACGCCGGACTTGGTAGCGGCTGCTCAGCGAAAGGACCCCCGCTTTCGGCTGATTGAGGATGATCCGCTGCCCGCAGGCTGGGTGGGTCGGCCCTGGGCGCTGCACACTGGCTTTTTGCACAGCGCCGAAGAGAGTCGCTGGGTGCTCGGCGTCGATGCGGACACCCAGCTTCATCCGGGCCTGGTGTCCAGCTTGATCAAGACCGCCGAAACGGAGGGCTATGATCTAATTTCCCTCTCGCCCCAGTTTATTCTCAAGTTTCCTGGGGAGCTGTGGCTCCAGCCCGCGCTGCTGATGACCTTGGTGTATCGCTTTGGGCCAGCGGGTCTGGGGGACAATCCCCCGGAGCGGGTCATGGCCAATGGCCAGTGCTTTTTGTGCCGGCGATCGCTCCTGGCCCAGATCGACGGCTACAGCAGCGCTCGCAGCTCCTTTTGCGACGATGTGACCCTGGCCCGCCATGCCGCTAGCCAAGGGGCTCGGGTGGGCTTTCTGGACGGGGCCAAGGTGCTCAAGGTGCGCATGTATGAGGGCGCGCTGGAAACCTGGCACGAGTGGGGGCGATCGCTCGATCTCAAGGACGCGGCGGAGCGGGGTCAAATTTGGGGCGATCTGTGGCTGCTGAGTGCGGTGCAGGGGCTGCCCCTGTCCATGACGGTGGTGCTCCTGTCCCTGGTGATCGCTGGCAACACCGCTGCGCCGGTCACCGCAGCCCTCGGCCTCAACCTGAGCTTGGTGGTGATTCGCTTTAGCCTGATGTGGGCGATCGCCCCTTCCTACGACCGGAGCCAAGCCCAGCACCGCTGGACCTTTTGGCTGTCGCCCTTCGCGGACCCCCTGGCGGTTTTGCGGATTTTGCTGTCCTCGCTGCGGACCCCCAAGCGCTGGCGCGGTCGCCAGTATAGTCTCTAGCGATTCTCAACAACGACTGACGGACTGTTTACCCACGCCCCCAATCTCGCCATGCTCCAAAACCTCTCTCCTGTCTATCTCGGGCTGCTGGGTAGCCTAGTGGCTGGCTTGGCGGCAGGCTTTGGGGCACTGCCCATTCTGTTTCTCGGCAAGATTACGAACCGGCTGCAAGGCATCTTGCTGGGCTTCGGGGCGGGGGTGATGCTGGCGGCTACGTCGTTTTCGCTGGTGGTGCCGGGCCTCGATGCGGCTAGTCGTGCCAACGGGACGCTGTACGCGGCGATCGCCGTCTCGACGGGCATCGCGCTGGGCGGCTGGTTTTTGTGGTTCAGCCACAACCACTTTCCCCACGAGCACTTCATCAAAGGCCCCGAGGGAGCCAGCCTCAATCGGATCAAGCGGATTTGGCTCTTTATCATTGCGATCGCCATCCACAACTTTCCCGAAGGGCTGGCCGTGGGGGTCGGCTTCGGCGGTGACGACATCGCCAACGGCCTCGCCCTCACCGCCGGTATCGGCCTCCAAAACCTGCCCGAAGGCTTCGTGGTTGCCCTTGCCCTCGTCAGCGAAGGGTATTCTCGCCGATACGCCCTCACCATCGCCTTTCTGACAGGCCTGGTCGAACCCATTGGCGGGTTGATCGGGGCCGCCGTCGTGTCCGTCGCCCAGCCCGTTTTGCCTTGGGGAATGGCCTTCGCGGCGGGCGCGATGCTCTTTGTGATCAGCGACGAAATTATTCCGGAGTCCCATAGCCGGGGCTACGAAAAAGAAGGCACCATCGGCGTCATGGTGGGCTTCATTTTGATGATGTTTCTGGATGTCACCCTCGGCTAGGGGGCGATCGCCTATCGGGGCAGGCTCATCAGGCGCATCGACTCTTGCTCTTCCTCCTCGGGCGCAATGTCGCCATTGGGCAAGATCGCGCTGCTGAGGTTGACGCCCGACAGCTGCACGCTGCTGAGGTCCGTCAAAAACAAAAACGTCCCGCGCAAATCCGTATTTTGCATCACAGCCCCGGTCAGGGTCGCCCGAAAGAGGCTGGACCCGCGCATCGTCGTCGCGCTGAGATCGGCCCCGCTCAAATTGGCGTAGCGCAGATCCGACCCAAACACCGACGCTTCGCTCAGGTTGGCCCCCGACAGATTCGCATAGCGCAGGAGCGCCGCGTCGATATCAGCGCTGCGCAGGTTGGCGCCGCTCAGGTTAGCGCCGCTCAGGTTAGCGCCGTTGAGATCGGCATTGGCTAGGTTGGCCTGGCTCAGATTGGCGCCTTGCAGGTTGGCGCTGAGCAGGCTCACGCCCGCCAAATCAGCCCCCTGAAAATTCGCCCCGCTGAGATCACAGCGACGACAGCGCTTGGTCTTGCGGAGCTGCTCGACATGCTCTGGGTTTGCAGCCTCAGCTGCTGCACTGCCCACAAAGGTCATCAGGAGGGTGGCAGCCAAAACAACCGTTGGTTTCATAAATTTGACAGGGTGGCAGAACAGGATCAGACAGACAAGGGAGAAGCAAAGGGTTCTGTCGCGAAAGGGTGAAAGGCCCAGCGTTCAAGGGCTTTTGTTACCGCGACAACCCCGCTTACTGGCCATTGTAGGGCGCATCGAGTTTGCTGTCGGATTGGGCTGACCTACGCCCTGCTCACTACTAGGCTGGGTGCAGACAGCGAATGGCCTCGAGCAAGCCCCGCGCTTTGTTGAGGGTTTCTTCGTATTCCTTTTCGGGCTCGGAGTCGGCCACCAGGCCAGCACCGGCCTGGACCCGGACGGTGTGGCTGCCATCGCCGTTGCTGCGCACGACCATGGTGCGGATGGCGATCGCCGTGTTGAGCTGCCCCTCAAAGTCATAGTAGCCGTAGGCCCCGGAGTACGGCCCGCGCCGACAGGGCTCGAGCTCATTGATAATCTGCATCGCCCGGATTTTGGGCGCGCCGCTGACCGTCCCGGCGGGGAAGCAGGCCTTGAGCAGGTCCCAGGCCGTTTTGCCCGGTGCTAGGGTGCCGACGACGTTGCTGACGATGTGCATGACGTGGGAGTAGCGCTCGATCACCATCAGCTCGTCGACACGGACCGTGCCATTGACGCACACGCGCCCCAGGTCATTGCGCCCGAGGTCGACGAGCATGACGTGCTCCGCGATCTCCTTGGGGTCTTGCAGGAGGTCGGCGGCGAGGTCGGCATCTTCGGTCGGGGTGGCGCCGCGCTTGCGGGTACCGGCGATCGGCCGCACGATGGCCTGCATGATGTCGCTGGCTTCGTCGGCCCGGTCCGCCTTGACCATCACCTCGGGGCTAGAGCCGATGATCTGCCAGTCCCGGAAGTGGAAGTAGGCCATGTAGGGCGAGGGGTTGATCAGGCGAATGGAGCGGTAGAGGGCAAAGGGATCGCCGGTGTACTGGGCCTCGAGGCGCTGGGACAGGACCACCTGGAAGATGTCGCCGGCCCGGATGTGGTCTTTGGCGGCCTGGACGTTGGCGCAGAACTGCTCTTTTTCGGTGTTGCTGCGGTAGCTGAGCGGGGGCAGTCCCTCGGTGGTGGGCGGCTGCCAAGACAGCAGGGTGTCGCTGCCCGAAAGGGGGAGCTGTAGCTTGGCGACGAGCTGCCGTACGCGATCGCAGGCTTGGTCATAGGCCGATCGCAGATCGACGTTCGGATCGCGCAGGTCAGCATAGGCGATCGCCCAAATCTTGCGCTTCACCTGGTCAAACACCAGCAGGTTATCCACCTGCATCCACAGGCCATCGGGCAGGTCACCCTCAGCGCTCGGATAGATCGGCACGCGCGGCTCGATCCAGTTGATCAGCTCGTAGCCCCAGAACCCAAACAGTCCGCCAATCCCTGGCGGTAGCTGGGGCAGCTTCACCGGATGAAAGGGGGCTAGGCAGTCTTTTAGGGCCGTGAAGGGATCGCCCTCAAAGACCTGCACAGAGCCATCCCGATAGGTTTGGGTGGTGCGATCGCCCCGTGCCTCCAGCACCCACAGCGGATCGCAGCCCAGCAGACTGTAGCGACCAATTTTTTCTCCCCCTTCCACCGACTCCAGCAAAAAGCTGTAGGGCTGCCCCGCACAGACTCGGTACCACGCCGACACCGGGGTATCGAGATCCGCCACCCATTCTTGATAAACCGGCACGAAATTACCCTGGTCAGCCATGGCGGCGAATTGAGAAAAGTCGGGGAAGATCATGACGCTAGCGGTGTGGGTCAAAAACCGGAATAAAGGCCTTGCAAAAGTATCGGTCCCGGAAGTTTTACCCTCCGAGACCGATCGCTTTTCTATCTTACTGATTTGACAACCTGAGAAGATCCCTACGGCTTAGATTTCCTAAGCTTCGTAGGTCGGGGTGCCGCTGAACTTCACCTTGGCGGGCTGAGGGTTGTCGCCAATCTTGCGGGGGTTGTGGTTCACCGAGGTCCGGCCTTCGTTCACCTTCTCGGGGAAGACGCCGTCCTTGGGATGCAGATACTGGATTTCGCCGTTGGGGAAAACTCGGTAGATCTTATAGTCTTCCATTTTGGGCTTGAACTTGGTCCGCAGCTGAGCGCCCAGAGCCAGACACTGCTCTTTGCGAGCCAAGTACAGCAGGTTTTCGCCTTCGTTCATCACGGCAGCGCCGCCCGTCGGCATTTCGAAGACTTGTTGCTTCTTGCTGGTCCAGGTGATAGCGTACTTTTCTTCCACCTCGGCCTTGGTCAGAAGGCCGCCGGTGCTACCACCAAATATTGGAGTTTTTCCCGTCAGAGTTTCAGCCATGAACTTATTCTCTCAACGTTTTTAGGGCATCCTATCACCGACTGCCGGACAGCCTAACGACTTCGTGAGGAAGTGTTACAGAACTTCAGGGTTCCGGGGTAGCTACTCCTGATCGGCCCAAGGCGATCGCCTCTAATCCTCTCAGGAAGAAGACCGCAGCGTTGTGCGCCGTCCCCGCGATCGCCCGGGAGACTTGCGCGCTGGCTGGGCCGCGGGCGGGCGGACCTCAGCTTCTTGCTCCTCCGCGATCGGCACCGTGAAGTGGAAGCGGCTGCCCTGGCCCCGGCCCGCCGACTCTGCCCAGATCCGGCCCCCCAGCCCCGCGATGATCTGGCGGCAGATCGCTAAACCCAGGCCCGTACCGCCCGCCGTGCGCCGCAGCGCGCCCTCTTCTTGGTAGAAGCGATCAAAGATCGCCTCCAGGCGATTGGGCTCAATGCCCCGTCCCGTGTCCGTCACGATCACTTCCAGGGTCTGGCCATCTTTGGGATGGGCTTCGACGCTGACCTGGCCGTCGGTCTCCGTAAACTTGCAGGCATTGTCCAGCAGCTTGGAGAGGACCTCCACCAGCCACTCCCCGTCCGCCTGGACCAGGGGCAAATCCAGAGACACCTTGGTAACAATGGTGGGCAGATCCATCTCCCCTTGCCGACTGCCGACGCTGCTGAGGGCCAGGTCCACACATTCCGCCATGGGCAGCGATTCGAGATGCCACTCTACGCGGCCGCTCTCGAGACGCGACAGGGTCAAGAAGTCCTGGACCAGCTCCCGCATTCGCTCGGCGTCGGCCAAGGCAGAGTTGAGCATAACCTGCCGCAGTTCTAGGGGCATGTCGGGCTCGGTGGCCAAGCTCTCTAGACAGACCTGAATGGTGGACAAGGGCGTGCGCAGCTCGTGACCGGTGATGGCGATCAGGTTGCTGCGGGTGCGCTCGAGGGCTTCGAGCTGCTGGTTGAGGTCTTCGAGGTTGGCGAAGGCCTCGGCCTGGATCAGGGCGACGCCGAGCTGACCGGCGATCGCATCCACCAGGGACAAATCATCCTGGGTCCAGGCGTAGGCCGAAGAGCAGCCGTGCAGCTCCACCATGCCCACGAGGCGGCCCTGATAGGAAATCGGCACCAGCAGCCACGAGCCAATCTGCCACTGCTGGACCATCTCCTTGAGCAGGGAGTCTTCAGTGATGCGAGGGTCTGAGGCCGTCGATTCGAGGGGCAGCAGCTCCCGCTTGGCGAGCACCTCCTGAAAGAGCGCGTTTTCGGCGAGGGGCCAAGTTTGTCCCCGGGCCGACGGCACCTCTGCTCCCAGAAACTCGTACTGAATCTTGGCGGTGGCGTCCGTTGCCTTACACCGATAGATCAGGCAGCGGCAGACCTTGAGCGCCTGCCCTAGCTCCTCGGCGGCCACGGTAAAAATTTCGCTGGGATTGAGCGATCGCCGAATCGCCGTCGTGATGGAGTTCACCAGCCGCTCCTTGCGCTCCTGGGCCGCGATCGACCGGTAGGCCTTGAGCAGCTTGTACTGCCCCGCCTGAAGGTAGGTCACCAAGCGCTCCGCAAAGGGCCCCGGATTGGCAGAATCCTCCGGCACGCAGGCCATTTCTTCAAAGGACCGCAGGCCATAGCGATCGCGCGCCTGCTCGATCTTTTCGACCAGCTCGGGCCGGTAGAGCAAAATGCGATCGAGCAGCACCGCCGCCGCCTGCTGGCTCACGCAGCGATCGAAGGTCCAAATGCCTTCAAACTGGCGCGACTGGTCCACCGCCGCTGGCTCGAGCGCCCCCGGCACCGACACCACCGGCTCGCGCTCTCGGCAGATCAAGCAGGTGGCCTGCTGACTCCCCAAAACCACCAAGTGCCACTCGTGGCTGAGCTGATCTTCGGGCTCAAAGGCCACCGTCTCGTAGCGCCCCGACGCATTGGTGAAGTTCGTCTCTGGGGCCGCCAGCACGTAAACCTGGTCACTTTGCTCCGAAATCCGCTGGTAGCGGTGGGCTTCCTGACGATAGAAACGCTCACGCTGAAAGCTAGCAATGATCAGCGGGCGATCGCCCCCCGCCAGCACCTGATCCTCCATGGCGTGGGAGAGCGCCGTCAGCGAAGACTTGAAATAGATTTGGGACCGCAGTTGGGGGAGGGCTTGGAGAAGGGCTTCCAGAATGGAAGTGGAAATGCTCATCGACAATCTCTTCGTTCGGCCTGAGGAAGTGAAATCCACGCCACAGCGACATGAGGCCCGAGCCTTATCCCATGCTACCGCCATCCCTCGGTTTACGGGCGATTTGCGGGCGATCGCGCCCCACAACAACCCCGCCCGCGCCCCCGTGCCCCCCTCTCTTGACCAGCAATCAGAAAAATTTATGGATGTCCCTGATCGATCGCTGAATTCAGGTGGGTAAGTTAGCACCAAGGACTTACGAACCAGGCATCCTGAATCCTCCAAGGAGCAATCACCACATGAAAACCGAATTCCAGGCCAAGTTCCTCCAGCACCTCCTCAAGCGGGAAGAGAGTGAGAAAGGCTTCACCCTCATTGAGCTCCTCGTCGTTATCATCATCATCGGTATTCTGTCTGCGATCGCACTGCCTTCCTTCCTGAACCAAGCCAACAAGGCCAAGCAGTCCGAAGCGAAGCAGTACGTCGGTTCCATGAACCGCTCTCAACAGGCTTATTACCTTGAAAAAATTTCTTTCACTGACAGCATCGGTGATCTAGGTCTGGGTATCAAAACTCAAACCCAGAACTATATCTACAGCATCAACCGAGTTGCAGAAAACTCCTCTTTTGTCTCTAACCAAGCCCGTCTAAAAGAGGCTGATGCTCCTTTGAAGGCTTATGTTGGCGGGGTTTCTGTAGGTACTGTTGCCGTAACCAGTGAGGCTACGACACTGGCTGTTTTGTGCGAAGGGAAACAACCTGGCATTGCGGAGGGGCCTGATGGTACAGAAGCATTTGAAGCTGCAGACAGCGACTACGAAGCTGATGGCACCCCCATTTGTTCAGCGTTGGGTGCATATGACGTACTCAAGTAACAGCAAACCAGCCCTTTAAAAGGCAATCAAAATTCAGAGAGCTATGCTTTGAATTTTTAGAGGTGGGTAGAACAGCTATCCACCTTTTTCTATTTTCGTTGACAATATGTCTTCTTGCTGTTGGTGTTCTTTAAATAAGCAGGTGTAGACAACCATATGAGTAGTTTTCATCAAGATAGCAAATGGAAAAAAACAGCCATTGATTATTTGGAAAGCCGACGCTATCTTCAAGCAGCTCAGCTTTACGAGCAAGCAATCGAGCTTAACCCCGCAGCAGATATCCAAAACTATTGGTGGCTCGGATTAGTGCAATTGCTACAGGGTCAAGAGGCAGATGCTCAGGCTACTTGGTTTTGCGGTCTTTCTGCTGCTGAGGATATAGATCTTGCTACTCTCGATTTAATCAATATCTTAGAGACCGAAGCAAGCCGTCAAGAAGCTAAAGAAGATATTCAGGCAGCTTGGCTAATTCGACAGCATATTCGAGAGATAGCACCAAACATAGGTCGCAATCTTCTAAAGCTTATTCCTCTATCGATTCAGCAAAGAATCTTAACAGAAGACAGCCCTGAGCTAGAACAGCTAACTAACTTATTAGAGTCGAAGACCTTAGAACGCGTTGAAGCTCAACTTCTTCTAGGTGCTCTAGAATCTGTCCTAGATTTCATGCCTTTAGCAGGTTCCACACTCAAGTTTGCTGAAGCCTGCATCCCTTTCATAGAACCATCATCATCTTTTACAAATACGTTGATGATGGCCGCCATGAAGATTGCGTACAAGCAGAAGCAACCTGCTCATGCCAGTCGTGTCGCTGAACTGTGCCTCAAAGTTGAGCCTGACAACGTCGAGGTCCTGAGAATATTGGCAGCTTTCTATCAAAACTCTGGGCAGTACGCCCTAGGCATTCAGACAGCCCGTCACTGCTGTGATCTAGTCGACAAAATTGAAGATAAAGCCTTTGCCAGCCACCTTTTGTTGCGCGGTATTCTCAGTGCTGGCGGCTACTGGAATGAAGTTCAGACTGCTATCCAAGAACATAAACAAATCCTCAATCAGCTGATTCAAGAGCAGCCTCTCAACCTTCACCCCATCACCGTTGAGAGGCTATTTTCCACTACTTATTTCCTACCTTACTGTGAGGATTCTCCTGTAGAGAATCGCAGACTTCACAATGAAGTTGCTAAGCTTTGCCAAACCAACACAGCCATTTATGCTGCCGAACAAGTAGCTAAATACCAACAAAGCCAAGCTCTGCGTCTCATTACCGCAACCTCTGATCAAGAACTTAAGGTTGGTTATATTTCTCACTGCTTCAATAGCCATTCAGTTGGCTGGCTAGCTCGCTGGCTATTCCGCTATCACAATCCAGAACGAATCAAAACCTATGGTTATTTCGTAAATTTCTCAGATGCGGTTGAAGACTCCCTACGAGATTGGTATGTCGACAATATCAATCACGTTCGAAAAATGTCATCAAACGCAGTTGAGATCGCCGATCAAATCAATGAAGACCAAATAGACATCTTAGTTGACTTAGACAGCCTTACTTTGGATATTACCTGTGAGGTCATGAGTCTCAAGCCAGCACCAATTCAGGTTTCTTGGCTGGGGTGGGATGCATCAGGAATCCCGAGCATCGACTATTTTCTGGCAGACCCCTACATTCTGCCAACCGAGGCAGAAGACTACTATGCCGAGAAGATTTGGCGACTTCCCCAAACTTTCCTAGGGATTGATGGTTTTGAAGTGGCAGTTCCAACGCTAAAGCGGGAAGATCTAGGCATCAGTACAGACGCCGTTATTTATCTCTCCGCCCAAACTGGTATCAAGCGAAACCCAGACACTGTTCGCCTGCAAATGAAAGTCCTGGCTCAGGTGCCCAATAGCTATCTCCTCATCAAAGGCTGGGCTGACGAAAGTGCTCTCCAACAAAGCTTTAAGCAAATTGCTAGTGAAGAAGGCGTAGATAGCGAAAGGCTCCGATTCCTGCCAATCGTGCCCTCCGAAGCCACTCACCGAGCCAATATGGGCATAGCGGACGTCATCCTAGATACGTATCCCTACAATGGTGCAACAACCACCATGGAGGCCCTGTGGATGTGTGTTCCCATTGTCACCAAGGTAGGTCAGCAGTTCTCAGCTCGAAATAGCTACAGCATGATGATGAATGCTGGCATTCAAGAGGGTATTGCCTGGTCTGACGAGGAATACATTCGTTGGGGTGTTACGCTGGGGCGAGATGCGAAGTTGAGACAAGAAATTTCTCATCGCCTCAAACTGTCACGCCAGACTTCTCCTTTGTGGAGTGGTAAGCGCTTTACGCAAAGCATAGAAGAGGCTTATCAGAAGATGTGGGAGATTTATCTAGAGGGGCGATCGCCTCAAGTGCAGGGTTAATTTAAATCGCCTCCAGCGATATAGATTTGCAATTTTCCTCGTAGGGCCTAAAGCCAACCTCTAGATTGTCACAGGAAGTCTTAATGTAGGCATAAAGCTCAGAAGCCAAAATTTCCCACTCACTGTCTGACATAGGTTCCAGCAAAGAGATTTCTAGAGTATCACTCATATCAATCTCTTCTTCCATCATGAGATTCAGCAACACGCTTGAAATCGCTGCTTCTACTTCTTCAGGATCAATACCTGTTGTGTTAATTAAAAGCGTTACTTCCTGATTTTCAAACAAGCTTGTTATTGTTCTAAAAATCTCTGAAACCACAGCAAGCAGCGCATCCTCAGAAGACTGCCAGTCTAGAAATACCGCCAAATTAATCTCTCGCAGCTTCAGACGAGTTGCTAATTGATCGCGTTGATAGCGTTGCCAGAGTTCTTTGAGTGCTTGCTCTATTTTCAGGGCGTAGCTTCGACTGTCTAAAACAGCAGGATTCGATCGCATTGCGCTTGCTATTTGCTGTCTACATTGCTGATTGAGAGAAGGATCAGTACCGAGGGCAATCGCCTTTCGCACATACTCTGCCTCATCTGCCGCAACCATCTGTACAAGCCCTAAAGCACGCAAAATTCCTGCCCCCATTGCTCCACGAAAGTATTCCCCTACCCTTGTAACAATTGGGAGATTTACTTCTAAGGGCTCTATCAGAGAGGTAGTGCCAGCAAAAGGATAGGAGTCAAGATAAATATCTGCCAATTTAAAGTACTGCTTCACGTCAGCACGATTCGGAACAGGATCGGGATCAAGCACTAAAAACTGATCTTTAGATAAGCCAGCTTCTACAAAAGCATTTTGCAAGTATTTTTGAAAGTAACCTTTGGGATACGCATTAGACCAATTTGGCCCAAAAGGCATTAATAGCAATAAAGAATTAGGAACGTTCTGCAAAATCTCAAGCCAGGATTGCAGAAGTGCAGGAGTAATTTTAAAGAAATTCGCGCCAGAGCAAAACACAACTTGCTCATCTTTAATTCCTAAATCTTGCCTAGTTACTACCAAGCTAGATGACGCGATTTCTGTCCCATAGCTAAAGCAGTGTACTGTTCCAGGAAGCTTGATTAGTATCTCACGATAGTGATCTTCAGCTGAAGGTGACGGATCAGTGAATTCACTAGATAGGTAATAGTCGATCGACTTCATACCAGTCGTGACGACTGAAGCTACACTTGTAAGCTGAATTCGTGCAAGGCGATGTAATGCCAATGATGTAACTTGGTTCGTTACTGCGGTGATATTAGAGGCAAACAATAGGAGGTCTAGATCATCATCTCGAATCATCTGTACTTGAGACTGTAAATCAGCAGGTAACTGCCGAGCCAAATTAGCTGAAGCTTGACAGTATCCTTCTAGTGGGTGATTGGTCCACTGCAATGAATAAAGAATTACTTCAAAATCTCGACTAATGAATTCATAAAATGGCAAAACCGCAAAAGTTTCTGCTGAAGGCGTAAAGTGAGCAGCTAGAATCCCAAGGCGAATTTTCTGTCGGACTCTTTGTCGCTCAGGAAAGGTATATGCAAGCTCATGGCCACTGGCTTGCAAAGCATAAGCTAAAATTTCTGCACGTTTGACGTACAGATTTTTCAGATTTCTATCATTAAAATAGAAGTGGATAAAGTTTTCACATTGAAAAAAACTAAGAGCAACAATTTGAGAGTGCTCTTCAGTATTTTTCTCGAAGACGTTTTCATAAATTTCATCAATTAGATTTTTCTGAAAATCATAAAATCTTTGTGATTCAGCTTCAGATTTAAAAAAGATAGGTGGCTGCAAGCTGTACTTCAAATAGGTATCTAGGAGCCAATTTGGTATCTGGCTAATCTCTACAGGGCAGGACTGGGTATTAGGGCGCTCATAGAGCATTGAGATCAGCAACAGCTTGATCTTTTCTGAATCAGTCAAGCAATTATTCTCTTGATCCAGCATCTGAGCAGAAAGTATATTTTTCTCAGCTTCAGAGTCAGGGACTTGGAAAATTAGGATTTTTGATATGTCTCCCAATCCATTTTCGAATGCAGATTCCAGTAAATGATCAGGAATACATTGCCAATTCTTTGCAACTTGAACTCGAATTTCCTCAATTTTTTTTAGAGAACTATCATTTCCTTGTCGAAACTTGTTGATAGCTGCTGCAAGACAGTTAGACAGTGAGGGCCACTGATTTAATAATTCTGTTGATTCTTGAATTAATAAATTATAGCTTTCAAGCTCTTTACGAGCTTTTTCAATAGCCTTTGGAGAGTAAAGCTTCTCATGAAAGCAAATTATCTTTGCCTTTTGCCTTCTTAAGAGAGACTGCCGGGAAAGTAAGTTTTGTAGGCGAGATCCTTGATGATGTTGACGATAGTATAAATAAGTGCGATCGAGATGATATCCCATCCAACCCTTATCGCACATGGATACCCAGAGTTCCCAATCCTCAAGGCCTTCCTCCATTGCATCTTTAAAACCACCAGCATCTTCGTAGGCTTGCCGCTTAAACAAAGAGGAAACTGTGGCTTGATTATTTTCCAGGAATTTCGTCAAGTCAAATGTCCCATAGTTTACGGAACCGACTTTAGCGCCAAAATACTCTAGATTTGTATAAACAAAGCCAATATCAGCATAAATAGATAACAGAAAGCTAGCATCTTCTAAAAATCGAGGATGAATTTTATCGTCTGAGTCCAAGAAAAGAATATATTCACCTCTAGCGCGTTGAATTCCATTACGCCTTGCTTGAACAACACCAGAATTTTTTTGGGTCAATAGTTGAATATTGCTAGAGCTGTAGTGATCTGTTAAGCGCTGGGCAATAAGCTGGGTACTATCAGTGCTTCCGTCATCGACGATGATACATTCCCAGTTTTGATAGGTTTGGCTAACCAGACTTTCGATTGCTTCGACTAGAAATGCTCCATGGTTATAGGATGGAACGACAACCGAAATTAACGGAGTTTTAGGATGTCTTCTTGGTTGTAACCGTTGTCCAAGCAGCGCTTCTGCACGGAGAATGTCCCCCTGGGAGTATGCAAGATAATTATTAAAAACGATTTGAGCCCACCGAATACTTTGATTAGCCAGAAAGTCTTGATACACACCTGAGGAATTATTGCGATATTCAAATAAAGGCTGCGGAATTCGGCATCCACGATATCCGTGGAAGCCTGCGGCAATCCAGAAGTCCCAATATTCACACCCTTTGACGTTAGTTTTATAACCTTCTACTTGTAGCCAAATATCGCGTCGAAACAGAGCACAGTAGGAGATTTGATTCACATACCGCAAAGCAAGAAAGTCATAATCTTGGGCAATGACTGTTTCAGAACAGTCCCCAAAGTCTTGTCGGTCTGTATAGACAATTCCAATATCAGATCGAGAGTCTAACAGCGCGACACACTCTTTTAGCATTTCGCTGGAGATGCGATCGTCGGCATCTAGCGGCAGGATATATTCACCGATCGCTTCTGAAATGCCTCGATTTCTCGCGATCGCTGGCTGCCCTGAGTTTGGTTGAGATATCAGTCTAATTTGAATTTCTGGGTTGACCTGGATTAAATAATTGGCCACCGCGACAGTTTCATCAGTACTGCCATCATCAACAATAATAATTTCAAAGTCTTGAAACGATTGGGTTATGACACTCCCAACAGACTCTTCTAAGTATTGCGCGTGATTGAAGCATGGAATCACAACGGAAACACGAGCTGTTGAGTTCATTGATTGCACCTATCGTGAATTTTGTGAGAATTTCAAACAGGCTCTTTTGTACTCAAAAAATCTTGGTGAGTAGGCCCGTTGAAGAAAGAACAGAAAGTATAGTTTCACCTGCAATCAGCCTCTAGTTTCTTCGATCAAACGCCGCTGGCAGGTTAGGCTAGGGTGCGATCGCCCGATGCGCATGGAGAGGAGACGCAATCAAGGATGGCTGTTGAAGAAGCGTTGCTCAAGGAAGCTTGGTTGGCTCTTGAGAAATCTATCATCTATTATCTCGGACGACCAGTCGGCACGGTAGCGGCCTACGACCCTGAGATGGACGCGCTGAACTATGACCAGTGCTTTATCAGAGACTTTGTATCGTCGGCCTTGGTCTTCTTGATCAAAGGGGAGACTGAGATTGTTCGCAATTTTCTAGAGAAGACGCTGCGGCTCCAGGCTAAGGAGCGCCAGTGGGACTTCTTCCAGCCGGGGTTTGGCCTGATGCCAGCGAGCTTCAAGGTCGAGGGGCACGGGGTCACCCAGGATCTGCGGGCAGACTTTGGGGAACGGGCGATCGGGCGCGTGACACCGGTGGACTCTAGCCTGTGGTGGCTACTGCTGCTGCGGGCCTATGTGAAGGTGACGGGCGATATCTCACTGGCTCACCAGCCGAGCTTCCAGAAAGGGATTCGGCTGATTTTGGATCTGTGCCTGGTGTCTCGGTTTGATATGTATCCGACGCTCCTGGTGCCGGATGGGGCCTGCATGATCGACCGGCGAATGGGCATTGCTGGACATCCCCTGGAGATCCAGGCGCTGTTTTATGGAGCGCTGCGGGCGGCTCAGGAGCTGCTGCTGGAGAATGAGGAAAATCAGTACTTTGTGCAGGCGGTCAACAATCGCATTGCGCCGCTGCAGCGGCATATTCGGGACGAGTACTGGCTGGATGCGGAGCGGCTAAATGTGATTTACCGCTATCAGGTGGAGGAGTACGGCGAGGAAAGTTTCAACAAATTTAATATTTATTCGGACTCGATTCCCTTTGACTGGCTGGTGAACTGGATACCCGAAAAAGGGGGCTATCTGGCGGGTAATCTGGGGCCGTCTCAACTAGATTGCCGATTTTTCGCGCTGGGGAATCTCATGGCGATCGCCACGTCTCTGGCCAGCGATCACCAGGCCCACGCGATCATGGAGCTGATTATTCAGCGGCAGGGCGATCTGATTAGTCAAATGCCAATGAAGATCTGCTTCCCGGCCCTCGAGAATTCGGAATGGCGGCTCTTGACGGGCTGCGACCCGAAGAATCGCCCGTGGTCCTATCACAATGGCGGCAGTTGGCCTGTGCTGCTGTGGATGCTGGCGGCGGCGGCCATCAAAACGGGGCGCAAGGAAATCGCCTATGAGGCGATCGCCATTGCGGCGAAGCGACTCAGCCAGGATGGCTGGCCAGAATACTACGACGGCCAGAGCGGACGCTTGATTGGCAAGGAAGCCCGCAAATTCCAGACCTGGACGATCGCTGGTTTCCTATTGGCCGTTGAGCTGATGAATCGTCCCGAAGCCCTGAGTATGCTGAGCTTTGAGGATGTGATCGTACCCCCAAACGGGAACGGCAGCTCTCTTTCTGACTAGCCCTAGGCATCGGGTGGCGGTGAATCTTGGGTGGAGCCAGACTGGCGGAAGTAGGTCCACAGCAAGCAGCACACTCCCAGGGTGATGGCTGAGTCGGCGATGTTGAAGACCGGAAAGTTGATGAAAGCCAGCTGAATAAAGTCCGTGACGCCGCCATCGTCAGAAAAGCGCTCGATGCCATTACCGACGGCGCCACCCAGGATGCAGCCCCAGCCGAGCTGCTCCCAGCGGTTGAGTTTGGAGCCGGAGAAGGCCAGGGCTACGAGCAGCAGGCTAGCGATCAGGGAGAGCCAGCGCAGCCAGCCGCCGTTGTTGCTCATGATGCCCCACGCTGCGCCGTAGTTGATGATGTAGGTGAGCTTGAAAATGCCGGGGAGGAGAGGCCGCACTTCTCTGAGTTCCAGGTTTTGGACGACCCAGGCCTTGGTGAGCAGGTCGAGGACCAGCGCCACGAGGGCGGCATTCCAGAACAAAAGGTTCTTTAGGCGCATGAACAGTGTAGGAGCATAGGAGGGCGGGTAGGCGCAGCCAGAGTGGGCAGACCGCCAGACGGTCTATCCGTGGCTGTGTCTACAGGAGGGCGATCGCCCTCGCCTTTTTTAGTAAAACATCAAACGGCGCAGCCCATAGGCAAGGACGGCGGCAGCACAGGCGATCGCCAGCTGCCCAGGCACCGGCTGGAGCGAATAGCGCCAAATCGCCTCCCACAGCGGCATAGGCATCTCAACCCAGCCCGTCAGGTAGGTAATCAGCAAATAGCTGAACCCCGTCAGGTGAATCCCCAACAAGCCACACAAGCAGCTAAAGCCCAGCAATTCCAGACGCGGCGCCGCCTGAAAGGCCAGCCAGCCGCACACCCAGGCCCCCACCACAAAGCCAATCAGGTAGCCAAAGGTCGGCTCTCGCACGTAGCCCAGGCCGCCACCCCGGGAAAAAACGGGAAACCAGGCCAGTCCCAGGGCCAGATAGGCGATTTGGGACAGAGCCGCCGCATTTCGGCCCCCGAGGCACCCAATGAGCAGCACCGCTCCGGTCTGGTAGGTGACTCCCAGGGAGTAGGTCAAAATGCCTTCCGCGCCCCAGCTCCAGGGAGGGCTGGCGATAAAGGCTTCGAGGAAGGTGCCGCCAATGGTCAACAGGAGACCAATTAGCGCCCACAGCAGCTCATTGGGGGTGAACACGGCGTCCTAGTGGGCGTCACCAGTGGCGGGCTGATACTCTCCCGGCACGGGCGCTTCGCCCCCTTCGAGGCCCAGAGAGTGCAGCATTTCGTGATCTTTTTCGGGGGGCTGACCCAGGGTGGTCAGGTAGTGGCCGATCAGCATGGCGTTGATGCCGGCCCGCAGGCCCAGGTTCTGCATCTCGCCCATGATGGCTTCGCGGCCGCCGGCGTAGCGGAGGATCTGCTGGGGCAGGATCAGCCGGAAAATCGCGATCGCCTTCAGCGCTTCGTGGACCGTCAGCCGGGGGCGATCGCCCAGGGGCGTCCCCGATCGCGGATTGAGCAGGTTCAGGGGCACCGAGTCCACCTCCAGTTCCCGCAGCGACAGCGCCAAATCTACGCGATCGCTCCAGCTCTCGCCCATGCCCAAAATGCCGCCCGTACAGGCCTGGATGCCAGCCTGCTTGAGATTGCGCACCGTTTCCACTCGGTCTTGCCAAGAGTGGGTCGAGACCACCTCCGGATAGAAATTCTCAGAAGCTTCGAGGTTGTGGTTGTAGCGCGTCACCCCCGCCTCGCGCAGGGCGATCGCCTGCTCCGGCGTCACCTCGCCCAGGGCGCAGCAAGGCTTGATGTTCGTTTCATCGGCGATGCGGCGCACCGTTTCCAAAATCTGCTCAAATTCCCCAGACTTGGGGCTGTTGTACTTGGGACCGCGCCCCTGGCTCACCAGACAAAAGCGCTTGGCGCCTGCGGAGGCCGCCGCTCGGGCGTTCTCCAAAATTTCGTCCATCGTCTTGAGGCCGTAGACCGGCGACGCCTCGCCCGGATGGTGGACCGACTGGGAGCAGAAGCTGCAATTTTCGGAGCAGTTGCCCGATTTGACATTAATAATGCTGCACAGATCGACGGTGTTGCCGCAGCAAGCCTGACGCACGCGATCGGCCGCTTCACAGAGCAGGAAAATCTTTTCCTCATCCTCAATGCGGGTCAAGGCGAGGGCCTCTTCCCGACCCAGGCGCTCCCCAGCAATGATGCGATCGGCTAGGGCGCTGAGGTAGTCCCGCAGAGCGGCTGTATCGAGGACGGCAGGGTCAACGCTTGGTCCAGACTGGACGGCGGACAACGGTGCTTGAACCACGGTCGATCTTCCGGTTTCAGGATTGAAATGATGGCATTGTATCACCCACGGGCTGCCTGACCGCCGCAATTCGCCCGCCCTGGCCCCTGGCCGCCTAAAGCTCAGGGCCGGGGCGGTTTGGTGCAGGGGGCGCAGCACACAAAGGCCCGCCGGAGATTGGTGCCTGTCAGGTTGGCGCGATCGAGATCGGCGCCGATCAAGTTGGCGCGCTCGAGGTCCGCATTGGCCAGATCCGCGCTGCGCAGGCTGGCATCCGTCAGCTCGACGCCCCGCAGGTCAGCCTTGACCAAGGTCGCGCCCCGCAAATTTGCGCGCCCCAGCAAACTGCCCATGCAGCGAGCGTGATTGAGGTTCGAGCCCGCCAGCTCCGAGGCCGCCAGATTTGCGCCGACCAGGTTGACGCCATGCATCAAAGCGCCCCGGAGCTGCACGCCCTGCATTTGGGCACAGCGCAGATCGGCTCCCCGCAAGTCCGCGCCGCAGAGGTTGGCCTGCTCGAGATTCACGCCGCGGAAGTTGGCGCCCAGGAGCGTCGCACCCCGCAGATCAGCCCGCTTGAGGTTGGCATAGCTCAGGTCGGCTCCGTTGAAGTTGGCTCCGGCGAGATCCGCCGCTTCCAGGTCGGCGCGGGACAGCAGCGCTCCCTGGAGGTTGCCGCCCGGACAAGACGCGCGATCGCGCAGGCGCTGCAAATCATCAGCATTGGGCTCGGCGGCCGCAGGCAGCAGGGGCACAACGGCACCCCCCAAAAGCCAAGGGGTAAAACCAACAGGGTCCATAGGGAAAGAGTCTCCTCAGGGCACAGCGCGGAATCGAATCGGGGGCAACTGTAGTTGTTCCCCTATCTACGAAGATCGGCGCTAAGGCAGGGTTTCGCCCTCCCTCCGCTGGGTCGTCCAGTTGGGTGAGGGCCACGGGAATCGAGTCTAGGAGGCCTGTTGGCGCAAGAAATCTTTAAGCATCGCTTGGTTGGGCATGGCGCTCTGGGCGCCGGTCTGGGTGACGGCGATCGCCCCCGCAGCCATCGCCCACCGCAGAGCCTCACTGAGGGATAATCCCTGATCGAGGGCCGCCGCCAGGGCCCCGTTGAAGGCATCCCCCGCCGCCACGGTGTCCACGGGCTGGACCGGAAACGCGGGCAGCCAGAGGCCCCCACCGTCGGACAGGCAGTAGGCACCCTGGCCGCCCAGCTTGAGAATCACGGTGCCCACGCCGCGCGATCGCAGCGCTTGGGCGGCGGCGACGACGGCCTCCGGCGTGTCCAGGCCAAAGCCCACAAGCTGGGCGGCTTCGGTTTGGTTGGGGGTCAGGAAATCCAGGCAGGGATAGAGCGCGGCAGGGAGTGCGGCGGGCGCTGGGGCCGGGTCGAGAATCACCGTTACGCCTTGGGCGTGGGCCATGCGCGCAGCGGCGATCGCAGCTTCTAGGGGGATTTCGAGCTGGAGCAGCAGGACGCTGGCCTCCGCCAGCAGGGGCCGCAGGCGATCGCAGTCGGTCTGATCCAGGCGGCCATTGGCGCCGGGCACCACGATAATGTGGTTTTCGCCAGCCTCGTCGAGGGCGATCGCCGCCACCCCAGACTGGGCCATGTCGTCCCGAAAAACACCCGCCGTTTGGACACCCGCAGCCTCCAGGTCCGCTTGCAGGCGATCGCCAAAGAGATCCGCGCCCAGCCGCCCCACCAGATGGGTCACCGCCCCCAAGCGCGCCGCCGCCACAGCCTGATTGGCGCCCTTGCCGCCGGGCACCATGGCAAATGCCGAGCCCAGCAAGGTCTCACCGGGCCGAGGCAAGCGGGGCGATCGCGTCACTAGGTCCAGGTTGATACTGCCAAACACGACAACAGCCATTGCGCTACACTCCGGGGAACGATTGGGTCTTGTGTCTCAGCTATGCGTCCACGACCGCTTATTATCGACTGCGATCCGGGGGTCGATGACGCGATCGCCCTGCTGTTGGCGATCGCCTCTCGCGAGGCGCTCTCGCTCTTGGGCATCACCACCGTCGCGGGCAATGTCCCCCTGGCCCTCACCGAGAAAAACGCCCGCCGCATCGTCACCCTGAGCGGCCAAGACATTCCCGTGTACGCGGGCTGTCCGCGCCCCCTGATGCGCCCGCTGGAAACTGCCGAGTACGTCCACGGCGCAACTGGCCTAGGTCAGGTCACCCTGCCGGAGCCCCAGCAGCCTTGTCAGGCCCAGCACGGCGTGAATTTCTTGATCGAAACCCTTACCCAGGCGCCAGAACCCGTCACCCTGGCCGCCCTCGGCCCCTTGACCAATCTGGCGATCGCCCTGATTCAGGCGCCCCAGATCGGCCCGAAGATCGCAGAAATCGTGATCATGGGCGGGGCCATCACCCACGGCAACGTCACGCCCGTAGCCGAATTTAATTTCTACAATGACCCCCACGCCGCCCAGATCGTCCTGAGCAGCGGCTGCCCGATCACGCTGATCAGCCTCGACGTCACCCACCGGGCGATCGCCACCCCCCAGCGCGTCGCCGCCCTACGAAATTTGGGCTCCCCCGTCGCCCTCGTAGTCGCCGATCTGCTCGAAACCTATGGAGACTTCTATCGCGATCGCTACGGCTTCGAGGGGGCAGCCCTCCACGACCCCTGCGTGATCGCCTATCTCTTGCGGCCAGACCTCTTTAGCGGCAAAGCCTGCCCGGTCACTGTGGACACCGCCGGGCCGCTGACCTGCGGCCAGAGCATCGTGGACTGGTGGCACCTCAGCGGCCAGCCCGCCAATGCCCTAGTTCTTGAGACCGTTGACGCTGACGGGTTTTACAGGCTCCTGACCGATCGCCTCGCTCGCTATTCAGTCTCGACCCCCTGACCCAAAACGCCCTGATTCCTGCACTTCTTGCTATGACGCTTTCCAATTCTCTCTGGCAAAACTCCCAGGACCTCGCCCAGGCCTGCCTAGAAAATCCCTTCGTGCGGGGCCTCGCCGATGGCACCCTGCCGCGCGATCGCTTCGCGTACTACGTGGGCCAAGACGCGTTTTTCCTGGAGTCCTTTGCGCGGGCCTACGCGATCGCCGCGGCCAAGGCCCCCGACTGGGACGGGTACGGCCAATTTTTGCAGATGGCCCAGGGCGTGCTGGGCGAGCTCCAGCTGCACCAGAGCTATGCCGCGGCGTGGGGCGTGGACTTGGCCAACGTGAAGCCAGGGGCAGCCACGCGGCGCTACGTGGACTTTTTGCTGGCGACGGCCTGGGCAGGTGAGGTTGGTCGCACCACCGCCGCCATGACCCCCTGCATGCGCCTGTACGCCTTTTTGGGCGATCGCCTAGCTGCCGAAGCTCAGGCCGAGCACGCCTACAGCGACTGGATCCGCACCTACAGCAGCCCCGAGTTTGCCGCCCTGGCCGAGACGCTCGAGCAGCTGACCGATCGCTATGGCCAAGACACCGACGCCGTCCAAGACGCCTATCGCTACGCCATGGAGTGCGAGCGCGATTTCTTCCAGGCGGCCTGGGAAAGCGACCTGCCCTAGCGCGGCTCCTCTGGATTGACCGCCGCAAAGATCGCCGAATAGTCTGCGTCGGCGAAGCCCCCGTCACTGGCCGCTGCAATGATGTCGCGAACTCCGGCGATCGCCCGCCCATCTAGGCCCACTGCCTCCGCCGCCTGCAAAAACAGGTTGGTGTCCTTCAGCATGTGCTTGGTGGGGAAGTTGGGATTGTCAAAATTGCGATCGAGCATGCGCTGGAGCTTTTTGTCGAAGGTGGGCGCATAGAGCGCGCTCTGGCGCAGGATCGTCATAAACAGCTCTGGGTCCACGCCCTGGCGCTGCACCAAGCCCAAGCTCTGGGCAAAGGCCGTCGTGAGCGAGGCAATGAGCTGATTGAGGGCTAGCTTGAGCGCGGCAGCGGTGCCGACCTCGCCCACATAGCGCGGCTCTGGCCCGAAGGTTTGCAGCACAGGCCGGTAGCGATCGAACTGCTCCGGCGTCGAGCCCACCATCACCAGCAAAGTGCCCTGGGTCGCCTCAGGAATGCTGCCCAGGACCGGCGCTTCTAGGTATTCGCCGCCCGCCGCCGCCACAGCCTGGGCGATCGCCTGGCTTTCCTGGGGAGCGATGGTGCCCATCTGGATCACGGTCCGACCGGCGATCGCGCCCTGGGCCTCGGGGGACAGCAGCATCGCGCGGATCGCGGCTCCATCCGACAGCATCAGGCATACGCAGTCCACCGCTCGCAGCAGCGCCGCTGGCGACTCGGCCACCGTCGCGCCCTGGGCTTGGAGAGCCTGCACTTTCTCAGGGCTGCGGTTGTACACCGTCACAGCGCCGTGGGCCGCCAGGAGTCGCTGAGCCATCGGCTGACCCATCAGGCCCGTGCCCAGAAATCCAAACTTCATTCCCTCTCTCCTGTGAACGTCCTCTCTATGCTAGGGCAGCGATTGCCGCTCAATGCCTTCCAAGCGCCGGTTTTGAGCCTGCATGCGCGGACTTTCCAACTGATTTTCCGGATAAAGAAAAATTCCCTAGAGAGTAGTCCTGGGAGCAGTGGCACGCTGGAGGAGCGCGGGCTTTTTTATACCTTTGTACGCATTGACAGCGTGATCAATCGCTGAAGAGTTTGCGTATTTCGTCTGATGAATCCCTCCAATTCCTCGTCAACAATAGAGAAAACGATCCTTCTTTAGGAGTCGGTGAAGCGTTGTGACTGATATTCTCTGTCTTGGCTACTTAATCATTACGGCGATCGCTGCAATCTGGTGGATCGGAGCCTTTCTAAGCGATGAAGAAGCCGCCAAAGACGATCCGATATCCTGGATTGTCTTGAGCCTGGGACTCATTTTTTCGCCTATCACGCTACCGGTTTCTCTTGCTGAAGTTTTGCTTAAGAAAGGCCTGGGTCACTATTACGTGATTGTGCGAAACCTCTAGCTTCCATGGGCGCTAGAAATGCCTCTTTGTGATGAAATGAGGGCATTGTCTACGATTTAGCCCAGATTTTCGTTTTTCACAACAATTTGGCCGGAGTGCTTTTGTTTTTACAGCCCGGTCTGTCTTTGGGATATCGCTTGATGAGGTTGAGAGAGCGACAGAGTCGCTCCCACGGGGCGATCGCCCCCTAACCTCAGCCGACACAGAAACACACACTGCACCCAAGTGCTTCCTATACAGACGGCTCCCTCAGTATCTTGGTTCACGGCCCGGTTTCCACTTGATGTTGCAGCCGATGCTGGGCTTTTGATCGGGGCTGACGGGCTGGCCCGCCAAGACCGCATCGATGGCCCGGCGCAAATCTTGGCCAGTCAGGGGCTGGTCGTTGCTGGGGCGGCTGTCGTCGAGCTGGCCGCGATATACCAGCGATCGCCCGCGATCGAAGAGAAAGAAATCGGGCGTGCAGGCTGCCGTATAGGCCAGGGCTACGGCCTGAGATTCGTCGTAGCACAGCGGGAAATTGAACCCCTGCTCTCGCACCATCTCCGCTAGGCGCTCGGGGGCGTCGGCGGGGTAGTTTTGGGCGTCGTTGGCGCTGATCGCCACAATGCCGAGGGGCGAGTTGACATAGTCTCGGCCGAGCTGGGCTAGCTCCGCCTGCACATGCTTGACGTAGGGACAGTGGCGACAAAGAAACATCACCAGCAAGGCACTCTTTTCTTGGAAGGTGGCCAGGGAGATGGTTTGGCCGGAGACGACGTCGGGAAGGGCAAAGTCCGGCGCGGATGTTCCCAGGGCCAGCATGGTAGAGGGAGTGAGAACCATCGTCTTTTTGGAGGTGAGCAACGCTTTAAATTAGAGCAAGTTTCGCGGCGATCGCTCCATCCCACCCGCGATCGGTGCCGCTAGCCCCGCCAGAAACTCCACAAAAAAAACAGCCTGCGATCGCAGGCTGGGGTGGGAAGATGATCTTCCGAATCAGGGCAAACTTAAATTTCTGAATGGGAGCGGGTCGCCCAAGGCGCTAGGGGCCGCTGGTTAATGGCCATTGAGGTAGTAGTCGCGGGTGCCTTTGGTGCGGATTGCCTCTTCGAGGCGCTCGAGGGCGTAGACGTAGGCCGCTGTGCGCACCGGCATTCCTTGGTCACGGGCGATCGCCCAAATCGGCTCGGCCGCGTCGAGCATCTTTTGCTTGAGGCGCTGATTCACCTCGTCTAGGGTCCAGTAGAGGCCGCTGCGGTTTTGGACCCACTCGAAGTAGCTCACCGTGACGCCCCCCGCATTCACCAAAATGTCCGGAAAAACGTAGACGCCCTTGGCCTCCAGCACCCGATCCGCCGCCGACGTGATCGGACCATTGGCCACCTCGAAAATGTAGCGCGCCCGAATGCGATCGGCGTTGGCGCTGGTGATCTGGTTTTCGAGGGCCGCTGGCACCAAGACATCAACATCCAGCTCCAGCAATTCTTCATTGGTGATCACCGTGTGCTCGACGATGTTGCACACCGTATCTTTGCAGTACACCGCCTGAATGCTGCGGCTAGCCTCTTTGTAGTGGCGAATGCTCGGAATATCGAGGCCCTGGGGCGCGTAGATGCCGCCCTTGGAGTCGCTCACCGCCACTACCTTGTAGCCTGCTTGCCACAGCAGCTCGGCCAGCATCGCCCCCGCATTCCCGAAGCCCTGGACCGCGACGGTGGTCTCTTGGGGCCGTCGGTCAAACTTGGGCAGCATGGCCTCCATGACAAAAAAGGCTCCCAAGGCTGTAGCGGTATCGCGGCCGACGCTGCCGCCGATGGTGATCGGCTTGCCGGTGACGACAGCGGGGCAGAGCTTGCGCTGGAGAATGCTGTACTGGTCCATCATCCAGCCCATGATCATGGCGTTGGTGTAGACGTCGGGGGCGAGGATGTCCACGTCGGGGCCAATGAAGTCGGCGATCGCGTCAATGTAGCCCCGGCTGAGGCGCTCGAGCTCCATCCGCGACAGCTCTTTGGGATTGAGGGTGATGCCGCCCTTGCCGCCGCCAAAGGGCAAGTTGAGGGCCGCACACTTGAAGGTCATCCAAAAGGCCAGGGATTGGACCTCGTCCATGCACACGTTGGGATGGTAGCGCACGCCGCCTTTGGTCGGGCCGCGAGTGTCGTCGTAGCGCACCCGATATCCCTGAAAAATTCGCAGTGAACCGTTATCGAGGCGTACCGGAATCGAAACGCTGATGCTGGCCTTGGGATACTTCAGACGCTCGATGGCATCTTCGGAAATCTTGACGTATTTCAAGGCATTTTCCAGCCGCTGACTGGCATCAGCCAACAAAGATTCAGACATACCTTTAAACTCCCAAAGCCTATTCACGTGAGCGATCGCGCTTTGACCAAAGTCGATGCCTTAGTCCAGAATCTGCGTAAAAGTCAAGCACTCAAAGCCAAAATTTTGGTGCTCAATAGGGAATTTTGGTTTGAGAATTAACGCTTGAGTGATGAAGGTAGATTTTGCTCTCTTTGCATCGATGACGTGTGGCGATAAATCGATTAATTGAGCTTAAAACTATCAGGGATCAACTTAAAACCCCTCTATTTCAATTTAGTAGATGGAGAAAAGGGTGTCATAGTTTCTCCAAAAACTTAATATGCCCCTGTGAGACAACCTTGGGGTAGCGAGGCGTCAGAAAGCTAGGGGGCGATCGCTTGTGAGCGTTCGGGGCAGCATTAACCCGTCTGGAGGGCTTCCGAAGCGAGGAAACAGTGCCACACTAAAAGTATGTCTGCAGGGTCGATGCCGCCACTGCGGGCGCCAGAGACGTCAGCAATCTCCAGTCTCAATGAGCCCGCATATTAACACCTTGGTTTCTGGTTGACCGCGATCGCACCTCAGCTCATTTCTGGTTTCTATGATTGCCCTCCTTGCTGCCCTTTCTGCCTCCGCTGCCGCAGGCCTGCGGGTTGCCCTTCCTCTGCTGGTCATTGGCCTGCTCTACGGCGAAACGATCTGGGCCCAGGCCCCCCTCCTGTCGCTGATTCCCCCGCGGGTGGTGCTGGGAGTGCTGGTTAGCTGGTCACTGTTTGAGCTGCTTGGGTCCAAGCAGCTTTTGGGTCAGCGCACGCTGCAAATCATCCAGCTGATTTTCAGTCCCATCGCCGGCACGATCTTGGGGGTGGCGATCGCCGAATTTACCGATCGCGAAGCGCCCATGATTTTGATCATGGGGGTCCTGAGCGGCCTGCTCGCGCTGGTGCTGCAACTGGTCCAGGTGGGCTGGTTTTACCGGCTCCAGGGGCTGCCGCTGTGGGCCATCTTTGCCCAGGACGGCCTCTGCATTGCCCTGACGCTCTTTGCCTTTGATGCGCCCCGCCAGGGCGGCGTGATCGCGCTGCTGCTGCTGTGGCTGGCCATCCGCAGCACCAACGAGTGGCGGCGCTGGTACCAGGCTCAGGCGGCCTACGGCGATCGCCCCAATCTGCGAGACTCCCGCAATCCTCGCCGCTTCAAGCAAGACCCCGATTAGAGCCTGCTGCCAAACACCACGCCAAACCCCTCTTACCTAGTGGCAAGAGGGGTTTGGCATTTAGAAGGTTGGGGGGAGTTCGTGCGAGAGGCGATCGCTACAGCAGCCCCGCAAAGTGCAGCGGACCGTGGCCGCTAATCAACTCCAGCAGCAGCGCAAAGAAGCCAATCATGGCCAGACGACCATTCCAAACCTCGGCTGCCGTGGTCATGCCCCACTCCCAGCGCTCCTGGGGATACATCTTCACCTGCTTTTTGGGGCGCATCACCTGCGACAGGTCCGTTGGCGGGCTGGCCAAGGCGTCTGTCACCAGCTGCGTCAGACCATTAATAAAGTCAGGGTGGGTGTTGAGAGCGGGGACGCGGTGGAACCCGTGAATGCCGTGCTCTTCGGCCAGTTCCCGATACTCCATGTCGATTTCTTGGAGGGTCTCGATGTGCTCCGAGACAAAGCTGATCGGCACCACCACCAAGTCCTGCACGCCCTGCTCAGCCAGCTGGACGATCGCATCTTCGGTGTAGGGCTGCAGCCACTCCACCGGGCCGACGCGGCTCTGGTAGGCCAGGGTATGGGGGTTGGAGCGACCCAGCTTTTGCATGATCAGCTCGGTGCACTGCTCGATTTCTTCTTGGTAGGGGTCGCCCGCCTCTTCGACGTAGCTGACCGGCACCCCGTGGGCGCTGAAGAACACGTGGGCCTTTTCAGGCTCAGGGCACTTGTCGATTTCTTCGCGGATGAGCTGGGCCATGGCGCTCACGTAGCCCGGCTGGTCGTACCACGAGGGGACAACGGTGTGCTCGACTTTTTGCAAATCGGGATCTTGCTTCCAGATCTGCTCGAGGAGCCGGAAGCTGGAGCCGCTGGTGCTGATGGAAAACTGAGGATAAAGGGGCAGGATGACGAGTTTTTCGATGCTGTCGCGCTTGAGACGGGCGATCGCCTCTTCGGTGAAGGGGTGCCAGTAGCGCATCCCGATGTAGATTTTGGCGTCCTGACCGACCCGCTGCAGGCTCTCTTGGAGGGCGTGGGCCTGGGCCTCGGTGATGCGGCGCAGGGGAGAACCGCCGCCGATCTGGGCGTAGTTCTCTTGGGACTTCTTGACTCGGAGCGTGGAGATCATCCAGGCCAAGGGGCGCTGTAGCCACGGGAAAGGTAGCCGGATGATTTCTGGGTCAGAGAACAGATTAAACAGGAAGGGACGCACATCTTCTATCTGATCTGGCCCACCCAAGTTCAGTAGTAATACGCCTACACGACCCATAGCGGCTTTATTTCCTGGCTCTCAGCTTTGTTACCGATTTTAACAATAAATCTCGTTCCTCTGCGGGGGCAATGTTATGGAACACATAACTTAATAATTCTTCCAATAGCTGACAAAAACTCAGGACGCAAATGGGGCCAGCGGGCAGCGATCGCCCCATTTGCCTAGCTCCAGCAGAGTCGCAGGGGCAAGGTTTTAGGCGATCGCCTCTTTTTAGACTTCCTTTGCAAATTCGCGTCAGCTTGCCGAATAAATCGATGGCTTGTGCATACCCCTAGAGCAGCGTTTCCCGACGGGAGTTACGCCGCTTCAGAGGGCAGACGATTAGCGTTTTTGACTGAAGTAGGCCCGGTACACCGCCTGGGCAACGGGCACCGCTGATGTCGCGCCATAGCCGCCTTCCTCAATCACCACACTGATGGCAATTTTGGGATCGTTGGCCGGTGCAAAGCCCACATACATCGAGTTGTCCTCTTGACCCAGGACTTCTACGGTGCCGGTCTTGCCGCCCGTGAGGGGGATGGTGCCGTCGTTGAGCTGACGCGCTGTGCCCTTTTGGACAACCGCGATCAGGCCCTCTCGGATGACTGCGATCTCCTCCGGTGAGAGGCCAACTTTCTCGCGGGCAGTCTGCGGCGTGTTGGTCTGCGCTGTTAGCAGGTGAGGCTTGACGCGCCAGCCTCCGTTGGCGATCGCCGACACCATCACCGCCATTTCTAGCGGCGTCATCAGGGCTAGCCCCTGACCGATCGACATCGTCACCGTATCCCCGGCATACCAAGGCTCATCGTAGAGTTCTTGCTTCTCCTTGGGCGTGGGCAGCGAGCCATGGCTCCCGCCATCGAGGCCCAGCAGCGACAGGTCGGTCGCACCAATGCCCAGGGCCTTACCCCACTTGGAAATCTGCTCTGGGCCGATCGCCAAGCCAACTTGGTAGAAGAACGTGTTGCTGCTGTAGGCCAGGGCATCGCGAAACCCAATCAGGCCGTAGCCGCTGTTGCCGTGCTCGTGGAAACTGATACCGCCCACCGTGATCGCCGCGCTGCTCACCAGCATCGAATCGGGCGAAAACTGCCCCGAGCCCATGGCCGCCGCCGACGTCACGATTTTGAAGGTGCTGCCGGGGGGATAGCCCTGGAGCGATCGGTTGAGGAAGGGATTATCGCTCGCCTGGAGCTGTTCCCACTCGCTCGCTGACACCTTGCGCGTAAAGAGGTTGGGGTCAAAGGTCGGGTGGCTGACCATGGTCAGAACCGCACCGGTTTTGGCATCCAGCACCACGACAGAGCCCCGGCGTCCGCCTAGGGCCGCTTCCGCTGCTTTTTGCAGGGCGATATCCACCGTCAGCTTGACCGACTCCCCGCCCACCGGGGACTGATAGCCCAGGATCCGCCGCTCTTTGCCAGCGGCATCTACCTCAACCAGGCGGTTGCCCCACTTGCCTTGGAGCACTTTGTTGATGGTGCGCTCGAGGCCCATTTTGCCCAAGAGCATGCCCATGGGGTATTCGGGGTGCTCCTTGAGATCGTCGGCAGTCGCTTCGCCGATGTAGCCCAGCATGTGGGCTGCCACGGAGCCGTTGGGATAGTTGCGCGCCGCCTCTCCCCGAATTTCGAGGCCGGGCATCTGGCCCGCGAACTCAGCTAAGCCGATGAACTCCGTCGGGGAGAGGTCCCGCGTGATGCGCACGGGCAGGCTGGAGGCAAAGCCGGCTTCTTCGAGCTTTTTCAGGATTTCCTGGGGCTCTAGGCCGAGGATTTTGCCGAGGCGCTGGGCGCTAGCGTACCACTGCTCGGGGCTCTGCTGGCGAGGCCACAGGTAGACAGCGCGGGTCAGACGGTTGGTGGCAAGGAGTTTGCCGTTGCGATCGAAGATGTTGCCGCGATCGGCGGGAATGGGGACAAAGCGTACGCGGTTGTCTTCGGCCAACAGCCGGTTGTACTTGCCTTCGATGAGCTGGAGCTGGGCCAGCCGGAAGGTACACACCATCAAGGGCGCTGTCACTGCGATCAACAGGGCGATCGCCCGAAGCGATCGCGCGCTTGGCGGTGTTGCGGTCACTGCCCGCTTGCGGGCCAAACCGGGCGAAAACGAAAGTCCACGAGCCATACTCTTCACTTCCTCACCAGATGCCCCAGGGGAGCGGTACGTGGGCCAAAATTTTGAGTTAACGAGGCGAGGTCGGGCGTTTAGGCCGCCCATCGGGTCAGGGGGTGACTGCTGTAGCCCCGAGCCCAAGGGTTTTTCAGCCCATTCCTCAAGGGAGATTCTTGTGTAGCTTCCGGTCCCCAGGACGGCGATTCCGGACAGTTTGGAGGGCGACAGCGCCTCCAGATTGACGGTGTGCCAGCGCCAGCGATCGCGCCGATGCTATCTCCCCTAACGTTAATTTAAAGGGCTTTTTTGATCCCCGATCGCAATTTTTCGTTCGTTCTCAAGATTCGCTATCCGCCAACCTGGGGGAATGGTCCGCCAAAGAGCATCCGCTCGAGATCCGCAGCTTTTGCGACACCACTGGCCCTCAGAGATTCGGATATCCTAGAGGACGAGCCTTTCCCCCTCTGGACGCTATGAGTCTTTCAGTGAAAGTTGTACAGCCCGCCGGCATTCTCGACAGCACGCAGGTCAACTCCTTTCGTCAGGCCGTGAGTGACGCGCTAGCCGAACAGCCGGATGTTGTCCTGATTGAGCTCAAAGATGTGTCCTTTATTGACAGTTCAGGGCTCGGAGCCTTGGTAGCTGTCCTGAAAATGACGCGATCGCGCGGCAAAAAGCTTTTTGTCTGCTCAGCCAATGCTCAGATCAAGATGCTTTTTGAGCTGACCAGCATGGACCGGGTCTTCGAGAGCTTCGAGAGCCGCCAAGCCTTCCAGGAAGCCGTTCTCGCCACCGACTGAGGCTGGCGCCGGCGGGCAAGGGGCGATCGCCTAGGGCAAATTGAGCTGCAGCAGCGAAAAGTCATCATCAAACAGATCGCGCTGGGTAATTTGCTCGATCTTGGCCGGCAGCTCCGCGACTGCCGCAGCCGGATTGGCCCAGTGCTGCTGTAGCAGAGCAATAAACTCCTCTAGGGTCCACACCTCACCGTTTGAGCGCTGAATCTCGTACACTCCATCGCTGAAGAGAAACAAACTGCTGCCCGGCGCAACCTGACAAAAATCATGGGCATAGCGCGCCTCCGGCAGCATGCCAATGGGCAGCCCTGGCGTCCGCAGAGACTGTACCTCGGGGCCATGGTCAGTGGCCGTGATCAAAATCGCGGGAGGATGGCCCGCGCTGGCGTAGATCAGCCGGCGGGTGGTGCGATTGTAGACGCCGTACCAGATGGTGAAATATTTGTCGCTCTGGTCCTCCATCTGAAAGGCTTCGTTGAGGGCCTGCAAGACTTCCTTGGGCTGGTAGACGTTGACGCCGGGCAGGGAATGGGAGCGGATCAAGTTCAGCACAGAAATCGAGAGCAGGGCCGCGCTGAAGCCGTGGCCAGCGGTGTCTAGGAGGTAGAGGGCTAGGTACTCCGGATCGAGCCAGTAGTAGTCAAAGCAGTCGCCGCCGAGCCGGCTTGAGGGAATGTAGCAGGAGCGGATCTGGAGGGGGCGGTCCATGGGGGAGGGCAGGAGCGATCGCACGTAGTCTGCGGCTTCGCTGAGCTCTGCTTCGAGGCGCTGCTTTTTTTCTTGGAGCTCCTGGGTGAGCTGGTAGAGGCGCAGGATAGCCCGGACACGGGCGGTCAGCTCGGTGAGGTCGATGGGCTTGGACAAAAAGTCGTCAGCGCCGGTGTCGAGGCCCAAGACGCGATTTTCGACGCCGCTTTTGGAGGTGAGCAAAATAAAGCCTGTGGCGGCCATGGCGGCGTCGGCCTTGATGCGGCGGCAGACCTCAAGGCCGTCGAGCCCCGGCATGATCCAGTCGCAGAGGATCAAGGAAGGGGGGGTCTTGCGGGCGCAGTCGATGCCGTCTTGACCATTGGTGGCGACCTGAACGCTGTAGCCTTGTTTTTCCAGCGATCGCTTTAGCAGCAGCTGAATGGCTGGGTCGTCATCAATCACCAAAATATCAGGCATAGCGAACAGCACAGAGAAGGGCTACACAGCCATTTTCAAGGATTTCTGAGAAAGCGCAGCGCTGCCCTGGCAGACTGGCCGGGGGCTAGGGCGACTTTTGGTCAATGAGGGCTTGGACCTGCTGGAGCAGGGTCGTGAGCTGGTAGAGCAGGGGGACGGCGTTGTCGAGGTAGCCCTGGCGCACGTCCTGCTCTAGGGTAGCGGCGATCGCCTGCATGTCGAGGATGCCGACATTGGCGCTGGCGCCCTTGACGTGGTGGGCGATGCTTTCGAGCTGCTGGCGGTTGCGCGCGGCGATCGCCTCTGTCGCCTTGCTGAGCTGCTGGTGCACGTCCTCCACGAAAATGGCCAGCAGCTCCTGCTCAAACTCCGGATTATCGTCAGAAATCAGGTGCAAATGCTCCCAATCAATGCGCAGGGGGCTGGGGGGCTGCATCTGGCAGGGAAGCACCCACCGATCGATCATGCGGCCCAGATCATCAATGCGAATTGGCTTGCAGAGATAGTCATCCATCCCGGCCTCAAGACACAGGTCGCGGTCCTCGGTCATGGCGTTGGCCGTCATGGCGATCACGATGGTGTGGCGCTGACCGTCTTCGCGGCTGCGCAGCATCCGGGTCGCGCTGTAGCCGTCGAGGACCGGCATCTGGCAGTCCATCAGCACGATGTCGTAGGGAATGGTCTCCAGCATTTGCAGGGCCTCTTGGCCGTTGGCGGCCACATCCGCCGCGTAGCCCAAGCGCTCTAGCTGCTTGAGGGCAACTTTCTGATTGACGGCACTGTCTTCGACCACCAGGATTTTGGGTTTGGTTGTTGTCTGCATAGCCCATTGTGAAGGCAGAGGGGATGACGACCAGGACTCCAAGTAGCAACCCACAGCAGGGCGATCGCCCGTCGCAGGATCTCCCCAAGCGCCTCGGGACTCCGCCGGAGGTTTGGGGGCGATCGCCTGCACGAGGCTCTGGAGCAGGCGCGCCTGCTTGACCGGCTTAATTAGATAGGCCGCAAAACCCAGATCCAGCAGCGTCTGCCGCTGCCCCGATTGGTTGACGGAGGTCATCATGATCAATGGCGTCGACGCCAGAACCGGATCGGCTTTGATCTGGCGGCCCAGCATCTCGCCATTCATCTCTGGCATCAGCATATCGAGTATTGCCGCATCGTACGGCTGATTTTCGGCGATCGCCCCCTGCATCATCGCCCAAGCTTCCGCCGCTCCTGCCGCCTCTTCCACCTGCATACCCCAGGCGATCGCCTGCTCCCGCAGGATCCGGCGGTTCGTCCCATTATCATCCACCACCAGCAGCCGCGCCCCCACCAGGCTTCCAGGGTCTAGCGCCTCTGGCTTGCGCGGCCCTGGCTTCGCCACGCCCACCTGAAACCCCAGCCGCACCCAAAAGCGCGACCCGCGCTCCCACTCGCTCTCCACCCCGATCGCGCCCCCCATCAGCTCCGTCAGCTGACGACAGATCGCCAGCCCCAGCCCCGTCCCGCCATAGAGCCGCGTCATCGAGGCATCCACCTGGGAGAAGGGCTGGAAAATGCGCTTTTGGGCCTCCGGCTGAATCCCAATCCCCGTGTCGCTCACCGAAAACTCCAGCCGTGCCTCCGACGCCGACGCGCGGAGCAGCGCCGCCCGAATCACCACCTCCCCCTGGGCCGTAAACTTGATCGCATTGCCCACCAAGTTGATCAGCACCTGACGCAGGCGGCTAACATCCCCCAGCAAGCAGGGCGGCAGCTGAGGATCGCTCCACACCGCCATCTCCAGGCCCTTGGCGTGGGCGCTGGGGGCCAGCAGGTCCGCTACCTCCTCCAGAGCGTCCTTGGGGTTGAACTCCAAGATTTCGAGCTCCATCTCCCCCGCCTCAAGCTTGGAGAAGTCCAGAATCTCGTTGATCAGCGTCAGCAGCGCGTCGCCGCTGACCTGGATGGTCTCCACGTAGTCTCGCTGCTCGGGGTTCAAGTCAGTGTCCAGCAGTAGCCCCGTCATGCCGAGCACCGCATTCATGGGGGTGCGGATTTCGTGGCTCATGGTCGCCAAAAAAATGCTCTTGAGCTGGGAGGCGCGCTCGGCTTCTTTGCGGGCGGCTTCGAGGGCCAGGTTTTGCTGGGCGAGCTGCTGGCGCTGCTGGCGCTCCTGGCTGAGCAGACGGGCCTGGGCGACGGCCAGGCCTACCTGGTTGGCGAGCTGGCACAGCAGGTCGATCTCAAAGGGGGTCCAGGCGCGCGGCGTGCTGCACTGGTGGGCAATCAGCAGGCCCCAGAGCTGGGTGCCCTCCAAAATGGGAACCCGCAGGCTCGCGCGCACCTCAAAGCGGGCCAGCAAGGCCTGATAGGCGGGGGGTAGCGTAGCACAGGGAACGTCTTCGATGGTGCGCACGTGGCCCTGGCGGGCGTCGTCGCTGGGGATTTCCCAGAAGCTGGGGTCGTCGGTCAAGGTGGCGGGCCAGGGCGCTTGGACCGATTCGACGACGACGCTGCCGCGGCCTGTGGGGTCAAATTGGTAAATCAGGACGCGATCGGTGTGCAGGAAGTGGCGAATCTCGGTGACGGCGGTCTGGAGGATGGTGTGGAGGTCGAGGGACTGGCGAATGCGCAGGGTGATGTCGGCAAAGAGCTGCGATCGCAGGGTTTGGCGCTGCAGATCGGCTTCGGCCTGCTTGCGATCGCAGATGTCCTCCACCGAGCCTTCGTAGTAGAGCAGATGCCCCGCGCTGTCGCGCACCGCTCGGGCATGTTCCCGAATCCAGGTGACTGTGCGATCGCGCCGGTAAACCCGCACCTCAAAGTCGCGCACTGCACCCTGCCGCGCGAGCTGGGCCAGCAGATCGGTCCGCCGATGGGGATCGACATAGAGGTCATCTACCTGGGACACCGCCGTCATCAGTTCCGCCGGTGAGCCATAGCCGTAGATGCGGGCCAGGGCCGGGTTGGCCGTCAGGTACTGCCCCTCCGGTGTGATCTGAAACATGCCCTCTAGGGCGTTGTCAAAAATACTCTTGAGCTGGGCTTCGGTTGCCTGCACCTGGGCCAGCTTGAGCCGGAGCTCCATCTGGGTGACCACCTGCTCCCCCAGCACCTGCAAAGCCTTGATTTTTTGGGGATCTAGGGAGCGCGGGGTCTGGTCGATCACGCACAGCGTGCCCATGCCGAAGCCGTCGGGCGTCATCAGCGGCGTCCCCGCATAAAAGCGAATGTGGGGCTCCCCCAGCACCAGGGGATTGTGGGCAAAGCGCGGATCGAGACTGGCGTCTTCGATGATCAAGATTGAGCCCTGCTCGAGGGCGTGGGGACAAAAGGCAATGTCGCGAGCTGTTTGCTGGACGGTCACGCCGACTTTGGCCTTGAACCACTGGCGATCGCGATCAATCAGGGAGATCAGCGCGATGGGCGCCTGACAAATCTCCGCCGCGAGCTGCACCAAGCTATCAAACGAGGCCTCAGCATCCGTATCTAGAAGGTTGTATTCATAGAGCTTCTGAAGTCGCTGAAGCTCCTGCAAAGAACTGTGCGGTCTCACGGGGCTATTTCCAGGGTCATCAAGGGCGAAGCGCTGGCCCGGTCCGGCAGACAACAGGAGCGCGATAGGGACCATGGTTTACTATGCCCAGTTTTGGTGGGGGCATCCCGGTCGCGCTGAAATTTTCGCGGCGATCGCCGGGGCTGGGCTTTGTCCAAGTGGGGTTCGCGGGGCTGCATTTTGGGCGATCGCGGCGGCATCTGAGCACCCCTCTGCTGGCGTTCGTCTTGAGGGCCAATTTGGCCCCAAAGCGAGGCAAAGTCAGGGACCGACAGCCCCCGATATTTATAACTTTTATCACCAAAATCGTGAGGCCTAAAACAGTTTTGGGCATTGTAAGAAGGACCCTATCCCGCTGAGATTTTCGCTGAATGGACAACGCACTGCTTCAGGCTTTTGTTCAGCTGATTTCCCACAAGACCGGCCTACAAATTCGGCCTGAAGATCGCACGAACCTGCACAAAAAAATTGATGCTCGCGTGCGGGCGCTCCGTTTGCCGAGCGCAGTGCAGTACTACCAGCTTCTGGATCTGGCGCGACACCATGACGCTGGGACAAACCACGATCTGCGCTGGGAAGCGGCGCAGCAGGAATGGCAGACCCTGATTCAGCTACTGACGATCACGGAGAGCTATTTTTTCCGCGATCAGGGGCAGTTTCGGCTGCTGCGGGAGCTGATTTTGCCGGAGCTGATTCAGCAAAACGCCCAGCGGCGATCGCTGCGCATCTGGAGCGCTGGCTGCTCGACCGGCGAAGAGGTCTATTCTTTGGCGATCGTCTTGATGGAGCTGCTGCCCAATCACAGCCGCTGGGACATCACGCTGGTGGGGACTGATATCAATGAAGGGGCGCTCCATCGGGCGCGAGAGGGCCTCTACAATGACTGGTCGTTTCGGCTGGTGGAGCCGAGGCTGCGGGAGCAGTACTTTGCGGATCACAAGGCTCTCTGGCGGATCGATGATCGGGTGCGGCGCTGGGTGAAGTTTGTTCCTCACAATTTGGTGCAAGATTCGTTTCCCAATCCCCAAAATCATCTGTGGGAGATGGATTTGATTATCTGCCGCAATGTTTTTATCTATTTTGATCAGCCGACGATCGGGCGGGTGCTGCCCAAGCTCTATCACACGCTGCGGGTGGGTGGCTATTTGATGGTGGGGCACACGGAGCTCTACGGCCAGGATCTGCGGGCGTTCAAGACGCGGATGCTGCCGGAGTCGGTGGTCTATCAGCGCAGTTCGGGGGCGATCGCCCCTGAGACGATGGTGGCCTCGCCGGCCCCCAGCGCGGTCCCAGCGCGATCGCCCGCTGCGGCCCCTTTGCCCCGCCGGTCTGCTCCGGCCCCCCAGGCCGCCCCCCCAGCGCCCAGCACCCTGATGCAGTGGATCGAGCAGGCGCGCGCCCACGCTCACCGGGGAGAGCATGATTTGGCAACGGCGGCGTGCCAGGCGGCTTTGGGCCTCGATCCCTTTGCCCTAGAGCCCTACTACCTGCTGGCGGCGATCGCCGAGGAGCAGGGCGATCGCGACGGGGCGAAGCTGTTTCTCAAGCGGGTTATTTACCTCGATCCGGAGGCGGTGGCGGCCTATCTGGAGCTGAGCTTGATCTACGGCCAAGAAGGCGATGAGGGGCGATCGCAAAAAATGAAGCAGCTGGCTTTGGAGTTTTTGCAGCGGCTGCCGCCCGAGACTCCTGTGGTCAACCATGAGCCCTTGACGGCCCAGGATTTGCTGCTGGCTTTGACCCAGTCCGGCAGTACTCCGACGCCTGAGTAGCGAATCTTCTCGCGAATCTTTTCTTCGATCCTGAGCGTTTACGGTCTATGGATAGTCAGTCATATCTCATTTTTAGTTTGGGAGATGCGCGCTACGGGGTCGAGGCGCTGCTGGTGCAGGAGCTGTTTTTCTTGCCCCAGTTGACCCCGGTGGTCGAGGCTCCCCCAGCGATCGCGGGCATCGTCCGGGTGCGAGGCGAGATTTTGTCGGTGATCAATCTTGAGCGCTTTTTGCGGTGCAAGCCCCGGCCTTACAGCATCACCGACAGCGTGATTGTCCTGGCCCAGGGCGATCGCCGCGTCGGCATCCTCGTGCACCAAGTCCACGAAATCCAGACCATCTCGGCAGACCAAGTCGTCACCGACTGGGCCGGGCGATCGCCCATCAGCATCCCCACTGCCACCCTCACCGGCGTCACCCAGATCAACGATCAGCTCGTCTTTTTGCTCAACGCCGCCAGCTTGTTTGGCTATCTCCACGCCAGCGCCCCGCCGGTCAGCAGCAGCGAGCAAGACCTCAGCGGCGACGCCGAGAGCCTTTCGGGGAGCGATCGCGCCCACAGCTACTTTTTCCCCGAGGCCACCCCCGAAGAACGAGAAATTTTTCTGCATCGGGCCAAAAACCTCCTGTATCAGACCGAAACTCAGGACGCCAGCCAGCTCATTCCCCTCGCCGTGATTGGCCTCGGCAACGAATACTTCGGCATCGAGCTCGACATCGTGCGCGAGTTCACCGACGTTCGCCAAGTGACGCCAATTCCCTGCTGCCCCGCCCACGTCGTCGGCAACATGAACCTGCGAGGCGAAATCTTGACCCTGGTGGATGTGCGCCCATCCCTCAGCGTCGTCACCACCGCCCAGACCACTTCAGACCAAGCCGTGGTCCTCCAAGTCGAAGACATCATCGTCGGCCTTCAGGTCGACGAGGTCTGCGACGTTGTATACCTTCATCCCAGCGATATCAAGCCCGTGCCCAATGCTGTCCGCAACAGCACCGAAGACTATCTCAAAGGATCCGCCCCTTACCAGACCGCGATGATGAGCATTCTGGATTTAGCCAAGTTTCTGAGCCAAGGGGGCCTGGTCGTCGATGAAGAAGTTGCTTAGGGCCGGCCGTTTATCTTCATCATTTTGCTAGAGGTACCCACTCATGCTCGAAAACCTCAACCTCAGAAGTCGCATTCTTTTGGGCTACGGCATACCCGTGATTCTGTCGATCGTATCCTCCGGCATTGTGTACTCGCGCGTGACCATGGTGCAGCAGCAGACGACCTTGACCCACAAGTCCTACGAGGTGCTGGACAAGGCCCAAAAGCTCGCTCTGAGCGTCCAGATCATGGATCGCGCCGTGCGGGGACACCTGCTCGATCGCAGCTCGATCTCACTAGAAACCTATGAGCAGGCCCGCACCACCTATCAGGCCCTGGCCGAAGAGATCTCTGGGCTGATCAGCGATTCGCAGCAGCAGGCTATGTTCCAGGAAATCCAGCAGGCTCACCGCCAGATCGCCGAGCTCAATGACACGCTGGTCGATCTGGTCAACGATGGCCGGGGCGAGGCGGCGATCGCCCGCTGGAAGGCCTCCGATGGCCGGCGCCGCTCCGAAGAAATCTCGCGTCTCCTAGAAGCCTTTGAAGAGCGGGAGCAAGACATCATTGAGCAGCGCACCAAAAGCAACGAAGAAGCTCTCAAAACCCTCGTTCTAGCGGTCTTTGTAGCGACCCTGAGTTCGGCGCTGCTAGCGGTGATTATTGGGCTGCGCATTGCCTCAGGCATTTCCCAGCGAATGAACCAGGCCGCCAGCGCCGTGAGCAGCTCTTCGTCGGAGATTGCCGCCACCATCGAGCAGCAGGAGCGCACCGCCACCCAGCAGGCCACCTCGGTCCACGAAACTACGGCCACGATGGATGAGCTGGGGGCCTCGTCGCGCCAGATTACCGAGCAGGCAGAGGCCGCTGTGCTGGAGGCACGTCAGGCCTTGACCCTGTCGGAGGCGGGCACGGTGGCAGTCGATCGGACGATGGAGGGCATGGAGGTGCTGCGGGAGAAGGTGAGCGCGATCGCCGACCAGATCCTGCGCTTGAGCGAGCAAACCAGCCAAATCGGAAATATTTCTGGGCTGGTGAGCGATCTGGCCAACCAAACCAATATGCTGGCCCTGAATGCAGCGGTCGAAGCGGTCCGGGCAGGCGAGCACGGCAAGGGCTTTGCGGTGGTGGCCGCCGAGATCCGCAAGCTGGCGGACCAGAGCCGCAAGTCCGCCGAGAAAATCAACACGCTGGTGGTCGATATTCAAAGCGCGATCAATTCCACGGTGATGGTGACCGATGAGGGCACCAAAACGGTAGAAACCGGGGTGAAAGTGGCCCAGGAAACCGCCCAGTCCTTCAATGGGGTGAAGGATTCCCTGGGGCACGTCATGCTCAATAATCAGCAGATTTCTCTGAGCGTGAAGCAGCAGGCGATCGCCATTCAGCAAGTGATCGAGGCAATGAATGCCCTCAATGCAGCGGCCCAAGAGAGCGCCGGGGGCATTTCCCAGGTGCGCATTGGCACCCAGCGTCTCAACGCCGCCGCGCTCAATCTCCAGGCGGTGATTTGATGCTTTTTGACGGCTCTGCTTCCCCTGGGGGCCGGGGCAGCTTACCGCGATAGTCCTGGGTCGGCGATCGCCCCTTCTCTCAAACGCTATTGCCAAGAGGCGCTTATGTTCATTGAGGACGAAGAGCTGCGCGGGCTTTTCAAAACCGCCAGCGAGGAACATCTCCAGCAGCTCGATGCGGGGCTTTTGCACCTCGAAAAGCACCCTGACGATCAGGCCTGCCTAGAAAACCTGATGCGAGAAGCCCACAGCCTCAAGGGGGACGCCAACATGCTGGGGGTGCGCGAGGTGGGAGCCTTGGCCCACGAGATCGAGCATGTGCTGGGACAGGTGCGCCGCCAAGAAATCGCCTTTTCGCCGGAGCTGGGCGATCGCGTGTCGGAGGTGCTGGAGGTGATGGGCGAGCTGGTCCACGAAGCCGTGACCGGCGAGCGCGCCTCCGTCAATCCCGTGCACGCTCTAGCGCGCTTTTTGGGCGGCGGGACGCCGCCTGAGGAGTCCCCGCCCGCGCCGCCCGCCGACGAAGCGGCACTGGCAGCCGGATTGCCGCTGCCAGAACCGCTGCCAGAACCACTGCCAGAGCCAGGAGACAGCTTGAGCCTTGGCATGAACGGGGGCACCCATACCAGCCTGAGTCCTGACCTGAACGGGGGCACCCATGGCGGCGCGATCGCCCCAGACGCTCCCACCGCTGTGCTTCTGCCGCCCATTGCCACCCTGCCGCCCCCGGCCCCTCGCCCAGCCAACGGACCCACCGACGACTACCGCATCAAGACGCTGCGGGTCGAAACGCGGGATCTCGACTCCCTGATGACCCAAGCCGGAGAGCTGACGGTGACGAAAATCCGCATTGCTCACCGCCTCAATGATGTCGAGTCGCTCCTGGGATTTTGGGAAGACTGGAGCCGCGACGCCTTTGTCAATCGCTATGCCCTGGGTAGTACCGGCGCGATGGGCGATCGCAGCCAGATTTGGCAGACCTTCCAGCAGCGCACCGAAGAGCGCATCGAGCAGATGGGCACCGCCATCACCCGCCTGCGCAACGCCCTCTACGAAGACACGATGCGCCTCGAAGGGCTGGCCGAGGAGCTCGAAGCGGGGGTGCGCACCCTGCGCCTGATGCCCCTGTCGAGTCTTTTTAGCCTCTTTCCTCGCATGGTGCGCGATCTGGCCCGCCAGGAAAGCAAGCAGGTCGAGCTGGTGCTCGAAGGGGGCGAAACGCGCGCCGACAAGCGCATCCTGGAGGAGATGAAAGACCCGATCGCCCACATGCTGCGCAATGCCATCGACCACGGTCTGGAGTCGCCGGAGGAGCGCCAGCGCCTGGGCAAACCGGCGATCGCCACCATCACCCTGCGCGGCTACCAAACCGCCAACAACATCCTGATCGAGGTCTCCGACGATGGCCGGGGCATCGATCCTGTCGCGATCCGGCGCGCGGCGATCGCCAAGCAGCTTTGCCGCGAAGAAGACCTCGACGCCATGACCCCCAGCCAGATCCAGGCCCTGATCTTCGAGCCGGGCTTCTCGACCCGCAACTTCGTCACCGAAGTCTCCGGACGGGGCGTCGGTCTGGACGTCGTGCGCACCAACGTCGATCGGCTCAAGGGCAGCATCGAAGTCCTCTCGACGCCGGGTCAGGGCTGCACCATTCGCATCCGCCTGGGCACCACCCTGGCCACCGTCCACGTGCTGATCGTCCGCGTCGCGGGCATCGACTATGCCCTGCCGGTCGAATTTGTGTTGCGGACCCAGCTGGTGCGCCCCTCCGAGATTTTCACCATCGAAGGCCGAGAAGCCACCCTCCTGGACGAATCCCCCGTCCCCGTAGCTCACCTGATCGATCTGCTGGAGCTGCCGGCCCAGGATGCCAAAACCAAAGCGGCCCTCAGCGCCGACCAGCCCATGCCCTGCATCGTGCTGAAGGTGGGAGAAGAGCGGCTCGCCCTGCTCGTGGATGACCTGCTAGACGAACAAGATGTGATGCTCAAGCCCCAAAGCAAAATCCTGCGGCGCGTCCGCAACGTGGCCGGGGCAACGATCCTAGGCACCGGGGAAGTCTGCATGATCCTCAGCGCGCCGGACCTAGTGAAGTCCATCAATCGCCGCCAGCGATCGCGCTCGGCCGTCGCCCCTGCCCCCGCTGCCCAGCCCACCCGCAAACAGGTGATCCTGCTGGTAGAAGACTCGATCGCCACCCGCACCCAAGAAAAACGCATTCTAGAGGGGGCGGGCTACGAAGTCGTGACCGCCGTCAATGGCCTCGACGGCTTTAGCAAGATCATGTCTCGCGCCTTTGATGCGGTCGTGTCCGATGTCCAAATGCCCAAGATGGACGGCTTCGAGCTGACCGCCCAAATTCGCCAAAATCGCGACTTCGCCGAGCTGCCCATCGTTTTGGTGACCACCCTGGCCAGCGACGAAGACAAAAAGCGCGGCGTCGAGGTGGGAGCCAATGCTTACATTACGAAGGGCACCTTCAATCAAGAGGTTCTCTTGGATACCCTGCGGAGGCTGATGTAGATGCCCCAGCCCATTCGTGTGCTGTTGGTCGAGGATTCTCCAGTGGCGCTAGCAGTGCTCACGCGGATCCTCAAGGCGTCTCCCGACATCGAAATTGTGGGAACAGCACGCACGGGTCAAGAAGCCCTGGATCTGCTGCCCGAGGCTCGGCCCCAGGTCATTTGCACCGATTTGCACATGCCGCAGATGGACGGCCTGGAGCTGACGCGGCGCGTCATGTCGACTTCGCCCAAGCCGATTTTGGTGATCAGCGCTTCGGTCCAAGAGGACGACAGCCAAAATATTTTTCAGCTCCTGGAGGCGGGGGCTGTGGACATTTTTCCGAAGCCGGTCGGCGGCCTAGCGGTGAGCGATCCGAAGATTGCGCAGGCGCTGATCGACAAGATCAAGGTGCTGTCGGGGGTGACGGTGTTTACGCAGCACCGGGGGCGATCGCCCTCAGCCAACCCAGGCAATCCAGCCGCTGTCGTGCCGCTGCCGCTGCCGCCGCTCCCCGCCGACGTGAACCCCCGCCCCGCAACGGGCGGGGTGCTGGTCATTGGCGCCTCCACCGGCGGGCCGCAGGCGCTGTACACGATCTTGAGCCAGCTGCCGCCCAAGTTCCCCCTACCCATCGTGTGCGTCCAGCACATCAGCGAAGGCTTTTTGCAGGGGCTGATCAACTGGCTGGGCCACGGCTGCGCGCTGCCGGTGACGATCGCCCGAGCGGGCGATCTGCCGCGATCGGGCCACGTTTACTTTCCGCCCGAGCGCCAGCACCTGCTTTTTGATGGGGCGGGCCGCTTTGTGACGCGCTCAGGCGCACCGGTGTCCGGCCACTGTCCCTCGGTGACCGTGACCTTTGAGTCGGTGGCCCACACCTTTCGTCGCAGCGCCATCGGCGTCTTGCTGACGGGGATGGGGCGCGACGGCGCTGACGGGCTCCTGACGATCGCCCAAGCCGGAGGCATGACCATTGCTCAGGACGAAGCCAGCAGCGTCATTTTTGGCATGCCGCGAGAGGCGATCGCCCTGGGAGCCGCTCAGCACATTCTGCCCCTCAACGACATTGCGGGCTATGTGATCCAGCGCTGCATGACCGGGCGATCGCGCCTCTAGGCCGCGCCACTCCCGAGCCAGCGCGCGCTGGTGCCCAAAAATTTTTTGGGACTGGGCGATCGCCCCCGCCAGCAGCCGTGGCCCGACTAGGCCACGCTGCCAGCCGGAGACTCCGTCGATCGCGTCAGGCGATCGACAATCTGCTTGAGCTGCTGGGCCTCAAAGGGCTTCGTCAAATATTCGGTTGCCCCAGCCATGCGCCCTTGCACCCGATCAAACGCCTTATCGCGCGATGTGATCATCACAATGGGCAAATTTCGAAACTGCGGCAAATTTCTCACTGTGCGACACAGTTCGAGCCCATCGATCTGCGGCATCGAAACATCTAAAAGCAAGACCGAAATCGGTTCGTGATAAATCTTAGACAGAGCTTCTACGGCGTTGTCCGCTAGTAGAACCTGATAGTCATCCTTGAGGATGCGGCGGACCATCTCTAAGACGATCGGGCTATCATCAACGGCTAAGACTTGTGGCAGCTTTGCGGCTCCTTCAGGCATGACGCTTCCTTTCCATGGAATGCTGTGACCTAGGTTTAAAGTTCCCATTGAGCAACTTGAGAAATAATACTCTGACGGTTTTTAATAGTTTGAATAGAAAGTCGAGCAATGATGAAGAATTAGTCCGGATTCATCAAAATTGTTCGTAAAAAATCACTTTTGGATAGCAGTTTATAAATACCTTTCGGTTTCTTGATCTCGTTCATTCCCCAATCAGGGATTCGATCTTTTTTTAAAAAGAATTAGTTAATTTCATTGGACGCAATCATCCCCTGATTTGACAACGATCACAAACGCGTAATGGCGGAAATTCCATCGCGATCTCGCTGAGGCAGCGGGAAAGTCCGCCAAGGATCTCAAGGGCGCGGTGATTTTGTGGCCTTTTATTTGGGAATCTTGGCAGTCGAGGAGCCCGCAGGGAGGATTTTGGCTGGCGCGATCGCCAAGGATAAGCCACAGACACCAAGCCCGGAGTAGCCACTCTCATCGCGGTGGCCAAGGATCCGCGAGGCGCTGGAATGGGGAGGCGGTTTCCGACTTGAATTTGGGTCAACAATTGGCTTGGGAGCGGATAGAAGCAGCCGGAAGATGGGCACTTTAGAGAGTAGTGGAAACCAGCGTCAATCTGACTTTTGGCCCATTCCACAAAGTGTGTCGATCGGCTGCTGTGGTCTAACAGGCTGCTTCCATGCTAGAAACCTGGGCAATTCATGGTTGATGTGGGTGGCGGTGGATTGAATACATGTATCAATGCATGGCAGCGGTCGGGGTGGAGGGGCAGCATCCATGGGGGATGCTCGTTCGGAAGCTCAGGGGTTGCCAGGCGCTGGCGGCACTGCTTGGGTTTTACTTACAGCCAGGAACCTACCCGTGCTTATTCCCTCTTCTTGCTCCCCTGAGAGTGTTCCTGCACTCCCTTTTATCCCTTCCTTCTCTGGTGACATGGCGCGGCTAGAGACCCTGCGGCAGTATGGCATTTTGGATTCTGCACCGGAAGTCGCCTTTGACAATCTGGTGCGATTGACTGCTCGATTTTGTGAGGTGCCGATGGCGGCGATCGCCTTTGTCGATCGCGATCGCCTGTGGTTCAAGGCCCAAGTGGGACTGCCCCAGCGGCAAGTCCCTCGGGAGGGCAGTTTTTGTGATTATGTGGTCCAGCAGGGCCGCGGGTGGTACGTGGGCGATGCGGCGACGGATCCGCAGTGGCAGGCCAATCGCTGGGTGGTGGATGCGCCGGGGGTGCGCTTTTATGCGGGGGAGCCTCTGGTAACGGCGGAAGGCGCGATTTTGGGGACGCTGAGCATTCTGGATACGGTGCCGCGCACCCTCACCCCGGAGCAGCGGCAAACGCTGTGCATGATGGCTCAGCAGGTGATCGATCAGCTGGAGCTGCGGCGGCTGCGCCACGGGGCAGGAGATTCGCTGGGGGCGGCCCTGACGGCGGGGGCGCTGGCACCGCAGTGTGAGCTGACGATCCAGCCGAGCAACCAGGCGATCGCCTACATCCTCGAAGGCATCACGGACGCTTTTTTCACCCTGGACGCTGATTGGCGCTTTAGCTATCTCAATGTGCGGGCGGAGCAGGTGCTGGGGCGATCGCGCGATGAGCTGCTGCACCAGTGCATCTGGGAGATGTTTCCGGACGCGGTGGGCTCGATCTTTGAGCAGGAGTACCGCCGGGCCGTCACCCAAGGCACCAAGGTCAACTTTGAGGAGTACTACGATCCGCTGGGTCTCTGGCTAGAGGTCCACGCCTATCCCCACACCGGCGGGCTGGCGGTGTACTTTCGGGACGTGACGGCGCGCAAGCAAACTGAGGCCAACTTGCTAGAGCAGTCGCGCCTCTCGACCCTGGCGACGACGGTGGGTCTGCTGCTGGGCCAAAGCGGCTCGCTCACGGATGTCTTGGCCCAGTGCGCCGAGGCGATCGCCGTCTATCTGGACATCGACTTTGTGCGCCTGTGGACCTACAACGAGGAAACCCACCTGCTCGAATTGCAGGCGATCGCCGGACACCACAGCCACACCGACGAATTTCCCGCGTCGATCCCCATGGGCATCAGCCTGATTGGCCGGATTGCTCAGAGTCGGCAGCCCTACGTCGCAAACCAGCTAGCCAGCGACATTTGCATCTTGGACCAAACCTGGGTCCAGCAAGAAGGCTTTCAGTCCTTTGTGGGCATTCCCCTGGTGCTCGAAGATCGCGTCATCGGCGTCATGGCTCTATTTGGCAACGAGCCCCTGAGCGACGCCGCCTTCGGCGCGATCCAGTGGCTGGGCATCAGCATGGCCGTGGCGATCGATCGCAACTGGGCTCGCGAGGCCCTGCTGAGCCGCCGGGAGGCCCTGCTGTTTCGGCTGGCCAACCAGATTCGCAACTCCCTCGACCTCGACACCATCCTGGAAGCCGCCGTCACCGAAATTCGCAACCTGCTGCAAATCGATCGCTGCTACTTTTTGTGGTGCTGGATTCAGTCGCGCGACAGCATTGGCGAGCAGGCGGCCCAGCTGGCGGTCACCCACGAAGACAAACCCGCCGAGCTGCCGAGCCTGCTGGGCGACTTCCCGGCGGACCGCACCCCGGCGATCGCCACCAGCATCCTCAACCTGCAAACCCTGCGGATCAACAGCGTCCTCGATGACGACGAGCTGCCTTCCGACACGCGATCGCTCCTGCTCGATCAGGGCATCGTTTCCCAGCTCCTGGTGCCCCTGGAGACGCGGGCGGGCCAGCTCGGGGCCGTCGTGTGCAGCCACTGTAGCGGTCCCCGCTCCTGGAGCGAGAGCGAAGTCGAGCTCGTCACCGCCATCACCAACCAGCTCGGCCTCGCCATCGACCAAGCCGAGCTCTACGCCCAGAGCCGAGCCGCTGCCCTCGCCGCCCAGACCCAGGCCCAGCAGCTCAACGAAACCCTCGAGCACCTCAAACACACCCAGACCCAGCTCATCCAGAGCGAAAAAATGTCCAGCCTGGGTCAGCTAGTCGCTGGCATCGCCCACGAAATCAACAACCCCGTTAACTTCATCAACGGCAACCTCACCCACGCCAGCAACTACACCCGCGACCTGCTAGAGCTCGTCGAGCTCTACACCAAGCACTATCCCCAGCCCGTGCCGGAGATCGACAGCTTTACCGAAACCATTGACCTCGAGTTTCTCGCCGACGACCTGCCCAAAGTCCTGGCCTCCATGAAGATGGGCGCCGACCGGATTCGCCAAATCGTCCTGTCTTTGCGCAACTTCTCGCGCCTCGACGAAGCCGCCATGAAACCGGTCGATATCCACGAAGGCATTAACAATACGCTGCTGATTCTCCAGGGCCGCCTCAAGCCCAAGGCCAACCGCGATGGCGTCAAGGTGATCAAGGCTTTTGGCGAGCTGCCCCTGGTGGAGTGCTACGCGGGCCAGCTCAATCAGGTGTTTATGAACGTGCTGAGCAACGCCGCGGACGCCCTCCAGCAGCATCACGATCCGCTGCTTGTGATCTCAACGGAGGTCAAGCAGTCCGAGGGGGAGCCCATCGGGACCCATGGAGCGCTGGCCTGCTCGGTGCCCACGTCCGTCGTGATTCGGGTTCGGGACAACGGGCCTGGAATGACGCCGGAGGTGCAGCAGCGGCTGTTTGATCCCTTCTTTACGACTAAGCCGGTGGGCCAGGGAACCGGCCTGGGGCTCTCGATCAGCTACCAAATCGTGGTGGAGCGCCACGGCGGCACGCTCCAGTGCCTTTCCGCACTGGGAGAAGGAGCCGAGTTTGTGATCGAAATTCCGGTTTTTCCGCGCAGCTATCTCCAGGGCCATCCCTAGGGCGATCGCCCCTAGGCCTTATTCTCCGTATACTGGTCAACTCTTCATAGCAACTTCACAGAGGCTTTTTAGTAATTTCCGTATTTTCAGTGGAATCTGTATCTGAGGGGTTTTCTTCCTCTATCAAGACTCCTGAAAAACACGGATGTTGACTGGTACCTTCATTCCGCCGGAACTCGCGATCGCCCCCAGTCCTGCGGCCATGGTCAATGGTTTGCAGTTGCGCACCGTCCTCGTCGATCACCAAAGCAGCTTTGAGCTGTGGTACCCGACCCAAGATTTGCTAGCGGTCAACGAAGCCTCGCTGCTGATGAGCGATTTTGCGCGGCTAGAGACGATCGCCAAACGGCTCACTTGGCTGATGGGGGCCACCTGCTTTGTGGCTGGACAGCAAATCTCGCTCCACAGCACCGACAGCTGGGGCCAGGTGCAGACGCTACTGGCCAACCAGGCGTGCCGCCCCAACGCGATGATCTGGGAGTATCAGGGCCAGACGATCCGGCCAGTGTACGAAAACCAGCGGCACCTGGGCTGGATGATGCAGTCCCCCTGCTGGAAAATTTCGCTGATGCGGATCGAGGGGGGCCTGGGGCGATCGCAGATAGAGGTGCTGCCGGTGACGGTGCAGATCGGCGTTGAGCAGTCCGTGGTGCGGCGATTTCGGGGGACCCGAACGGCGGGCCTAGGGGAGGGCGATCGCGGCTGGCTGGCTCAGGGACAGGCCTGGATGGGCAATGTGAGACGTTTCAAAAAACAAGCACAAAATTCTTGACAAATCGCCCTCATGTTCTGTTACAATCAGTTTCGCTGAGGCGACAGCAATGAAGCCCAAGCGACAACGATGGGGTGTGGCCAAGCGGTAAGGCAGCGGATTTTGGTTCCGCCATTCCTAGGTTCGAATCCTAGCACCCCAGCTCTTAGAGCAAAATAACAAAGCCGTCCTCCAGGGCGGCTTTTGTCTTGGAACGATCTTGGATATTTTGGGGCGACTTGGGATGGCTTAGGGGCGATCGCTAATGGCCCAGCTCATTGGGGATGCCTTCGCAGCCTCCCACCACCGTCGCTCGGGTCCGCGCCCCGCCCCAAGCACAAATGTAGTAGCGCTGCCCTTCAGACAATCGCTCCACCCGGCTAAAGTCAGCGTCTTCGACCACGGCCCCCGTGCACTCACCCGTTGCGTAGTTGGGGGGCTCGGTGCGGCTGCGCGGCGTCGCGGTCTGGGGTTCGCCATAGAACAGCCGCGCGCCCCGCAGGTCCGCGCCCCGCAGCTTCGCCCCGTAGAGAATTGTGCGGGCCAGATTGGCCTTGACCAGATCCGCCTCGCTCAGGTCCGCGCTCACCAGGTTGGCGTCGCTGAGGTCGGTCCAGCGCAGATCCGTGCGCGACAGGTCTGCCTTGGCCAGCATGACCCCCAGGTCGATCACCCGGACGCCCTGCTCGCGGTCCTCGGCATAGCCGCCGACACCGTCGAGGATGGCGCGGCCCAGGCGCTGGTCGCGCTTGAGGGGAGTCAGCAGCTTCGATTGGGACAAAAAGCGAATGACTTTGGCTTTGCCGTTGGCGTCGATGCTGCTGAGGATGGCGGCGGTGCGGCCTTCGGCGATCGCCCGCTCCTGGGGCCAGTCTTCGAGGAGTCCTTCTTCATCTAGGACCAGATCCGAGACGCCCTGAAAGTAGGTGTCGATGGTCTGCTGCTGAGTAATCAGGTTTTGCTGAATAGTCAGCAGGTTTTGCTGGGTGGTGAGGTCCTTGGAGATGACGTACTGCCGCCAGGCCACGTACACCGCCAGAATCGCAATCAAGATTTGGCCAAAGGCGCCGATGAAGTCGCTCAGGACGGCGACTATGTCCCAGTTGATGGTTTTGAACCAGGCCACGATCGGGCGGTCCCAGCCCAGCAGGCGGCAAAGGCCAACAAATCCCAGCGTTAGCCCCAGGCTGCCGACCAGAAAGGTGCGCTGCTGAGGTTTGACCAGCTCCTCCAGGATGTCGCGAAAGAGGGGCCACAGCAGGCGAAGGGAAATCAGCAGCGACACCAGGGTGGCAGGCCAGGTCAGCCAGTCTAGGTCGAGGGCCAGCCCGAGAATCAAAATGGCGATCGCCACGAGGCCAAATAGTGAGCCCGGCGGTACTCGGCGGGGGAGCCGGGAGGCTGCGATCGCCAGCTGAGCGTTGCGGCTGGCGGCCAAGATAGCGGTGGCTGAGGGGCTGAGGCCTTCCACCGGCTGAGCAAGGCCGTTGAGATTGTCGAGCGCGTCGTCTTCTTCGGAGAGGTCCGCAGCGGGCGGAAATTCTTGGGCGGGGGGCTGGTCAGCGTGGGGATCTGGGGTCATAGGCACGGTTCAGGACGCGAGAGGTGAGCAAAACAAAAAGGCCACGACAAGCATCAAGGGCAAAACCTGCGTTTACGGGCGCGGCTCAGAGGCGCTGGCCTGTTCGCTAGGATCGCAATATATCCTGTCAAAGCGTCTATGCTGCCGATTATTTACGCCGACGACTTTCTTCTCCACGATACTGGGTTGTTTCATCCGGAGCGGGCCGATCGCCTGCGGGCGGTGATGTCTGCTCTGCGAGCCGCTCCCTGGGCCGATCAGCTGGCGTGGCGATCGCCCACTCCCATTGAAACGCGATCGGTCTTGCCCTGGATCGAGCAAATTCACACACCCGACTATGTCCAGCAGGTGCGGGTCTTGGCCAATCGCGGCGGCGGCCATCTCGACGGCGATACGGTGGTGTCTCCCCGCAGCTTTGAGATCGCGCAACTGGCAGTCAGCGCGTGGCTCGATGGCGTCGATCAGGTCCTGGAGACGGGTCGACCGGCCTTTGTGCTGGCGCGGCCGCCGGGTCACCACGCCGTGCGCGATCGCGGCATGGGATTTTGCATTTTTGCCAATGCGGCGATCGCCGCTCACTACGCCCTTAGCCAGCCCGGCATCCAGCGCGTTGCCATCCTCGACTGGGACGTCCACCACGGCAACGGCACCCAGGCCCTCACCGAAACCCACCCCCAGATTTTTTATTGCTCGCTGCACCAGTCGCCCTGCTATCCCGGCACGGGCAGCCGCTCCGAGCAGGGGTTTCACCACAATGTGCTCAACCTGCCCCTGCCGCCGGAGAGCACCTTCGAGGACTACGACCCCCTCTTTCGCGAAAAGATTGTCCCGACCCTCAAAGCATTTCGGCCCGATCTGCTGATTGTCAGCGCGGGCTACGACGCCAACAAGGACGACGCGATCGCCAGCCTTTGCCTCAAGCCAGCCGATTACGGCCTCTTCACCCAGCACTGCCTCAGCCTCACGCCCCGCATCCTATTTGGCCTAGAAGGCGGCTACGATCTAGCCAGCCTGGGCCAATCGGTGGTCGCCACCCTCGAGCGCTGCCTGCTCACCCCGGGGCATTAAATTTTTCGCAGAATTCTAGGCGTTTGCTAAATCTGTCGCCATGCTGGTGAAGTCATCCCTGTAATTTCTGGGAGTGCCTCCGCTGATGGGGGTGACTAGAGCCACTATCCGCGCGCTTCCGGACCTTGCAGCAGCAATTTCCATTTCCTACCACTTGTTGAGGAAAGCATATGGGCTTGTTTGACAAAGTGTTTGGTGGCGCTCGCACGGAACAGCAGCAAGACGTCCTCAATCCTCCGGAGGCGTTTGCAGCGATCGTGCTAGTGGCGGTGGCATCGGATGGGTACTTGTCCGACGAGGAGTCCACGGGGGTCTACACGACCCTGTCGCGGATGCAGATGTTTAAGAACTATTCCACTGATGTGGTGCGGCGGATGTTCGACAAGCTGCTGGGCATCATGCGGCGGGACGGAGCTGGCTCTCTGGTGGATTTGGCGATCGCCTCTTTGCCCTTTGAGCTGAAGGAAACGGTGTTCGCCGTGGCCACGGACTTGGTCCTGGCCGATGGTCACGTGGCAGAAGAAGAAAAGAAATTTTTGAACGATTTGCAGATTGCTCTGGGCCTCAATGACGCGATCGCCATCAAGATCATCGAAGTGCTGCTGATCAAAAATCGCGGCTAGACCTGCGCAGCAGGAGCCTCTGCCATGCTCTCGCCCAATCTTTTTCGACCCTCTCCCAGCTCCGAATCGGAGCTTTTTTCTGGGCAAAAAGCGTGCGCGGTGGGGAGCAGTCAGCTTAAGGTGGGGGCGATATTCGCAGCAGGAGACAAGGTTCGTGGCTGAGCTGCACAAATGGAAAACCCTGGCCTCCCAGATGGCCTTTGACCACGCCTGGTACAAGGTGCGGCGCGATCGCGTGCAGCTCCCCAACGGGACCGTCATCGATGACTATTTTCTCAGCGTGCGCCCCGATGTGGCTCTCGTGCTGCCCGTGACCCGTGCCGGGGAACTGGTCTTTGTGCGTCAGTATCGTCACGGAGCGGGCGAAGTTTTGCTGGAGCTGCCCGCGGGGACCTTTGACCCTGCCCAAGAAGCGCCCCAAGGGGCAGCCCAGCGAGAACTGCTAGAAGAAACGGGCTATACCGCCTCGACCTGGATATCCCTAGGGGTTCTCTACGACAACCCGGTGAAGGAAACCAACAAAATTCACGTGTTTTTGGCTCAAAATGCCCAAAAAACCGCTGATCAAATCCTCGACATTACGGAAGAAATCGAGATTGTTTTAATACCGCCTTCGGAGCTGGTCGCCAAAATAGAAGTAGGGGATATTTGCGTCGCGGGCAGCGTGGCGGCGGTGTTTTTGGGCCTAGCCTATCTGCAACGTCAGGCTGCCCAGGGCTAGGGCGCCATAGCGAGATCAGCGGCCCAGCGAGAGGGCGATCGCAGCGATCGCGTGCTGCCAAAAGCGCCACTGCCGTGCTCGTCGATACCTTCACAAAATCTTCTTGAGTAGTAAGTCATATATTGCGCAAGATTCACCTTGCTCAGGCGCAGACCAGTGCACCCTAAAAATAGCAGCCTCCCCTGATTGCCATGTCTTCTTCTCTATTGCCCCAGCCGCTGATCCAGCCCAATGCAGTTTTGTCCCAGCTACAAAGCGGCCAGATTTTTATTGTCCAAGGAGAACGAGGCAGCGGCCTGATTATTTGCCATCGCCACCATGCCGAGATCGCCGGTCCCGGTTCTGCCATTGGCGGCGTTTTTGACCTCGACTGTCAGCGCGTTGTGCCCTTTGGCGCGCCGTCCTTGATCTACTCCGATGATCGGGCCGTGCGTCGCCAAGCCTACACCACTCGCCAGCGCTGGCTCACGATCACGCAAAAAATCGTCGGTCTGCCGGCCCCCCTCAAGCGCGCCCAGGGCATCCTGCACACGCTGGGGCGCTGCGCCAATCCCGAGACCGTCGATCGCCTGCCCAATGAGGTGCTAGCGCAGCTCGTCGGGGTGCTGCCCGAGACGATCGCCATGGCTAGGCCACTGATGGGCACTGAGGCGGCGTCCGCGGACACCAATGGGCACGGCTCGGCACCGCGATCGCCCTTTGCTCCGGCCAAGGCACTGCTCTAGGGATGAACCTGATTCAAAATGACCTGGAGGCGATCGTAGTCGTCCTTGAGCAAAATTCCGAGGGAGCGCCCCGCCTGCACGAGCCACGGGCGATCGGCCTGACGACACTGATACACCTCCCGGATCGCCGCCGCCACCAGGGCATCCACCGGTGCCTGGGTCACCTCGAGCAGCGTCCGCAAAAAATCAAAGCGCTCCGTAAAGCGCACCACCTCCGCCGGTTCGCAGCGATACACCGCCTGGTGAATCTGGGGCGGCCTGGGCGGCAGATGCTGATAGACCGGGCCTAGATCGTCGGCGCTGGGCGATCGCGGCGGTGCCTGAAAACCAACGATCGCCGCCCGAAACTCCGTCTTGAGCATGGCAAAAATTTGGGGCTGCTGCTCTCGCAGATCCTGGAGAGACAGGCCCAAGGCCCGAGCCCGGTGCACCGAGTCGATGGGGCTGGTGGTCGCGTGGTAAACCACTGCGTAGACCTGGTTGCCCGACTCTTCGTCAACGGACTTGACCCAGCTACCGAAGGGCGGCATCACCGCGAAGCTGAGGTCTTCGGGCTCCAGGCACTGGGCCAAAAACTCCGTCGTGGACGTCTCGATGACCTCCGCGAAATGGTTGGGATGGCGATCGCGCGCCGCAAATTGCGATCGGGGCAGGCGCACCGCTATTTCCCTTTGCGACCCGCCGTCACCACCTCAAGCTCCGACAGCCGGAAGGTCACGAGCTTGTCCCAGTTCCCTCCCTCAAACAGCACCGCCGCTTTTCCGTCGCTGACTCGCTGCACCTGTCCCTGGAAGCCGTAGTAGGTATCGCTGGCGTTGACAACGCGAACCGCAGAACCGGGCAAAATCATGGGTTTATGTCTCCTGCACATCGGTGAGCCTACACTGCAGCCCAGACTGCCGCCAAAACGGGCGCTGGCACTGCTTCCCTACTAGCTTATCGGGAAATTTGGCCATGATATCTCTTGGTCTCTCACCACCCCGAAGCCAAAGTCAGAATCTGCATTCAGATCCAACAGCCGAGGCTTCCCAAATCCTTGGCAGTGAGCGGGCCATTTCTATCCCCTTTCAGCGCTTTGGTTCACCGTCCCTTCAAAGGCCCTCAGGATCGACTAGCAGCCAGCGCAGAATCTCCGGCAATCGCCGCTGCCAAGCCGTTTCGTGATGGATGTCACCCTCCGCCAAGCTAAAGCGCACCTCATGGTCGCCATAGCCCAAACCCCGGAGATGACGATAAAAATCCTGGGTGATGGGCACGTAGTCCAGCCAAACCCCATAGAAGGAATACTGCTCCTGGCTGCCCACGTGCAGAGCAATTTTGGACCAGTGCCGGGTGTGGCGGTCCCAGAACTGAAACATTTGGCCGCCGCCCCACATGAGCGCCGGGGACAGGCCGCCAATCCGCCCAAATATTTCTGGGAAGCGACGCCCCAGGTAGAGAGCCATCAAGCCGCCCATGCTGGCCCCCAGAATCCCGGTCCAGGGGGCCTCAGGCAGGGTGCGAAAGTGCTGGTCAATGTAGGGCTTGAGATGGTGGACGACAAACTCTGCGCACTGGGGACCCCGACCGCCAATCCAAGGCGAATATTCTTCGAGGCGATTGGGCAAATGGTCGATGGCCACGATGATCCACGGTCGGATACTGCCCTCGGCAACCAGCCTTTCGAGGGTGGTATTGGCGCACCAGGTGTCGTAGACCGCCGATTCGGGATGGGAAAACACGTTTTGGCCATCGAACAGGTACAGCACCGGGAAGCGCTGATCGGGCTGCTGATCGTAGGCATCTGGGGTGAAGATGCGAATCGTGCGCTGAAGCTGCTCCGGGGGCGAAGGAAAGTCTCGCAGGATTTGGATAGAGCCCATGGGGAGAAGAGGCCGAAGAGACAATAAAGGGGGCGATCGCAACGGGTAGGGGTCAATCCAGCCCTATTAGACAGCCGAGAAAAAAGTCTGCCTGAGCCAAGGTTGGTTGACCCCAAGCAGACAGGTAAGGTCTTTAGGAGTAGTCTCCAAGAAAAGTATCGCGGAGGTCCCGGCAGAACACGGCACCCTTCGGAGTACCTTTATTTCTCTGGCATCTGAAATTTTCGGGCAGGGCGATCGGGGCGTGATCGGGGCTCTATTTGCGCCGATTAAATTTGGCCTTGAGGTCGGCCAGAGAGGCGCCGCTAGTGTCCGGGCGATCGCGATCGGTGCCGGGTCGGGCGGCTCGGGGCTTGGGAGCGCCGCCGTCGGGCGATCGCATCGACAGGCTAATGCGCTTGAGGGGCACATTCACCTCCATCACCCGCACCTTCACCACCTGGCCCACCTTGACCACCTCTTGGGGGTCCTTGACGAAGCGATCGGCGAGCTGGGACACATGGACCAGGCCGTCCTGGTGCACGCCGATGTCCACGAAGGCCCCGAAATTCGCCACGTTGGTCACCACGCCCTCTAGGGTCATGCCGACCTGGAGATCGGCCAAGTCGTTGATGCCTTCCTGGAAGGTGGCGTAGGTGAACTGGTCTCGGGGGTCGCGACCGGGCTTTTCGAGCTCGCGCAGGATGTCCCGCAGGGTCGGCTCGCCCACGGTGTCGGTGACGTAGCGCCGCACGTCCAGCCGCGCGAGGCGATCGCCCGCCTGGGGAATCTCGACCAGGGGCAGCTGCAAATCAGCGGCGATCGCCTCCACGATGCCGTAGCTCTCGGGGTGGACGGCGGTATTGTCCAGGGGATTTTTGCCGCCGCGAATCCGCAGAAAGCCCGCCGCCTGCTCAAAGGCCTTGGGGCCGAGCTTGGTCACCTTCAGCAGCTCTCGGCGGTGCTTGAAAGCGCCATTTTGGTTGCGGTAGGCCACGATGTTGTTCGCCACCGCCGGGGAGATGCCCGACACGAAGGTCAGCAGCTCTTTGGAGGCGGTGTTGAGGTCCACGCCCACGTAGTTGACGCAGCTTTCCACCGTTTCGTCGAGCTTGCGCTTGAGCAGCTTTTGGTCCACGTCGTGCTGGTACTGGCCCACGCCGATGGATTTGGGGTCGATTTTCACCAGCTCCGCCAGGGGGTCCTGGAGGCGGCGAGCGATGCTGATGGCGCCCCGCACCGTGACGTCGAGCTCGGGAAATTCGGCGATCGCCACCTCGCTGGCCGAGTACACCGACGCCCCGGCCTCATTCACCATCACCTTGACGGGCTTGCGATCGAGGGTTTGCAGCACCTCTGCTACGAAGGCGTCCGTCTCTCGACCGGCGGTGCCGTTGCCGATGGCGATCAGCTCGATGCGGTACTGCCCGATGAAGCGCCGGAGCTCTGCGGCCGCGCGATCGCGCTGTCCCTGGCCCTGGTGGGGAAAAATCGCCTGATATTCCAGAAATTTGCCCGTTTCGTCTAGGGCTACCATCTTGCAGCCGGTCCGGAAACCAGGGTCCAGGCCCAGGGTCGGCTTCATGCCCGCCGGGGCGGCCAGCAGCAGATTGCGCAGATTGGCCTCGAAGGTCTGGATCGACTCGCCGTCCGCCCAGGCTTTCTTCTCGGCGATCAGGGTGTTGAGGAGGGAGGTTTTCATCAAGCGCTGAAAGGCGTCCTTGAGCAGGGCGCGATAAAACTCCCGCAGCGATCGCTGCTTGCTGCGGCTCTCTTGGCTTTCTAGGTAGTGCAGCACCGCCTCTTCGTCAAAGGTTACCTCCAGGGTCAAAACGCCCTCGGTCTCCCCGCGCAGCAGGGCCAGCAGGTTGTGGGGCGCGATGTCTTTGACCGGGCTCTGGTAGTTCCGGTACATCTCGAACTTGGTGGAGCCTTCGGGGAAGTCGGCCTTGATTTTGGAGCTGAAAAGGCCGTTTTTGAGCAAGAATTCGCGCAAATAGGCCCGATGATCGGCGTTTTCGGCCACGGCTTCCGCCAGGATGTCAGCAGCGCCCTGGAGCGCCTCCTCGGGCGTGGTCACACCGGCGTCAGGATTCACGTAGGGCGCGGCGGCGGCGTCGAGGGCGATCGCCGGGGCCTGGGGCTGGTTGTGGTGGGCGATCGCCTGGGCCAAGGGTTCGAGGCCCCGCTCTCGGGCCACAGTGGCGCGGGTGCGCCGCTTGGGGCGGTAGGGGAGATAGAGGTCTTCGAGTTCGGTTTTTTGCAGGCAGCCGCTGATTTTGGCCTGGAGCTCGTCGGTGAGCTTGCCCTGGGCGGCGATCGCCTCTAGGATGCTGGCCTTGCGGGCCTCGAGCTCCGTCAGGTAGGCGTGGCGCTCCTGGAGCGTGCGCAACTGGGTCTCATCCATCTCCCCGGTGCGCTCTTTGCGGTAGCGGGCGATGAAGGGGACCGTTGCGCCTTCAGCAAACAGCTCTAGGGCCTGGGCCACCTGAAACGGCTTGAGGGACAGCTCATCGGCGAGCCGTTGCGGAATATTTAGCATAGACGCGAAAACAACCTCGAAAATCCTGGCAGGGCCAAGGCGGTGGCCCTCTTCTTAGCTTAATCGGCCCCAAGCCGCTCCTCCTTCCGGAGTGCTGACGGCTCGGAGCGTGCGGGGGGTCGGGGACGCTTTTGCAGGAGAACCTGCCGGGAATTTAAGAATTCTTGTCAACGAATCGCCGTATTCGCAGTCGGCAATGATCGCAGACTGGCGTAGGGAGGTAGGATCTTGTGGAGCAGACGAGGCCTGTGCTGGCGGTGGACCGTGATTTCTCACTTCACAAATGAGGATCTAAATCGCATCTAACGTGATAGGTATTGGCTTCCTGGGAGAAACGTCTGCGAGAGCCATACGCTGCTTGAAATTGAGATGAGCATCAAATTAGCCGCACGAATCAGTCAAGTAACGCCTTCGATGACGTTGGCGATCGCCGCCAAAGCCAAGGCCCTAAAAGCCGAGGGCGTGGATGTTTGCAGTTTCAGTGCCGGTGAACCGGATTTTGAGACTCCGGCTCATATCAAAGCAGCGGCCAAGCAGGCTCTCGACGAAGGCAAAACGCGCTACGGCCCAGCAGCAGGAGAACCGGAACTGCGCGAGGCGATCGCCCACAAGCTCCAGACCGAAAACCTGCTGTGCTACAGCGCCGAGAATGTCTTGGTCACCAACGGCGGCAAGCAGTCAATCTACAACCTGATGCAGGTGCTGCTCGATCCCGGCGACGAGGTGATCATCCCAGCGCCCTACTGGCTGAGCTACCCCGAGATGGTGCGCCTAGCGGGGGGCACGCCGATCATCGTCGAAACCACCCTCGAGAGCGGCTACAAAATCACTCCCGAGCAGCTGCGGCAGGCCATCACGCCCAAGACGCGGCTGTTTGTGCTAAATTCGCCCTCCAATCCCACGGGCATGGTCTACACGCCGGAGGAAATCCGGGCGATCGCCCAGGTGATCGTGGAGGCAGACCTGCTGGTAGTGTCCGATGAAATCTACGAAAAAATCTGCTACGACGGGGCCGAGCACCTGAGCATTGGCGCGGTGGGACCCGAGATCTACGAGCGCACGATCACCAGCAGCGGCTTTGCCAAGGCCTACTCCATGACCGGATGGCGCATTGGCTACCTGGCCGGCCCGCCAGAAATCATTCGGGCAACCACCACCCTCCAGAGCCACAGCACCTCGAACGTGTGCACCTTCGCCCAGTACGGGGCGATCGCCGCCCTCAAAGGCCCCCAGGACTGCGTCGAGGAGATGCGCCAAGCCTTCGCCCAGCGCCGCCAAGTCATGCTGGCCGGCCTCAACGCCCTCGAGGGCGTGAGCTGCCCGGAGCCCAAGGGGGCGTTTTATCTGTTTCCCGATATCAGCAAGCTGGGCATGGGCTCGCTGGAGTTTTGCAATCGCCTGCTAGAAGAGCAGCAGGTGGCGGCGATTCCCGGCATGGCCTTCGGCACAGACGCCAATATTCGCCTGTCCTACGCGACGGATTTGCCCACCATTGAGAAAGGCCTTGAACGTTTTGAGCGCTTCGTGCGATCGCACCTGTAGGGCACGCTGATGGGCCGACAGCCCCTGGGAGGGGCGATCGCGGCGGGCCATCCCCTCACGGCCGAAGCAGGCCTCGAAATGCTGCGTCAGGGCGGCAATGCCTTTGATGCGGCGGCGGCGGCCGTGCTGACTTCCTGGGTGGTGGAGTCCCCCCTGACTTCGCCCGCGGGCGGCGGCTTTTTGCTGGCCTACACAGCCGATCGGCAGGCCCAGCTGTTTGACTTCTTTACCCAGACGCCCCGCCAGCGGCGATCGCCCCCTCTGGACTTCTATCCGGTGGGGGTAAATTTTGGGGGCGCGGTCCAGGAATTCCACATTGGTTTAGCTTCGATGGCGGTGCCCGGCGCCCTCAAAGGGATTCACGCGGTGCATCAGCGGCTGGGACGCCTGCCCTTTGCAGCGGTGGCTGAGCCGGCCATTCACTACGCCGAGGGGGGCGTGGCCCTGAATGATTTCCAGGCCTACTGCCTCCAGATTTTGGCGCCCATTTTGACAGCGTCAACCGAGGGGCGGGCCATCTACGCGCCCCAGGGCAGCTTGGCCCAGGCCGGGGACGTGCTGCACTTCCGTGACTTAGCCGAGACCCTGCGGGGCTGGGCAAACCACGGGATCGAGGGGCTGTATCAAGGGGAAATGGCCCATCAGCTGGCAGCGGACTGTCGCCAGGGCGGCGGCCACCTGAGCCTGGAGGACCTGACGCGCTACCAAGTTCAGGCGCGATCGCCCCTCCAGATTCGCTATCGGGGCCATACGCTGTTGACCAACCCGCCCCCCAGCTCCGGCGGCGCGCTGATTGCCTTTGCCTTGGCGCTGCTGGAAACCCAGGATCTCGGCGCGATGGGCTTTGGCAGCGATCGCCACCTGGCCACCCTGGCCACGGCCATGGCCCTGACCAACGCCGCCCGCAAGGACGGCTACGACGACCACATCCACAGCGCGGACATTGCCCAGCGATTTCTCGGGCTAGACCACGTGCAGCCTTACCAAGCCGAGTTGACCAACGCCGTGAACCGGTGGGGCAGCACCACCCACATCAGCGTCCTCGACGCCGAAGGCAACGCCGCCAGCGTCACCACCTCCAACGGCGAAGGCTCGGGCTACCTGATTCCTGGCACCGGCATCATGGTCAACAACATGCTGGGCGAAGAAGACCTCAATCCCGCTGGGTTCCACCGCTGGGCCGAAAATGTGCGCATGTCGTCCATGATGGCGCCCACCCTGGTGCTGCGGGAGGGCCGCCCCGAAGTCGTGCTGGGCTCCGGCGGCTCCAACCGCATCCGCACGGCGATCTTGCAGGTGATTTCCAACATTTTGGACTTTGGCATGGCGGCCCCGGCGGCGGTGAGCAGTCCCCGCATCCACTGGGAGCAGGGGCGCCTCAGCCTTGAGCCCGGGTTTGACCCCGGGGCGGTGGAGCGCCTAGCCCGCTACAGACCGGCGATCGCCCAGGAGCAGACCCAGTGGCAAGCGCCCAGCATGTTCTTTGGCGGGGTCCATACGGTGATGGCCCAAGCGGGCGATCGCTTTGCGGGGGCGGGCGATGAGCGGCGCAGCGGCGTCTTCCTCGCAGATTCGTTTAGCTAGCTAGTTCTGGCGGTAGTTTGGGTCGAGCCAGCAGCGGGGCAGGGCCTCCCCCGACGGAAACACCAGCTCCTGTTTGGCAAAGGGCGTGGGGTCTTGCTCTTCTTGACCCGCCTGAATCTGGCCCTCAATGGACTCTGTGGACGGGTTGAACAGGTCGGTGGGATCGACAACTTTGATCAAGTTCGCAGTTTCTTTGTGCTGAAGCAGCATGATGGAATTCCTCCAGAGGTCTACTGTCTTCAGGCTAAAGGCCCGGAGCGTCACCAACCTCTGTCTTGAAGGGGTTTTGGCTCTCTGCTCAGCGTTGACATCCTCACCGGGGTAAACCCACGGTGATTCCCAAACCTCACGACTTGGGTTTCTGCTTCCTAGCACCCGCCTTCCGGGACTTGCTCCCTTCTGGTCTTACAGTCGCTCCACAGACTGACACGGTGTGTCCCACCGCCAAGATGTTTTTTGCTGCGTTCACATCCCGATCATGGTGACTGCCACACTTCGGACAATCCCACTCTCGAATGCTCAGCGGCAATCGCTCTACGACATGGCCGCAGCTCCCGCAGCGCTTAGAGCTGGGAAACCAGCGATCGATCTTCACCAACTCTCGCCCATACCACAGGGCCGTGTACTCCAGTTGGCGAATCAGCTCACCCCAACCCGCATCGCTAATGGCGCGGGAGAGCTTGGGGTTCTTGACCATGTTCTTCACCGCCAGCGTCTCGACCGCGATCGTTTGGTTTTCACGAATCAGTCGAGTCGTCAGCTTGTGAAGATGGTCTTCTCGGGAATTAGAAATCTGCTGGTGAATCCGCGATACCTTGAGTCGAGCTTTGTCTCGATTGCGAGAGCCCTTTTGCTTGCGACTCAGGGACTTTTGGGCTCTGCGAAGTCGTCGGTAATGCCGGTCAAAGTGCTTGGGATTGGCGACCTTTTCCCCGTCACTCAGGGCGACCAAGCTGGTAATCCCAGCGTCCACCCCAATCGACTGGTTAGAAGCCTCCAGTGTGAGATTCCGAGGATCGTCAAAGCGGAGGCTGATGTACCACTGACCAGACGGGTTCAGTCGTACAGTCACCGTGGAGGGCTCAGCCCCCTCGGGAATCCGCCTGGACCATCGAATGTTCAATGGTTCTGGGCTTTTAGCCAGAAACACCTGACCCTGTTTCCATTTGAAAGCAGACTTTGTGAACTCTGCACTGCCACCATTGCGCTTCTTCTTGAAGTTCGGATAGTTTGTCCGACCGGCAAAGAAGTTAGTGAAAGCCGTTTGCAGATGTCTCAGTCCCTGCTGAAGAGGAACGCTGCTTACTTCATTGAGAAACTGGAGGTCTTCTTGCTTTTTCCACTCCGTCAGCTTCGAAGAGGTCTCGGCATAGCCGATTCTCTCTTGTCGCTCATACCAAGCTTCAGTCCGTTCTGCCAGGGCTCGGTTGTAAACTAGCCGAACACAGCCCAGTGTCCGACGCAAGAGATTTTCTTGCTCGAAGGTGGGATAGAACCGGTAGCTGAAGGCTTTTTCCATGTCTCACGTTCTAACATTTCTACTGTGAAAACCACAGACTCTAATGGCAATTTCGAGGGCATCGAGCCCTGCTCAATTGCCGCTCCTATCCCTCCCCGCCCTGAAACGGCGGGGTCTCTCGGAGGCTTCTGATGATACCTCCCAGGAAGTTCTACGCGTTTTTTGGAATGCCTGAGAAGCCCGCACCTCTCTTGGATTGACGCTCATCCAGCTAGCGCTGCGCGTATCGCTGGAGATTCCCCGTTCCCAGACACGTAGGTGTGGGAGCGTCACCCTGCGCAGCTAGTCAAAGCGCTCTAGGCGACGCTCTCTCGTGGCCCCGACGGCCAAAAGCAGTCTATTCTTCAGCCGCCGCGTCTAGAACCAGGTAGGAGCACCAGTCACTCCAGCTCCCGGCGTACAGTTTGCCCGTCAGGCCTGCCAGCTCCAGAGACAGCAAGTTGACGCAGGCCGTGACGCCAGAGCCGCAATAAACCTGAATTTCTTGGGCGGGTTGCACCTCAGCCCAGCGGCGGCGCTGCTCCTCGACCGGCAGCACACAGCCTTGGGCGTCGGAGACCGCTTGCCAGGGGTAGTTGACGGCCCCCGGGATATGGCCCGCGATCGGATCAATGGGCTCCCGCTCGCCTCGGTAGCGATCGCCCTCCCGCGAGTCCACCAGCACCACCCCCGGCTGATCCTTGCGCGCCTCTACTTCTTGCTTGGATACCAGCATCTCGGCCCGGGGTCGCGGCACAAAGACGCCTGGCTGAGCTGAGGGGCGCTCCGTAGAGACAGGGTATCCAGCATCCTGCCAGGCCTGAAAGCCGCCATCGAGAACGACCACTTGAGCGTGGCCCAGGTAGCGCAGCAGCCACCAAAAGCGCGCCGCAAAGGCAAAGCGAGAATCATCGTAGGCCACGATCAGCGTGGGGCTAGGGCCTTCGGAGGTGATGCCGCAGGCCGAGAGCTTGGCGGCGATCGCCTCTGGATCGGGCAAGGGGTGCCGACCGCCGTGGCGCTGGACCGGCGATGACAAATCTTGATTGAGATCAAAATAGTGCGCCCCCGGGATATGGCCCGCCTCATACTGCTGGCGCCCCAGCTCTGGCTGCATTAGCGAAAAGCGGCAATCGGCGATCGCCACCTGCGGATCATTCAAATGCTCTGCCAACCACGCCACCGAAACCACCGGAGAATCCACGCCAGCGCCCTCCATCCACAGGGTTTGCATCAAAACAATTGCGCTGGCAGCCGCAGCCACCAGCCTTTCAATTGCTTATTGTCCCCCAGACCCGGCGCGATCGCCCCTCAGCCAGACCCTTGGAAACCGATCGCCCAAAGCGATAGTCTATGTCCACGGCCAAACCATTCGCAGCGGAAAGCATTCATGACTGTCGCTCCTTCCTCCACACCCTTCGCGGCTCAGCGCCCTTGGCTCGGCACCCTGCTGGGCGCTGCCGTCGGCCTGACCGCCACCCTGCCCGCCCAGGCCCTCGAAGTCCAGATCAAGCCCGAACAGCCCGAACTCGGAGACACCATCTCCGTGCTGATCCAAACCGATCAAGTCAGCGACCCCCCCAGCGTCACCGTCAACGACAAGACCTACCCCGTTTTTGAAATCGCGCCCCAGCGCTACCGGGCCTTTTTGCCCACCACCCCCCTAGACGCCCCGGGCGCCCGCACCGTTCGCATCAGTGGCGAAGGCGAAACGCGCAATCTGGCGGTGTGGGTCAAAAACCGCAGCTTCCCCACCCAGAGCATCTGGCTGCCCCCCGGCAAAGACGACCTGGAAGGAACCGATCGCGAATTTGACCTTGTAGACGCCTTCAAGGCCACCGTCTCCCCCCAAAAATTCTGGAATGGCCCCTTCACGCGGCCCAACCAGGGCGAAGTGACCACCGTCTTTGGCGTGCGGCGCTACTACAACGGCGATTTTGCCGAAGACTACTACCACCGGGGCGTGGACTATGGCGGCGCTCAGGGGTCTCCCGTTGTGGCACCCGCTGCGGGTCGGGTCGCCCTCGTTGGCCGCGAAGCAGACGGCTTTGAAATTCATGGCAATACCGTTGGCATCGACCACGGTCAGGGGGTGCTCAGCATTCTTATCCACCTCAGCCGTATCGATGTCAAAGAAGGCGACATGGTCCGCGCTGGTCAAGTCGTCGGAGCGGTCGGGTCCACGGGCGCATCGACCGGCCCGCACCTACACTGGGGCCTCTACGTCAATGGCCAAGCCGTTGATCCGGCTCCGTGGCGCTACGAAAGCCTGCAATAGCAAAATTTGTGAGTAGCAAGGCAATCTGCGATCGCATCTTATCGACAGTTCGATCGGGCTAGGGCGATCGCAGATTGCCCCCGTTTCTTGGCAAGGGCAGCGCGTCAAAAGGCGCATCAAAAAAAGTTTGGGACTCTTTCCGAAATTCCCGAGCTGGCTGCGGAAGCTTAAGACTTGGGACAGTCAGGATGAATTTCAGGCACACAGCCGGGATTTTTGGCTTGCAGCCCTTCCACAGAAAAATGAACCGGAAGCACAGCACTCATTAAAAGCGCAAACAGAACAGCTCCGACGCTGGCATTGATAATGGCTGTGGAAGACAAGAAACGGTTCATGGCAAGATGACGCTGATTTTTACCTGACTAGTGTTCAGCGTGCCCCAATCAGCGCGTGATTTTAGCGCGCCTTAGATTCTCTTTAAAGAGTCTTGATGTGAATCCATTGGGGACTCAGTATCAAGATATTTCTTGATAAGAATAAAAAAGAATTCAGCAAAAATACGAGGCTTGGCTCATTGACCTCGTTAGTCAAAGCAATCAAAAAATAAGGGATGACTGCACTGCTCGATCAAAAAGAACGCTGCAGTCCGTAAAAACACAATTGAAAAAAGAAATAAACTGATCGGTGTAATCAATTCGATTACGTCAGGGCACCAGCGTAATCTAGCAGGAATTGACCGTCAGAAAAAGTGATGTCCGTGCGATCGCCCACTTTCCGTCTGTTCCCTCCGCTAAACTACGGACAGATTTTGTTGGCTGGGGCGAGCCTAGCCGCCAGTGCTTGGCGCCATCCTGGCATCGGCAGAGGTAGCGTCTGGGGCCACCGGCAGTCGCACCACAAAGGTCGTCCCGACCCCTTCCTCGCTGCGAAACGAAATATCTCCGCGGTGACTCACCACGCACTGACGCACGATCGCGAGCCCCAGGCCCGTTCCTCGGATCGTGGTTGCATTACTTGCCCGGTGAAACAGCTCAAACAGGCGCGGCTGGTCTTTGAGGGGAATGCCGATTCCCTCATCGTGGACGGTGAACTCGATCAGGGTCGGACTGCAAGACAGCAGCAGACGAATGGTGCTGCCCGGCGGCGAGTACTTCAGCGCATTGGAGAGGAGGTTGGTCAAAATCGATCGCAGCAGCTTTTTGTCCAGCTTGGCCTGGTGGCAGTTGCCATAGGGAATAAACTCCAGCACATGGCCATCGCTAAAGCCCAGCTGCACCTCTTCCAAAATGTCCTGGCAAAACTGCTCCACATCGATCCAGCTTGGATGAAAATCCAGCTTGCCGGCCTCTGCCTTGCCAATCGTCAGCACATCCTCCATCAGCTGAGTCATGTGGCGAACTGCGCTGCGAATCCGCAAAAAGTACTCCTGACGCTTTTCAGCTGGGGCCACATCTCCATAGCAGTCCAGCAGCTCTGTTGAGGTGCGAATCACCGTCAGCGGCGTGCGCACTTCATGGGACACCATCGCAATGAAGCGAGACTTGAGCTCATTGAGTTCTCGCTCCTCTTGCAGGGCATGGCGAATCTGTTTGGCGACTTGCTGGCCTTCCTGGATTAGCTGCTCGCGAATGCGAATGGAATGAATCATGCTCGTGAAGGCTTGGGCGAGGATATTCATCTCGTCAACCAAGCGCCCCGAAGTCTTGAAGGGAATGGTGCTGTCGTAGTCGCCAGCGGCAATGCGCTGGGCGGCATAGGTGAGGCCGCTGAGGCGGCGGGTCAGGACCCCCGAGAAGACATACAGCAGGGAAAATAGGGCTGCATAGCCGACCAAGAACGCCACAATGACCTGTTTGAGAATGGCCCGCTGGACCTCTCGGATATAGTCAGCTTCGATGTCGAGGCCCAGGATGGCGACGGTCCTGCCAGTGGAGTCCTTGAGGGGCGCAAAGGCTGAAATCCAGGTTCCCCAGCTATCGTCGTAAATGCTGCTTTGCTCCATGACGCGATCTTTTTCGAGGACCAGGCGCGCAACGGAGCTAGCAACATCGGATTGCAGAAAGCGGGCGGCTTTGGCGGGGTTGTATTTGGCCCACAGGTCGACGATGTAGACGGCTTCTTGGTACTCGGGGCCGACGGCGGGTGGGCCGATGCGCCGGAGGTTTTGGGGGCGATCGACGACGAAGGAGTACAGCCAGGCCCGCTGCTCAATGCGGTGAACGGTGTCAAACCATTCGAGCTGACGCCGATAGCGTGGGTCATCGGAGAAACCGGCGGCGTTGGCTTCGCCCTCTCGGTAGAGGGCCATGAGTTCTTCTACGTTGACGCCTTGGACGGCCCCGCTCAGGGTGGAGGCCATGTCCTTGCGCAGTCGAGCAATGGCGTGGTCAGTGGTGAAGCTGTAGAACCAGTAGAAGGCTCCAGCAAAGGCGATGCTGAAGACCAGGGTGAACCCCAGGAGTAGCTTGACGCGCAGGCTCACGAGCCGGACGTTGTGCCGAGAAGTGACGAGGGCTCGAGGGGGTGCGGAGCTGAGGGATCGGTAATCTGGGGACTTCACCTTGGACCTGAAGAAGGGTACAAGTAGGGCGGCAAATCTGGCACTCATGATGGGAATGGCCACCGGGTGAGGAGGCTTGGTGGGGATACTTGCTGCCCAGGGAAGCCCGTTGAGTGACCGTTCGCCACTAGCATAGCGCTCAGAACTGGGGGGCGATCGCCGTCCGCCCAGAGACTCAGTTGGGCTGAGGGCTAGGCCCGCAAGTGACGCAGAGACAGAACGTCGATGGTAGCACCCAGACGCAAGACACAACGCTGTTGACTTCACTGGGGCACCGGCATTTTCCTTGTTTCTACAGCAGCATTGGTGTCGATTGTGAGAGGGCCAAAGATCCGTGATTTTTAGCTCTGAGGCGGCTTTACCGGGATAGCTAAAGATAACTAGGGTATTTACGGGACTTTGCCCGATCTCGCTATAAAATCGCGCTGCTAATGGCCTGTGGCGGGGGCGATGGATCGGCGAAGGCTGCTTAGAGCCCCTCAAAGAGCGCTGAAGCTGATCTACATCGGGGGCAAAGACGGTGACTTGTCCACGCGGAGACGTCCAAGCAAATCTGATCAGAGCGCACTGCTTGGGTAGGACTGAGGCGGTCAAACACTTCTCTGGGGTCTGGAGGCTGCGCCACTGCGGGCTGGGGCCGGAAATAGCCTGGGAATCTCTGGACATGGTGCCGGTTGAGGGGGCGATCGCCTTCTAGGGTTGTCAGGTTCTGCACCTCTGCGTTTCTAAGTCGCAGCCAAATGGAGGGGCCAAGTGGAGAGTTCGTTGATCAATAATCATGCGCCGGAGTCTGACCAGTTACTCGGTTGGGTCAGGGCCTGGGCCAAGCTAGCCAGTGGCCTTGTTATCTTGATTGGCGGGATCGTGATCCTGGGATGGCTGTTGGATATTCCAACCCTCAAAAGCATTTCGCCGGCTTGGGTGACGATGAAGGCGAACACAGCAGTCGGTTTAGTGCTGGGGGGTACAAGCCTCTGGCTGCTGTCCTCAGGCACTCGTCGCTCCTGCCGCTACGCCCAGATCTTGGCGGCGATCGTCTTGGGCCTGGGGCTGCTGACCCTCATTCAGTACCTGTTTAGTGTGAATCTGGGCATTGATCAGCTGCTTTTTCGGGAGTCGGCGGGAGCGGTGGGCACCTCTGCACCGGGCCGCATGGCCGCCAACACGGCGCTGAACTTTTTGCTGCTGGGGTCTTCGCTGCTGCTGCTGAGCCAGCGGCGATTGCTGCGAGCTGGGATTCAAGTCTTCGCGATCGTTGCGTTTTTTATTGCCTTCCTGGGCCTCTTGGGCTACGTCTACGACATCCAAGAGTTTTATGGCTTTGGGTCCTATACAAAAATGGCGGTCCATACGGCGATCGCCTTTTTGCTCCTGTCGACGGGCACCCTGGGTCTCCACCCGGCGTGGGGCGTCATGAATGTCCTGACCAGCTCCCACGCTGGCGGCATGATGGCAAGGCAGCTCATCCTGCCCGTGTTGGGTATCCCGCCGATTCTCAGCTGGCTGGTCCTAGCGGGTCACCGCGGCCAGCTCTACAGCGGAGAAGTCGGTCTATCGCTTTTGGCGGTTCTGAACGTGATTGTATTTGCCGTGCTGATCTGGCTCAATGCCCGATCCCTCGGCAAAATTGACACCCGGCGTCAGCAGGCCGAAGATCAGCGCCAAAGCGAAGCCAGATTCCGCTCCCTGACCACAGCAACGTCTCAGATCGTTTGGACTGCTGACGCCAGTGGCTGCGTCATCGAAGACTCGCCGACTTGGCGAGCGTACACGGGCCAAACCCTCGAAGAGTACCAGGGCTGGGGCTGGGTCGACGTAGTCCACCCTGAGGACCGCGAAATCTCAACCGAGCGCTGGAATCAAGCCGTCGCGACCAAAAGCGTCTTCGAAACCGAATATCGCCTGCGATCGCCCACCGGAGAGTATCGGTACGTTTGGGTGCGCGGCGTGCCAATTCTCGCGTCCGACGACAGCACCATCTACGGCTGGATGGGCACCTGCACCGACATTCACGATCGCAAGCAAACAGAAGCAGCCTTGCGCCAGAGCGAAGAGCGGTTTCGATCGCTCATGCAGGCCTCCGCCCAAATTATTTGGACCGCCAGCGCCGCTGGCGAACTCGTCGAGGAACAAGCCAGCTGGAGCCAGTTCACCGGCCAAGACTTCGACACCTACCGAGGCCGGGGCTGGCTGAGCGCCATCCATCCAGACGACCATGACTCTGTAGCCGCTCAGTGGTCCGCGTCTGTCGCCGAGCGATCGCCCTACGAAGTCGAATTCCGCATGCGCCGCCACGACGAGCAGTATCGTTATATGATTTGCCGCGCTATTCCCATCTTGAACCCCGACGGCACCATCCGCGAGTGGATCGGCGCCAACACCGACATCACCGAGCGCAAACAAGCCGAGATCGCCCTCACCGAAGCCAAAAACGCCGCTGAAGCCGCCAATCGAGCCAAGAGCGAATTTCTGGCCAACATGAGCCACGAACTGCGCACGCCTCTCAATGGCGTCATCGGCTACGCCCAAATTTTGCAGCGCACCAAAACCCTCAGCGAAGAAGACCGATCGCGCATCGACGTGATTCGCCAGTGCGGCTCTCACCTGCTGACTCTCATCAATGACATCCTCGATCTCTCCAAAATCGAGGCCCGCAAAACCGAGCTTCTGCTCAGCGACTTTCACCTGCCCGCCTTTTTGCAAGGCGTGGCCGAAATGTGCCGCATTCGCGCAGAGCTCAAAGCCATTCAGTTTTGCTATGAAGCCGCGCCCGAGCTGCCTTTGGGCGTGCGAGCCGACGAAAAGCGCCTGCGCCAAGTCCTGATCAACCTGCTCAGCAACGCCATCAAATTCACCGACACCGGCAGCGTCACCTTCACCGTCAGCTTCGCCACCGCCGGCAAAATCCGCTTCTCCATTCGCGACACCGGCATTGGCATTCCCGATGACAAACTCCAGACCATCTTTCAGCCCTTTGAGCAGGTGAGCGACGCGCTGCGGCAGTCAGAGGGAACGGGCCTAGGCTTAGCCATCAGCCAAGAAATCGTCGAGCTGATGGGCAGCAAAATTCAGGTGCAAAGTGAAGTCAATGTCGGCAGTATCTTTTGGTTTGATGTCGAGCTGCCGCAGGCAGAAGAATGGGTCAAAACCTCCCAAGCCGATCGCTATGGCCAAATTATTGGCATCCAAAATCGAACGCCTAAAATCTTGGTCGTCGATGACAAGTGGGAAAACCGCTCCGTCATCAGCAATTTATTGACACCGATTGGCTTTGAAGTCACAGAAGCTGTGAATGGCAAAGAAGGCTGGCAAAAAATCTGCGATCGCCAGCCCGATCTCGTCATCACAGACCTCATCATGCCGGATATCAATGGCTTTGAGCTAATTCGCCAAATTCGCCAGGAAGAAGCCTTTAAAGACCTAATTATTATTGTTTCCTCGGCGAGCGTTTTTGAGGCCGATCAGTACCGCAGCACCGAAGCGGGAGGCAATGATTTTTTAGCAAAGCCAATCCTAGCCTCGGAGTTGCTGAAAAAATTGCAAACGCATCTGCACCTAACGTGGATCTACGAGGAGCAGATCCCGGAACCTCAGGGCGTAAGCAATGACACAGCTCTCGTAGCACCTCCAGTGGCAGAATTAGAAGCCCTGTATGAGCTGGCCATGAAGGGCAATTTTAAAGGCATTATTCGCCAAGCCGCGCTCATTGAGGAAATGGATCCTCGCTATCTTTCCTTTGCTCAGAAAATCCATCAGCTAGCCAAAAACTTCCAAGATCGAGACATTCTTGCCCTCATTCAGTCCTATCAGTAAGCATCATTCTCCTAGATCAAGAGCTAGCGCCATGAATCCAGTCATTGATCAGCCTGCCACCGTTCTTATTGTTGATGACAACCCCGCCAATCTGGGCGTTTTGTCAGATACCCTCGATCAGGCGGGCCTAGAAGTTTGGGTGGCTCAATCCGGAAAAATTGCGCTGGATCGGGTGGAGTATGCCCTGCCGAACTTGATCTTACTGGATGTGATGATGCCAGAAATTGACGGTTTTGAAACCTGCCGTCGCCTCAAAACGAATCCAGCCACTCAGCATATTCCAGTCATTTTTATGACGGCCCTTTCTGACACTGAAAATAAAGTGGAAGGGTTTCGTTTGGGCGCCGTAGATTACATTACAAAACCATTTCAGCAAGAAGAGGTTTTGGTCCGCATCAAGCTGCATCTCAAGCTAGCAGAGCTGTCAGAAAGCCTGACAGAAAAAAATGCCCAGCTAGAGCAAAAAATCGCTGAAGTTAGCCATGCCTACGGCGATCTCAAGGAAATGCAGCTTCAGCTGATCCAGAGTGAAAAAATGTCGAGTATTGGTCAGATGGCCGCTGGCATTGCCCATGAAATTAACAATCCGGTGAATTTCATTTATGGCAATCTTTCCTATGCCCAAGAGTACATCGAGGATATTGTTCGGCTGCTGAATCTTTATCAAGCTGACTATCCTAATCCAACGCCTCGAATCCAGGCTGAACAAGCGGCGATCGACCTAGAATTTGTCCGAGATGATTTGCTCAAGCTTTTTCATTCGATCACGGTGGGAGCGCAGCGCATTCACGATATCGTCAAGTCCATGCGGATTTTTTCGCGAGTGGATGAAATGGGGCCTAAGCCCATCGACGTTCATGAAGGAATTGACAGCACGCTGACGATTTTGCACTATCGCCTGAAGTCTCGGCCCGACAATGGGGCGATCGCCGTTCTCAAGGACTATGGACAGCTGCCGCCCGTAGAGTGCTACGCGGGGCCGCTCAATCAGGTGTTGATGAATATTTTGTCCAATGCGATCGACGCGCTGGATGAAGCGAGCCAATCAGCATTTCCGGAAAGCGCCATCCGAGAGCCGGGGCGGATTCACATTTCCACCGCCATGGCGGGCGAAGATGCGATCGCCATTCGCATCGCTGACAATGGCCCCGGCATTGACGAAGCCATCAAAGACCGACTGTTTGAGCCGTTCTTTACGACCAAGCCCGTGGGTAAAGGGACCGGGCTGGGCTTGTCCATTAGCCATGAGCTGATTGTCGAGAAGCACGGCGGCAAACTCTACTGTCAGTCTGAGCCGGGTCAGGGAGCGGAGTTCGTGATTGAGATTCCAATCCGGCAACGAGCAACCACGGCCCAACGCAACATCCCCTGACCGCAGAAGCTCGATCAGGGGATGGGACGGGCGATCGCCGCGATTCGCCTGCCTTAACCCGCAGGCTGGGTTGGCGAGAAGCCTAGCTTTGGGGCGTTGCGACTTTCTCTTTTTCCAGGACCAGCTTCGATCGCTTGATCGGGTCAGGAATCGCAACCGGATAATCCCCCGTGAAGCAGGCCGAGCAGAAGTGAGTGGTGTCTTCTTTGGTGGCCTCCAGCATACCTTGCCAGCTCAGGTAGGCCAGCGAATCAACGCCGATCTGCTCGGCGATCTCCTGGACACTCTTGGTGGCGGCGATCAGCTGGTCTTGGGTGTCGGTGTCGATGCCGTAGAAGCAGGGATGGGTGACCGGCGGCGACGAAATGCGCATGTGCACCTCGGTTGCCCCGGCATCGCGCAGGGTCTTCACGATTTTCCGGCTGGTGGTGCCCCGCACGATGGAGTCATCCACGATGACAATGCGTTTGCCTTCGAGGACGTCCCGCAGCGGGTTCAGCTTCATGCGGATACCGGATTCACGCATTTTCTGGGTGGGCTGGATGAAGGTGCGGCCCACGTAGCGGTTTTTGATCAGGCCCTCGGCGTAGGGGATGCCAGAGACTTGGGAGAAGCCAATAGCGGCCGGGACGCCCGAGTCGGGAACGGCCATCACCAGGTCGACATCGGCGGGGGACTCTTCGGCGAGGCGGCGGCCCAGGCGAGTGCGGTAGGTATAGAGATTTTCGCCGCTCATCACGCTGTCGGGACGGGCGAAGTAGATCATCTCAAAGATGCACAGGCGGGGCTGGGGCTGGTTTGTCCAGTGGAAGGAGGCAAGGCCCTCTTCGGTAATCCACACCAGTTCGCCGGGCTCGACGTCGCGCAGGTACTCAGCGCCGATGATGTCGAGGCCGCAGGTCTCGGAGGAGAGGACGTAGCGCTTGGGATTGGTGCCGAGGGTGCCGATGACGAGGGGGCGAATGCCGTTGGTGTCGCGGACGCCCATGAGGCCTTCGGGGGTGCCGATGACGAGGCTAAAGGCGCCCTGACACCGATTGAAGGCGCTGATGGCCCCTTCGAGCCAGTCTTTGCCGCTGTCGACTTCGGCGCCGATCACGCGGGCGACTAGCTCGGAGTCGGTGGTGGTGAGCAGGTCACAGTTGATTTTCTGAAGCTCTTGGTGGAGAACGCTGGTGTTGACGAGGTTGCCGTTGTGGGCGAGGGCCAGCTCTCCGAGGCGAGTTTGGACGAGGGCGGGCTGGGCGTTAACCACGCGGCTGGAGCCGGTGGTGGAGTAGCGGGTATGGCCGATGGCCATGTCGCCTGGCATCTCGTTGAGGATGGTTTCGCTGAAGACTTGGGAAACGAGGCCCATGTCTTTGTGGAGCCGCACGGGTTCGCCGAGTTTGAAGGTGGCGATTCCGGCCGATTCTTGACCCCGATGCTGGAGCGCGAAGAGTCCAAAGTAGGTGAGCTTAGCGACTTTTTCACCCGGTGCGTAGAGGCCGAAGACGCCACAGGCTTCTTCGGGTTTGTCGGGACGCTGGTCGAGGGAATCGAGATCGCTGCTGGCTGGGAAGGACGGAGTATCGGGGGATAGGGAAGAATGGGGAATCATGCGGCTGATTGGCTCCTAACAGCAGAGTTGGGTGAGCAAGACGGCGATCGAAGGGGTCGCTGAGACTGTTTGGACAGCCCAGAATGACCTGGGGCGGCTGTATGGAGCCGGTGTATCGACAAAAGGTGCGTGGGCTTTCTGAGGATACAGGCTGCGATCGCCACAGGCCTCTATCTCAATCTTGCAATCCACAGTTGGACCCGTCGTTAAGACTTTCTTAATGTCCTCATTAACAACCATTCGGGCCAGGGAGGCAAGGGGGAAAACCGATCGCCCGCGATCGCCAGAGGGACGGGCGATCGCGGGCAAAAGCCTTTCAGTTCAAGGATTGGAGGCCCCCAAGGCTACAGGTCGAGGCGACGCTCGATGGCGCTGGACCACTGCTCGGCCATGGCTTTGATCCTAGCGTCAATGAGGGGGTGGCTGTCGGCGGTGGTAATGCGGAGAGAGCCGCTGGCGCTGCCGACGGTGCCCAGGCGCTGCCAGCGATCGCCTAGCTGCTCTTTTAGATAGGTTTCCCAGGCCTCCGCGCGATCGCTCGCCACCGAGACGATGATGCGCGCGCCCCCTTCGCCAAACAGGACTTCGTCCCAGCGCACCGCTGCCGAAGCGGCGATCGCCAGCTGGATCTCGGCCCCGCGATCGCTGCCAATGCAGCACTCAGCCAGGGCCACCGCCAAGCCGCCGTCGGAGCTATCGTGGGCCGACTGCACCCAGCCTTGGCGAATGCCCTCTCGGCAGGCGGCCTGGACCCGCACCTCCAGATCGCCATCGATCCGGGGCGGCTGGCCCGCCACCGTGTCGTGGAGCGACGCCAGGTACTCCGAAGCGCCCAGGGTCACGCGGCCCTCAGACGCCTCGCCCACCGGCCAGCCCAGCAGATAAATCCCATCCCCTTCATTTCGCCAGCTCTGGCCGCGCACCTGGGCGATATCCGGCACCAGGCCCACCATCCCCACCACCGGCGTCGGATAGATGGGCTGAGGCTGGCCGTTGCTGTCGAAGGTTTCGTTGTAGAGCGAGACATTGCCGCCCGTGACCGGCGTTTGGAAGGTGCCACAGGCCTCAGCGAGACCCCGGCAGGCCTCGGCCAGCTGCCAGTAGCCAATGGGTTTCTCGGGGCTGCCAAAGTTCAGGTTGTCCGTGACGGCCAGGGGCTCCGAGCCGACACAGCTCAGGTTGCGAGCGGCTTCGGCCACCGCCGCCTTGGCGCCTTCGTAGGGGTCGAGGTAGACGTAGCGCGGGTTGCAGTCCACCGTCGCCGCGACGCCTCGCCGACAGGTTTTGGTGTCGGCATCAATGGGCCGCACGCGCACCACCGCCGCATCGGCGCCGCCGGGCAGCAGGACGGTGTTGTTTTGCACCTGGTGGTCGTACTGGCGATAAACCCAGCGCTTGGAGGCGATGCTGGGGACATCCAGCATCTTCAGCAAAACCTCGCTCCAAGACTGGGAGCCGCTACCGGGCAGCTCAATGCCGTCGGCGCTGGCCGCAGGCAGGCGATCGCTCGTCCAGGTCCAGGCCGCCTGGGCGTAGGCTGGCGGCTCCGCCATCAGCTCCCGATGATAGATTGGCGTGTTGTCCGAGAGCGCTGTGGCCGGAATCTCAGCCGCCACTTCGCCCTTAAACCAAATCCGCACGATGGGCTCCTCGATCACCGTGCCAGCGACCACCGCGTGCAGACCCCAGCGGTGGAAAATGTCGATCAGCTCCTGTTCGCGGCCCTTGTGCGCCACAAACAGCATCCGCTCCTGGGACTCCGACAGCAGGTACTCGTAAGGGACCATGCCGGTTTCGCGCACCGGAATCTTGTCGAGATCAAAGTCAACCCCGACGCCGCCCTTGGCCGCCATTTCAGCCGTCGAGCAGGTGATGCCCGCCGCGCCCATGTCCTGGGCTGCGACCACCGCGCCCGTTTTGAAGGCCTCCAGGCACGCCTCGATCAGGGACTTCTCCAAGAAAGGATCGCCCACCTGCACAGCGGGCCGATCGTCCATGGATGCGTCGCTCAGCTCGGCGCTGGCAAAGCTGGCGCCGCCCATGCCGTCGCGCCCCGTGGTGGAGCCAACATAAAGGACGGGGTTACCAATGCCCGACGCCCCGGATTTGACGATTTCTTCGGTCTCCATCAGGCCGAGGGCCATGGCGTTGACCAAAGGATTGCCCGAGTAGGCGGCATCGAAGTACACCTCGCCGCCCACGGTGGGGACGCCGACGCAGTTGCCGTAGTGAGCGATGCCCTCCACGACACCGCTGAAGAGGCGGCGGGTGCGTGGATCTTCGAGCTTGCCGAAGCGCAGAGAGTTGAGGGCGGCGATCGGCCGGGCTCCCATGGTGAAAATGTCGCGCAAAATGCCGCCGACGCCGGTGGCCGCTCCCTGGAACGGCTCAACAGCAGAGGGGTGATTGTGGGACTCAATCTTGAAGGCCAGGCGAAGGCCATCTCCGAGGTCTACAACGCCTGCGTTTTCGCCGGGACCGACCAGAATGCGATCGCCCGTGGTGGGGAACTGCTTGAGCAGGGGCCGAGAGTTTTTGTAGCAGCAGTGCTCGGACCACATCACGCCAAACATGCCCAGCTCTGCTTTGTTGGGATGGCGGCCCAAACGCTGCACAATTTCTGCGTACTCGTCGGGCTTGATGCCCTCAGCAGCAATTTCTTCGGGCGAAAACGGCGCGGAGGAGATGGCGGACATGGTGTCACTGGCAAAAACGGACAAGCCCAATTTTGACATCCTCGCTAGACGATCGCTAGGCAGTCTCGGGCGGGATTCCCGAATTGGGTCTGAGCAAGGACCGCTCAAGGGTGCGATCGCCTCTCCTCGAAAAATCGATCGGCCGCTTTTGGCCCAAGGGTTTGGGCTCGTCCAGCAAAAGGTTGAGGCCAAAACCCTCGCGGGAGGGGTGAGAAGTGCTGCAATTTGCGAAACAATGGCCATAGAGCTTCCTGTTTTCAGCCCACTGCCTTTGTCCCGCGTTTATCGCCACGCTCGCCCTATGTCTACCGACGACCAAATCAACCTCTTTGAACTGTCCACCTTTGCCGGTAGTGCGGAGAGCGCGACGCCGCCAGCAGGGTTTGATCCAGACGCCATTCCGACGCGGGCCAGCGTGCCGATTCCGCCAGGGACCTATGAGTCGCTGGAGCCCCTAGCTGCCCACTGTCGCCAGTGCCAGCGCTGCGATCTGGGGGCGACGCGGACCCATGCCGTGGTCAGTCGCGGCAATCCCCGGGCGCCGATCATGATCGTGGGCGAGGGGCCGGGCCAGAACGAGGACGAAACGGGCCAGCCCTTTGTGGGGAAAGCGGGCCAGCTGCTGGAGAAAATTTTGGAGTCGGTGCGCCTCAACAGCGAGACCGACGTCTATATCTGCAACGTGGTGAAATGTCGCCCGCCCGGCAACCGCACGCCGACGCCTGAGGAGATGGCGGCCTGCATGCCCTACCTGCTGGAGCAGATTCGGCTGGTGGACCCGAAGATTATTTTGCTGACGGGGGCCACGGCGGTGAAGGGCGTCACGGGCGACAAACGCGGCATCACCAAGATTCGGGGCCAGTGGATGGAGTGGCAGGGACGGCTGTGCATGCCCATTTTGCACCCGGCCTATCTGCTGCGAAATCCGTCTCGCGAAAAAGGCAGCCCGAAGTGGCTGATGTGGCAGGACATTCAGCTGGTGCGATCGAAGCTAGATGAGCTGCGCGCCTAGGCTTGAAGATTAATTAAAGATGAATCAGGGAGTTTTGCCAGCTCGGCAGTCCGCCAGCCAGAGCTTGACGGCTTGGGCGATCGCGCCGTCGCTGCTGTCCTGGGGCGGCGCAATCGGGCGATCGCGGCCTGGGCCGGAACCCGTGCGCGAAAAGGCCATCGCCAAGCGCCAGCCGTCGTCGGCCTGGGTGAAAAAGAACCAGTGGTACTGCTGGAGACGCACCAGGCCCTTGGGGCCGTACTGGCGCGACAGCGTTGTCAGAAATACCTGGCGTGGATCATTGGGGACCGGCGCGCCGGGATCGGCGGTCGGGCTCAGGGGCAGGGGCTCAAACTCCGGGCGTCCAGCCACCAGCACGTAGCTAATGGGATAGTCGGGGTTATCAATGCGCGATCGCTGAAAGACCCGGTTGGCGTAGCTCGGCAGGCTGGGCACCAGGCGATCGACCAGGGCCTCGAGGTCGTCGGGGCAGGCCTGGGGCGAGTTATTGGCGGCGGCGGCGGGAGACGGCGGACCCAGCAGGGGCGCGATCGCCTCAGTGGGCCGAGCGTGCCCGACGATCCCGGTCGCCAAGAGGGCGATCGCCCGCCATCCGATTTTGGGAAACTGGGTCAGCCCCATCGCGGCTCCTCGGTCACACCGACGCCATCTCGTCGCAGATCCGCCCGAAGGCCTCTGCCGGGTCCGGCGCCGCCGTGATCGGTCGGCCAATCACCAAGTAGTTGGCCCCCGCCTTGACGGCTTCGGCAGGCGTCATCGTGCGCTTTTGGTCCCCGGTCTCGGCCCAGCTCGGCCGCACCCCCGGACACACCAGCAAAAAGTCGTTTTCGCACATGCTGCGGAGCTGCTGTACCTCCTGGGGGGAGCACACCGCTCCATCGATGCCGCTTTCCTGGGCCAGCAGCGCCATATTGAGCACATACTCCGGCAGCTCCAGGGGCACCTTCAGGTCAAAGGCGAGGGTGCGGGCGTTGATGCTGGTTAGCAGCGTAATCGCCAGGAGCCGGGGCGCCAAAACGCCCGTTTCGAGGGCGCCTGCCTCTGCGGCTTCCTTGGCCCAGCGCAGGCCTTCTTTACCGTTGGCCGCGTGGACAGTCAGCAGATCAACGCCGTAGCGGCCCGCAGCGTGGCAGGCCCCTTTGACGGTGTTGGGAATGTCGTGGAACTTGAGGTCGAGGAAAATTCGCTTGTCGCGTTCCTTGAGCACGGTCAGGATGCTGGGACCGCTGCTGACAAAGAGCTCTAGGCCCACTTTCCAGAAGCCCACCTGGGGCAGGCGATCGAGAAGGGCGATCGCCGCGGCCTCCGTCGGCACATCCAGCGGCACAATGATTCGGTCAGCCATGGACGACATAGGCGCTCCTTCCTTGCCCTAGGGCACTAAACGCACAAACCGCTTCTTGCCGACTTGCAAGACTTTGCCCACCAGCGCTTCGGGGCTCTCGACCACGAGATTCACATCCTCCACGCGATCGCCGTCAATCTTGACCGCCTTATTTTGGATCTGGCGGCGGGCGTCGCTGCTGTTGCTGCACACCCCGCTGGCTCCCAAGATAAAGAACAGCTTGGCCGGAAACTCCACCGCTCCCAGGGAAAACTCGGGGACTGCCTCGGCCTCTTGGGCGCGGCCCTGGGTGAGCTCGAGGGCGGCCTGCTGGGCCTGCTGGGCGGCCTCGGGGCCATGATACTGGGTGACCACATCCAGAGCCAGCAGCTTTTGGCGATCGCGCGGATTGTCAGGCAGACCCTCCAGCGGCAGGCTGGTCAGCAGCTCAAAGTACTGCGGGATCAGCGCGTCCGGCGTCTTCTCCAGCTTCGAGTACATCGTCAGCGGGTCTTCCCGCAGACCCACATAGTTATTGAGGGACTTAGACATCTTTTGCACACCGTCCGTCCCCAGCAAAATCGGCATCAGCATGCCAAACTGGGGCCGCTGGCCAAAGTAGCGCTGGAGATCGCGCCCCACCGCAATATTGAACTTCTGGTCCGTGCCCCCTAGCTCCACATCCGCCTCGATCGCCACCGAGTCGTAGCCCTGCATCAGCGGGTACAAAAACTCGTGCAGGAAAATCGGATTGCCGCGCTCATAGCGCTCTGCAAAGCCTTCCTTGGCCAGCATCTGCCCCACCGTCATCGTCGACAGCAGGTTCAACACCTTCGACAAGTCCAGGGACGAGAGCCACTCAGAGTTGTAGCGAATCTCTAGACGCCCCGGCGTGTCAAAGTCTAAAATTGGGCGCACCTGATCCAGGTAGGTCTTGGCATTGTTGGCCACATCCTCGGGCGTCAGGTGACGGCGTACCTCAGACTTGCCCGTGGGATCGCCAATTTGGGCCGTGAAGTCTCCGATAATCAGCACCGCTGTGTGGCCTGCGTCCTGAAACGCGCGCAGCTTGCGCACCGGGATGCTGTGGCCGAGGTGAATGTCGGCGCCCGTCGGATCGATCCCCAGCTTCACCCGCAAAGGGCGATCGCTCTGGAGCAGACGCTGCTGAAGATTCTCGGCCGGATCCTGGGAGTCCGGCTGATTGGGAAAAACTTCACTCACCCCCCGGGCGATCGCCGAGAAGTCTTGAAGATTGGATAGATTCTGAGTCTGGGGGTCCTCGCCAACCATGCTTTGCCAGTCTGTCGATGAGTCAGTTACAGTGACGGAAACAAAAATCGAGATTTCGTTATTCAATGAAAGGCCACTTCATGGCCTAGCATCAATAACATTCACCTCGCGAAGTGCAAGTATCGCCAAAGCAGCCTAACATAGGGGCAAAAACCGCACCGACCTCATCGCCAACATCAAGCGTAGAGCTTCGGTCAGCGAGCGGCCTGAGAGTGCCTGCAGCCTTATCAATGTATCGCTAATTCAGTACTGTTGAGGAAGTGAATCGCCGTGTCGTCTAACACCATTCAAGGGAAGCGGTCGGGAGAGGTTGCTGCACCCACCTCGGGTTTTTTCCAAGGTGTGGCGAAGGTCACAGGCGGCACGCTCCTCGGCATCACAATGCTGGCCAGTTCTGTCGCGGCCGGGGGCCTTGTGGGTCTAGCCATTAGCCTGCGCAACCTGCCCAACGTCCACGTTTTGCAGGGCTATGTGCCCAACGAGACGACCCATATCTACGACATCAACGGTCGTCCCCTCGCCAGCATTCACGATGAAGCCAACCGGGATGTGGTCCCCCTCGAAGAGATCTCTCCGAACCTCAAGCGGGCAGTCCTGGCCATCGAAGACAGCCATTTCTTTACCCACCACGGCATCAACCCCAGCGGCATCGCGCGGGCGTTCGTCGCCAACCTACAGCAGGGGCGCACGGTGGAGGGCGGCTCGACCATCACCATGCAGTTGGTGAAGAACCTCTTCCTGACCCCAGAGCAATCGATTAGCCGCAAGATCGCAGAAGCTATCTTGTCCATGCGTCTCGAGCAGGTCTTCACCAAGGACGAAATCCTTGAGATGTACCTCAACCAGGTCTACTGGGGGCACAACACCTACGGGGCTGAGACCGCGGCGCGCAGCTACTTTAATAAGTCCTCTCGCGACTTGACCCTAGCGGAAGCGGCCATGATGGCTGGCTTTATCCAAGCGCCCGAGGAATATAGCCCCTTTGATGGCAACTACCAGGTGTCGAGCGATCGCTACCAAACCTCCAAGGTGCGCCAAGCCGTCGTGCTCCGCCGCATGCGAGAGCTGGGCTGGATCTCGTCCGCCGAAGAAGCCGAAGCCCGCAAGCAACCCATTCGCCTCGGCCAAGTCACGTCCTTCCGCCGCAGCGAGATCCCCTACGTCACCGAAGCCGTCGTCCAGGAACTGTCCAAGCGCTTCGGCAAAGACGCCGTCATGAAAGGCGGGATGCGCGTGCAGACCACCATCGACTACAAGCTACAGCGCATCGCTGAAGACACCGTCCGACGCGCCCACGACAATATGTGGGCTCAGGGACTGTACGCAGACCAGATTGCCCTCGCCGCAGTTGATCCCCGCACCCACTTTGTCAAAGCCATGGTGGGCGGTGTCGACTACAGCGAAAGCCAGTACAACCGAGCCATCCAGGCCCAGCGCCAGCCAGGCTCCGCCTTCAAGCCCTTCGTTTACTATGCGGCCTTTGCCTCCGGCAAATACGGCCCCGACTCCATCATTGGCGATAATCCGGTCAGCTATCCCGACGGATACGGCTACTACTCGCCCCAAAACTACGATGGCTCCTTCATGGGCAGCATTACCCTGCGGCGCGCCCTCGAAATGTCCCGCAACATTCCAGCGGTCAAGCTGGGGCAAGAAGTTGGCCTCAACAAAGTGATTGAGATTTCTCGCACCCTGGGGATCAAGAGCCCTATGGATCCGGTGGTTTCCTTGCCTCTGGGCTCGGTGGACCTCACCCCCATGGAGATGGCCGGCGCCTATGCGACCTTTGCCAATAATGGTTGGCACTCAGACACGACCTTCATTGCCTATGTGACCGATAGCCAGGGCAATGTGCTGCTCGACAATACCCCATCTCCTCAGCTAGTGCTCGATCCATGGGCTGCCGCTGCTTTGAATGACGTACTGCAAGGGGTGATCACGCGCGGTACGGCAACCAACGCTCGCATTGACCGGCCCGCAGCAGGCAAGACAGGCACGACGTCCTCAGAGCGAGACATTTGGTTTGTGGGATATGTGCCGCAGCTCTCGGTGGCGGTCTGGGTGGGCAACGATGACTACCGCCCTCTGGGCTATGGAGCAACCGGAGGAACCTTCGTGGCGCCGATCTGGCGAGACTTTATGCTCCAGGCCCTGCGAGGAGTCCCGGTGGAGCGATTCCGTCCGGCTTCCGACTTTCCACAGCCCTAGCGAGGTTCTGGTGAACGGTAAAAGCGGCTAGGGAGTCTTTTCGACTTCGGCCCGCATCCGCTCTAGGGTTTGATGCATTTGGTCAAACATTTGTTGGGGGGTCAGCCCAAACTGGCCCAGGTGAGTCTTGAGCTGCTCGACGGTCATTTGGGCGGAGAAGTCGTCTGATAGCTCAAAGCGCTTCATGAAAATCCGATAGCGCTCCATCATGTCTTCCATCTTTTCGATGAAGAGCTTTTTGCCTTCGCGATCGAACTTTCCGTAGCTGCCACCGAGCTGCATGAGGGACTGGTAGTCCTCGAACAGTTGTTTGGCTTCTTGCTGAACGATATCAGAGTCAAAAAATCCCATTGGCATCCTTGCGTCGCGAATTCGCCCGCGCATGAAGGGAACAAACATGAGTGGCTGTCTTCCCAGCAATCTGGCAGATCAACCAGTCCTGTGAGGTTAGGGCAACGGGGCTGCGCTGCTGGGGAAGCGCCGTAGGCTCATTGTAGTGCAGGGGTTTGGGGCGCTTCAATCGCGCTCTGGGCTGGATTACCGTACTTTTTGGGCGGGCGATCGCCCGATGAAGAAAGTGCATGGATGGGGATAGCAGGTCTAGCGCGTCCGGTGCACCGGGGCGATCGCGAAAGAAGGCCAAGACTGCCTCAGAGCCCCTGAGAAGAGCTGAAAAGAAAGGTGCCTGGAAGCTTGAATCTGCAAACGCTTTGGCCAAATCGCTTGATCCAAAAAGAGTCTGCCCCCTTGAAACCCAAGGCCAGAAACGATTAAAGTTAATACAAAGCGCGGCCTTGCGCAAGCTCCTTTGCTTGGATTTTTCCAAAGCTATTCAAGTTGATTTTGGGTGCCAAAGCGCACCTTATCCCTTTCAATCAGATTTCTTTGTAAGCTCTGAACTCCAACAGAGCAGCATTTTTAATCCCGACCCTTTCTGAGTCCTGTCTCGCGTTTCATTCGGCTTTTATTGTCCGCAGCATTTTCTAAAGTTGTGTTGCTAGGGGCACTACCGGGCATCGAAACTATCACGCGCTCACTTTTATCAGTAAGCTTACGGGGTTCTACAAGTGATTTCCCTTGCACCTCGTCCAGTTGGGCGTCGATGGGGCACCATCAGTTTTGCGTCTACGCTGTATCTGTACCCAGTGCTAGACCTGTTGCTATCCGAAGTTCCCCGAGCGTGGCGAGCTGAGGTTCGTCTGGGCCTTCAGGAGGCGCTGGTGAACGCTGCCAAGCATGGCAATAACCTCGACCCCAGCAAAACGGTTCTGGTCAATTTTTTAGTAACCGAAAACCACTATTGGTGGGTGATCTCGGACCAAGGTCCAGGCTTTAGTCCACCCGCTTGCTGTCAGGCGGATGCTGATGAGCACTTGCCTCACCATGAGGGCGAGTGCGGCCGGGGCCTGTTTATCTTGCATCAGATTTTTGACCAAGTCCACTGGAGTACGGATGGTACCCAATTGCGCCTGGGAAAGCAACTCAGGGGCACGGCCCGCGTGCCCAAGGTGCGCTAGAGGTCAGCAGACGCTGAGGGGGCTTTGGTGCCGTGGCTCGGGCAGGGCGGCGCGGAGATGGAGCGATCGAGCCAGCCAACGGACTGCTGGAGACGCAGCAGGGCTTCTTCGGGCTGGTCTTTGAGCAGGTAGACGAGGGCCATGGCGGCTTGCTCGCGGGCGCGCACGGGGCGGTTGCTCTTGAGGCGGTGCCAGTCTGCGTCGGTGAGGGTGAGGCGCTCGGCGAGGGCCTGGGCCAGCTCTAGGGTGCTGATGTCCTGGAGGGCTTGGCTGGCGGGGCTGCTGAGGGGGGTGTGAAGTGGCTGCATGGTGCTCAGATGCTGCTCGGGCGGTGAATGCTTCGCTCTTGCTGTATGCAAGCCTAGCGGATCTGGGGCGCTTTGGGGTATGGCGGGGCGATCGCGGTCTGGGAGAAAGCATTGAGGCGATCGCCCGGAGACAGTACACTAGCCGAACAGCGCCGTCGTGCAGTGGGGAAGGGGTATGGAGCAGCGCCCGAATCCGGATCAATCTCCTGACGAGTCTCGGTTGCCGGAGGATCTGGCGGAGTCCGAGGAAACCTTTGAGCAGGCGCTGGAGCGTCTGGAGCGAGAGGTCCAGGGACTGCGCGATCGCTACGAGCAGGTCCAGCGCGATCAGGACCGCCAGACCGAGCTTTCCCTAGAGGCGGCAGATATTCGGCGATCGCTCAAGCGCCATCGATCCCGCGAGCTGCAAGCCACTCTCAAAACCATTAACCAAGAGCTGGCCCAGCTCGAAGTCTCCCTCGAAAGCCGCCTGCTGTCGTGGCGCAGCGTGCGCGAGCCCTTTTGGCAGATTGTCCGCTACGGCGGCCTGGGGGTGGTGCTGGGCTGGCTGCTGCGATCGTGCTCGGGCTAGTTCGAGGGGCGATCGCCCTTGGCGTGCAGTGTGCCTAGGGTAACTCGCTAGACTGAAAAACACTGGGATACCCGAAATACCCAGCGTTTCCTTGATTCGTTTTGCAACCCCCATAGCTTTATGACGACGCGACGCATTGCCGACGTTCTGCGAGATGGCCAGCCCGATGACTCCGTCACCCTCCAGGGATGGGTCCGCACCAAGCGCGAGCTAAAAGACTTTGCCTTCATGGAGGTCAACGACGGCTCGGCCATGAAGAGTGTGCAAGTGGTGATGGACCAGAGTCTGCCGGACTACGAAACCCTGGTCAAACGCCTCAACACCGGCGCATCGGTGGAAGTGACGGGGGTCTTGGTGCCGTCCCTGGGCAAAGGGCAGCGCATCGAGGTCAAGGCTGCCAGCGTCACCGTGTATGGGGAAGCGGATCCCGAAACCTATCCCTTGCAGAAAAAGCGCCACTCCTTTGAGTTTTTGCGCACCATCGGCCACCTGCGATCGCGCACCAACACCCTCGGGGCCGTCTTTCGGGTGCGCAACGCCTGCGCCCAGGCCATCCACGAATTTTTTCAGGAGCGAGGGTTCTTGTGGGTCCACACGCCCATGATCACCGCCAGCGACTGCGAGGGGGCGGGCGAAATGTTTACCGTCACCGCCCTGGATCTGGAGAAGCCGCCGCGCAATGACCAAAACGCCATTGATTTCAGTCAAGACTTCTTTGGTCGCCGCGCCTTTTTGACCGTGAGCGGCCAGCTCGAAGCCGAAATCATGGCCATGGCCTTCGGCAATGTCTACACCTTTGGTCCCACCTTCCGGGCCGAAAACTCCAACACCTCCCGTCACCTGGCGGAGTTTTGGATGGTGGAGCCGGAGATGGCCTTCTGCGACCTCGAAGGCGACATGGACTTGGCCGAGGCCTTCCTCAAGCACGTGTTCCGGGTGGTCCTGGAGCGCTGCCCCGAGGACATGGAGTTTTTCAATGAGCGCATTGATAACTCGGTGCTGGAGACGGCGGACAAGATTATCAACAGTGAGTTTGGCCGATTGACCTATACCGAGGCGATCGCCATTTTGGAGAAGACCGATCGGCAGTTTGAGTATCCGGTTCACTGGGGCCTCGATTTGCAGTCGGAGCACGAGCGCTATCTGGCCGAAGAGTATTTCAAAAAGCCCATTATCGTGACGGACTACCCCACCGAGATCAAGGCGTTTTACATGCGCCTGAGTGACGACGGCAAAACCGTGCGGGCCATGGATGTGCTGGCGCCCAAGGTGGGAGAAATCATTGGTGGGTCCCAGCGAGAAGAGCGCCTAGACGTGCTGGAGCAGCGCATTCAGGCCCAGGGCTTGAATTTGGATGATTATTGGTGGTACCGCGACCTGCGCCGCTACGGCACGGTGCCCCACGCGGGCTTTGGCCTCGGCTTTGAGCGCTTGGTACAGTTCATGACCGGTATGACCAATATTCGCGACGTGATCCCCTTCCCGCGATCGCCCCTGAGCGCTGAGTTTTAGCGGCGATCGCCCTGTTGTTTCAAAAAGTGTTGTCTGTCATGTCTGCTTTTCCCAGCTCCGCCGACTTGTCCCTGGCCGAGGCGATCGCCCTCCTGCGGACCTTCAACTGCACTGCCGGCAAGGTCCTCACCGCCCCCACCGAGAAGGCCCAGGTCCGTCAGGCCCTCTTGCAAGTGGGCCAGCACTCGGACTACCAGATCTTTGGGATCTGCGCCGAGACCGAGGCCGAAGGCCACCGGGCGCTGTACAGCTACGCCCAGGCCCTCGGCTACGCGGCCCCGACGCCCACCGGCGGCCCAGCGGCCCCCCTCTACCTCAAGTTCAACCCCAAGACCGGTCTCTGCTACCAAGAGGGCTACAGCGGCCATCATCGGGGCGTGCTGGTCTCCTGTCAGTCAGCCGAAGAAACGGACGTGAACGAAATGTTCGGGCACCTGCCCCTCGATTTGTTTGCCGACAATTTGTAGGCCAGCTCTGCGCCCCGAAGGGGCTTGAGCGCCGCTCAAGTTGAGTGGTTTATGCACAAAACAAAAGCACCCCAGTTTTGGGGTGCTTTTCTCGTGAGAGGGTAGCCAAATCTAGAGGTGGACTTCGCAGGGATCTTCTTCTTCCTGGAGGCCAACGGCGATCGCCCCGGCCAAAAAGGCAAACACCAAGGGCATGGGCGACTGCGAAAAATAGCTCAGGGGAATCGCAGCCAAAGCGACGAAAATGGCCAGCGCATTGAGGCGGCGCGCCAGCGGGCTCAGCTCTCGGGGCCGCAGGTCAGCAGAAGACTGAATGGGGACAGGCAGCGGCATCACCGCGTGGGGCGGAAACGCCCAGTAGCGATAGTGCTCAAAAAAGATATCTGTCCAGCCATTGGTCTGGCACCACTGTTCGATGAGGTCGTAGGCGATTTTGCAAGGATAACGATTTGCCATAGGAGGGGCTGAACGAGACGGCGTAAGACAGGACGACTAAGTTTTCAAAGGTTCACAAAAGCGATCGCAAAAGCTCAGATTCGATATTGATTTGAGCTTAACAAGAAGCCGCGATCGTCAACTTGAGCATCAATAATTTGTAACCTTTATACGGCCTTAAGATTTCTAGCTCAATGGGCAAGAATACTCATTTGGTGTTGACATGGACGAAACATCGGTTTTGATCAAGATAGCTTATGCAGAATAGACACCATGTTTTTACCTTTTTGTCATGGCTGCAAAATCAGGTAAATCCCTGAAGATTGACGATAAAGCATCAAGAATAAATTTAAAACTAATTTTCAGGTTTATTTAATTTAAAAAATCTAAACTGAAAAGCTACAAAAAATAGATGATTCTTTAGTGTAAAAACTCCTCGCAAAAGAGTCACGATCCTCAAGGAAGATTTGCGAGGAAAATATGATCAATTAAGAAATTCTTTCGAAGGTCAACCGCAGCGAGAAATCTGTCATTTTCAAGAGCGCGTCTCTGCCGAGATTCGGAGGATCGAAAGCGCCATAGGTCTCCTGGTAGAGACAGGGCAGCACCCGAGAGACTGGGTAGATCTGCCCCAAGAATGTTAAATTCGGGGCGATCTTTGAGAGTTGCGCTGTGGTGAATTTTTCTGCTGAAGCGGCGATCGCCCGTTTACTACATCCGGAGCCCGCGACGATCGCGACCCTGGCGATCGCCCACTGTGCGATCGGCCTCGTCGCCGCCGCCGTTGCCCACCGCAAAGGCCGCAGCCTGCCTCAGTGGCTCGCCATCGGCCTGATCGGCGGCACTCCGAGCTTGGTTGCGGCCCTGCTGCTGCGGCCCCAGGACAGCGTCTAGGCAACCGGCGCGGCGCCCTCGCTAAAAGCGATCGCGATCGTGGGGGCTGTCCCAATCCAAAATGGGGCCTTTGGGCACGATCTGGGTCGGGTTCACCTTGGGGTGGCTGCGGTAGTAGTGGCGCTTGATGTGATCGAGGTTGCAGGTTTCGCCAATGGCGGGCCGCTGGTAGAGATCCTTGAGGTAGTTGCCCAGGTTGGGATAGTCGGCGATCCGGCGCAGATTGCACTTGAAATGGCCGTGGTACACCGGGTCGAAGCGCACCAGCGTGGTGAACAGGCACAGGTCCGCCTCGGTGAGGACGTCGCCGCACAGGTAGCGCTGGTTTTGCAGGACGGCGTCCCAGTGGTCGAGGGCGTCAAACAGCTCCGTGACGGCCTCTTCGTAGGCGGCCTGCTGGGTGGCGAAGCCAGCCCGATAGACGCCGTTGTTGATCGGCTGATAGATGGCGTCGATGGTTTGGTCGATGACAGCTTCTAGCTCGGGCGGACAAAGGTCGATGGCGTGACGGGCGATCGCCCCAAATTCACGATCGAGCATCCGAATGATTTCCCGCGATTCGTTGTTGACGATGGTGCCGGTTTGCTTGTCCCAGAGGATGGGCACGGTCACCCGCCCCGTGAACTGCGGATCGGCCTTGAGGTAGACCTCTCGCAGGTACTGGCTCCCGTTCACGGTGTCAGGGATGCAGCCCGGCCCCTCCGAGAAGACCCAGCCTTCGTCTAGCATCTCGGGATCGACCACCGAGAGGGAAATCGCGTCTTCGAGGCCCTTGATCTGGCGCATCAACAAGGTGCGGTGAGCCCAGGGGCAGGCGAGGGAAATGTAGAGGTGGTAGCGATCGCCCTCGGCCGGGAAGCCGCTGGATCCATCGGCGGTGATGCGCTGCCGAAAGGTGGTCGAAGGCCGCAAAAATCGGCCCTGCGGGTCTTCCTGCTCGCGCTCCTTGACCCAGCGACCGTCAACTAACATGCCCAAACCCATGCGCTCCTCTCTCCTGTGGTGGGGTACCCCTTCAGGGTGACGGAGATTGAGGGCGATCGCCAGTTCCCTCAGCCAGAGATTAGGCCGGAGGCTCTGAGGGTTTGGGGTCTGCGTTCGGCGGCACGAGGGGATCGTCGATCACTTCTTCGACGCGATCTTCGGCATTCAGCAGGCGATCGCGGGCTGCATCGGCGCGGGCCTGGGCTTCGTCAGCACGGGCCTGGGCTTCGTTGGCTTGCTCCTGCAGCTGATCGGCCACCGACTGCCTGGAAGGGGCCAGCTCTTGACTGGCAACCTGCTGCACGGCGTCGGCCTTTTGCTGCACTTCGTCGGCCTGAATCTGGGCGCGATCGGCCCGGGCCTGGGCAGTCCCGGCCCGCAGATAAGCCAGGGTTGCCCGCAGCCGAAAGGCATCGGCTTTGAGGCTATCCATACTTTCTTCGGTCGAGAGCGATCGCGCTTTGAGCTTCTCCACCTCGGTTCGCAGCGCGGTGACTTCGTCCTTGAGGCGCTCATCTTCAACAATCAGAGCGCCGATCTCAGCCACGATAGAGTCCAACCAGTCCTCAGAGTCCACAGCTTCTCGCCATCCTCAGCGTCGTTCAGCGTGATTGGGGAAAATTCAGAAACGATCTGTACCCCCATCTAGGATATCGAGTCGCTGACGGGCTCGTCTTGGGGTGGCTGCGATCGCCAAATTGTCGGTCGTTCTGCAAAATACGCCAAGGCAACTCGGTATGATCGCCATAGCCTATCTAGGCAGTGCCTGTGATCCCGAGGGCGATCGCCAAATTTGGGAGAGTGCGCCATGGCTTTCCCGCTTTTGCCCGCCGCTCCTGACGCAGGCCAGCAACTCAGACTGTCGCTCAACCCGCCCATCAGGGCTCCAGCACCGTCCAAACTTCATAACACTCGCAGGGAAGACAGCTAATTAACATGCGGATCTTATTCGTTGCAGCCGAAGCCGCCCCGATCGCGAAAGTCGGCGGCATGGGAGATGTCGTCGGCGCGCTTCCGAAAGTGCTGCGCAGCCTGGGCCATGATGTTCGAGTGTTCATTCCGTACTACGGCTTCTTGTCCGACAAAATCGACATTCCTGAAGAGCCGGTATGGTGGGGCTACGCCATGTTCCAGGACTTTGCCGTTTACGAAACGGTGTTGCCCGGCAGCGACGTTCCGCTCTACCTGTTTGGTCACCCTGCCTTCGATCCCCGGCGCATCTACGGCGGCACCGACGAAGACTGGCGCTTCACCTTCTTTGCTAACGGGGCGGCTGAGTTTGCCTGGAACTATTGGAAGCCCGACATCATACACTGCCACGACTGGCACACCGGCATGATCCCGGTGTGGATGCACCAGACGCCCGACATTGCCACCATTTTCACCATTCACAACCTGGCCTACCAGGGGCCGTGGCGCTGGAAGCTCGAGCAGATGACCTGGTGTCCGTGGTACATGCAGGGCCACAACACCATGGCGGCGGCGGTGCAGTACGCGGACTTGGTGAATACGGTCTCTCCCACCTACGCGGAGCAGATCAAGACAGCGGCCTATGGGGAGGAGCTTGAGGGACTGCTGTCCTTCATCAGCGGCAAGCTGAGCGGCATTCTCAACGGCATCGACACCCACGTGTACGATCCGGCCAACGATCCCCACCTGCGGCAGACCTTCACGGCGGACACCCTCGAAAAGCGAGTCGCCAACAAGATCGCCCTCCAGGAAGAGATGGGCCTGGAGGTCAACTCCAAGACGTTCCTGGTGGGCATTGTGACGCGTCTGGTGGAGCAGAAGGGCATTGACCTGGTGCTCCAGGTGCTCGATCGCTTCATGGCCTACAACGACGCGCAGTTCGTGCTGCTGGGAACGGGCGATCGCTACTACGAAACCCAGATGTGGCAGCTAGCGTCCCGCTATCCGGGGCGCATGGCCTCCTATCTGCTCTACAACGATGTTTTGGCGCGGCGAATCTACGCGGGATCAGATGCTTTCTTGATGCCGTCTCGCTTTGAGCCTTGCGGCATTAGCCAAATGATGGCGCTGCGCTACGGCTGCGTGCCCATTGTGCGGCGGACCGGCGGCCTGGTGGACACGGTGTTCCACAATAACCCCACCCAGCAGGCAGGCAACGGCTACTGCTTCGATCGCTATGAGCCGCTGGATCTGTTTAGCTGCATGGTGCGAGCCAGCGAGGCCTTCCGGTTCAAGGATGAGTGGCAGAGGCTCCAGCAGCGCGGCATGCGGATGGACTTTAGCTGGGACAAGTCGGCCCAGGAGTATCTCAAGCTCTACCGCCAAGTGAAGGGGCTGCCTGCTGAGGAGACGCCGGATCTGGCAGCGACCCCTAGCTAGCCTGGGTAAAGCTAGTCGATCAGGGTCGGGGGCTCGATCAGTGCCACTGGGTAGAGACTTGCACCGGGGGAAGTGAGTACCCTAGAAGGCAGGGGCGGGACGGCGATCGCGCCCCTATTGACCCGTCGCGATGGTTCTAAAAACTTGGATATGAGGTCCTTCCAAGGTTGGTGGCGCAGCTTTAGCATGGCGGTCCAGCAAAATCCGCCCCACTGCGTCGAGCTGATTATGCTGGTGATGGCCATGGTGCTGTTGTCCCTGGCGCTGCTGGGACTGGTGCGAGAGTGGCCCTATTTTGTCTTGAGCTTTAGCTTTGCCATGGGGGCGGCGGTGTCGTGCCTGGTGCGAGAGGCGATCGCCCCGTCTCCGAATGCCTCGGTGGCCCAGGTATCAGCGACGGTGCTGCTGCTGCTGAGCTGCTATGGGTTTGTGGACTGGTTTCACCACGCTCAGCCCTTCTGAAGCAGGGTGCGGTAGGCGTCGAGAGTTTGGCGGGCGATCGCGCTCCAGCTATAGATTTTTTGGGCGTAGAGTTGCCCCTGGCGGCCCCGCTCAGCCCGGTTGGCGGCGGGATCTAGGGCGCTTTTGAGGTTCGCGATCAGATCTGGCACCGTGCAGGGGGTGATCCAGCCCGCTCCGGCCTGCTGGACGGCGGGCCAGATGTGCACCTGGTCAGAAATCACCACCGGAATTCCCATGGCCATGGCCTCGGCGACGGCAATGCCGAAGTTTTCGTAGTAGGACGGCAGCACAAAAAGATCGGCAGCCCGCAAAAGGCCCAGCTTGTCGGGGCCGGTGACAAAGCCGGTGAGGGTCGTGTGGGGGGCGATCGCCGACTGCTGGATCTGCGCGCGAATCTGGGCTTCGTAGGCGGGGTCTTGGGGATTGGAGCCAGCCACCACCCAGTGAAAAGGCAGCCCCTCGGCGGCGATCGCCTCTAGGGCCGGAATCAGCAGCTCTAGGCCTTTCTTGGGGTCAAGGCGGGACATAAACAGGACCAACGGGCGATCGCTCGGCAGGCCATACTTTGCCCGCATCGCCTCCGGGCTGGGCGCGGTCTCCGGATCCGGCAAGCTCACCCCCAACGGGATCACCCAGTCGCGCGTTTGCGCCCCAAAGCGCTCGGAGATCTTGGCCTCCTGGTCGCTCGTGAAGTGCACCGCTGCGGCCCCGGCCAAGTTGGGCCGCTCCAGCAGGCGACCGTAGATCTGCTTGAGCCAGCGTTTTTTGCGCAGGTCAGCGGGGTCGAGGGTGCCCAGGGGCCGCAGCAGGTAGGGCAGCCGCCGCGATCGCGCCACCGTGGCCGCAGCGGTGCTGATGGGCGAAAACAGGGCGTGAATGTGGGCAATGTCAAAGTCCTGGGCGTGGGCGGCCAGCCAGGTCAGCAAATCCAGCGAAAACTTGTAGCGGCGAAAGGGAGCACAGCGGAAATAGCGCACGTGGTAGCCCGCCTCGGGAATGGGCTGATTGAGGGGCACATCCAAAGGGGCTTGGCCGCGATCGCCGTTGGCGTTGGTCGTGAGGATGGTCACCTCCGCCCCCGCAGCGGCCTGGGCGGCGGCCAGTCCCCGCACCATCTGGCTGGGGCCGCCGTAGACCAGGGAGATCGACGGCACGATGTGGACGATGCGCAGCGGCGAAGTCATGGGGCCAGCTCCTGATAAAAGGCCAGCAGCTCTTGGGCCAGAGCGCGGTTGGTGTAGTGCGTCAGGCAGCGCTGATAGCCTTGCTGGCCGAGGGATTGGGCGTACTCCCGGCTGTCCATCAGCTTGGCGAGGCACTGGCCCAGGGCCGCCCCGTCTCCCTCCGGGAAAGTCAGGCCGCGATCGCCGATCACGTGGGGAATTTCTCCCGAATCGGAGCCAATGACCGGCACCTGGCAGGCCATCGCCTCGATCAGCACGTGGCCAAACTGCTCCTTCCAGCCCGCCGCCGTGAGGGTCTTGAACTGGTAGGTGGTCTCCGAGGGCAGGACCAGGGTGCTCATCAGGTTGATGTAGCGGGGAACGTCGTCGTGGGGCACGCTCTCGATCCAGCGAATGCGATCGCCGATGCCCGCCGCCTCGGCGCTGGCCGCCAAGGTTTCTTTGAGGGGGCCGCGACCCAGGAGCAGCAGCTTCCACGGGCGATCGCCCAGGCCAGCCAGCGCCTGGATCAGCGTCCCCAGACCCTTTTCGGGGACAAAGCGCCCCACGTAGCCCACCACAAACTCGCCTGGGTCGATGCCCAGGCTGGCCGCCAGCTCCGGCTGGGGCTGGGGCCGAAAGAGCTGCTCATCGACGCCCAATTGGGGCATGACCCGCATCGGCCCCTGGTAGCCGCGATCGCGCAAAATGTCCGCCCCGTCCTGGTTGCCCACCACCACGCCATCGGTGTGGCCCAGGTTGTAGCGCTCCAGCAGCGACACCGGAAACTTCAGGTCGTAGGGCAGGTTCCACCAGGTGAAAAACAGGTTTTTGGCCTTCAGGCCCAGCAAGCGGTTGAGGGTGATGAACTGGCTGTAGGCGATCGCCTTAGACCCCTGCTCCACCTGAATAATGTCTGGCCGAAACTCTCGCAGCAGCGTCACCAGATCCCAGCCAAAGCACAGCAGCCCCTGATTGTTCTCGCTGAAGTTTGCCACTGGCACCACCCGAAAGTTGCCCTCCTGGCGGGCCACCGGCTCGATGATTTTGTTCTGGACGCCGCCCGGCCGCCAGCGCCGCGGAACCACGATGGTCACCTCGTTGCGCGGGTCCAGGGCCGCCAGCGATCGCAGCTTTTCGCAGTTCAGGTCAACGATGTAGGTGTGGCTGGCAACAAGAATCCGCATGGACAAACACCAAGATCAAAGGGCTACACAGAAGCGGTGGGGCTAGAGCGATCAGCGGGATCAGTCGGCTGCATCTCCCGCAGCGCGTCCCGCCGCGAATAGAGCTGGCCATCGTCCCACAGCGATCGCACCGCCGTTTTCAGCGCGCTCAAGAAACCCAGCCCATAAAAGCAGCCCCGCGTCAGGATCTTGATCGGGGAGCCGCTCTTGTGGCAGGGCGGGCGGCCCAGCACGTGGCAGTCAAACAACCGCCCAAACAGCCGCAGCGCCTGGAGAGCCGTGAGATTTTTGAGGCCGAGCCAAAAATGGTTGTGATAGAAGGTGATCTGGTACTGGAGCGATCGCGTGCTGATGTCGTGGCAGCCCCCCGTCTCCTCCCCCAGGTGCACCAAGTGGGCCTCCGGGTCGTACCAGACGATGTAGCCCGTCCCGCGAATGTGCAGGCAAAAATCCGACTCCTCCCGCACCGCGCTCCCCCGAAAGCGCTCGTCAAAGCGCAGGCCGTGGCGCTCTAGCAGCTCCCGCCGAAAGGACATATTGCAGCCCCGGGCCGTCAGCACCTGCTGGGCTTTGACCGTGTGCACCAGGTCAATGTAATACCAGGCGATCCCGGGATCCATGGCCTGGGGCGGCAGATCCTCGATGGTCAGGCCGGGCTGGGCATCCGCCAGCTTCATGCGGTCAAACACCCGTCCCGCCACCGCCCCCACCTCCGGGCGATCGCGGTAGTTGCGGGCGTGGGCCTCCAGGAACCCCGCTGGCAGCAGCACATCATCATCGAGAAACAGCAGCACATCTCCGGTGGCCCGCCGGATCGCGTAGTTGCGCGCCCCCGGCAGGCTCGCCCACGGCAGCCGATGCCACTGGATCAAGCCATCATTGGCCAGCTCCGTCAGGTAGGCCATCGTCTCCGGCTGATGGTGGGCCGTCTGGTCCACCACGATCACCTCGAAGCTGGGGTAGTCCTGGGCCAGGATGTCCCGCAGAGAGTCGCACAGGGGCTCCTCGCGGCCATAGGTGGGGACAACAACGGAGATTTTGGGCCAAATCACGGTGTGGGGCTCCTTCAGGGTTGGTTCGCTATGGATTTGCTTCGCAGGATCTCAATTGCTTTTACGCGGCTTTTACGCGGCTTTTACGCGGCGCGATCGCCGTTTGGGGGGCGGCAGGTCCGTTTCAGAGGCGATCGCATTCAGCGCCTCCTGGCGATCGAGCTCCGGCAGCTTCAAGATCGCCCCCGCCATCAGCCAGTAGTAGACCGCCACCGGATCCACGTCCAGCGGATAGTAGTAGGTGTTGTAGCTGATAAACAGCAAAAACACCCACAGACAGCCCCCATAGCTGCGGAAGTTCTTGTCCTTCACCGAGCGATAGGCCTTGAAGGTCACCACCAGGAGCGTCGTCACCAGCGCCAAAAACGCAAACACCCCCAGCGGCCCAATTTCGTGCAGCATCTTGGGATAGTAGGTCTCCAGCAAAATCGTCTTGCCGAAGGTGCGCGCCGAATTGGTCGCCCGCCCCAGACCATTCCCTAGAATGCCCTCCTGCATCCGGTAAACATCAATAAATTGCCAGTAAATAAAATTGTAGGGAGGCGACGCGTTCCAGCGGCTCACGAAGCTGTCGATCCGTTCTTGGACGATCGCCGGATTCTGGGCGGCAGCCACCCCCAAAATGCCCCCCAAACCCACCCCGATGGGAATAAACCGCTTCAGGTTCGTCACCTGCCCCGTCAAGATCGCCAGCACGCCGAAAATAATCGGCACCAGCACCAGGGCGATCCGCTGACCGGAGATCACCGCCGCCACCGACACCGAAGCCATCGACACTAGACCCACCGTGCGCCAGCCAAACTTGGGGTCGCTGAAGGCGGTGCCGAAGGTGAAGAAAGCGCTGGAAATCAGAAACCAGCCCCACTGCCAAGGCGCCACAAAGGTGCCCGGCAGCCGGATCTGGTTTTGCTCCGGGGTGTAGAGCAGCGACCCGCCCACCAGACATCGCGCCTCCAGAGACGCCTTGAACAGCTCCGAGCCGGTGCCCACGGTGCCCTTGCAGCGACCCGTTTTCAGGAAGATGTACTGCATCAGGCACAGGGCGCAGCAGATGATCACCAAGATGGCAATGGAGCGCATCAGAAATAGAAACTCTTTTTTGGTGCGCAGCAAGTAGAACGTGCAGGTGATCAGGGGAACGTAGCCAATCAGGACCTTCAGGCCCAAGATCCCCAGCAAAATCGGCTTTTCGGGCTTGCCTTCGTCAGTGAAGATAGCGCCGCTGGCGGCTTCCATGGCCTGGGAGCCATTCACAAACATCAGCGTCATCAGCGACAGAGCAAAGAGGATGCTCAAAGGCGCGATGATCTGCTTGGGAATCAGGATGGGCAGGCGATCGCGCCGACAGGTTTGGACGATGCCAATCAGCGCCGGAATGTAGAAAGCGTCTTTGGCGAGCTGCAGCAGGGCGTTGCCGCCGAGGGCGTAGACGACGGTGCCGCTGAAGGGCATGTAAATCAAAAATGCCCACAGGGCCTGCCGCGGATACTTGAAGGATAAAGAGAGAACCAGCAGGGCCAAAGTGACGCCAATGCCGATTTTGGGGTCGCCCTGGAGGGCGCCGAGGCCGATACCGACGGTGCAGGAACCGAGGGCCGCAAAGATCGTGAAGTTGATCAGCTTTTTGCGCTCGAGGGCCGCCCGGCGCTTGATAATGCTTTGCTCTTTTTTGCTGAGGACGGGCTCGTCGGGGGCCGGGGTCGCGTTTTTGGAGCGGCCTTTGCGCCCCTTGGTGGCTTTGGCGCTTTTAGAGCCGCTGGTTTTGGCTTTGGCTTTGGGTTTGGGCATGGCGCATCTCGATGGGCGATCGCCCTTGAGGTTTGGGCGGGGCGTCGCGGGGGCTACAACCGGTGAGGCGAGACTCAAGGCCAGAGTTCCCCCATTGTGCCACCGGCTTTCAGGGCTCGGTGAAGTTGATGCGGGACTTCACCGAGCCTTAATAGGACTAAAAGAGAGCCTAAAGCCCCGATGAAAAGGCCCCCCGAGGGCGCGATCGCGCTCCAGCGGGAGGCCCATAGCTCAAACTCTCACCGAAATCGAAAACGCAAACGCCTAGTCAGCCAGGTGCTGGGAGACCGTCTGGACCAGAGTTTCGGTCCAGTGAGCGGTCATCTCAGCGCTGACGGCCTCGACCATCACCCGGATCACCGGTTCGGTGCCCGAGGCGCGCACGAGGATGCGGCCCTGATCGCCCATGGCGGCCTCGGCGGCCTCAATGGCCTGCTGCACCGGAGCGCAGTCTTGCCAGTTCAGGCGGCGATCGCGGTCTTCTACCCGCACATTGCGCAGCAGCTGGGGATAGGTCTGGAAGCTATTGGCCACCAGCTCCGCCAGCGACAGCCCCGACTGACGCACCAAGAGCGCCACGTGCAGGGCCGTCATCAGGCCATCGCCGCTGATGCCGTAGTGGCGGCAAATGATGTGACCCGACTGCTCCCCGCCCAAAACGGCATTGTGGCGCATCATCTCGGCGTGAACGTACTGATCGCCCACGGACGCCCGCACAAACTTGCCGCCGTGGCCGGTCCAGGCGCGCTCGAAGCCCAGATTGGACATCACGGTGGCCACGAGGACGTCGCCGTGGAGCTGCTGGTTGGCCCGCAGGCGCTGACCCCACAGATAGAGAATGTAGTCCCCGTCGACCGGCTGCCCGGCGGAGTCCACGGCCAAAACGCGATCGGCGTCGCCGTCAAAGGCAAAGCCCACATCTGCCCGGTGCTCCAGCACGGCGGCCTGGAGGCTGGCCAGGTGGGTGGAGCCGCAGTGGACATTGATGCGATCGCCGTCTGGCTGGGCGTGGAGGCAAATCACTTCCGCTCCCATGGCCTTAAACACCTCGGGCGCCAAATTGGCCGCTGCGCCCCAGGCCAGATCCAGCACCACGCGCAGGCCGCTCAGGCCCCCTGCGGCGGCCAGCGGCGTCTGGAGGAATTCGGCATAGCGCTGCACCAGCTCCGGTCGGTAGTGCTGCTGGCCCCAGACTGTCTGGGTGGGCAGCAGGACCTCCAGGTTGCCCCGGACCGCCGCCTCGATTTCCTGCTGGAGGATCTGCGAGAGCTTGGTGCCCTCCCCGCCAAAAAACTTGATGCCGTTGTCCTCGGGCGGATTGTGGCTAGCGGAAATCATGACGCCGCCGGTCGCCTGGGAAATGCTGGCTAGGTAAGCCACGGCTGGGGTCGGACACAGGCCCAGATCCCACACCTCGAGGCCAGCGGCCGTCAGGCCCGCCGAGAGGGCCATTGCCAGCATGCTGCTGGAGTTGCGGGAATCTTGGCCGACGATGACCGGGCCAGGATTACTCGTTTGCGATCGCAGCACTTGACCGGCGCACAGCCCCACATGAAGCGCGAGGGGAGCTGTTAGCAAGTCGCCAGCCTTGCCCCGAATACCATCGGTGCCAAACAGCGGCGATCGCGGCAGATTTGGGAGCGGTCCCCAGCCCGCGTGGGTATGGAGGCGCTTGGCGGGCTCGGGCGATCGCCCCAATAAAGCTTCAGCAGCGCCCGCGCTCTGGGGGCGCGTAGACGATGAAACCATAAACTTTTCCACTCCACACACTCACATTCACTGTGGAGAATATCACCTTTCTCCAGTTCCCTCTTCCGTCGAATGGCGCCTTCGTCCAGTCCAAAAACTGGCGATCGCCCTTCCACTCAGGAACTGCTTCTAATAGGCAGCCCGCCCCTCGCCCAATCCGGACAAATCCTAGACGCTCATCCCCAACTTTTCACCAACTTTTGGCCGCTGCCCAGCGTCGCTAGACTCCCACTTCGTCCAGCAGCGCCGCCATCTCAGGCCACGACAGTCCCTGGGCGATGTACCGCGGCTGCTGGGGATCGTAGGGACCCTCCACCCGATCAATCTGGACAATCACTGCCTCGTCCGGCAGCACCGGCACATCGGGATCAAAGGCCGTCGGACGCACCAGCGAACTGGAAAACCCCCGAAAAATCATCACCTGGTCGCTCTCGCCCTCGACCTGCGCAGCCACCACCAGCACTTCCTGGGGGCGCTTGATCGTGTATTGCTCGAGGCGGCGATTGATAGAAGCGCTCATACTCGCGGCTCCAGAAACGGGCGATCGCTACTGCTCCGTTGCCGATCGCCCCTGGCGCGACAGCCGGAAAAACACAAAATAGCCCAGGTACAGCACATAAATCACCAGGCCCATAATGCCCAGAAAGCCCAAAAAGCCTGGCTTCGTATTCGCGTGGAAAAACGCCCGGAATCCCCAGGGCGCATCCAGCCACACCCGGCAAAACGGATCCGCCAAAATGGTGGCCTGAGGACTCACCGCGCACTTGAGCGAAGGAATCGCCAGCAGCAGCCCCAGCCCGTTGTACACCGTTATCGCCCAGCGCCACGACAAGAACGAGAGCTTGAAGGAATTCATGGGCTGATCGTCGATCTCCTCATTGAGATCCACCCAGAACCAGAGAGACAGCGGGATCAGCACCCGCGCGGCCACCCCGGTCAGATACCCAATGGGAAACGCCCCGATCAGCAGGTACACCGTAATGCCCAGTAAACTCGCCACCCGCCAATAGATGATGAGCACCCGCAGAATGGCCTCCGAGTTTTTCACAAAGGCCCAGATTAGCCCGATCAGCGGCAAGATCACCGTCAAGAGCACAGCAAGTCTGTAATCGGTCCAAACCAGCGATCGAAAAAGCTCAAATTCCATAGCGGTCAATAGCAGCAGTGACTGAAAGTCAATGGGCGTGAAACGGCGCGATCGCCTTCCTGAGCGTCCCAGAAAATCCTGAAAAATCTCTAGGAGAAACGCTTCGCAGGCGCAGTGCCCCGAACGTCGTACCTATCATCTCAGGATTTGCCAAATTTGCGCCAAAAAAAGAAGCAACACTATCGCCTCAATGGGAAGGGTTGCTTCTGGGCAAAGCAGCCGTTATCGACTGCGATTTTGGGTCGTTGAGAAAAATCGGAAAAACTAGTCGTCGTAAACGCGGCACTCTGCGGCTTCCGGGTTAGCGTCGCAGTACTGCTCTAGAGAGTTCTTAGGCTTGACATCGCGCTGGTGAGCCGCCTCAGCCTGAAGTTCTTCAACCGCGTCCCAAGCTGCAGCGCACTCTTCGGAGTTCGCACCGCTAGAATCGCAAGCCATCCGGGCTTGCTCGCGCTCTTTTTGAATCTGATCGTGAATATCACTCATGGGTCTTAACCGTGTTTGCCACTGATTCACACTAAATCTGCGGAAGATCAGGCGGTTTGCGCCAGCCCACCACAGGATAGCTATCCTATGGTCTTCCTCCATTAGTACACAGAGCTGAATGTCCCCTAGGGGTTGGTTCCTATTTCTTAAGATTGAGTGCTTAAGACGTCAGAAGACTTCAGACTTTCGTCAGCGTTCAGCTCAACATCCGCTATGCGTTGCTTGGGGGCAAAGCCAGCGGCGCTTATGTAACACCATGTTAACGTACAGGGCGATGCTCTGTAGTAGCTGCGCCTTTGCGCTCAGGAGATATCTGCCCTACGGCTTGGCGTCCGAGATTTCGCAGCCCCAGAGGCAGCGCGACAGCCGTCCCTCGCAGCAGCAGCGAGTCACAGGGTACTGTTGCGGCGGCCGAGCTCGAAGATGCCGCAGCCGACGACGGCCAGGATGCCGGTGCTGATGGACCAGCTGCGGCCTAGGCTCCACTCTAGGCCGTAGTGGCAGGCGATGCCGGTGACTAAAAACGGCAGGATGCTGAGGATAGAGGCGTAGAAGGCGTTTTGGTTTTCGCTGGTCTGTCGCTCTTTCTCGAAGGCCTCGGCAGAGGTGTAGAGCGATCGCTCGGCGAAGTTGAGCCAGCGGTTGATTTGCTCAGTGATCCAGGTGCCCACAGGGGAGAATCCAAGGTAGAGCGCCAAGGCCCACAGCGTGCTGCCTGCGATCGCCGTTTTGTCGATCGCGAGCAAGAAGGGAAAGAAATCAGTCAGCATCTCAGACACCGCAAAGCACTCCCCGGGTTGTATCAAAAACAGCAAACTGACGTCGTGCAGCCGCCCAAAGACGCCAAAGGCTGGCCTAGAGCGTTTCTAGCTGCCCCTGAACTTGTAGATGGCTCAGGAGCCAGTTGGTCATCGTGGCCCGCCGGGTGAGGCGTGGGACCAGCTCATTGACCTTGTAGCCGCCAAAGCCCAGCGTTTCCTTGAGGAGCTGCTTGTTTTCGGCGGGGATCGAGCGGGTCAGCTTGACGGTTGCTGGGCGGCTCTCAATAAAGTCAGGCGGCGTGGGATAGGTCTCGCGCCACTCTGGGGCCACAGCGCTGGTGTCCCAGGCCTCAGTGGCGGGGTCGTAGCGATACCCGAGGGCATCCCATACCAGGCGATTGGTGGTGTCATCGTCGAGCTGATCGTTCAGAATTGCCCAGAGCGTTTCTGAGGTCAAAGGTGGCAAATCAGGCATGGGTTTGGCAAACACTCAACCGGGAGATTGCTCCGTTTGGCGGGCGATCGCCCCATGGTTCAGACTACTGCCTTGGGGAGCATTTTCCTAGCACCGCCTTCGGGAGGGTCAGGCGTGACGACACAAGCAATTCATCCCAAGCTGAATTCATTGCGGCACCGACGCTTCGGGGACAGCGTGAGGCTTTTGTCGCGTCAGGTGACATACTCCTACACCGATACTGACGTATCCGGTGTAGGCTTCTCAGTGACCCCTGGTAACCCATCGGGCGTTTTCTGAGCTTTATTGACGGAATGCCCTACCGCCAAATACTTGATGTTGATCGCTGCATTGTGGTCACGGTCCATCGTCAGCCCGCACTCAGGACAGGTATGAATCCTGTCCTGAAGTGTTTTTGGCACCTTGACCCCGCAACCAGAGCAGCTCTGAGACGTGCCGCTGGGATTCACCGCAATCGTTAGCAACCCGGCTCTTTCAGCCTTGATTGCCAGAATTTGCAGAAACTGGCCCCAGCCAGCATCATGGGTCGATTTTGCGAGTCGCGTTCTCGCAATACCTCGAATGTTCAGCTTTTCGTGAGCGACATGCTTCCTTTGGAATAAAAGCTTGTTTGCGACCTTGTGGTGAAAGTCCTTGCGCTGATTTGAGACTTTTAGGTGCGCCTTGGCAACTCGTTTAATCGCCCTCTTTCGGCGATTGGAGTCTTTCTTCTTTCGAGACAGTGAACGCTGCAACCGCTTCAGGCGCCTTTCGGCTTTGCGGTAGTGCTGGGGAATAGGTTCTTCCTGTCCTGAGTCGTCTACCAAGAAAGATTTCAAGCCCATATCAATCCCAGTCGTGTTCTCAAGACTTGGAGCGTCAGGCGTGAGGATGGGAACCGATGCGTCCTCAAGACTCAGGGTCACATACCAGCCATCGACTTTGTAGCTGACGGTAGCGGTCTTGATCTTGAACCCTTCCGGTAAGGGTCGATGCTGAATCAGTTTCACCCAGCCCATCTTGGGCAGGTTGATCTGCTTGCCCTGGATGCAGTCCTGTTTGATCTGCGGGAAAGTAAATGAGCGGTAGCGTCCAGCGCTTTTGAATCGAGGTTTACCGCTTCGCTTGCCGCTACAGTCTCCTTTGAGCCAGCGGTCAAAGGTCTTCTTCACCCGGCCAATGCAGTCTTGTAGGACTTGAGAATGAATCTGCTGGTACTCCGGGAATAAAGTCTTGGAGTTGACCAGGTCTCGTTTCTGGGAGTAGAAGTCAGGATTTTCTCGCAGTTCTGGCAGATGACAAATTAAGGGACAGGCATTGATGTCACAGCGATTTTGTTCATGCCAAGAGAACCGCTCACCGAGACGGTAGTTGTACTGTCTGCGCAGCAATTCCAGCCATTCGCTCATCAAGGCGACTTGACTAGATGCTGGGCGCAATCGGTACTGGTAAGCAGTTCTCACTTCAACATTTTACTAGGTGAGATTTTTCAGCATACGTCCATTGAGCTGGAGAGTATGATTTTCTGATTTGAGGCGAAAGAGGGGGTTCATGACGGGGCTGGTAGGCTCTCGCGTCAAACATAGTTCACCGACCGTCCCGCCATGAACGCGCCTTCGTCTCAAGCCAAATCAGAGATTATGGACATGAGGCTTCTGGCTGAACTAGCTAAGATCGAAAAAGCCCAGCAGAATTTTTTGGGCGTTTGGGAGTTGTAGGTGATAGAAACGCCGTCCTCAGCCTCGTCCCCGCAGGCTGCTCTGATGTTGGGCGATCGCCGTCATCAAGATCCGCCGCAGTTGTGGCCTGTCGTGGTAGCAGGCTCCGTGGTGCTGCACTTGGTGGCGCTGGTGGCGATGCGGTTTTATTCGCTGGAGATGCGCAGTCGCTCAGCCGCCCTGCCAGAGACACCCATGGCCATCGAGCTGCTGGAGGTGACGCCTGAGGCCGGTGAACCAGTGACCGCTGCACCGCCAGCCGCCGCTCCGAACCCAGACATTTCCAGCGCTGCCCCACCGCCCCAGACCGCCCCCGCAGACACAGCAGCCCCCCAGCCCCTCCTGGGCGACGAGGGAGAAGAGATCGCCCTTCCGTCTGACCGGCAGGGGGCGATCGCCCAAGCGCCAGCCCAGCGTCCATCGCCTCCCACACCCGCCCCGACACCAACCCCCCCTCCCCGATCGGAGGCACCGGCCCCAGCCCCCACACCGACGCCGTCTCCAAGCCCTACCCCCTCGCCAACTCCACCCCCAACGCCCGACCCCCCCAGCCCCACCAATTCCCCCGAAGCCCCACCCGCTGACGCTCCCACGCCTAGCGATGGGGAAGGAGATCTGCCTAGCAGTGGGGAAACCTCGACAGAAACAGAAACGCCCGCAGACGCTGAGACTCCGGGAGAGGCCAGCAGCGAGACGCCTCCCGAAAGCGCAGAAGCGCCTGAGCCCGAGCCCACCCAGCCCGAAGAACCACCGGCGCCTGAGCCTGATTTGGGACCTGCCACTTCGGACACCCGCCTGCCCGATCCGGGCGAGGTGATCGATCCGGGCGACGTCGCCCAGGCCCCACCCGAATCCCAGCCAGAAGTCGACGTAGAAGAAGAAATCGCTCCCGCGCAGATCTCGGCCACGCTGACGACGATCAGCCAAGTCCCCAGCGGCCCTGGTGGGGTCCAGCGAGACGTCCCGACCGAGCTGCCGGAGCCCGTGGCCGGCCGCCAGCAGATCTTCACGCTCGATCCGTCTGCCGGGACCTGCGCCCTCACGCCCCAAGTCGTCGGCATGTTCGGCCAGGGTCAGCCGGTGGGGATGATCGTCACCGTCGACAACCAGAGCGGCCGCGTCCTCACCGAGTACACCCGCATCGCCACCCCCAGCGGCAACGATGCCTATGACCAATTTGCCGCCTGCATCATCGGCAACTGGGAATTTCGCTCAGCCGCCACTAGTCCCTGGAGCGAGGCCTACGTCGAGGTGGTGGTCGATCGCTCCTAGCCGAGAGGTCGTGCATTTGCCCCAGGTATGCTAATCTAGTCGGAGTCGGCGCAAAAACGCCTGTCGTTTCTGTGTCTGTGCGGGTGTAGTTTAGTGGTAAAACCTCAGCCTTCCAAGCTGATGATGCGGGTTCGATTCCCGCCACCCGCTTTCCAAGCATGAGCACTGCAAAAGCCCTGAGAATAAACGTCTCAGGGCTTTTGGCTATTTCAAGACGATGGGGCGAGTGCCGCGATCGCCCGCCTTTTAACGAGCAGAAAGGGGGCTCGTGCGGCGAGGATACTCGATGAGGAGCGGCTCTTCGGGCACGAAGGTCTCGCGGTAGGGCGATCGCTGCTTGAGGCCCCGGAAAGAGGCGATCGCCAGCGGGCTGCTCAGGCGCGTGAGGCCTTCGAGCACCCAGTACACACCCCAGCCGCGCTCGTTCTCGGTGGATGGGGGCCGCAGGGACGGGATTTCGCGGCGATCGCGGGGTTTTGCGGGATCCAAACAGCGGACGTACAAGCCTTGCCAGGTGACCGAGGGCGGCGTGATGTGCTCCTCTGGGTCATCTCCGGGCAGCCAGGACGCGTACAGATACACCTGGACTCGCTTCCCGGCCCGCAGTTGCTCAGCTTCAAAAAAGGTGTCGTAGACCCGACTCCCGAAGGCAACAGGGTCAAGCTGCTCCGCTTGAGCAGACTTTAGGTGGGCCAAGGGAACGGGGGCAAGGATGGCGAAGGAACGGGTAATAGAGTCCAAGTTGCTGGGCATTAAAGTTCGTCGATGTACGCTGCCCTGCAATTTTAGAGGAATCCCTTGCCCAAAAGGTTGCCTCACTGGCTAAGGAGCGCCGAAAAGGGGCGATCGCCCAAATTTCTCTAGCTTCTGACTAAATCTGACATTTTCTCGTTCCGCAACCAAAAATCAGGGAACACTGGTTTAAGCCTTGTTTACCTATTACATCCCAAGCAACATGTTAGGGGGTAGATAGGCGTGGCCAGAAAAACAGTTTTTAAGAAGGTAGAGAAAACAATGACAATTGGATTATTTTTGGTAGCCCTTACCAGCTTGATTTATCTAGTTTCTCGTGGCATTCATGATCAGATGAATGCTGGCAAGAAACTCAGAAAATCAACTCAAAAACCTCTAATCAGAACCAGCTTCATGGATACCGTTGCTATTTTGATGCTTATATGGAGCGGCTACAATCTGATTGTATTAATTTTGGTCAGCTAATTTATTAAATCTTAGACTGATTTTTTTAATCAAGAAATCAGAGCTAAAACTAGATCGAGAAAATTACAAAACTATTGTTATCAGTCAAAAGCTCTAGACTTTCTTCAAACTTTTAAAAAATTATGCCCGATTTAATTATTGGCACATTACAAGTTGTTATTTGGGCATGCGGAATCATTGCAAGCCTATATGTCATAGTTCCAGTATTATTGTTTATCTATTTTTTTATTCAAGAACTTCTAGGGAAAGGAAGTAAATCCCCAGAGACAGAATTTTCGGATGATTCCTATACTGTTCGCAGGACCACGGTGAACTACAGCAGTCGACCGCTTGCGCGATCGCCCGCTCCGCGGTCTGCCCGCACTGTGCCCGTCCAAACCCCTGCTCGAAAGCCCGTCACGCACCATCGCTACAGCGCGGCCTCGCCACCGCCGCCGCCACCGATGCCAAAAGTGATTCCCAAGGCGCGATCAAAAGTTCCGAATTCGCCTCAGGAACTCCTGCAGCGTCAACAGTCGAAAAAAACCAAAACCCGCGTGCCGAAAACAGGCCAAAGGGTGCCGGTAAAACGGGCGCTTTATCGACAGCTTGTAAACTTGACCAAGGATGAGGCAACGGCGGATCGGCTGCTGACTTTGGCGATCTTGAAATACCCTGAGCGATCGCCCGACTGGTGCTGCGAGAAAGTAATTTTTGATCTAGAGCGCGATCGCCGTGCATGATGAGGCGTCGCTCTCAAGGCTAGGCATTGCAGGTTTTCTAGCGGTTTCCGTAGTTCTCAAGCCCTAGGTTCGCGTGTTTCTTTGTGTCGTTCGCGATCGCTTTTTGAGCAGATTTGCTAGGGTGTGCTCGCTATTTGAGATGAGACTGGGGTGTTATGTCGATGCGATGGCACAGTGCTTGGTCCGCATTGCTAGCTTTGCCTCTGGTGATGGGGGCAGCTCGCGGGGCGATCGCGGCGCCTGATGGCTTCTTTAGCCCTTACATGGCCCAGATTCAGGAAGGGTTGCCCGCAGGGTTTGTCATGCGGCTGCCCGCCGAAGTGCTGCTGGGCGGCCCGGCCAGCTTTGCCCCGGAGGAAATGACCGTGCGGATCCTCAGCTCTCAGGCCCCGCCAGATCTGACCGTGGGACTGTTTACCTGTACCAGCGGCCCCATGCCCTGTCTGGTTGGCAGCTTCTCTGCGGATCGTCAGGGAGACCCCGACGCCGAGGCAGCCTACCGCCGCCACGTGGCCGCTGCTGCCCCTTTGACCCTGAGCGGCAACATCAAAGGCTATCTGCTCGAAGGCGGAGGCGATCAGCCATCGCCCTTTTCGTCCCTGATGTGGAAGCAAGACAGCATGATCTACACGGCCAGCTTCCTAGCCAGCGAGCGCCAAAACCTGCTGCGCATGGCGGTCTCCATGGCCAACAGTCCGCCGATTCGCCCGAGAGCGCGATCGGCTGCGGCCCAGTAGGGACTCTCTAGAACCCATGCCCCATGCACCCCAGAGCGTCAGCACCAGAACGCTTTGGGGGTGCTCCAGTCATTTCGCCGATCGCTCGGGTTAGTCCTTGAGCTGGGCGATCGCCTGCCACTCGCGAATCATGGTTTCCGTCCAGAGCCAGTCCTTGGCCAGAGCGTCCGGCTGGAAGCGCACCGGGTCCTCCAACATCACCATCTGATACAGCTTGGCGGCCTTGCTGCGCAAATTGGCCTGCTGGTCGGGGGACTCATTTTGGGCGGCCTTGGCCAGGGTGAGGGCGAGACCGGCGTAGGCGTTGAGGGTGGCGGGGGAGAGGGTCGCCGCCTTGTCTCCGGCGGCCCCAGCGGGCGCAGACTCATCTACGGCAAGGGTGGCCAGCCACACATCATTGGCCCGATTGAGGTTGCCTTCGAGGTAGTAGGCAAAGCCCAGGGCGTTTTGGTAGAGGGGGTTCTCAGCGTCGGCTTTGGCGGCGGTTTCCCAGTAGCGGCGCGCGTCGTCGATGCTGAAGGTTTTGTCGCCAGACTGGAGAGACTGCCACGCGAGACGCCCCCGCAAGAAGCTCACGCCGGGGTCATCCAAGGTTTGATTGGGGACGGTGGCTAGGGCAGCCTTGGCCTGGGCAAGGGCTCCCCGGTCGAGGAGGGCCGCCACGGCGGCGTTGCCGCGATCGAGATTGGGCTGGGAGAAGCTTTCGATGGCGATCGCCGTGACCGTGGCGGTCTCGGCCTGGGCCAGATCCTCGGGGGCAACACTGCTCGTCGAAGCCTGGTCTGTGCGGGCTTCGATACCGGGCGGCAGCTCACCCAGATCGCGGCTCAGGCGGACATCGCGCACCCACAGCCCCACAGCGGCGATCGCCCCTAGGCCGACGATACTTCCCATGGCGATCAGCACTGCCAAGCGCGATCGGCTGGAGGCCAACAGTGACGGCTTCGGGGTCGTTTTCTCAGGGGGCACAGGAACGACTGGCAAGGCAGGCGCTGGCTCGGCGGGCGCGGCCGCCACTGCTACAGGCACCGGCTCGGGCGCTGGTGGCGCAGAACTAGGCGCTTCGGCGGGCGGCTCGGACGTGGTGATCTGGCGAAACAGGTCCGCAACCACGCTGGCATCATTCTCGTAATCCGCTTCGTTCTGGTCCCAGCCCTCTACATCTCCCGAAAAGCCGCCGAAATCCTCGTATTCTCCAAGATCGTCAACGAATTCACCCAAATCCTCTTCATCGAAGTCGCCGTAGTCTTCGGGGTTGTAGTCCTCGGCGTCGTAGTCTTCGGGGCCGTAGATTTCATCGTTGTCTGCCCCTGGCCGCTCCGGGGCCTCTGCCTCCCAGGGCAAGCTGCTCGAGGGCGATCGCCCGGGGGCTTGATCCGCTTGGGGTTCTGCGGCCTGCTCCGTTTCCGGCTCAGCGTCTTCCACGGCGATCGCCCCATTGAGCAGCTCGGCCCCCTCCAGGCGATCGCTCGCCCAGTCGATTTCGCCCGGATCGATGACCGCGTCGCCCTCCTCCACCGGCAAAATCCCCGTCCAGGGCAGCCAAGGCGCATTGGCCACGTCGGCTAGCCCTTCGCCCTCACTGTCCGGAGGCGCTGGCAGGAGACGCCCATCAAACTCGGGCTGCAAATACAGAATGGGCAGTGCCCAGTAGAGCTGCTTGGAGCCATAGGCAGAAATGAGGCCCTGCCGCGCCCGGCTGAGGCTCAGGTCGATGGCGTAGCGCTGCTTGAGATTGCGATAAAACAGGCGGGTCAGGGTCAGCGCCACCTCATCGGGAATGCGCTCTGCCATGGCCAGCACCGCCGGGACGCCCCGCTGCACCAGGACATCGGCCAGGTTGCGGCTCATGGCCTGATCGATCGCGGCCAGAGGGCTGTGGGCGCCACGACAGGAGTTGAACACGGCCATGCGAATGCCGTTGTTGGCCAGCAGGCCCGCCAGGTCGTCACCGCTGAGGGTTTCGGTGAGGCCGGTGCGGCCGTTGACCAGGTAGAGGTGCCCGCCGGAGAGACTAAATTCGCTGTGACCGGCGTAGTGCAGGACCTGGTAGCGGCCCTGCTCCAGGGCCTGGGTGAGCTGCTCGCGGCCGGGCTGCTCGAGGATCGTCAGCTCGATCTCGGGGCCGCTGGTTTCGGCGTCTTCCTGGAGCGCTTGCAGCTCAGCCTGGAGCTGCAATGCTTCTTGCTTGAGGGCCAGCCCGACCTGATCGGCGGGGGTGGCGATCGCCATCAAAATCTGCAAAGGCCGGTCTGAATCGGGCGCCCAGTTTTGCTGCACCTGGGCCGGGGGCCGCCCGGCGTAGATGGCCCGGTAGCGCGAAAACACCACATCCATCCCCGTCGCCAGAGGGCGATTGCCAGCGTAGAGGACCTCCCAGGGCACCGCCCACACCCGGCTGTCCTTGGGGCCGAGGCCTAGGCGCAGACGCAGGACGGCCTGACGGTGCTGGGCCACGCCCTGGGCGGTCACCCAGCTATCGCGAATGGTGCCCTGGAACAGGGCGTTGTAGAGCTGCTGCCCCAGCTGCACCAGATCCGGCGACGCGGGCTCTGTGCTACCCTGCAAGACCCCGGCGATGGGCTCATCCATCAGCCGCCCCGCCAGCCGTAGCCACTGCTCCACGGGCCACACAACCTGCTCCTCAGCCAGGGGCACCCCCGGAGCGACCTGCTCCGTGCGCACGAGATATTCGTCCCCACCAATGGGGGTGACAGAAATATGAAATTCCTGAATCACGGCGTTAGCGCACTCCTGCTGAGGTCCCAAAACGTTACTCCCCCTAGCGTGGTTTTGCGATCGCTCCGAAGGCAAGGGTCGCAAGCGCTGGCGATCGCCCCTTGCACGGCCCTTTTGAGACGATTGTAGGCTGCCAACTGGCTGAGCGTTTCGCGGAGGACCCATCGAGACTGAGCAAAACGCGATCGCCCACCGCAGGACGCTACTCGCAGCCTCTGACTGTGTTTCCCACTGGGGTTCTACCCGATCAGACTGATTTTGGTGAGGAAAAGTTACCGGTTTTTGGCGATTTTTTGGAGGCGATCGCCCCAAAACTCTCCGGATCTCCTGGGCCTCTCCAGAAAAAAGAAGTGGTAGATGCACCCTGATTAATTTCCCCAGCCCACCCGGACTGGGGATTTTTTTTGCTCAGATAATGGCTCACCCAACCGAGTCCTGAGTTTCGCTGTCGAGGCGCTTGAGCTGAGCGTAGGTGACGCCCCAGTCATGCATCGCTTGCAGCAGGGGCCGCAGGGTTTCTCCCAGGGGCGTCAGGGAATATTCGACCTTGGGCGGCACCTGGGGATAGATTTCGCGGTGGATGATGCCGTCAGCTTCCATCTCTCGCAGCTGCTGGGTCAGCATTTTTTGGGTGATGCCGGGGAGCGATCGCTGGAGTTCGTTAAAGCGCCTCACGCCGGTCAGCAGCTCCCGAATAATCAACACTTTCCAGCGCCCGCCCAAAATATCGAGGGTGGTTTCGACCGCGCAGCTCAAGAGCGTGTGGCCCTCAGCCGACAAATCCAGCATGGACGGAGAATCGGGAGAATGCATGGCGATGGCGTCGTAATTTGCAGCCGTTACTGATTAATAATCTAGTCAATTCAAAAACTTGTGAAGCTCTCAATCGGGGGATAGTTACTTTTTGGAAACTACCTTACTAAAAAGTGCATACTTCTCAAGAACTGACGTTTTTCTTAGAATTGAAATCAGCAAGAACAAAGCGAGAATCAAATACAAAAAAATTGATTTCACGCTTCAAAACTCCCGCGATTTCATCATCAAATTATCATGTCCAACGCCAATATCGCCGACACCAAGCCCGCTGTTCTAAAAGTCGAGCCTGGAACCTACTACTATTGCAGCTGCGGGCTTTCCAGCAATCAGCCGTTCTGCAATGGCGCTCACAAAGGCAGTGATTTCACGCCGATCAAGGTGGAAATCGAGGAGGCCAAAACCGTGGCTTTCTGCAACTGCAAGCAGAGCCAAAATGGCGCTTTTTGTGATGGCAGCCACACCAAGCTTTAGGACCTGATTTTCGTTTATTCTGAGGGCGATCGCCCTGCACCCATCCACGTTTTGGACCGGAGGCTTCTATGTTGACCCTGCGCAAAGCTCACGAACGCGGTCACGCCAACTATGGCTGGCTCAACACAAACTACACCTTCTCCTTTGCCAACTATTATGACCCACAGCACATGGGCTTTCGGGCGCTGCGGGTGATCAACGAAGACTACGTGGCGCCGGGCCAGGGCTTCGGCACCCACGGCCACCGGGACATGGAGATCATCACCTACGTCCTCGAAGGGGCGCTGGCTCACAAGGACAGCCTCGGCAATGGTGCCCAGATCGTGCCGGGAGAGGTGCAGCGCATGACGGCGGGCACCGGGATCCAGCACAGCGAGTTCAACGCTTCGGACTCCGAGCAGGTGCACCTGCTGCAAATCTGGCTCTTGCCCGAGACCCAGAATCTGCCGCCGAGCTACGAGCAGAAGGCCTTTTCTCTGGTCGAGACGCCCAGCGACCTCAAGCTCGTGGCCTCTCGCGACGGCCGCGACGGCTCGGTGACGGTGCATCAGTCGGTGGATCTCTACGCAGCGGTGCTAGAGCCCGCCAGCGAAGTGGTGCACGTCTTGCAGCCCGGTCGCCACGCCTGGGTCCAGGTGGCGCGGGGCCAGGTGACGGTGAATGGTCAGCCGATGGAGGCGGGGGACGGGGCCGCCATCAGCCAAGAAGAAAAAGTGGCGATCGCCACTGGGCCTGACCACAGCGCCGAGTTTCTGCTCTTTGATCTGGCCTAGGCCTCCCCAAAGCGATAGCCCTTGCCGTAGATGGTGTGGATCAGCACCTTCTCGCCAGGGGCTTCGATCTTGCGGCGCAGGAGACGCACCTGGGCCGCCAGCACGTTGCTGCTGGGGCGGTTGGTGTCGCCCCACAGATAGCCGTGGATCTGCTCGTGGGTGAGCAGCTGCCCCCCGTGCTGCATAAAGTACGCCAAGAGCTTTTCTTCTTTTTCAGATAGCTCGATGGTGCGGCCCTGGCGGTAGGCCACTTGGTTGTCGCGATCGAGCACGAGATCTTCGAGGGTCAGGCGCTGGCTGGGGGTCGGGGACTCCAGGGTCGCTGGGCGTCGCAGCAGCGCCCGCACCCGCGCCAGCAGCTCTCGCAGCTCAAAGGGCTTGACCAGATAGTCATCGGCCCCGGCGTCTAGGCCCTCGACGCGATCGTCCACGGTGTCCTTGGCCGTGAGAAAGAGCACCGGGGTCGTGTCTCCGCGCGATCGCCGCTCTTGGCAAATCTCGATACCCGATCGCTGGGGCAGCATCCAGTCCAAAATCAGCAGATCATACTGGCCCTGGGCCGCCAAAGCGCCGCCCGTCGAGCCGTCGTAGGCCACATCCACCGCGTAGCCTTCCCGCATGAGCTGGCGACTCAGGGGGTCTGCCATGGCCGCTTCGTCATCAACCAAGAGGATGCGCATGATTTCAGGTGCGATCGCCGTTTTTCGGGGAGCCCGCCGCCAAAATTCCGGGTGAGGACAGGCCTATTAACAGCTTATTATGGTCCTGCTCAGTGCCGAAGGCCGCCGATCCACCACCATGATTACCATCGCCCTCCCCAAAGGTGCCCTGCTCAAAGACAGCATTCGCCTCTTCCAACAGATTGGCCTCGACTTCAGCACCTTCCTGGAGTCAGGCAACCGCCAGCTACAGATCACCGACCCCACCGGTCAAGCCAAAGCCCTCCTCGTGCGGGCCCAGGACGTTCCGGTCTACGTCGAATACGGCCAGGCTCAGCTCGGCATCGTAGGCTACGACGTTCTCAAAGAAAAGTCGCCCAACGTCGCCCAGGTCATCGACCTCAAATTTGGCTACTGCCGCCTCTCCGTCGCCGTCAAAGCCTCCAGCCCCTACCGCTCCGCCCTAGAGATCCCGGTGCACGGCCGCGTCGCCTCCAAGTTTGTCCACTGCGCCCAAGAATACTTTGAGAGCCTGGATCTGCCCGTGGAAATCGTGCCCCTCTCCGGCTCCGTGGAGCTCGGGCCGATCACCGGCATGTCCGAGGCGATCGTGGATTTGGTGTCCACTGGCCGCACCCTCCAAGAAAACGGCCTGATCGAAACCGACATTCTCTTTGACAGCACCGCCCGCCTGATCGCCCATCCCCTCAGCTACCGCCTCAACCCCGACAACATGAACGCCTGGGTCGAGCAGCTGCGGGAGCTGACCCTCGCCGCCGCCTAGGCCGCGAAAGCTCGCCCCAGCCTTAGCGTCCTTCGCTACAGTGGGAAGGACGCATTTTGTTGTCCCCATTACCGTTTTCTTGAACCTGCATGGCTGCACCCTCCCTGGCCGAGCCGCTGACCAAACGGCCACCGCGCGAGAATGATTGGCGCTTATTTCTGCGCCTTGTGCCCTACGCCCGCCGTCACGGGCGGCTGCTCACCATTTCCATGGTGCTGCTGGTGCCGCTGGCGCTAGCGGGCGCTGTACAGCCGATTTTGATTGGCCAGGCCATCTCGCTGATTCGCCAAGAGGAGGTCTACGCCTTTCTGCAAAGCCGCCCTCTCAATGAGAGCCTCACCATCGTCAGCGGCATCCTGATGTTCACGGTGGTACTGCGGCTGCTGTTGCAGGGCTTTCAGGGCTATCTGGTGCAGAAAGTGGGTCAGCAGATCACGGCGGACATCCGCAATGACCTGTTTCACCACGTGACGTCCCTGGCGATGAGCTTTTTCGATCGCACGCCCGTGGGACGGATGATCACGCGGTTGACGAGTGATGTGGAGGCGCTGGGGGACGTCTTTTCGACCGGGGCGATCGGCATCATTAGCGATCTGTTTTCGATCTTGGTGATCGCGGTGACGATGTTCCTGCTGCAGTGGCAGCTGGCGCTGATGCTGGTGCTGATGCTGATTCCGACCAGCGCCCTGATTATCTATTTCCAGCGCAAGTATCGCATCGCCAACTACGCGGCCCGGGAGGAGCTGTCAGCCCTCAACTCCAACCTGCAAGAAAACATTGTCGGGATCAATATTGTCCAGCTGTTCCGGCGAGAGCGCTTCAACTCGGAGCTGTTTCGCCAGACCAACCAGCGCTACATCGAAGAGGTCGATCAGACGATTTTCCACGACTCAGCGATCTCGGCGACCCTGGAGTGGGTGGCGCTGGTGGCGATCGCCGTTGTGCTGTGGGGTGGCGGTGCCATGGTCATGGGAGACACCCTGAGTTTCGGCACCCTGTCGGCCTTTATTCTCTACGCTCAGCGGCTGTTTGACCCCCTGCGGCGCTTCGCGGAGAAGTTCACCATGCTCCAGGCGGGCTTCACCGCTGTCGAGCGCATTCGCGACATCCTGGCAGAGCCGGTCGAGATCCGCGACCCCGAGCAGCCCCAGTCCTTACCCGCCTATACGCCGGGCGATCGCGTGGGGGAAATTCGCTTCGAAAAAGTTTCTTTCTACTACAAGCCGGGCGAGTACGTCCTCAAGGACCTCGACTTCGTGATCCGGCCCGGGGAAAAAGTCGCCCTCGTCGGCCCCACCGGCGCTGGCAAAAGCTCCATCATTCGGCTGCTGTGCCGACTGTATGAGGCCAAGGAAGGCCGCATTCTCGTGGACGGCGTGGACATTCGGCACCTCACCCAGGAGGACCTGCGCCGCCACATGGGCGTGATTTTGCAGGAGAGCTTCCTGTTTGCGGGCGACGTCAAGAGCAATATTTCCCTCGGCGAGACCTACACCCTGGAGCAGATTCGGGATGCTGCCGAAAAGACCAACGTTGCGTCTTTTATTGAGCAGCTGCCCTACGGCTACGACACCCTGCTGCGGGAGCGCGGCACCAACCTCTCCGGCGGCCAAAAGCAGCTTCTGGCCTTTGCCCGCGTCGCCATCCGCAATCCGCGCGTGCTGATCCTCGATGAGGCGACCGCCAGCCTGGACGTCGGCACCGAAGCCCTGGTCCAAGAGGCGCTGGAGAACCTGCTCGAGGGCCGCACGGCGATCATCATTGCCCACCGCCTCTCGACGATTCGCAACGTCGATCGGATCTTGGTGCTCAAGCGGGGCCAGCTAGTGGAGTCGGGCCGCCACGAAGATCTTTTGGCCCAGGACGGCCTCTACGCCAGCCTCTACAAGCTGCAAATGCTGGGCACTTAGAAATCTCTAGCGAGAAGACTGGCGCTGGTAGCGCCGCCAGATCCAGCCAATCAGCAGCAGGGGCAGGGCGATCGCCAGACCCCGAGAAATCGGGGACAAGATGGCCTTGACTTGGTCGTAGTTGCTGCCCAGCACGAAGCCCGCGTAGGTCAGCAGCGCCACCCACAGCAGCGTGCCCACCGTGGAGTACAGCAAAAATATCGGCAGGGACATGGCGTAGGTTCCTGCCGGTACCGAAATCCAGGTGCGAATCCCGGGAACCAGGCGACACAACAAAACGGCGATCGCCCCTCGCTTGGCAAACCAGCGCTCGGAGCGGGTAATGTCTTCGCTCGACAGGGTGATCCAGCGACCGTAGCGATCGGCCAGGGCCTTGAGGCGATCGCTCCCCAGCCAGCGCCCCAGGGCGTACCACGGCAGGGTTCCCAGCACCGTCCCCAGCGTGCCCATCGCCACCACCCAGCCAAAGCGCATTTCTCCCTGGGACACCGTGAAGCCAGCCAGGGGCATGATCAGCTCCGACGGAATGGGCGGGAATAGATTTTCTAAAAACATCAGCCCCGCAATGCCGCCGTAGCCCAAGGCCTCGATGGTCTGAATCACCCAGTCGGTAATCGCCACAGATTTCTCCCATTCCTAGCACTGCTGACCCCAGTGTGTCGTCCCAGCCTTCCCGGGTCATCACCCCTAGCAAAGATTTTGCCAAGGCTCACAGCAAAAGCGCGCGTTCCTGAAGGAACGCGCGCTTTGCGATATCGGCATCTATTTAGGCCGCTGGCTACGCCGAGCGGTCAGTAGCCGCGATCGCTTTCAGGCGCTTCGTCCTGGCGATCGCTCGGATCAGGGGTCCCTTAGGTGCCCGAGGTCCAGGAGTTCATGTACTCGACTTGCTCATCGGTCAGGGTATCGATGTTGATGCCCATCGCCACCAGCTTCAGGCGAGCGATCTCTTGGTCGACTTCCGTCGGGATGGAGTGGAGACCGGGCTCCAGGGTTGCCTTGTTCTTCACCAGGTACTCGCACGCGAGGGCTTGGTTAGCAAAGCTCATGTCCATCACCGCGCTGGGGTGGCCTTCAGCCGCGGCCAGGTTGATCAGGCGGCCTTCGCCCAAGACGATCACAGACTTGCCGTTGGACAGGCAGTACTGCTGGGTGAAGTTGCGCACTTCCTTGACCTCAGTGGCCATGGACTCAAGGGACTTGAGGTCGATCTCGATGTCGAAGTGACCCGAGTTGCACACGATAGCGCCGTCCTTCATGTTCTCGAAGTGCTCGCGGCGAATCACGTGCTTGTTGCCGGTGACGGTGATGAAGAGATCGCCGTGGGCAGCCGCTTCGGTCATGGGCATCACGCGGAAGCCGTCCATGACTGCTTCGATGGAGCGGACGGGGTCGATTTCGGTCACGATGACGTTCGCACCGAGGCCGCGCGCCCGCAGAGCGGTGCCCTTGCCGCACCAGCCGTAGCCGGCCACCACGACGGTTTTGCCCGCCAGCAGCAGGTTGGTGGCGCGAATGATGCCGTCGAGGGTGGACTGGCCGGTGCCGTAGCGGTTGTCAAAGAAGTGCTTGGTGTCAGCGTCGTTGACGTTCATGGCGGGGAAGGTCAGAACGCCATCTTTGAACATGGCCCGCAGACGGACGATGCCGGTGGTGGTTTCTTCGGTGGTGCCGATGATGTCGGCGAGCTGGTCTTGGCGCTCCTGGATCAAGGTCGCGACGACGTCGCTGCCATCATCGATGATGATGTTGGGGCGGTGGTCGAGGGCGATCTGAACGTGGCGGTTGTAGGTTTCGGCGTCTTCGCCTTTGATGGCGTAGACGGGGATGCCGTGATCGGCGACCAGACTAGCCGCAACGTCGTCTTGGGTAGACAGGGGGTTGCTGGCGATCAGGACGGCGTCGGCACCACCGGCCTTGAGGGCGATCGCGAGGTGAGCGGTTTCGGTGGTGACGTGGCAGCAAGCGACCAGGCGGAGGCCCTCAAAGGGCTTTTCTTGGGCAAAGCGATCGCGAATTTGCCGCAGAACCGGCATTTCCCGACCCGCCCACTCAATGCGCTGCCGCCCGCCGGGAGCGAGATTAATGTCTTTAATTTCGTATTTTTGTTGAGCGACGGTTGCCGTCATGCCTCTAAATTCCTCTGCGTTAGCTAAAGTCAGCGTGCCACTCACCAGAGTAACTGGATTTTTGGGCGGAGGGGAACTCTCGCAGGCGGGGCCAGGGTCGCAAGAAAGGTCCCAAAAGGCCGACTCACGGGGCGATCGCGCGCTGGCTCTGGCCCCAAAATTCCTCGGCACCTTGCCGACAGCATCTGCGCGCCCTGGGGCATCCTAGAAGGGACGGCCCATTCACACGCTTCAAAACAGCCATGCTCAAACATCTCTGGCAACGCTGGCGCGGTGGCGACACCGGCCCTTCTTCTGAAACCGAGTCTGAGGCTGCCTTGCCGCCCCTGAGCGATGCCGACCATGAGCTGCTGTTTGACCAGGTGACCGAGGGCGTCCTCCAGGGCTGGAATCAGCCCCGCGTGCAGAAGTTTTTTGCCCAGATGGGCGATCGCGGCAATACAGAGCGCTGGGTGGCCTGGCTCCAGCGCTACGGCGATCGCGTCCTGGCCAGCTCCCCCGACTACAACCTGGCCGCGCGCCTGCTGAAGTATGCAGAGGCGGACCCCAGCGCCCTGGGTGACGCGGCCAAAGTCCTGGGCCAGCGCATCTTGGCCCAGCAGCAGACTCCCCTGGCGGAGTCTGTGCCCATGACCGACGCCATTGAGGCGCTGTTTACGGCTGGCAATGAGCTGTACCAGCAGGGCTCGGTGGTCAAAGCCATCGAGGCGTGGGATGAGGCGATCGCCCTCAAACCCGACTTTTACCAAGCCTGGGCCAATCGCGGCGTCGCCCTCGCCTCCTCAGGCCGCTACACCGAAGCCCTGGCCAGCTACGACCAGGCCCTGGCGATCGCCCCTGACGCCCACGACACCTGGTCCAACCGCGGCATTGCCCTGCGCAACCTCGATCGCAACGAAGACGCCCTGGCCAGCTACGACCAGGCCCTCGCCCTCAAACCCGACTACCTAGAAGCCCAAATCAACCGTTGCGTGGTGCTCGTCGCCCTCAAGCGCCTCCAAGAAGCCCTCCAGGGCTACACCCAGGTGGTTTCCCTGGCCCCCCAGCGCTACGAGGTCTGGCTCGGCTACGGCAACGTTATGCACCAGCTCCAGGACCTCGAAGAGGCCGTCGCCGCCTGGGATCGCGCCCTGAACCTCCAGCCGAACGCCGTCTTGATCTGGGAGCAGCGCGGCCAAGCCCTGCTCAAGCTCAAGCGTTACGAAGAGTCCCTGGCCAGCTTCGACCAAGTGCTGGCGGTGCAGCCCTTCCGCAACGATCTCGTCGCCATCAAAGACTTCTTGCTCGAAGAGATCGAGGGCCGCGCCAGCCGCCAGGCCTACGCCGAGGCCCAGGCCGAGGCAGAATCCGCCGCCAATCTGCCCCAGGACGCGCCGGACACGCCCGCCGAATAAACGCTGTCAACGGCCCCAGGAGTCCCTGGGGAATCTGCTAGCCTAGGGACTCGTTGCGTGGAGAGATGGCATGGGAGCCCTGATTACGACGATTTACACCGATGGCGCTTGCTCTGGCAATCCTGGCCCGGGGGGCTGGGGGGTCGTCGTGAATTTTGCTGATGGTACGGTCCAGGAACTGGGCGGCCACGAGGCCCAAACCACCAATAACCGCATGGAGATGCAGGCAGCGATCGCGGCTCTCGAATTTTTGCGCGATCGCCCCCAAAGCGAACCCATCGCGCTGCACACCGACAGCGAGTACGTCAAAAAGGGCGTCACCCAATGGCTGGCGGGCTGGAAGCGCAAAGGCTGGAAAACCAGCACCGGCAGCGCCGTTCTCAACCAAGACCTCTGGGAGACCTTGGATCGGCTCAACAGCTCCAAGGTCAGCTGGCACTACGTGCGGGGCCATGCAGGTAACAAAGATAACGAGCGCTGCGACGCGATCGCCCGCGTTTTTGCTCAAGGGAAAGCACCCAACTTGCGCCAATCCTCCGAAATCGCACCCAGAAGTTCTGTGGCAACCGACAGGAAAAATGACAACTCGGTAGAATCCATAAGTAATCTCGCTGCCCCTCCTATCATCGAAACTCCTATGGTCGAATCTACAGCCGCGACAAATCAGGACAGCCTGGACAGTGTCCCGCGTGAGGTGCGAGTTACACAACTTCGCAACCTAGTTGAGACCTTGCATATGGCCGATGAGATTGCCAAGCAGGGCTACTTGATCAGCAGCTCAGAGCTGGCCGATCTGATGGACGTCAATGCCAGTGCCGTGACCAGTCGAGGCGACAACTGGGTCTGGCGCAACTGGGTTGTATCGCGCGTGCGCCGAGAAGGCAACCAAATTCTCTGGCAGCTAGAGCGCGTCGATTAGTCAAGGTTTCAGGTTTTGTTTTGGGACAGGCGATCGCCTGTCCCAATTTTTCTGTGTCTAGCCTTTGGGGCTGCTAGCGGAGCGCAGCAGCGGGAAAAAGTGTCCCACCGGTCCTTGGCCACGGCCCAGGGCCAAAGCGTGGTGGAGCGCCGTTGTCACGTAGGTTTTGGCGTCGCGCACGGCCTCTAGGGGCGTTTTGCCCAGGGCCAGATTCGCGGCGATCGCCGCCGAGAGGGTACAGCCCGTCCCGTGGGTGTGGGGCGTGTCCACGCACTCCGTCGTCAGCGTTTCCATCTGCTGCCCATCGAACCACACGTCAATGCCCCGCAGCGCTCCCGGCATCCCGCCTCCCTTCACCAGGACCGCCGGACCGCCGCTCTTTTGCCAAATCATCTCCGCCGCCGCCTGCATATCGCTCAGGGTTTCCAGGGTCAGGCCGCTCAGGATCTGCGCTTCGTAGCGGTTGGGGGTAACCAGGGTCGCCTGGGGAATCAGGTCGGTCCGCAGAGTGGCGATCGCCCCATCGTCGATCAGCTGCGCCCCGGTCCGCGACACCATCACCGGGTCCACCACCAGCGATCGGATCCCCCACTGCGTTACCTGCTGAGCCACCGCCGCAATGATCTCTTGGTTCAGCAGCATTCCCGTCTTGGCCGCCTGCACCCCAATGTCGCTGACCACGGCCTCGATCTGAGCCGCCACCGCCACCGCTGGCAGGGCATCGACCCGCGTGACGCCTACGGTGTTTTGGGCCGTCACGCAGGTCAGCGCGCTGGTGCCGTGGACACAGTGAAAGGCAAAGGTCTGCAAATCTGCCTGAATGCCAGCTCCCCCCCCGCTATCCGAGCCTGCGATCGTCAATGCCACCGGAATTTGCGCTTGATCGGTCATCGTCAATATCCACGTCGAGCCACTAGCAACAGGGCAGCCCCACGGGAAACCGGCGAAGGCGGTATGGTGGGGAACAAGAGACCCTCAAGAAATCTTGCAACCTAGTATGCAGCTTACCTTCATCGACCTCAACAGCTGGATTTTTCGGATCGGCGATCGCACGCTGCTGGTCGATCCGTGGCTGGTGGACCCCATGGTGTTCTACGGGATTCCGTTTCTGTTTACCGCCTACCACCGGCAGGCCCCGGCCTTCACGCCCCAGACCCTGCCCCCCATCGACGCCATTTTGCTCTCCCAGGGCCTCGATGATCACTGCCACATTCCCACCCTCGAGCGCCTCGATCGCAGCATCCCCGTCCTTGCGTCCCCCAGCGCCGCCAAAGTAGCCCGCAAGCTGGGCTACCAGCAGGTCCAGGCCCTGTCCCCTTGGGAAAGTTACGCCCTGGGTGACGTCAGCGTGCTGGCGGTGCCGGGCGCATCCATTCAGGGTCAGCTCGAAAATGGCTATGTCCTGGAAGACACTCGGCAGCGCACCCGTCTGTACTACGAGCCGCACCAGTTTCGGCCCGAAACAGGCATTGCCGAAAAGGTCGGTCGCGTCGATGTCGCGATCGCCCCGGTGATCGGGCAAATTTTTCCGCTTTTGGGCGAAGTCATCATGGGTCCCCAGCAGGCCCTCGCCCTGGCCCAAGCCCTGCGGCCCCAAGTGTACGTTCCGACCACCCACGGCGAAATCAACGCCAGCGGTCTCCTGCCCAAGGTGATTCGCTCGGTGGGCAGCCTCGCCGAATTCGAAGCGCTGCTTGCTCAGCACTGCGCTTCAACGCGTCTGCAAACCCCGGCCCCCGGGGAGACGCTCGATCTGTCCGCGCTGGTCAAGACTGCCTAGCGGTTGGGCCGCCGACGCTGCAGAAATTCGGGAATATCGAGACCGCCCACAGAGGGCTTCGCCGATCGGGGGTCCGCAGCGGGTGAGGAAGTTGGAGGCGGCGGCGTCACAGGTCGCTTGACCGGGGTCACGCGAGCTGCGGGCGGTTGCTGAGGCACCTCGCCCGAAAAGCCCGTCGCGATCACCGTGATGCGGATTTCTCCCTGCATGCGTTCGTCGATCACCGCGCCAAAGATGATGTTGGCGTTGGGATCCACCACTTCGTAGATGATTTCAGCGGCGGAGTTGACTTCGTGGAGGGTGAGATCGTGGCCACCCGTGATGTTGAAGACAACGCCTTTAGCACCGTCGATGGAGGACTCAAGGAGCGGAGAGGCGATCGCCGCCATCGCGGCTTCTCGGGCTCGAGACTTACCGGAGCCCACGCCAATGCCCATGAGCGCCGAGCCCGCGTCGGCCATTACGGCCCGCACGTCGGCAAAGTCCACGTTCACCAAGCCGGGGATCGTAATGATGTCTGAGATCCCCTGAACCCCTTGGCGCAGAATGTCATCGGCAACCCGAAAAGCCTCCTGCACCGGCGTCTGCTCAGAGATCACCGACAGCAGCTTGTCATTGGGGATGATGATCAGCGTGTCTACGCGGCCCTGGAGGGCGGCGGTTCCTTCTTCGGCCTGGTTGGTCCGGCGTCGACCCTCAAAGGTAAAGGGACGCGTCACAACGCCGACGGTCAGGGCTCCGGCTTCCTTGGCGACCTCGGCCACCACAGGCGCTGCGCCCGTGCCGGTACCGCCGCCCATACCAGCGGTGATGAACACCAAGTCTGCGCCTTCGATGGCGGCAGCTAGCTCATCGCGGGACTCTTCGGCTGCTTTTTGGCCAATGGCAGGGTTTCCACCGGCCCCGAGACCTCGGGTCAGCTTTTGGCCGATCTGGAGGTGCTGGGACGCCCGGGGCACATTGGTGAGGGCCTGGGCATCGGTGTTGATGGACCAAAATTCCACCCCAGACACTTCACTGGCGATCATGCGGTTGACGGCATTGCAACCACCGCCACCAACGCCAATTACCTTGATTCTGGCGATGCTGCTCGGCACAATATCACGACCTCTGGGATCTTCACGCGGAAGATCGCCTCGGCTGTGGGGCGTGCTGGTGCTCAGCCCTGCGTTACCAAACGGATTTGAGGTCGTATTGTTATCCACTGGCAGCGAAAAGGTAGATTGCGCTTGGGGGTGGGCGTTTTCATGATCAAGCCCTAGTTTACTATCAGATGTCATTAGGGTTGGAAATGTTATATAAACAACTTTCTTAAGCTTCGCGAGCTTCCGTCAACTTCTAGTCAACTATAGGGTAAGGCGGTCAACAAATCCAAGGAAATGGTTCATGGGATTGGGAAGCTTAGAAGGCAAGATTAGAAAAATCTCTGGGTCGTCTTCAAGGGACTTTCTAATGGCTTTAAGGTCACAAATTTGACCAGCCCTTGAGCGCAGTATTTGCTAGTTTTTCCCTTGTTTTGTTTGCACGAGGGGCGATTCTGGATTGGTGATATTGATGTAGTCAATTTGCTTAAGATCGAGCTGCTTGGGAAGCTGACGCATGCGATCGAGGGCTTGGAGCTTTTCGTCAAATCTCGAATTATAGGAACCAAAGTGAACGATCCCCAGGTCGGTCTTGAGAATTAAATTGCTCGGATCGCGCCAATCAATTTCTGAGACTTTGAGGGGCGATCGCCGCACGGACTCATAGAGCGCAGACCAATCGGTATGGTACTGCGACCAGTCGCCAATGACGACCAAGGCGGGTTTTTGGAACGATTGTTCTAGAGCGGTAAAACTCTCTAAGGGCATCCACGTTCCATCGGCGTCGAGGAGGCCGGATGAGGCACTGCTCGAGCTCTGGGGAGTGGACTGGGCGATCGCGACAGGCTGGCGCTCCTGGATTTGCACCGTGAGGCTCGGCGGCAGGAGCTGGCGGGTCACGATCGCGTCGGCAATGGGCGGCTTGGCCTTGAGCTGGTCGGCAATCTCTTGGGGCTCGAGGCGCAGCAGGGATTCAGGATAATTCAAGGGCAGCAGGGTGCGGACCGTTTGGGGCGAGAGGCGCTGATGGCCTTCGATTTGCACCTGCTCTGGCTTGCGGATGACCCAGGCTGGCAGGGTGATCACCCACAGGAGGCCGCCTGCTAGCCCGCAAATGGCCAGGAAGCGCCACCCAGTTTGTAGGCGCCGGACCTGCCGCTGACGCCGGAGCTGCTGACGGCGCTGCGCTAACTCTGTTCGAGAAACTGAAGCGATACCACTAGCCATCCTAAGCTCTCTGCGATAGGGAGTTTTGTTGAGACACGCGCTGTCACGTGCTGGCCCTAGAGCCTTTGCCGTCCAGCATCACTTTAGACCACGCTACCGGTTTCTGAACCACTGCGGATAATTCAAATTCTTTCGCAGGACACAGGAGATACCCGGAAAATTTAAGCGTGGCTCTAGAAATGGGGGTGGCTAATTGCTCCGGCAGTCGGCAAAGCTGGAGACGCTCCGCTGCTGGTGCAAAGCAGGAATTATTGTACGGCAAGGGCTGGAGCACACTAGGGGCGATCGCCCGCAAACTTCGATCGCTCTCGCTCTAGATAAGCAGCCCACTGGCCGGCCATCTCTAGGTCTGTGAACGGCACCAAGACCGATGCGGCGGGCGATCGCTCCAAAACCAGCTCCAGGGCGATCTTGCGGGCTTTCTGGGGCAGGCTCTCGGCGGCAACGGGCTGGCCGTCCACCTGGAGCCGGATCTCGCGCACCTCTCCCAAGGACACCTGCTGGAGATTCACCGGGCCTTGGCGCGTCGGCAGCCCCCAGGTGAGCTGATCGCCCTGCTGGCCCAGCACTGCGTAGAGATCGTACTTGGCCTTGTCATAGTCCGCCGCCCAGCGCCGATAGGCCTCGACCTTTTGATACTCGTTCCAGCCCGACCACGCCAGCCAAAAAAACACCGCCAGCAGCGGCAGCCACAGAAGACCTCGCTCCATGCCCCTTCTCAATCCTTGCCGAGGAACGGCACCATCGTCTCATAGAGCGCCCCATCCCGACAGCCCTCCGTAGCCAAGGTTCAGGTAACTAGCCTGCAATACGGGGGCGAGCTCCCAAAGTCCTGGGCTATGGTGGTGAACAACCTTGCCGGATACGGGCACGTCGACATGAAGAAATTGGTTCTGGTCCTCCTCTTCTTCTTGGGGCTTGGCTGGGCTCTGGGAAACTATTCAGGATTGGCCCATCGAGGCACCTACGACAGCCTCATCTTGGATTTCCGGGAAGACCGGGCAGCAGAAATTGGCGAGGTGCTCGACACCCTCAGCCAGCGCTACGGCAAGACGCCTCAGCTCAACAGCGCCTTTTCAACGAGCGACAATATCTACATCGTGACGGGCGATCGCGCTTTGCTCAAGACGCTGCGCCAGTCCGACCTCAAGCCTTACCTGGAATACATCGAGCCCAACTATCAGTACCAGGCCCTCGCGGTCCCGAATGACCCTGACTACGACAAGCAGTGGAACCTGCGCAGCATCAACGTCGAGGCCGCCTGGGATGAGACCCAGGGAGACGGCGTCACCGTCGCCATCATCGACACCGGCGTCAGCCGCGTCCCCGACCTCGAAGACACTGAATTTGTCGAGGGCTACGACTTCGTCAACGATCGCGCCCAGGCCAACGACGACAGCGGCCACGGTACCCACGTCGCTGGCACGATCGCCCAAGCCACCAACAACGGCTACGGCGTCGCCGGGATCGCCTACAGCGCCCGCATCATGCCGCTGAAAGTCCTGGGGGCTAGCGGTGGGGGCTCCGTGGCTGACATTGCCGAAGCAATTCGCTTTGCGGCGGACAATGGGGCCAGCGTGATCAATATGAGCCTGGGCGGCCCGGGCGAGAGCCAGCTGATGGCCGAAGCCATCGACTACGCCCACAGCAAAGGGGTCGTGATCGTCGCCGCCGCTGGCAACGCCAGTCAGAACGCAGCGGGCTATCCCGCTCGCTATCCCCACGTGATCGGCGTGTCAGCCCTAGACGCGACCGGCGCCAAAGCCCCCTACTCCAACTTCGGGGCAGGGGTGGATCTGGCGGCTCCGGGCGGCTCCAAGCAAGATGGCGATCTGGGCGGCATTTTGCAGAACACGATCGATCCCCAGACGGGCAATGCGGTTTTTGCCTCCTTTGAGGGCACCAGCATGGCCGCGCCCCACGTGGCGGGAGCAGCGGCGCTGGTGAAAGCCATGGGGGTCGAGAACCCCGATGAAGTCCTCAGCGTGCTGAAGGAGTCGGCGCGGGCCGTGACCAGCGATCCCCTGAACCACTACGGCGCGGGCCAGCTAGACGTGGGCGCAGCGGTGAAGCTGGCGGGTCAGCAGCAAATTTCGCCGCGAGATTTCTTCCGATGGCTGCGGGATAACGGCTATCTCAATCCCCGCTTCTGGATCGATGGTGGCGCAGTGGCGATCGCCCCCAAAATCGCCATGGTTCTGGGCTCCTATCTGCTGGCCTGGATTCTGCGGCGCTACTTCCCCTTCCGGTGGAGCTGGGGCATGGCCAGCGGATTGGTCGCGGGTAGCTCGGGTCTCTTTTTCCTGCGGGGCCTGTATCTATTTGATGCGCCCCAGTGGCCTTTCCGGGTGATGGGCAGCTCGATCCCCGAGCTGGGCAATGCCATTCAGGGCACCAGCGCCCTGAATCCGATTTTTGCCAGCGTCTTGATCCCAGGGTTTTTGATCCTGCTGCTGCTGGGCCATCCCCAGGCCCGCTGGTTCGCCATCGGCACGGCCCTGGGGATCAGCGTGTGTCTGGCTACCAGTGCGGCGATCGCCCCTAGCCTGATGTGGCTGGGTAGCGGCCTAGGCGCTCGTCTCTTTTTGGGGATCAACGCCCTGCTGTGTCTGGGCTTGGCCCGATTGGCTCTGCGCACCGAGGACGCGATCGCATGACCATCGAAGTCTCCGGCACCATCGATCGCAAGGGCTTTGGCATGGGCGCCTGGGCCCTCGTCAGCGACGCCGAAACCTACGAGCTCCACAGCAACACCCCAAAAGACCTGCTACAAGCGGGGATCACCGCCAAAGTCCGGGGCAAGGTGCGCCAAGACATCATGACCTTGGCCATGATTGGTCCTGTTTTGGAGGTTGAAACCTACGAAATCCTGGGGGGCTAGGCATCGGGCGATCGCTCGATGGGTGCGTTTGGTTACCAAAACTGCAACCCAAGCTAATCGGTAATTCCGGAGCTTTAAAGTGAAGAAGGAACTTGAGAGCGATCGCCCATCGTCCTGAACTCTCGCCTTCTGCTGTCTTGGAGACTGCCATCATGCGTCCGGCCCTCTTCACCCTCCTGTGTCTTACTAGCCTCAGTATTGCCGTCACCCAGCCCTGGCAGAGTGTCAATGCGAGCGATCTCCCCTGGGGCATCCAGCCCGCAGCCTCTCCTGCCGTCGAGAACACTCAGCCCATGAGCACCCCGCGTTCTTCGTCCCCTGGCCAAGCCGCCTACGCAGCCTATCGCCAAGTCGTCGAGCGGACGGTCGCCATGGCCGCAGACCCCCAGGCTCAGGCTCTGGCCCAGCGCCTTGGTCTCAATATTCTCAACATCACCTGGGAAGACACCGGACGCTACAAAAACTCCAGCGTTGGCCCCAACATCAGCGACATGAGCATCCAGGTCCAGCAGCGCGATCCCCGCACCGGCGCCTACGACCTCAGCCTCATGCCCGTGATTCGTCATCCCAACTTTGCAGACGTGTCGGCTGACGTGCCCCTGGATCAGTTCTTTGTCCTGGTCGGCAACGAAAAAGGGAAAGACCTCCGGCGCGTGTCGCTGCGCGAACTCCTGGGCAACCTCCGGTCCTACCTGAGCGAACCGAATTCCTGGAAAGGCCGCGAAACCTCGCTGCTAGCAGACCGCGACACCCATGCCCTAGTCAGCGCCCAGGCCTGCTTTTTGCCGATTCCGAAGGGCGGCATTGCCGAATTCAACCCCGTTCTTTTCAACTATCAGTCTTCGGCGGGCAATCCGGCAGTGCTGACGATCTTGGCGACGCGGGAAGGCAGCAGCGTCACGATCATCGACAACCAGCGAGACGGCTTCGCCGCGGGCCGAACCTGGGGACAGCGGCTTTTCTTTAACAAAAATGGTGAGCGGGCCAGTCTCACGGGGCAGCGGATCAGCGATTTCGAAGCTAGCGGGAACGAGGGTAGCTCGACGGCCTCTTCTAGCGCTGAGGGGCTGAATATGGTGATGCTGATCCAGGTGCCGCTCAAGTACCGCGAACCTGACTATTCCCAGTTCAACACTGGGGTGCCGATGGCAGCGCCCTTGGCAGCTGAGTCGATGGGCACCCGCGGCCCCAGCGACGTGGAGGCGGCGGTGATTGGCCACGGTGCGGTGGAGGGTCCCTTCACAGAGATCGACAATCAGCCCATCGAGCGGGATCCGCGCTTCCCGATTCGGGTGACGGTGCAGTTCTACAAGGGCACCAGCAATGGCGTGGTCTCGGAGAAAGATTTGAAAGAGATCAGGGCTCAGATTGATCGGGTCTATGCCGATGCCGACTATGTCGGGAGCCTAGTGGTAGAGGGCGAGACGGGCCGCCCGACGGAGTACGACGGCTCGAAGCAGCAGCCTGGGAGCTGGTGGGGAGCATTTTGGCAGCGCCACGAGCAAAACACCGGACAGTCGCGCTCAGACGCCCTGGGAATGCTGGACCGGTTGCTGGGTCATCGCAGTGAGTCGGAGCGCGAAGATTAGGGGCGTCGATCGCGAGTTTGGGGCGATCGCCCGGAATCAGGCCAGCCAGCCCTGTAGAAACAGAGCATAAGGCTGGACCCCTGAAACGTCACTGAACGCATCTAAAAATTTTCACCCTGTACCCTGGCAAAGGACGCGTTTCCCTTGCCAGTTTTTTTGGGCATTTTGGGGGGCTGGCGGGCCGGTATTAGGGCCAGTCCTAGCGCCAGCCGGTCTGGGCGCGATCGAGGACGTAGGCGGATACGGCCTGGATTTCTTCGGGGGTGAGGCGATCGCCGTAGGCAGACATGTTGTTTTTGCCGTGGGTGACCAGATCGGCGATCGCCTCCTGGGTGTCGACGCCGTTGCGCTGGAGAGCTCGGAGCTGGAGAGTTTTGCCGCGCCGCACGATGTTGCCGCCCTTGAGGTGACAGCCGACGCAGTGCACCTCAAAGACTTTTGCGCCGAGATCCAGGTCAGCGGCGATCGCCCCGGGCACGCTCCAGGTGAGCGCCCAAAGGGCACAGAGGATTCCCAGCCAGACTTTGACACTCCAGATTTTGCGGCCTTTGATCGGTCCCACGATTGTGATTCCTCGGTATTTTCTTCATCTTGCCAGAGGCCGCGGACAGGCGCGATCGCCCCAAAAGCGTTTAAAACTTGAGCGAACCTGATAGCGTCAAACAGAGAAACCCTTTGTTCAGGACGCGCCGCCTTGAAGATCCGCTCCAACTACCAACGACTCATTCCCTACCTGAAACCCCACCAAAGCACCATTGCTCAGGCCTTGAGCTGCACCCTGGGTTTCACGGTGTTTTGGCCGATTTTGGCGTGGCTCGCCGGGCGAGTGGGCGGCTTCATCGGCGAGGGCAATGTGGAGGCGATCGCCCAGTTCGCGGCGCTCGGGGCGGTGATTTTCCTGATACGGGGCCTGGTGCAGTACGGCCAGGATGCCCTGATGGCCAAGGCCGCCTTCGCGATCGCCCTTGACCTGCGCAACCGCGTTTACCGGCACCTCCAGAGTCTCAGCCTCAGCTACTTCGAGTCGGCGAAGGTCGGCGACCTGTCCTACCGCCTCACCGAAGACATCGATCGCATCGGCGAAGTCATTAACAAAGTCTTTCACCAGTTCATTCCCTGCGTGCTCCAGCTGATCGTCGTGCTGGGCTACATGGTCTATCTCAACTGGCAGCTCACCCTGGGCACCCTGATTATTGCGCCGCTGATGGCGGGCTTGATCGGCTGGTTTGGCGAAAAGCTGCGGGTCGTCTCCCAGCGCAGCCAGAACCGCATCTCGGACCTGGCATCCCTGCTCACTGAGGTGTTTAGCGGCATGCGGCTGATTCAGGCCTTCGCCGCCGAGGACTATATGGGCCAGCGCTTTGGCCAGGAGGCCGAGCGCAACCGCCGCGCCCGCTACCGCACCGAGCAGCTCAAGGCAATTCAGTTTCCCGTGGTGGGCTTCCTGGAGGCCATGAGCGTGCTGCTGCTCTTTTTATTGGGGGGCTGGCAGATTTCGGAGGGCAACCTGACCGGGGCGGAGTTCATCAGCTACATTGCCGCCGTGGCGCTGCTGATCGACCCCATTTCCCTGACCACGAGCAACTACAACGAGTTCAAGCAGGCCGAGGCCTCGGTGGACCGGATCTTTGAGCTGCTGGAGCTGCAGCCTACCGTGATCGAAGCGCCCGACGCGATCGCCCTCAGCACCGTCAGCGGCAGCGTGGAATATCGGGGGGTTCGCTTTGGCTATCAGGCGGATCAGCCAGTGCTCCAGGATCTCAACTTGCAGGTGAAGCCGGGGGAAATGATCGCCCTAGTCGGAGCGTCTGGGGCAGGCAAGACGACCCTAGTGAATCTTTTGCCGCGCTTTTATGATCCGGAGGCTGGCTCCATCTTGATTGATGGCGTCGATATTCGTCAGGTGACGCTCCAGAGCCTGCGGCGACAAATTGGCATCGTTCCCCAGGAAACCATTCTGTTTTCGGGCAGTATTGCCCAAAATATCGCCTTTGGTCAGGCGGACTTTGACCAAAAGGCCGTGGAAGAGGCCGCCAAAATTGCCAACGCACATCAATTTATTAGTGCTTTCAGCAGCGGCTACCAGACCTGGGTGGGCGAGCGCGGCGTGAATCTCTCGGGGGGTCAGCGTCAGCGATTGGCGATCGCCCGCGCCGTTTTGCTCAATCCCCGCATCTTGATCCTCGATGAGGCGACTTCGGCCCTCGACTCGGAGTCCGAAGCCCTCGTCCAAGAAGCCCTTGAGCGGCTCATGCGCGATCGCACGGTGTTTATCATCGCTCACCGTCTAGCGACAGTGCGGCGAGCCAACCGCATCTTGGTGATCGAGCAGGGCCAGATCGTGGAAGCAGGCACCCACGAGGAACTCATTGAGCAGGGCGATCGCTACGCCCGCTTTTATGCTCAGCAGTTCAGCCTTTGACGCTCATCCAGCTAACGCTTTGCGTATGGCTGGAGATTCCCCGTTCACAAACGCGTAGGAACGGTTGCCCAAACCTCGCGAGCCTCTACGGGCAAACCCGATCGGGGCTCCTTAAAGCTTTTCGAGATATTCCAGCAGGTCAGCCATGGTTTGGGGGCTGGGCTGAAACTTCGGCATCGGGGGCGTTTTGCCGCTGATCACCTGCTGAATCAGGCTGACACGGGACTTGCGAGTCGAGATTTCTTTTAGGCTGGGGCCGATCCGACCATCTGCTTCTAAGCCGTGGCAGCCTGCACAGTTGATCTGAAAGATGGCGTGCCCCTGCACCGGATCTCCCGGCGAGGTCAGCACGGCTTGGATGTATGGATCAGAGGCCTGAAATCGCTGCCAACCGAAGATTCCTAAGAGGATCGCCAGCCCCATCGCAATGACTGCGATCGCGATCCGCTGGATCGGCAGCTCAATATCGGTTTTGGCAAGCTGATTATCCAAATTTCTGGCCAAAAAGTAGCAACGGACTGGAAATATCAGAGTTTCGCTCAGCCAAGGGAGCTATGGTTATCCAAATCAAAGCTTGAGCGTTTCAGACGGGCGGGCACTAATGCCTTGGCTGACGGGAGTTTTCGGGATCGACGCCGGATAACATAGCTTATTAATTTGATAACATAGCTTAAAAGTTTTTAGGGATGTTTCTTGGGCAATCCCTCGGTATTTTGTTGTCTAGATGACAGCAGTCTAACAAGTTTGAAATTTTCTTAAGTTTTCCTCTCATTTTCTTCGAGGGTCAGCGTTACCGGTCAGGACGCTGAGCCGAGCACAAGACCGGCAGGATTCATCCCCCCACAGCAGCGGCACGAGAGCAGGCGATATCCAAAGTCCTACAATCAATGTCAAACTGTTGATCAATCGTTCACAAGGAGATCTCCCGTGGTAGAACCTCTGCTCTCAGGCATTGTTTTGGGCCTGATCCCTATCACCCTGGCAGGGCTGTTTGTTGCGGCTTACCAGCAGTACCGTCGCGGCAATCAATTCAACCTCTAGCATTTGGCGATCGCGCCCCGTACCAAGAGCTGCGGCCCCCACGGCCCAGCTCTTGATTGTTTTTAGGGGGTTTCAGGATTCTGAAAGAACGTGAGCGCGGTGTTGCCGTAGAGCTTGACCCGGCACACGACGAGCCCCGAACTCGCTTGAAAGTCTTGGCGCTGGGGGCTGTGCTCCACCGCCAGTTCACCGCCCGCAGCCAGGAGCTGATGCTGGGCGATCGCCCCTAGCACCGGCTGATAGAGATCGCTGGCGTAGGGCGGATCGAAATAAATGCGATCAAACTGCTGACCCGCCAAGCTGCGCAGGCGCTGGGCCACATCTCCCTGGATCACGCGCCAAGATTGCTCCGGGGTGGCCACCTGCCGCCAGTTGTCGCGCACAATGGCACAGGCGCGCCCCGACTGCTCGATCCCCACTGCGGCGATCGCCCCTCGACACAGGGCCTCCGCGCCCATTACCCCGCTGCCCGCGCACAGATCCAGCCAGCGGCAGCCCACAACGTCGCCCTGCCAAATGTTGAACAGTGCCTCCCGCACTCGCGCTGGCGTTGGCCGCGTCATCTGTCCCGGCAGGGTTTTGAGTTGTCGGTTACCGTAGATTCGCAGCCCCATTTTCGCCCGCACCACGCCGAAAAACCTGTTGCCGGAATAGATTCTGCTGGGATAATGCTCGCTGAAAGCGCGATCGCACTTTTCCAGACTCAATCCGGCTTTCCATTGTGGCACGCGATCGACAGACGCCGCAGATGCTAGCGATGCGAGGAAGACAGCGTGAACCTTTTGTTTGATTTCCTATCTGGGGCCCCCAGCCTAGCCTGGGTTGCGACTCCCGTGATCGGCCAGCTTGGCCAGCCCATCACCGACCCTGTTCTGATTTTTTTGATGATCATGGCGATCATGCTGATCGCCCCCTTGGTGTTTGAGCGGCTCCGGATGCCCGGGATTGTGGGCCTGATTCTGGCCGGGGTTCTGGTCGGGCCGTCAGGCCTAGGCGTCCTCGAGCGCGACAGCACTATCGTTCTGCTAGGCACCGTTGGCCTGCTGTTTTTGATGTTTTTGGCCGGCCTAGAGACCAGCCTGGACGACCTCAAATACAACGCCGACAAGGCCGTCATTTTCGGGCTGGCCACCTTTGCTCTGCCCATGGTGATCGGGACAGGGGCCATGCTCCTGATGGGCTACAGCGTTTTGGCATCCATCTTGGTCGCCTCCTGTTTCGCCTCCCACACGCTGCTGGCGCTGCCCATTCTAACGCGGCTCGGCATCATGCGAGCCCAAGCCGTGACGGCTACCCTGGGCGCGACCTTGATCACCAACGTGCTGGCGCTGCTGGTGCTGGCGGTGGTGGTGCGAGCCAACCAGGGCAACCTCACCTTGGGCTTCTGGCTGACGTTGATTCCGTCCCTGGCGATCTATACCTTTGCAACGCTGTGGGGCGTGCCGCGACTGGGGCGGTGGTTTTTTCGGCGCTTCGGCCACGATGAGGGGGCGGAGTTTACCTTTGTGGTGGCGACGCTGTTTGTGGTGTCTTACATTGCGAGTCTGATCGGGGTGGAGCCCATTGTGGGAGCGTTTTTGGCGGGGATTGCCATCGCCCAGATCGTGCCCCAGCTCAGCCCGCTGATGAATCGGATTCAGTTCATTGGCAATACGCTGTTTGTGCCGATTTTCTTGATTTCGGTGGGGATGCTGGTGGACCCGCTGATTTTGATCAAGCAGCCCCAGGCCCTGGCGATCGCAGGGGTGATGATCGGGGCAGAGGTGATCAGCAAGTTTGCGGCGGCGTGGGGACCGGGCAAGTTTTTTGGCTTCAAGTTTCCCAGCATCATGGTGATGTTTGGACTGTCGGTGGCCCAGGCGGCTTCGACCCTGGCGGCGATCACGGTGGCCTTTGACATCAAGCTGGTGGACCAAGCAACGGTGAACGGCACGATCGCAATGATTTTGGTGACTTGCGTGGCTTCGCCCTGGATCACCGATCGCTGGGGTCGCCAGCTCAAGCCCGAAAGATCAACTCCCGTGAGCAGCAGTACGCTGCCGCTGGGCGATCGCGTGCTGGTGCCAGTCGCGAATCCCAGCACCGAGGACAATTTGCTCAATCTGGCCCTGATCTTGGCGAAGGTAGCCCAGGGGACGCTGCTGCCTCTGCACATTCTCCAAGATCGCGGCGACAATCTCAGTGAGGCAGACCGGATTCGCCAGACGCAGCTGCTGACGACGGCCGAAACCCTGGCCCACGCGGCGGTCACCCAGGTCGAAACCATTGGCCGGGTCGACAGCTCTATCGAGCAGGGCATTTTGCACAGCGCCCAAGAGCGCAACGCCAGCCTGATTATCTGCGGCTGGAAGGGCTACTCGAACTATCGAGAAAATTTCTTTGGCAGCGTGATCGACAAGGTGGTGAGCCGCGCGAGTGTGCCGGTGCTGATCAGCCGCTTTTGTCAGCCGCTGCAAAACACGACGCGAATTTTCTTGGCGATCGCCGAGCCGGTCGAGCCGTCACCAGTCCTGCGGCAGACGCTGTCCCTAGCCAAGACCCTCTCGACAGAGCTCAAGGCCCCCTTACACATCGTCTTTGCTCAAACCCAGTCGGTGCGAGAGCACCGCGATCTAGAGGACTTTGGGCTGGAGAGCGACACCCCAATCCAGCGGGTGCGGGGCAATGCGGTTAGCCGGCTGGTAAAAATACTGCGCACCGATGACTTGCTGATTTTGACGGCCAGCACCCAGGCGAATTTTATGGGGGTTCACGCGCTGGGGGCGGAGCCGGAGGCGATCGCGCGGCGGCGGCCCGATGTGTCGGTGATGGTGCTGCACTATCCGGCGACGGAGCGCAGCGCCCTGTCCTCGGTTCTGAATGCGTGATTTTGGCAAGAATCGCGGCGGAGAGATGGGGCGATCGCCCAGGTTCTAACTCCAGAGGCTTTTGGCGATCGCCCTTGGCGCAGTACACCAGAGGAGTCAAACGCTTTTTGATTTCATACTTCTCGAAAGGACAGGCACCATGCAAGCCCCCAGCGGCGCAATTCCGGTCATCTTTTCCTTTCACTACCTCAACGGCACAGTCGAGAGCTTCAACGTTCCCCTCGAAACCGTTTCGACCACCAACGATCTTCAGCAGATGGTGCGCCGGATTTTGGAGCATCCCTGGTGGACGCTGCACACCGAAACCGAGACGATTTTTGTCAATCTGGCCACGGTGACTAAAATCGAAGTCCATCCGGCGATGGCGGAGTTGCAAGGGGAGGCCATCTTTGGCGGGGTGCAGCGCGTCAAGCCTATCGGCTAGCGATCGCCCCCGCAGCGGCAATGGCCTCAGACGGCGATCGCTGGTCTCCCGAGGACCGAGACGGTGGACACCGTTTCCTGGCAGGAACGGGTCTGGGAAAATATCCAAGTCAACTGCAACTGCCCGGGGCAGACATGCGTCTTGAAGTCTTGCCCGCGGTCAGAAGTTTGCGGTAGACCATCGGCGCAATGCGCTGGCGCGCTACCCTCGGGTTGGGTTGGCCCGTTCACTGTTTGTTCCTCGAATTTCATGAAAATTAGCCTTGATCGTCCAATTCATCGATTTTTTCAGTCTTGGGAGCGCCATCCCACGGCCCTCTGGAGCTTTTCGGTTCTGTGGCTCGTTGGGATAGGCTTTGTGGCCTTTTTTCTGAAGCTCGGCAGCATTGGCTTGGTGGACGAAACGGAGCCGCTATTTGCGGAGGCGTCTCGCCAAATGACAGTGACGGGCGACTGGATCACGCCGTACTTTAACGAGGAGACGCGCTTTGATAAGCCGCCCTTGGTGTACTGGTTTCAGGCGATCGCCTACACCGTGCTCGGGGTCAATGAGTGGGCCGTCCGCCTGCCGTCGGCGATCGCGGCCTTTGGGCTGATGGCCTTTGGCTTCTACGTCCTGCGCCGCTTCGGCTATCCCAATCCTCGCCTGGGCAAAGAGGAGGCGGCCGACGCCACGGCGGCCCCGCTCTACACCCGTCCCCTCTGGCTCTCCGCCTGGATCGGCAGCGCCCTGATCGCCCTCGCACCCGAGACGATCGCCTGGGCCCGGGTGGGCGTCTCGGACATGCTGCTGTCCGGCTGCATGGGGACAGCGCTGCTGGCTTTTTTCGTCGGCTATGCCCAGCCTGAGCGGCCCCAGGTCCAGCGGGGCTGGTTTTTGGCCTTTTATCTGCTGATTGCCCTGGCCGTCCTGACCAAGGGACCGGTGGGCATTGTGCTCCCAGGCCTGATCGTTTTGGCCTTTGTGGCCTACATGGGGACCTGGCGCGTGCTGCGGGAAATGGGCCTGATCTGGGGCTTGCCCCTGGTGCTGGGCCTGGTTTTGCCGTGGTACATCGCGGTGATCGCCGCCAACGGAGAAGCCTACATCGACTCGTTCTTTGGCTATCACAACCTGGAGCGCTTTACGAGCGTGGTCAACAACCACTCCGCGCCCTGGTATTTCTACTTCATCGTGGTGGGCTGGGGCTTTGCGCCATGGTCGATCTTTTTGCCGGTGGCGATCGCCCGTTTGCGCTTCTGGAAACGGTCCCAGTGGGTTTTGCAGCCGCGCCATACCCACCTGGGCATGTTCGCCCTCTTTTGGTTTGCCGGCATTTTTGGCTTCTTCACCATTGCCGTCACCAAGCTGCCTAGCTACGTGCTGCCGCTGATGCCCGCCGCCGCGATTTTGGTGGGGCTGCTGTGGAGCGAGCGCATGATCGCGCCGCCCGTTTCTGCCAGCCGCGACGCCGCTGGGGACTCCGAGCCCGCACCCCAAAGCGGCCACCGCTGGGGCTTTCTGGTCAGCGCCTGGCTGAATATCCTTGTGATGGGTCTGCTGGCTGGGGGCCTGGGCTACGGCCAGACGGTGGTCGATCAAATCAAAGATCCGGCCATGCCAAACTTCCCGATCTTGCTGCAGCGATCGGGTTTGGTCACCCTGGGCTGCGGTCTGTGGGCGATCGCCGCCTTGGTGGGGATTTTCTTGCTCTGGCGGCGCCAGGGCCGCTGGCTCTGGAGCGTCAACCTCGCGGGGCTGGTGCTGTTTATCCTGCTGGTGCTGCTGCCCGTCGCCACGCTGTTTGACACCGAGCGTCAGCAGCCCCTGCGTCAGCTCTCCGAGACCGTGGTGCAGCTGCGCCAGCCCAACGAAGAGCTCGTCATGGTGGGCTTCAAGAAACCCAGCGTGGTGTTCTACACCCGTAGCCCAGTCAAGTACTTTGCCCGCACTCAGTCGGCCCTAGAGTACCTTGCTCAGACCGCCGCACCCCCTGGCAGCTCCGACACTGTACTGGTGCTGGCCTATCCCGAGCGGATGCGCCAGCTCGGTCTCCGGGTAGGTGACTACCAAGAGCTCGATCGCGCGGGTGCCTACCAGCTCGGCCGCGTCCCCAAAAGCCGCTTTCGCAGCTAGCGATCGCCCTTAGCGTCTTCCTTTTGCCAAAGCCCCGGAACTGCAATAGTTCCGGGGCTTTGGCGTAGGGCGGGCCAGCGAGCACGTATCAATGGCTGCGGTAGGCCCGCTCTGCCTCCCACCTGCCAAAGACCTAAATCAGTCCGCAGGCGATCGCGATCGCCGCCAGAGCCTCTCGGGGATCAGCAGTCCCCCTTTTAGAGAGCTTCAAATCATCAGCCTGATGGGTTAAAAATCATACCTATTTCTGTCCGTAGGCCCATATTTTTGGCACCCTGTCATTGACTCAAGCCAGGTTTTAGAGTTTATTTTGATAGATTTTCTTATCCCTCATTTGGCATACAATTTCCAGAACATTAGCATCACCCTAAATTATTTCTAAACAGTCTTTTTAAGTTTAATTTCTCCCCGTTGATAGATCAGCAAAACCTTTTTCCTGTGGGATTCTAGAAGCAGACCACATCCTCATTTCTCTTCCTCGAATTCAGAATCAAATCCTGCGGTATACGCTTTTAACTTCAGCATGAATAGACCTGCGCAAACCCATTCTCTTGGCACTTTTCTATGGCAATTGTTCAGTTGCTTAGCCCGTCCCAAACGAGAAATCTTAAGGAAATCCTAATCTTTATTCATGAAATCCTGAATAACGGCTCAGAGCGTTACTGATGACGCCGAATCCAGCACGACTGACGGAAATCTAGAGCATCTGGCTTTTTAAAATGCTTGTTTTTGTACTTAGAAGGCTCCTAGGCCTCCAAAATCTCAAAATTTGCCTGATATCATCAAGCAAAATCAGTTTTCTTCACCTGAGCACACTTTCAGCACTCTTTAGAAGCCCTCAATCTACGCCAGATCTGAGCCTTCATTGACAACCGCTTTGATTCAAGCTCAGACCATTATTTGATTCGCGATCGCTCTTCCTCCTATCCCAAGCCCCCAGGAGAAAAGCGACCCTTTTTGAGTTTCAGCTCTTTTCAGTTCCGATTTAGTATTTGACGGCTATGGACACTGACACAACGCTTCGCCATCCCCCAACCGAAGACGCTCCTAGCACTTTTGAAGACCGTTTAACCGAAGACCATTTGACCGAGGAGTCAGCCATGACCTCCCTTGCCCCCAGCACCCGCACCAGCAGCTATCGCAAAGATGCCTCCGACGACGCCGTCGGCGCCTTCTTCAAGGAGATGGCTCGCTACCCCCTCTTGAAGCCAGACGAAGAAGTCGAGCTGGCGCGCCACATTCAGCAGCTCAACGAGATCGAGGAGCTGCGAGCTCAATTTGAAGAAGAGCACGGCCGCCGCCCCAACAAGGCAGAACTCGCCGACGCGCTGGGCCTGACCGAGCGCCAGCTAGAGCAGCGGCTGCACCGCAGCCAGGTCGCCAAGCGCAAAATGATCCGCTCGAACCTGCGGCTGGTGGTCTCCATCGCCAAGCGCTACCTCAATCGGGGGGTGCCGTTTCTAGATCTGATTCAAGAAGGAGCCATGGGCCTCAACCGGGCCACGGAGAAGTTTGACCCCGACAAGGGCTACAAATTTTCGACCTACGCCTACTGGTGGATTCGTCAGGGCATTACCCGCACCATCGCCAACGATGCCCGCACGATCCGGCTACCGATCCACATCGTCGAGAAGCTCAACAAGCTCAAGAAGGCCCAGCGAGAGCTGCGCCGCGACCTCAAGCGCCCGCCGACGGAGGCGGAGCTGGCAACGGTCCTAGAAATCACGGAAGAGCAGCTCCAGCAGCTGTTGCAGGTGCGCCGCCAGTCCCTGTCGCTGAACGTGCGGGTGGGCCGCGAAGAGGATACGGAGCTCGTAGATCTACTGGAGGACAACAATTCGCGATCGCCCGAAGCCCAGATGAGCGAGCGCATGATGCGCCAGGAAATCGCTGAGGTGCTCAGCGAGGTCCTCACGGAGCGCGAAAAAGAGATTGTGTGCCTGCGCTACGGCATTGAGACCGGCGAAACCCATACGCTGGAGGAGGTCGGCAACATTTTCAATTTGTCCCGAGAGCGGGTCCGCCAGATCCAGACTCGAGCGATGCGCAAACTGCGGCGGCCTCAGGTCGCCCGACGCTTGCAGGGCTGGCTGAAATAGGAACGGCGCTGCATCCTCGCTGATCGATGAAGTTTTTGGTCGGTTTTTGAGCGATCGCTGACATTCTGAGGTCGTGAACCTTAAGGCTTCCTAGAAAATCCTGAGATTTTTGGGATTTCAAGGTAAAGACGGATGCAGAATTTTAGTGATTGTGCGTGTAGGATTGGGTGGGTATATGTCTGTGCAAGTTTAGTGACTGAAGGGAATTCGAGGAGGGCAATGTCTGCAAATTTTCTGATACGTCCGGCTGTCTCGACGGATACAGGGGCAATTTTCGGACTCATTCGGGACTTGGCAGACTACGAGCGCCTGCTCCCAGAAATGGTGGGGACTGAGGCGGACTTGGAGCGCCACTTGTTTGGCGATCGCCCCTATGCCGAAGTGCTAGTGGCTGAAGTCCGTCACCAGCTGGTGGGCTTCGCCCTCTTTTTTCCAACCTATTCCACGTTCCTGACTCGTCCCGGTTTGCATCTTGAGGACCTCTTTGTGCGCTCGGACTATCGCGGTCAAGGGATAGGCAAAGCGCTGATCCAGGGGGTCGCCCAGGTGGCCCGCGATCGCGGTTATGGCCGCCTAGAGTGGAATGTTCTCGACTGGAACGCACCGGCCATTGAGTTTTATCAGCGGATCGGGGCAACTTTGCTACCCGATTGGCGAATTTGTCGGGTCACTGATCCGGCTTTGAGTACTTTGGCCCCGTAAAAAGGAGTAGCAGCCTTGCGGACAGTGGGTTGAAATTGATGGTCCGCTACTCAGTTATCGGATCTGCAAGTACGATGGATGTGCAAGAAGCTTTGTGATCTGAGTCACTCATTATTCCTGATTTGGGCACAAGGGTCAGGGGTTTTAGTCACTCGCAAAGGACCCCAACATCACGCTTGTAGTGGATGGGCTATCACATCCTTGGGGGTGGAGAGTACGGCATAGTATCATCAACGTCCCCCGCTCGCTCGCCCTCACTTTCCGGCTTTCGTCCATTTGTTCCCCAGCCTCGGTTACTGCTGATGAACGCCTCTCTAGCCTCGAGTTTTCAGTTTAGGCTTAATCCTCCAAAAACAGCGATCGCGCTGCTGATGAATGGCTTGATGGTTGTGATGGTTGTAGGCCTGTGGTTTCAGCCCGCGTGGGCGGAGGACTACACGCCCACCGTCGATGGCGGCCCAACCACAAGCGACAGCGGCGGCACGCGCTAGAGGCCTAGCGGGCTTTGTGTGAACAAAGGTCTTTCGCCCCTTGCTCCCCTCAGCACTTCGGTAGACCATGGAAGCGGCGCAAGCCTGAGTCTGCCGACACGATTTTTAGGGGGAGACCATGACAATCTGGGTAAATGAGCAGATTGATCCGATCGGAATTTTGTATTCCTGCATTGCCAGCAAGAGCGAGGCTCACGCGAAGGAATGCCACAAGTCCTTTGAGCAGAATCTGACGCCCCAGCAAAAAGCCGAAGGCTGGGTGGCGCGGATGCGCACGGTCGAAACCTGGGACGAGGTGCCCGTGAATGCGCTGAAGCTGGACTAGGGGCGATCGCCCTTAGCTCGAACTCGAACGAGGCAGGCGCAGTTTTTTTCCCTGCCTCGGGCTGAGGATTTGGTTGAGGCTGCGGAGCTGCTCAGCGGTGCCCAGGCAAATGATGACATCGCGCGGCAATAGCTGGGTGTCTGCGGTCGGCCCCACGGTGAGGGCGCCCTCAGAGCGCCGAATGGCCAGCACCAGGGCGCCGGACTGCGATCGCAGGCGCGCGTCCCGCAGGGAGAGACCAACCAAGGGGCAGGTCTCCGGATCGATCAAGAATTCTTCTAGGTAGTAGGCGCGATCGCCTCCCGTCAGCGTCCCGTCCAAAAAGTCCATCACTTCGGGCCGGATCGCCGCCGCTGCCATGCGTTTTCCGCCCGTGATGTAGGGCGAGATCACCACATCAGCCCCGCCTCGCCGCATTTTCTTCACGGCTTCCTCGGTGCTGGCGCGGGCGATCGCGCGAATTTTGGGATTGAGGGTCTTGGCAGAGAGCACCGTGTACAGATTCTCGGCGTCGGACGGCAGCGCCGCCACGATGCACGCAGCCCGGTCGATCCCGACCCGCAACAGGGTTTCATCCAGCGTCGCGTCTCCCTGGAGCGCCGGATATCCCAGGTCTTGGGCTGTTTGCAGCAGCGCCCCATCGAGGTCTACCACCACAAAGGTGATTCCCTCGACCGCGAACTCTAGAGCTACCTGCCGGCCGGTCCGACCGAACCCGCAAATAATGTAGTGATTGGCTAGGGTGTCCATCAGCCGCCGTCGCTGTTGCAGTCGAATTCTTTCCTGAAAGTAGCCCTGGATCAGAGCCTCTGTAAATCGGTTGACGATGTAGCCGATGCTAATCACGCCCAGCAAAATAAGCGTCATCGTAAACAATCGACCGCGATCGCCCAGAGGATGGATCTCGCCGTAGCCCACCGTCGCCAGGGTGATCATGGTCATGTAGGCAGCGTCGGTCCAGGGCCAGCCCTCTACCAGCCAATACCACAGCGTCCCGGCCACAAACACGCCCACCAAGGCCACCACACCGCCAATGAGTTCTGCTTGGAGTCGCCTATAGCGCTGCTCAATAGCCGAAGGAGACGAAAAAGACGGCTCTGCGTTCACACAGATCTCGCAGAAGATAAAAGTGAGTGCTGCCATCGACCAAGCACGAGCTTCAGCAGGCAGTGACCTTAATGTAGCGGCTCAACCAATGCCAGAGAGTCGCCGCACCGAGATTCAAAAAAGGCCCTTGAGATCATCAAGGGCCTGGAAGATTCGGGCAAAGCCGCTGGGCTTAATTCAGGCCGTCTAGGGCACTTTCGGCTTTCTGCAAGCCTTCTGCGTCGTTGGCCTGACGGAACAGATCCCGCGCCCGGTTAAAGGCTTCTTTGGCTTCTTGGGGGCGATCGCGGCCTTTGAGGGCGACGCCGAGCTGGTAGTAGGCCGTGGGATTGTTGGGGGTAATTTCCAGCAGCCGTCGGTAGGCGACGATCGCCCGGAGGTAGTCTTCTTGGTTGATGTACACCTCGCCGATCGCGGCTTGGGCCTCGGCCAAGTTTGGCTGCAGGGCCACGGCGCGCCGCAGCGAGTTGAGGGCCGCTTCATTTTGGCCCTGGGCCTGGAGGACTTTACCCACTTGCAGATGCACCTCGGCATTGCGGGGCTCTAGCTCAGCGGCGCGCTCAAGAGAGGCGATGCCCGCTTGGGTATTGCCCATCAGAAGCTGGGTGACGCCAAGCTTGAGGTGGACGTTGCCGCTATTGGGGGCGATCGCCAAGGCCTGCTGGAACGAGCGCAGCGCATCCTGGGGACGATCCTGCTGCAAATAGATCGAGCCAATGGACTCGTAGGCCTGCCAGTTTTTGGCGTCGAGGCTGGTGACCTGGCGATAGGCCTGAAGGGCGCCTGCGGGATCTCCTTGGCGATAGAGGACCGTTCCTAGGCCGAGGTGGGCATTAATGTTTTTGGGATCGAGCTGGGCAGATCGCCGATAGGCGTCGCTGGCTCCGCGATAGTCTTCCTGGTTGGCCAGGGCAAACCCGAGGGCGTAGTAGAAATCGGCGTTTTTGTTGTCGAGGGCGATCGCCCGCCGATAGGCCTCTGCCGAAGCAGCATAGTTGCCCTGACGCGCCTGCACATAGCCAATCCCAGAGAAGATGCGGGGATTGTCCTGGGACAGGGTGGCGGCGCGCTCGTAGGCGGCCAGCGCTCCTGTCAGGTCCCCGGATTGGACTAATTCTCGTCCTTGCTTGAGGAGATCGCGCAGCTCCTGATCAGAGCTAGCTTGCGCCACGAGGGCGGCTGGTTGGGGGGCTGCCACCACGGGCGCACCGGTCACAGCCAAAACACCGAGGGGGAGAAGATATTTATACACGGAGATGGTTGTAAGAGAGCGAACGGCTTTCAGGCGACTCCGAGGGTTTTTAACCCATGCGATCGCCTAGACGCAAATCCGGACATTTTTACTGGAAGGAACCTCACCCCACTGCCGTCTGTTGACGACTCGACTTCCAGGCGATCGCGCAATGTTTTGTCACAAACCTGAAAGCTAATCGAAAATTTTAGCAACAACTGCTGGGATTCCAAACCGGGAGCTTCCCAGGCTCTAGCGTGCCTAGAGCCCCAAACCGGCCAAAACTGGCCAAAATGCCGAGTTTTGCCCTTCTAAGGGCGATCGCGCTTCCGCTGGGCCGTGCTCTAGCGCTGGCGCGTGTAGCGCCCCATCAAGTCTGCTTGGCCCAAGACCTTGCCCTGCATCGCTTTGAGCACTTCGCCTTTGAGCGCTGCTGGCGGCAAATTGAGGGGCGAACCGAGAGCATAGAGCTTGAAGAAATAGCGGTGCGTGCCCCGAGGCGGGCACGGCCCCCCGTAGCCGACTTTGCCAAAGTCATTCTTGCCCTGGAGCGCACCATTGGCCAAGCGGCTGTCGGGCGTCACCCCTTCGGGCAGCGATCGCGTCTCGGGGGGCAGGTTGTACACCAGCCAGTGCACAAAGGTCCCTCCAGGGGCATCGGGATCTTCAACCACCAGCGCCAAGCTCCCGGTGCCTTCGGGCGGCGCTTCCCAAGTCAGGGCAGGCGATCGGTTGTCGCCATCGCAGGTGTAGCGCGACGGGATTTCGCTGCCCGCTGCAAAAGCAGTACTTTCGAGGTTCATTGGGGTTGCCTCCCCCACAATATCGGTTGCAATATCGGTTGAAGTCAGGCCGCTACAGGCCACCAATCCCGCTAGGCCGAGCACGCTGACCCAGCGCGCAAACTGCCCCTTGAGTCCCATCCTGCTTCTCAAACGCTTCTGCTTTTATTGGAGCAAGGCGCGGGCAGGAGTGCCGTTAAATTATGCAGATTTATTTTTTCAGGGATTCAGGGGCGATCGCCCACCCCGTGGCCCCTAGTCCGGCAGGCCCATCACGCTGCGGTAGCGGGCCTCAATGGCCTGGACCGTCTTGGATTGGCGCTGGGGAATCCAGCTCGACAGCTCGAACAGGCGCTGGCGCAGGTGAGCAACATCGGTCGTGGTGATCTGGCCGTCGGCGATCACGGGGCGGCCGCGCACCCAGCTATGGCTGATCGCATTGGTTGGGCGGCCCAGGATCAGCAGCCCAATGGGGTCCGTGCGGGGCAGCAGCGACAGGCTGGTGAGGTCGTAGAGCACGAGATCGGCGTCTTTGCCCACCGTGAGGGAGCCAAAGCGATCGCCCGAGGCGAGGCCCTTGGCGCCGCCCAGGGAGGCCATTTCGACTGCCTGACGGGGCGTGATCCACTGGCGATAGTCAAAGTCAGTGATGTTGTGCAAAATCGAGCCGATTTTGATCGCCTCTAGCAGATCCTGAGCGTCATTGCTGGCGGACCCGTCGCAGCCAAAGGCCACGTTCACCCCGCGCTGTCGATAGGTCAGCAGGGGCGCAATCCCGCTGCCCAGGCGCAGGTTGCTGAGGGGATTGTGCACCACGGTGGACTGGGTGGCCGCGAGGATGTCGATTTCGGCGTCCTCCAGCCACACGCAGTGAGCCAGGGAGGTCTGGGGGCCTAGATAGCCGATTTCTTTGAGATGCTGCACGGCGCTACAGCCGTATTTTTCTTGGGCGAGGAGCTTTTGGGCTTTGGTTTCCAGGAGGTGGGAGTGGCGGCACAGCTGGTAGCGATCGCTCAGTTCCACACAGCCCTCAAAGAGGCGATCGGAGCACAGCTGAATCCCTGTGGGCGCTGTCATGATGCTCACGCCCGCGTCGGGTTCATGGAACCGCTGGGCTATTTGCTCCAGGATTTCTAGGGTCTCGCGGGTCGATCGCAGACAGCGGCCAATGTCGCTGGGGCTGCTGCCCGCAGGCATACCAGCACCCGCCACTTGGTCTTGGATCAGGGGGCCGACGAAGGCGCGAATACCGACTTCTTGATAGGCTTGGGCCACCGCCGCCACGCTCTCGATTTCTTTGCCAGGGATCGGCACCACGTGATCGACGACGCAGGTGCCCCCAGAGAGCAGCGTTTCGACGGCGGTTCCCAGAGCGCTCAGGTACATATGCTCGGGATCGAGGGGCGCGAATTCGTAGAGTTCGGCGATCCACAGCTCCAGCGGCACCGAGGGGATGATGCCGCGCTGCCACATTTCGGAGGAGTGGGTGTGGGCGTTGACAAAGCCCGGCAGCAGCAGCTTGTGAGTGCCGTCGATGAGGGTGCCCTGGGGGTCGAGGTGCGGGGCGATCGCGCCAATGCGGCCCGCGGTGATATGAACATCAACGGTTTCATACCCTGTCTCAACCGGAATAAGCGCGTTCTGAATCGTAAAGTTCACGGCCCTGACCTTTTTCCCAGGAGAAGTCCAAAACAAATGCAGGTGGGGCAGCCCGGGGAGATGCCCACAGCGATCGCCCAATTTTGGCACAGTCGGCCCCAGGGCGCATCCTGCCGAGACTTGATATGGTGAACAAGCTGTGGATTTGGTGCGATCGCCCGCTATGCTGCCCGTCAAGCCCAAGGAAACCGTCTCGATGGTCACCCGCGATGGGGTGCGCCTGGATGCCGATCTCTATCGCCCCGAGGGGGAAGGGCCGTTTCCGGTGCTGCTGATGCGCCAGCCCTACGGACGGGCGATCGCCTCCACCGTGGTGTACGCCCATCCCGAATGGTACGCTGCCCACGGCTATCTGGTTGTGATCCAAGACGTCCGGGGGCGGGGCACCTCCGAGGGGACCTTTCGCCTGTTTGCCGATGAGATTGCCGACGGCGAAGACACGGTGCGCTGGGCGGCGGCGCTTCCCGGCAGCTCGGGGCGGGTGGGCATGTATGGCTTTTCCTATCAGGGCATGACGCAGCTGTACGCGGCGATCGCCCGTCCGCCGGAGCTCCAGGCCCTGTGTCCCGCCATGATCGGCTACGACCTCCACCGCGACTGGGCTTATGAGGGGGGCGCTTTTTGCCTGCAAATGAATCTGGGCTGGGCCTTGCAGCTAGCCACTGAAACAGCGCGGCGGCGCGGGGATGAGGCGGCGTACCACGCCCTCTTGGCGGCGTCTCGCCAGCTTCCCCTGGGCGGGCCGGTCCCCGCCAATCCCCAGATCCTGCGGGATCTGGCGCCGGACTCCTTTTATCATGACTGGCTGGCTCACCCAGACCCGCAGGCCGAGTACTGGCGATCGCTCTCCCCCCAGGGCCAAATGGACGCCGTCGATCTGCCGATGCTGCACATTGGCGGCTGGTTTGACACCTATTTGCGGGGCACGCTGCGCTTTTATCGCGATCGCGCTGAGCATAGCCAGAAATCCCAGGCGCTGCTGGTGGGGCCCTGGGGGCACCTGCCCTGGGGTCGGCGGGTGGGCGATCGCGACTACGGCCCCGCCGCCGAGAGCCCGGTCGATCGCTGGCAAATCGCCTGGTTCGATCGCTGGCTGAAGGATCAGCCCGAGGCCTGGGGCGATCGCCCGCCGGTCACGCTGTTTGAGATGGGGCGCAATCAGTGGCGATCGCTGCCAAGCTGGCCCACCGCCCATCCCCAGCGCTTTTTCTTGACCAGTCACGGAGAAGCGGGCATCCGCACCGATGATGGACGCCTAACGCCCCAGCCGCCGTCTCAGGCAGGGCGCGATCGCTGGGTCCACGATCCGTGGCGGCCCGTCCCCGCCGCTGGGGGCCACGCCAGCTTTCCCGCTGGCCCCGTCGAGCGCGGCGCGGTGGACTGCCGCAGCGATGTGCTGACCTACAGCAGCGCGCCGCTCGACGTCGAGCTTTGCCTAGCGGGCGATCTGAGGCTTGAAGTCTTTTGTCAGGCCGATGTGCCCAGCTTTGACCTGTGCGCGGTCCTCTCCGAAGTGCTGCCCGACGGGCGCGTCTACGCCTTTAGCCAGGGCTATCGGCGCATCGATACCCCCCAGGCTCAGCCGATCGCCCTTGCGCTCCAGCCCACCTGCCAGACGATCGCGCCGGGCAGCGCCCTGCGCCTGAGCCTGAGCGCCGCCTGCTTTCCGGCCTTCCCGGTCAATCCGGGGACCGGCGATCGCGCCCACAGCGCCCGCACACTGACCGCCCAAATTGTCACCCTGCGCCTCGATCACGGCGGCGATCGCCCGTCTCAGCTGATTCTCAACCGGCTTGATTCGCCGTCGCCTTAGTGGGTCACGCCCGTCGAAGGCGCGATCGCGGGCGGCGTCACCACCGTCCCCGCCACCATCGTCTTGAACAGCGCCTCATACTGATTGAGTGACTGCTCGAAAGCGTAGCGCTCCAGGGCAAACCGCCGTCCCTGCTGGCCCAGTGCCTCCGCCGTTCGAGGATTTTTGTACAGGTCCATCACCGCATTCGCCAGCGCTCCCGGATCCTCCGGCGGCACCACCAGACCACCTCCGCTTTCGCGCACCGCTCGAGCCGCCGTTCCGTCCGCCGGCACCGACGCCAAAATCGGGCGACCGCTCGCCAGCAGAACCTGCGTCTTCGACGGCATATTAAACGAAATCACATTGTGCTTCTGCACAATCAAGCCCACATCCGCCGCCGCCAGCATCTCCGGCAGCCGCTCTCGCGGCTGGAAGGGCAGCAGCAAAACATTCGTGACGCCGCAGGCCTGGCAGTAGTCGCGGAGTTTTTGCAGCGCCTGGGCCTCTCCCGCAATCACAAACACAATCTCTGGGCAGTGCCCCAAGCGAGACGCCGTCTCGATCACCGTCTCCAGCCCCTGGGTCAAGGCAATGTTGCCAGAGTAGAGAACCACAAACTTATTCTGGAGGCCGTGCTCCGCGCGAAACGCATTCTCCTTGGGCATCGGGCGAATGAAATTCACATTCACCCAGTTGGGAATGCAGACAATTTTGTCGGGAGAAACGCCCTTGCCTACCAGGTTTTCCGTGAAGCCGTCTGTGATCACGCTAATTACGTCTGCCGTGCGGTAGGCGAAGCGCTCTAGGGCCTCAAACACGCGGATCATGGCCTTATTTTTTAGCAGGCCCACGTGCACCGCCGCCTCCGGCAAGATATCCTGCAAGTTCAGGACCACCGGACACCGATAAAGCCAGCCCAGCAAGGCCGCTGGCACGCTCACCGGCAGCGGCGGCACCGTCAGCAAGATCACGTCTGGCCGCCAGCTCCCCAGCGCCCGAAAAAAGCTCGTCACCACAAAGCTGGCATCTAGCAGGATGCGATCGAGCAGGCCGGGTTTGGGCTTGACCCACACATAGCTCCGGTCGATCCGCACACCGTTTTTGTATTCTGTTGCGTAGAGCTTGCCGCGGTATGTGGGATAAATTCGACGCTCTGGGTAGTTGGGCATACCCGTAATCACCCGGACCTGATGCCCTCGGGCCGCAAGGCCTTCGGCGAGCTCCGTCATCAATGGCGCAATGCCAATGGGTTCGGGATGATAGTTATAGGAATAAATCAGAACACGCATAGGTTTGGCGGCTATTCACGGTAGGACGCTCGCGATGACGTCCTCTGGGCTGGTTCCGGCAAGAGCGAGGCAGGGAACGGTAGGATGCCGATTACACTTTACATACAGATAGGTTTCCCCAGGAAACGCTACAGATTAGCGTTTGGGAAATCTTCATGGGGGCTGATGCCTGAACGAAGTTTCAGTGAGACTGGCAAAGGTCAGGAATGGATCTCAATTCTTTAAAGGCGTTCTACGAATCCTTTAAAGTTTGGTCAGCGTTTGACGAAGCTGGACTTAGCGCCGAATTTCAAACCCTTCGATGCCTTTGGGGACTTCATAGGTGAAGGTTACATCGGATACTCGAGCAGCAGGGGGGCCATTGTGACACCAGCGAATGAGGGCTTTGACGGCCTCTGGGTTTCCTTCAAAAAGGGCTTCTACCCGGCGATCGCGGCAGTTACGGACCCAGCCCTGGACTCCGAGGCGGCTCGCTTGATCGAGCACGGCAAAGCGGTATCCAACTCCCTGCACAATGCCTGAAATGAAGACGTGAGCACAAACGATCTCGGCCTGAGAGGCTGACTCAGTCATGCAAGCGGGTGGTAGACAGTTACAGCCATCATACTCTGGGGAGAATTTGGGGCCGCGAAAAATCTGCTTTTGGTTGGATGGCGGAAAGTGGATTTCGAGGTGCGTTTCAGGAATCGCGCAGAGTCTATCTTGCCTTGAGATAGGCAATAAGACGGCTGAGACGCGATCGCCCATTTACACTTTCTTTAAACTTGGCCCTAGCGCTGAGAACTCAAGCTGGCTCCTGTCGGGGATCAAGCTTTTAAAATTGGGCATCATTGGCGCTAGGCGGGCGATCGCCCATGGCCGGACCCATTGGCGTCCAGCTAGGAGTAGGGTGCAGGCGCCGTGACCAGGTACTTGCGCAGAAGTAGGCAGTTGCCTTGGGGCTCCACAGGGGAGTAGCTCAGCTCATCGCTCAAGCGGTGCAAAAACAGCAGGCCCCGTCCTGATTCTTGTTCGAGGGGGTCGAGCAGCGGCTGTTGCTGTAGCAGGTCTGCCAGTTTCCCAGGCAAGTCGAAGGGTAGCCCCTGATCCCAAATGCGAATCTCGATCGCCTGTGTGTAGAGATGCACTTCTAGGAGAATGGGCGTTGTTGTTGGTAGGTGCTGGTGGGCATGGCGGGCCGCATTGGTGAAGCCTTCAGCCACCATGACCTGGTATTGCCACCAGGTTTCTTGGGTGAGATCGGGATGGTTGAACTGCTCTAGCCACGCCAAAACCGTCTCCAGCGCCTTGAGATCGCTGGTCACTTGCAGAGACGATTGTCGAATCAGAAAGTCTGACTGCATAAGTCAACAAAATTTTGAAAAGCTCACACCCCGATCGCGACCGAGGATCTGGCAACTGCAGCACTTTCAAGAAGTCTGCACCATCCCCGCCAGGGGTCGGTCGATAGAGCTAGAGTTCCCATTTGGGACTAAACAGCACCACTGCGGCGATTGAACACGATGGCAATGGTTTTGAGAATGAGCTTGATGTCGTACAAAAGGCTCCAGTTTTGCTGATAGCGCAGGTCTAGCCGAATCACGTCTTCGAAGTCCCGAATCTGCGATCGCCCATTGACCTGCCACTCCCCGGTCATGCCCGGCTTAACATCGAGGCGCTGCCACTCCGGCACCTCATAGCGCTCCACCTCATCGGGGGTCGGCGGACGCGTGCCCACCAGGCTCATCTCTCCGCGCAGCACATTCCAAAACTGGGGCAGCTCATCAAGGCTTGTGCGCCGCAAAAAGCGACCCACCTTGGTGACGCGAGGGTCATTGGCATTCTTGAACAGCGGCCCCGCTAGCTCGTTGCGCACCTGGGCTTTGCGGGCCTCTGCATCGGTGCACATCGAGCGAAACTTCCAGATGCGAAAGCGCTTGCCCATCCAGCCGCAGCGCACCTGGCCAAAGAAGATCGGGCCAGGGCTGTCGAGCTTGATCGCGATCGCGATCGGCACTAGCAAGATCGCCGTGATGCCCAGACCTGTCAGCGCTCCCACAATGTCGATCAGCCGCTTGAGCCAGGAGCGCACCGAGGGATGGGTGGGGTAGATTTCTGCTTCGCGGGGGGTGGGGCTCGGGGTTGCCTGATGGGGCTCGGCCTCGAAGGTCAGCAGCGCATCTAGGCCCGTCATGGCAAAGACAGCCATCACGGGCGATCGCACGCCTCGCAAGGTCAAGCCGCCGCCGTGCCGCTGAATCGTTTTGAGGTTACTCACCAGCGCCCCGATGCCGCTGCTGTCAATAAAGGTTGTTTGGTGAAAATCTAAAATCACCTGGGTGGGAAACGGAGACTGAGCATAAAGGTCTTGAAAGGCTTGCTTGAACGGCACCGCTTCCACCACACTCATGCGCGGCGGCATTTGCATGATGAGACGCTCTTGCTGGTTGGTAACCGGAAACTGAACCTCTGGCGTCTGGCTCATATTACAGAGAACCTTGCATGTATACAGCTGAGGGCCTACAAAATCGCCGCTCGGAGCAGGCATTGACCGGGCCGTATCGTTAGTTTGCCCGAAGCCAAGCCTCTCTCGCCACTGCTGGCAACGTGGCGCAGCCAGGGCTGTTTTTGGCTGCCAAAGCCCTGGCTGCAACGGTGGCCAATCGGGAGCAAGGCAGCGGGCTATCGCAGCTCGCGGGCGTAGACGACCCGGGCATCTAGGCCCCGCAGACGCAGCAGTTCGGCGAGATCCTCAGCGTCGCTCCGGCGCTCAAAGGCGCCTGCATTCACGTAGGTGCCCATTTTCGCGCTCGTCCGAAAGGCGTCGGGGACGCACCGGCGCACCGCAGCGAGGGTGGCGGCTTCTTGGCGGGCAGCAGGCACAATCACAACGTAGCGATGGTTTGCGGGACGGCCTAGGACGATGACGCTGCCTTCTTGGGCAGTGTTGTAAGCGCCTTGGGTCTGGGTCTGGGGGCAAACAAGGGGCGAATCGGCCTGGGCCAGAGTGCTGCTGGGCCACACCAGCCCAAGGGCGATCGCGGAAATCGGAAACCAAGCTGTCCAGGGCATAGTGACGAGGACCTTTTTTTGGCGGAAGACGAGAAACGTCACTTTCACCATACCGTTTGGCCTTGGTGGCAAACGCGGCGATCGCCTTAAGTTCTTCGGAAGGTCTACTGCTGGCAAATCTGGCCTTTCAAGCCGAAAATACTGTTTGGTATCGCGTCGTTTTTCCCTTGCGTTGAAACCCATGTCTTCCGCAGCGCCCTCTCTCCACTGGCCCGACCTGCTCCAGCAGCTGCTCGCTCAGCAGTCTCTCACCCAAGCCCAAGCCGCCGACCTGATGCAGGGGTGGCTGAGCGAAGCGATCCCGCCGGTGCTGTCGGGCGGGATCTTGGCCGCGCTCCAGGCCAAGGGCGTCTCGGCGGATGAGCTGGCGGGGATGGCGCGGGTGCTCCAGGCCCAGTCGGTCCAGACCGACCTCAAGGGCGATCGCACGCTGCCCTTGGTGGACACCTGCGGCACCGGTGGCGACGGCGCTTCGACCTTTAATATTTCAACGGCTGTGGCCTTTGTGGTGGCCGCCGCTGGCATTCCGGTCGCCAAGCACGGCAACCGCTCGGCCTCCGGCAAAGTCGGTTCCGCCGACGTTCTCGAGGCCCTAGGCATTCACCTGAGTGCCCCCATCGAGAAAATTCACGGTGCCCTGGAGGCCGTTGGCATCACCTTTTTGTTCGCTCCGGGCTGGCACCCAGCCATGAAGGCCGTCGCGCCCCTGCGCAAAACCCTGGGCGTTCGCACGGTGTTTAACCTGCTGGGACCGCTGGTCAATCCCCTGCGTCCCACCGGTCAGGTGATCGGCGTGCCCGACTCAGCCCTGGTGGGCACCATGGCCGAAGCGCTGGGCCAGCTGGGGGTGCAGCGGGCGATCGTCCTCCACGGGCGCGAGCGCCTCGATGAGGCGGGTCTAGCAGACCTGACGGACTTGGCGGTCCTGGCGGACGGTCGGGTCGAGACGCAGGTCCTCGATCCCCAGGCGCTGGGGCTGGCCCACGCGCCGACGGAGAGTCTGCGGGGAGGTGATGTGACCGAGAATGCCGAGATTTTGCGGGCGGTCCTCCAGGGCAAGGGCACGCAGGCGCAGCAAGACGTCGTGGCCCTAAACGCGTCCTTGGCCCTCCAGGTGGGGGGAGCGGTGCCCATGCTTGATCACGGCACGGGAATTGAGAAAGCGCGCGCGGTTTTGGCGAGCGGGGCCGCCTGGCAAAAGGCTGAGCAGCTGGTGGATTTCTTGGGCTAGGGCGTGGGGGACGGGGACGCTGTGGGCGCAGGGGACGGCGCCGAGGCGCGGTTTTGAAACTCCACGCTGCTTTCTTTGATGGTGACGTCGTATTGGCCAAAGAAATCCTGCCCCAGCAGGCCAATGTCGAGCTTTGGACCGGCGATCGCCACAGGTAGGTTTTCGACTTTGGCCTCCCTCACTTCGAGGGTTTTCAGCGTTCCTACCGGTAGCTCGATGCCTTTAGCATTGGCTGTGTTCACCTGCACGCGGCGGTTGGGATCCTCGGGGCGGACGTTGAGGGCAGCGGCCATGGGCTGGGTGATCAGGGTCATGCTGGCGCCGGTGTCGACGATCATTTCGTAGGTCGAGCCGCCGTTGAAGCTGACGTCAATCACGGGGGTGCCGGCAATGCGGCGCTTGATGGGAACGGCGATCGCCCCTTGGGCGGCCCCGGCCACCGGCGACTCGCTGGGCGCACCGGAGCTCAGGCGCACTGGGGGCTTGAGATTGGCCGTTTGCTGCACTTTTTCGCGGGCGATCGCCACATTTCGCTGATATTCGGCGATCTTGGCCTGGGCCTGGCTGCGGTTGGGGCTGCCCGCCGGAATCGCCTGGAGCAGGGCGATCGCCTCCTGCCAGCGGCTCGCCACCAGCTCCCAATCCGCCGAGGACTGGGCCGACGACGCAATGCTGGCCGCGCTAAACGCAATATCCATTGCATCTTGAAACAAAGCCGCCGGGTCGCGGGGCGGCGCGCTGGGCGTCGGGGGCGCAGCGGACGGCGAGGGCGAAGGGGTGATCGGCGCTGGGGTGGATGTCGAGGCTGCCAGCTCTTGGGCCGCCTCTCGGCGATCGGCCGCCAGCTCGGTCACGATCTCGACCAGCGCGCAGCCGCTCGTTCCCAGCACCAGCAGAGCCAGCCCCACCCCCCGACCGGTGAACTGCAGCACGCGCCAGAGGCCCTGATTGGCCGCCCTGGGATCGCCCTTCATCATCGCTTTGCCCCCCGACTGTCTTGTTTTTGCTCCCTAGCGAGCCTGAAATTCAATCCTATCTTGGCGAATTGTGAGGTCGTAGCCGCCAAAGAAGTCTTGGCCCAGCAGCCCCGTATCCAAGACAGGACCGGCGATCGCCACCGGCACATCCGCCACCTGGACTCCCCCCACCGCGATGGAGCTCACCACGCCCACCGGAATCTCCAACCCCACTTGGCTCGCCGTATCCACCCGAGCCACACCCACCGGCTTCACCTGAAGCTGGCTCGCCATACGCGGCGTGATCACCGTATTACTAGCGCCCGTATCCAGCATCATTTCAAAGGTATGGCGACCGTTGAAGGTCACGTCGATCACAGGAATCCCTGACTCGCGGCGCTTGATCGGCACCTGGAATGCATTGATCTGCATAGCCCGGGGTAGCGGTGCCCCCGTATTCGTGCACAGATAGCCCAAGTCCAGCACCTGGCCGTTGGCCTGCACCATGTAGCACTCATCTGAGGACGGCTGGGCGATCGCCCCCGTCGGCAGCCCCGCCGCCAGCATCACCGCCATCCCCAGTCCCGGCCACCGCCACCGCCACAACCCGTCCAGCAGCGATCGCCCAACGTTTCCACCGCACGATATCCAGCCTTCCATCGCGATTGCTCAGTAAACAACAGCTGTGGGCCATACCAAGGTCAACAGAAGTGCGATCGCCCCGTCTATAACCGCGAAGGATCGATCTTCCTAGCCCCCATTGTGGCGAAATCCTTAGGCCAATGACCAACGGTTTATCCCCCAGCAATGCCCCGGCTTTTTACACTTTTCGAGATTTTCTGACTTCTGCATCTTGACGAAATCTGTCATGCCATAATGGCCTTCGTGCCAATCTGTGTGCGAAGGTCGCCATGTCCCTATTTGATGCCCAACCCGCCATCCTCGTTCTCGCGGACGGAACCGTGTTTCACGGCAAATCCTTTGGAGCCTCCGGGACCACCATCGGAGAAGTCGTCTTCAACACCGGCATGACAGGCTACCAAGAAGTCCTCACCGACCCCAGCTACTGCGGCCAGATTGTCACCTTCACCTACCCCGAACTGGGCAACACCGGCATCAACCCCGAGGACGAAGAGTCCAGCGGCCCCCAGATTCGCGGCGTGATTGCGCGCAACATCACCACTCGTCCCAGCAACTGGCGCGCGACCCAGTCCCTCCCCAACTATCTCAAGCAGCACAACGTCGTTGCCATCTACGACATCGACACCCGCGCCCTCACCCGCAAAATTCGCTCCACCGGGGCCATCAACGGCGGCATTTCCACCACTATCTTGGACCCCAACGAGCTGCTGCGCCAGGTCCAAGCCGCTCCCAGCATGGCCGGTCTCAATCTGGTGCGCGAAGTCACCACCAGCAACACTTACGAATGGGTCGAGGCAACCCCCAGCGAGTGGGAATTTAGCCCCACAGCCGGCGCCAGTGACGAGGCACCCTTCAATGTCGTGGCGCTGGATTTTGGTCTCAAGCGCAATATTCTGCGACGCCTGGCGAGCTACGGCTGCCGGATCACCGTCGTTCCCGCCGACACGTCCGCCGAGAAGATCCTGGCCCACAATCCCGACGGCATTTTCCTGTCCAACGGGCCTGGGGACCCCGCCGCGGTCACCGAAGGCATCGCCACCGCCCGAGAACTCCTCAAAGCAGCCAAACCGATGTTTGGGATCTGCATGGGCCACCAAATTTTGGGCCTGTCCCTTGGGGCTGACACCTTCAAGCTCAAGTTTGGTCACCGGGGGCTCAACCAGCCGGCGGGTCTCGAGCAGCGCCAGGTGGAGATCACCAGCCAAAACCATGGCTTCGCGATTACCGAGGAGTCTCTGGGCGCGGACGTCGAGATCACCCACCTGAACCTGAACGATCGCACGGTTGCCGGCCTGCGTCACAAAGAGCTGCCGCTATTTTCGGTGCAGTACCATCCGGAGGCCAGCCCTGGTCCCCACGATGCAGATTATCTGTTTGAGCAGTTTGTCGAGGCGATGCGGGCTGCGCGCCAAAGGTCGGCGGCTTCCTGAGGCGCCCCAGGACTGACGGCCAGGACGCACCAAGTCCACCAGAGAGCAGGTTGCGATTCTGGGCGTCCTGGCATATACTGAAGCCTCGAATTGCGGAATATCAAGCTAGGAGGGTCCTATTCCTGAGCCACTGACCTTGACCGTGAGTTTGAGAGGGACTCGCGAAGTTAAGGATAACTACCAGCTATTTCGCCTTACGGGTCTGCTAGACGCCTTTTCGGAGCCGACCTTCCGTAAGGTGATGACCAAATTACTCGAAGAAGGTCCCAAAAATATCATCCTGGACCTCTCCCAGATCGACTTCGTGGACAGCTCAGGCCTTGGTGCTTTGGTGCAGCTCGCAAAGAAAGCCCAGGGAAGTGAAGGAACGCTGCAAATCGTCACAAATCCCCGAGTGACCCAGACGGTCAAGCTTGTTCGCCTAGAGCAGTTTCTTTCGCTCCAGCCCTCGGTAGACACCGCCATTGGCAACACCAAATCTGCTTAGTTGCCGCTATGAATTTCAGTACTGAAAAAGCTATCCGATAGGCCTTGTCGGATAGCTTTTGGTTTGCAGAGTCTCGGTAGTCGCCTAAGGTTGATCAGGCTGTTCTAGCAAAACTGTTTAAAATAGCCTCTAGACGCTTTGGGTCTTTTCCTTCAGTCTTTTTCTTTCCCGGTGGCGCAGTCCGGTGGATCACGCTGCTGTGTATGAGTTGCCTGTCGGGGTTGCTAGAGCTCTGGGCTGAAACAGGGTCCCTTGGGTTTCTGTCTTTGCTCGCCTCTCTTCGATCGCGCGTTGGTGCCTTCCTTTGGTGAATACGTTGGATACGCCGTCACAGCCGTTACCGGAACGACCTGAGTTGGAGATTGCGCTGCCTTGGGCGGCTTTGGGGAGACCCTGTGACCAGTCTCAAGCCCTCACCTCGGCTGAGATTCGTCGGCTCTCTCCGGTGGCTCTGGCTTATTTGGGTGACGCGGTTTATGAATTGTTTGTGCGGACTCGCTACTTGATGCCGCCTCGACGGATTCAGACGTATCACCATGAGGTGGTGGATCAAGTGCGGGCGGAGCGCCAGGCGGAGTATTTGCAGTCTTTGGAGCCCTATTTCACGCCGGAGGAGCTCGACATCCTCAAGCGGGGGCGCAATGCGGTGCCGTCGGGACGCACGAAGCGGGTGAGCCCGGAAATCTATCAACAAGCTTCTAGTCTAGAAACGCTGATGGGCTATCTCTATCTCACGGATCCGGCTCGGTTGTTTCAGTTGCTTAGCTATTTGCCGTTCGAAGCGAAGTCGAGTCTGACGGCCCACTCTTAATAACGTTGTTTTTTAAACGGTTTTGACTCAGCGCCCAACCGCGATCGCGGATGTGACGAGGCGCGCTGGGTCTAGGGGCGATCGCTTTTATCGCCTGTTTAGACCGTCGGTTTTGCCAATCTAGTTCTACCCAACATCTCTTCTGCCATGACTGATCATCCTCGCAAAGACAATTCTTCTAAGGGCAAATTCAATCGCTCCTCCGGTGGAGGCGGCAAGCCGAAGTTCAAGCGCTCCTTTGAGGGCGGATCGGCGGAGGGCGGCAAGCCGAAGCTGCGTCGCGGATCGGCGGAAGGTGGGAAGCCTCGCCTGGATCGCGGCGATCGCCCTGAGCGCGCCGATCGCTCGGATCGACCAGAGCGCCGCAGTGATGACGCTCCCAAGCGGCGGTCCTTTGAGGGGGGCAAGCCCCGCATGGATCGCGATCGCCCGCCTCGCTTCAAGGGTGAGCGGAGCGATCGCGGTGAGCGCTACGACCGGGGCGATCGCGCGGGCCGTCCTCCCCGGGGCGATCGCAATGAACACCCAAGCGCTGAAGCGCCCCTGGGCAACGCCAGCACGTCAGAAGACTCTGACCTGGTCTACGGGCGTCACCCCATTCTTGCCATCCTCGAAAGTCAGCGGCCCCTGAACCGAATCTGGGTCAGCACCCGTCTGCGCTACGATCCCCGCTTTCACTCCCTGCTCAACCAAGCCAAACTGAACGGCACCGTCATCGACGAAGTCGACAGCCGCCGCCTCGACCAGATCACCCGAGGCGCCAACCACCAAGGCGTCGCGGCCCAGGTCGCCCACTACGAATATTTGGAGATGGGCGATCTGATCGAGCAGGCCAAAGCCGCCGCCGACAATCCAGTGATTGTGATCGCCGATGGAATCACAGATCCCCATAACCTGGGCGCTATCATTCGCACAGCCGAATCCATTGGAGCCCAGGGCCTCGTGATCCCCCAGCGGCGAGCGGTGGGTGTGACGTCCACGGTCATGAAGGTTGCTGCCGGAGCTTTAGAATCTTTTCCAGTGGCAAGGGTTGTCAACCTCAGCCGAGCCTTGGAAGAATTAAAGGCAGCAGGTTTCTGGATTTATGGCACATCCTCCGAAGCCAGTCAGCCCGTTCACACGGTTCAATTCAGCGGCCCGATCGCGCTGGTGATTGGGGCAGAAGGGGAAGGATTGAACTTGCTGACTCAGCGCTGCTGTGATGTTTTGGTTTCCATTCCTTTGCAAGGAAAAACCCCGAGCCTCAATGCTTCAGTTGCTGCTGGTATGGCCCTGTACGAAATCTATCGACAGCGGTGGATCACAACTTTGAACCTCAGTAGCATGAAGAAAGATGGCGTTGAAAAAAGAATTGCAACGGAGTATAACAAGGTTTGAGGAAGGCTGATAAGCAGCGTACAGACGCTTGCAGTATCGTGTGGGACGCTTGGTAAATCGTTGGCATCGTTGGCGAAGAATTGGCGGATACCATGAAAGAATTCTTAATTAGCTTGCTTCATACCTTTGGGCTAGCTTGGTGGGTCGAGCTGAAAACCGACACTCCTCATTGCACCTACTACTTCGGTCCCTTCCTAACCTCGAATGAAGCTCAAAGGGCGAAGAGTGGCTACATTGAAGACTTGGAGCAAGAAGGCGCTCAGGGCATCGCGGTTTCTATTCGACGCTGCAAGCCTCCTGTGCTGACAATCGCTGATGACCTGGGGGAAGCTGAGCGCCGGGGAGGCGTTCCGGTTTTCAGCAGCCAACTCTAGGCACTGAAAATTGCTTCCTCGGCGGTTTTTGACAGCCTTGGGTTCCTGATTTCAAAGATTCCTGATGCTTGCGAGGAGCGATCGCCCTTTGATCCAACAAAAGGCGATCGCTTCTTCGTGTTTGTGGGGACTGCTGTGGGCAGGCTGCGCCTGGGTTAGGCGATCGCCTTGACCACGTGAGGGTGGCGATCGAGCCAGTGATCAATGTCCTGAAGCACCCGATCGGGGATCTCCCAGGGGAACAGGTGCGCCACATCCTCATAGAGTTGCCAGGTGCTGTGGGGCAGGTGCTGGGCGGTCTCGTAGCTGGCCTCTGGAGTGATGTGGCGATCGCACGACCCCGCCATGATCAGGGCCGGACACTGAATTTGCGATAGATCAGACAGGCGATTGTAGCGCTGACGCAGGGCAGCGGTGAGGGCCTGCTGGGCACTGCGAGAGGTCTGCAAAAAGGCGGGGGTACCTTCGCGGGCCAGATATTCGTAGGCGGTGGGCGTGTGGCGCTGGAGCAAGTAGCGATAGAGCGATCGCTGGCCAAAGGTCTGGATATGCCACTGCGCTCCGGGCTGAGCCAGGTTGATCAAAGACGCCAGCCCCGTATAAACATTGTCCTGCCAGGTGATGGGCGGATGGTTGCCCCGAGGGCGGGCCGCCGTCGCCACCAAAATCAGGCCGCTTACTCGCTGGGGCAGGCGCAGGGCCAGCTCCAGCGCCAAAATGCCGCCCAAGGACCAGCCCAGCACCAGGCAGCGCTGAATGTTTTGGGCATCGAGCAAGGCTTCGAGATCGGCGAGGTGATCGGCCATTTGAAAAGGGGTCTCGACGCGGCTTTTGCCGTAGCCGCGCAGATCCGGCGCGATCGTGCAAAAGCGCCGGGACAAATGGCCCGTGAAAACCGACAAACTCGCGCCCGACCCAGGATGGCCGTGGAGACACAGCACCGGAAAACCCGATCCCGCACTGCCGTGATGTAAGGCGATCGCCGCTGTCATGGGTTTCCTCCCTCTCCCGAAAAACGCTGGTGCCAATGCCGCTCCCAGCCCGTGTACCGAAATGTCTGGCATTGTTGCGGCTTGTGTTGCAGTCTGTGACGGACTTTGGGCGATCGCCCAAAAGCCCTGCCAAAGTGGCACTCTAGGAACAACCCTTCGTGTTCCCCCGAATGCCATGACTTCCATTTTCGCTGCCCTGACGGCATTGATCACTGGACTGACGACTGGGACACCTCGCCCCACCGAAGTAGCACCGCCTCCCCAGCCCGAGACCGCTCCCCTCAAGCGGCCCACACCAACCAAGTTGCTGCGCCGGCTGGAGGCGCGCGCCCGCCGCGACTATCCCGGCCACCCCGAGGCGTGGTATCGCCAGCGAGCGATGCAGATTTTGGACCGCTACCGCGACTAGAGATTGGGACTGAAAAGTGCGATCGCCGCGTAGCGCCCCCCAAAGCGGGACGGAGCCCCCAGCACCGGACCCTCCCTTTCTCGTGGGCGAAAATCTGGGCCAAACAGCGGCAAAGACGTCCACAGAATATACTGAAACTTTAGACTTTTAGACTGTGAGTCGAAGCGAGGTCATTGCATGGCATCCATCCGCGAGTTGCATCAACAACTCCTGAAAAAAGATCGCTCTGCTAAAGAAATCACCCAAGAAGCTTTAGATAGAATTCAGGCGCTAGAGCCAAAGCTGCGCAGCTTTTTACACATCACCGCAGAGCAGGCGATCGCCCAAGCAGAGCAGGTGGATGCCAAGATTGCCGCGGGTGAAGACATTGGCCCCTTGGCCGGCATTCCCATCGGCATCAAGGACAACCTCTGCACCCAAGGCGTCCCCACGACCTGCGGCTCCCGGATTCTCGAAGGCTTTGTGCCAGCCTACGAATCCACGGTCACGCGCAAGCTGGCCGAGGCAGGGGCGGTGATGGTTGGCAAGACCAACATGGACGAGTTTGCCATGGGCAGCTCGACCGAGACCTCGGGCTACCAAGTCACCGCCAACCCCTGGGATCTCGAGCGCGTGCCGGGGGGCTCCTCGGGCGGATCTGCGGCGGCGGTGGCGGCGGATGAATGCGTCGTGGCCCTGGGCTCAGACACCGGCGGCTCGATTCGTCAGCCCGCGTCCTTCTGCGGCGTGGTGGGCCTCAAGCCGACCTACGGTCTGGTGTCTCGGTTTGGCCTGGTGGCCTACGCCTCGTCCCTAGACCAGATTGGCCCCTTCGGCCGCTCTGTGGAAGATACGGCGATCCTGCTGAATGCGATCGCTGGCTACGACGCCAAAGACTCCACCAGCCTCAACCTCGATATTCCCGACTATACCCAGTTTCTCAAGCCAGACCTCAAGGGTCTGCGGGTCGGCATCATCACCGAGACCTTCGGGGAGGGTCTCGACAGCGTGGTGGATGATGCAGTGCGCAAGGCGATCGCCCAGCTAGAAGCCCTCGGCGCCGAAGTCAAAGAGATCTCCTGCCCCCGCTTCCGCTACGGCCTGCCCACCTACTACATCATCGCGCCCTCCGAAGCCTCGGCGAACCTCGCGCGCTACGACGGCGTCAAGTACGGCTTCCGCAGCGAAGACCCCGACAACCTGATGGCCATGTACACCCAGACTCGAGCCCAAGGCTTTGGTCCCGAGGTGAAGCGCCGGATCATGATCGGCACCTATGCCCTGTCGGCGGGCTACTACGACGCCTACTACCTCAAGGCCCAAAAAGTCCGCACGCTGATCAAGCAGGACTTTGAGGCCGCCTTTGGCCAAGTGGATGTGCTGGTGTGCCCCACTGCGCCCACCACCGCCTTCAAGGCCGGTGAGAAAACCTCCGATCCCCTGAGCATGTACCTGTCGGACCTGATGACCATCCCGGTCAACCTCGCGGGTCTGCCCGGTCTGAGCCTCCCCTGCGGCTTCGATGGCCAAGGCATGCCCATCGGCTTGCAGCTCATCGGTAATGTGCTCCGAGAAGATCAGCTTTTCCATGTCGCCTACGCCTACGAGCAAGCCACGGACTGGCACAACCATTGCCCCAAGATTGCCTAGGGATCTGGTTTGATCAGGGGGGCGCTGACTTCAGCGCCCCTTAGTCTGTGCTGCTTCTTCTCGATTGACTCTATCTATGACGCTCGCTGTCCTGGTCCCAGCCTTTAAACTTGGGCTGTTTCTCGCCACGATTGTTCTGATTGCCTACATCGCTGCCTGCGTTTTTTTGTTGCTCCGCCAAAATCGATTTATTTTCATGCCGTCGCCCTTTGTGGACCGGACGCCAGAGGATCTAGGCCTGAGTTACGAAGAAGTTTGGATTCCCGTTCCCAAGACGTTTAATACGCAAAAACTGCACGGCTGGTGGATTCCGGTTGCGAATCCCAAGGGCGTTGTGCTGCATCTGCACGGCAATGGCTTCAACATCGGGGCCAATCTGGATCAAACCAGGCGATTTCACAAGCTGGGCTACTCGGTTTTGCTGGCTGACTATCGGGGCTATGGGCGCAGTCAAGGCCCCTTCCCCAATGAAAAGCGGGTCTACGAAGACGCTGAGGCGATCTGGCAATATCTGGTCCAGATGCTGGGCGCGTCGCCTGCTGAGATTGTTTTGTACGGCCATTCCCTGGGCGGGGCGATCGCCATTGACCTGGCCGCCAAGCACCCCGAAGCGGCGGGCCTGATCGTCCAAAGCTCTTTTACGAGAATGCAGTCGGTGGTGGAGCGGGTCTGGCATCTGTGGATGTTTCCGGTGTCGCTGCTGCTGACTCAGCATTTCAAGTCCATTGAGAAGGTGCGATCGCTGCAAATGCCGGTCCTGTTTACCCACGGCACCCTAGATCAGGTGGTGCCGCCGGAGATGAGTCCGGCGCTCTACGCAGCGGCCCCCCACCCCAAAGAGCTGCTGATGGTGGAAGGCGCGGACCACAATAATGTGGGTGAGGTCGGTGGCGAAACCTATTTGCAGGTGCTGCAGCGATTTTTGGCCAGTACTCGACCTGCGGTAATGTCCAGTTCGGCGCTGCGTTAGCGCAGCGATTTTTGGTGTTTCTGGGTTCCTCTGCCGATGGCTGTGGACTATGACCTGGTAATTGTGGGCAGTACGCCCACGGCGATCGCGGCGGCACGGGCGGCTTTGCGATCCCAGGGACGCGTGGCCCTGGTCAGTCAGCGATCGCCCGAGGAGGGCTTGGGCCCAGAGACTCCCTTGTTGCCCAGCCTGAGCGCCCTAGGAGCGATCGCCCAGCAGCAGCCCCTGGCTCACTGGCTGGGGCTAGCCGACTCGGCCAGGGCGGAGCTCCAGTGGCCAGCGGCCCTGGCCTGGCACCACGCCCTCGGAGACACCCTGGCTCCTGACCCAGCCGTCTTAGCGGCGCAGGGCCTCGAAGTGATTTTGGGTCAGGGGGCGTTTCGGCGCGAGCCCAGCTTGGGGTTTAATCTAGCCGATCGCTGTCTGCGATCGCGCGCCTACCTGATCGCCACCGGCTCCCACACCGGGCGTCCCGCCATCGAGGGCCTCGACGCTGTGCCCTACTGGACCCCCGAGACGCTAGCAACGCAGCCCCCGGAGGTCTTGCCGGAGCGCCTGCTGATCCTGGGGGGTCAGGGCTTGGCAGTGGCCTGGGCCGAGGCCTTCGCTCGCTTTGGGGTAGCCGTCACCTTGATCACGCGCCAACCGAGACTGCTGCCCCAGGCCGAACCCGAAGCGGTGGCGCTGATCCAAGCTCAGCTCGAGGCGGACGGCGTGCGCATTTTGACCGGATCCCCGATCACCCAGGCGCGGATGCTGGACCAGGAGGTGTGGGTCCAGGCGGGCAATGATGCGCTGGCGGGCGATCGCCTGCTCGTGGTGGCGGCCCCGCAGCCGAACCTGACAGGACTCAACCTCGAAGCGGTGAGGGTCCGCGCCACGCCACGCGGCCTCAGCGTCAAGCCGTGGCTGCAAACGGCCCATCCCCGGATTTACGCCTGCGGTGCGGTGCTGGGCGGCGATCCGGCTCCCTACATTGGCCATCACGAAGCGGCGATCGCCGTCGAAAATGCCCTCTGGGGACGTCGCCGGGTGCCGCACTATCAAGCAATTCCCCAGTGGGTGCCCACCCAAAATCCCCTGATCAGCCTGGGCCTCACCGAAGCCCAAGCCAGCCAGCAGTACCACGAAGACGCCTGGGTCCTGCGCTGCCCCTACAAGGCTCTGCCCCAAGCCCATCTGCACCATCAGGTGAATGGTTTTGCCAAGCTGATCGTTCGTCCCAGCGGCCAGATTTTGGGTGCGCACATCCTCGGCCCCGCCGCGCCCGAGCTGATGAGCGCGATCGCCCTCCTCCAAGAGTCGTCCCAGGGGATGCCTGCCCTTGAGAGGCTGATTCCCATTGCTCCCAGCTACAGTGAAGTGTGGACGCAGCTCGGCCAGCAGTGGCGCGATCGCCGTCATCAGCGCTGGGGGCCGTGGCTTGAGGCTCTCGCGGCCTGGCGCCGCGCCCGTGCCCGCTAGCCGCCCTTTTTCGCCAATGAACCCGCCGAGTTGAACCCACCGATGAAACTTAAAGTCCACCCCTTGCATCCCCAGGCGATCTTGCCGAGCTACGCCCACCCCGACGACTCGGGCCTCGATCTGTGCGCGATCGCCTCCGCCACGATCGCCCCGGGCGAAAGCCGCCTCATCCCCACCGGCCTCAGCATCGAGCTACCGCCCAACACCGAAGCCCAGATCCGGCCCCGCAGCGGTCTCGCCCTGCGCCACCAGATCACCGTCCTCAACACCCCCGGCACCATCGACGAAGGCTATCGCGGCGAAATCGCCATCATTTTGATTAATCATGGCCGCCACCCCTTCACCGTGGAGCCCGGCATGAAGATTGCCCAAATGGTCATCGCCCCCGTACTGCGAGTGGCCGTCGAAGCCATTGGGACCGCCGACGCCCTGACGAGCACCGCTCGCGGCCAGGGCGGCTTCGGCTCCACGGGTTATCGAGTGGGCGATCGCTAGACTCGGGGCAGCGTCACCCGCTCCCGCTGATCTTGGTACTTGCCCTGGCGCTTCTCGTAGCTGACCGCGCACGGCTCCCCTTCCAAAAACAGCAGCTGCACCACGCCCTCATTGGCATAGATTCGGCAGTCAGCGCTCGATGAGTTCGAAAATTCGAGGGTCAGGTGTCCTCGCCACCCCGCCTCCGCGGGCGTCAGGTTGGCAATGATGCCCGAGCGGGCGTAGGTACTCTTGCCGATGCAAATCACCGACACATTTTCGGGCACCGACAGCCGCTCCAGCGCCACCCCCAAGCCATAGGAGTGGGCCGGCAAAATAAAAAAGTCCCCAGCCGCATCTTGGTGCAGCTTCGCAGGCTCTAGGTTGTCAGAGTTAAAGTTTTTGGGATCGACCACCGTCCCTGGGATGTGGCGGAAGATGCGAAACTCTGCCGGCGAGAGGCGAATGTCGTAGCCGTAGGACGACAAGCCATAGCTAATCACCGGGCGCAGGGGTCCCCCAGCCTCAGCGGTCACTTCTCGCACCAACGTCGGCAAAAACGGCTCAATCATGCCGTTTTCGGCCATCGCCGTAATCCAGGTATCGTTTTTGATCATGGCTCCCACTCAACCCTCAGGAGAGCGATCCTAGCACTCTCCGGATCGCTTTAGGGTGTCCCTGCCAGAGCCCCCTCAGGGCCGGTGGCTGCGGCGCAGCTCGGTGATCTGATCGGCCAGATCGAGCAGCGATGGGGGCATGTCTGGGCCGGTGAGAATGACATCGACGTGGTTGGGGCGGGTGCGCAAAAATTCCAGCACTTCTGCCTCAGGAATCAGGCCGAGGTGAATGGCAAGGCTGAGCTCGTCGAGGACAATCAGGGAATAGCGGCCCTCCGCGACCACGGTGCGGGTGTGCTGCCAGAGCTCTTGGAGCGATCGCGCTTCGCTCTCCTCGATTTGGGGCGTGTCGATGCAGCGGGGCAGATTGCAGCGGATCCACTCCAGGTTTTCGCCGAGGCGCACAGGGTGCTCATGCCCTTGATGGATGCCGCCCTTGAGAAACTGCACCACCAGCACAGGAGTCCCTTGGCCCGCGATGCGGAGGGCCTGGGCCATCACATTGGTGAAAAAGCTGCGGTGGGGGCTGGTGAAAACCTGAATCAGCCCCTCTAGCACGTAGGGCCGAGAGACAGCGGGATTGAGAGACGGGGCTTCTAGCTGCGAAACCATAGGGCCTGGGGAAAGTGCGGTGGTCACGATGGCGGTCCCGTCCAGAGCGAACCCCATCGGTCTCGACATCGATAGACAAAATATAGTGTATCTCTCGCAAAAATTCCCCGCCAAACGCTAGATATCTATTCACCTTCGGTTCAAACTTTGCTGCCCATTTCCCCACGTCCCCTGACAATCCCCTAGCGCTGACGGGTTTGCTTCCCCGAGTCCTGCTGTATTCTGGGAGGGATTCTTGAGGCATTTCCCATGGCTTGGCAGCGTCCCGATGGTCGCCAACCCGATGAACTGCGCCCGGTGCACTTCATCCGCAACTTTACTCGCTTCGCGCCGGGGTCGGTGCTGACCAAGTGCGGGGATACCCAGGTTTTGTGTACGGTGACGGTGCAGCCCGGGGTGCCGAGGTTTTTGGAGGGCAGCGGCCAGGGCTGGCTGACCGCGGAGTATCGGATGCTGCCAGGGGCGACGCCCCAGCGCCAGTCGCGGGAGTTTCTCAAGCTGTCGGGCCGGACCCAGGAAATTCAGCGGCTGATCGGCCGGAGTCTGCGGGCAACGCTGGATATGCAGGCCCTCGGGGAGTACACGATCACGGTGGATGCGGACGTGCTGCAGGCGGATGCGGGCACGCGGACGGCGTCGATCACCGGGGGGTTCGTGGCGCTGCAAGACGCGATCGCCCACCTGATGGAGCGAGGAGATTTGGCGCGATCGCCCATTTGCCGGCAAGTTGCGGCGGTCTCGGTAGGCCTGCTAAAAGGCGAGGCCTTCTTGGACCTAAACTATCCCGAGGACGTGGCAGCGGACACCGACTGCAACGTGGTGATGACCGACGAGCTCCAGATCATCGAGATTCAGGGGACCGCCGAAGAAGGCAGCTTCAGCCGCGCCCAGCTTAACCAAATCCTCGATTGCGCCGAAAAGGGCATTCGAGAGCTGCTGGAAGCCCAGCGCCAAGCCCTAGAAAGTCGCGCCTGAAAAGCCAATCAAACCGGTTTATTAACTGAAGTTAATCAACTTATTTGAAGGCAACGGATTTTGGCGTTTCGCTTTGTAATTTGAGTTTAAAAATTATTGCAAAGCCGTGAGCGGGCGATCGCTTTTTTGACAATCAGATCCCTTGCTGGGTAACGCTTTGGAGGGTTCGCTGATTAAATCGAGGCAGCGATCGCGCCTCGATTTTTTTGTGGGCCATTTCGCCATCTTTGAGACAATCAAAAGGGCCGAACGCCACAACCCTTCGCGCCTCTAGTGATCCACTGGGATTCTTTCATTTTTGGGGAGAACCCGTCACCCTTTTCCGCTTCACCGGACGCTAGCCCTCAGCAGAATGGAGAAATCTCTATGAAATTGGCCTACTGGATGTATGCAGGCCCCGCGCACATTGGCACCCTTCGCATCGCCAGTTCTTTTAAGAACGTCCATGCCATTATGCATGCCCCTCTGGGGGACGATTACTTTAATGTCATGCGATCGATGCTGGAGCGGGAGCGCAACTTTACCCCCGTGACCACCAGCGTGGTCGATCGCAACGTCCTCGCCCGCGGCTCCCAAGAAAAAGTCGTTGACAATATCGTGCGCAAGGACGGCGAAGAGCACCCCGACTTGATTGTGCTGACGCCGACCTGCACCTCCAGCATCTTGCAAGAAGACCTGCAAAACTTTGTGGAGCGGGCTCAGCTCGACTCGAAGGGCGATGTCCTGCTGGCCGATGTCAACCACTACCGCTACAACGAACTCCAGGCCGCCGATCGCACCCTCGGCCAGATTGTGCGCTTCTACCTGGACAAGGCCGCCAAAAAAGGCGAACTGCCCAGCGGCAAAACGGAGCAGCCCTCCGTCAACATCATTGGCCTTACCACCCTCGGCTTCCACAACAATCACGACTGCACCGAGCTGAAGCGACTGATGGCCGACCTGGGCATTACGGTGAACGCCGTCTTGCCCGAAGGCGCATCGGTCCAGGATCTCAAGAACCTGCCGCGAGCCTGGTTTAACCTGATCCCCTATCGAGAACTGGGGCTCTCGACCGCCCAGTATCTCCAAGAACACTTTGGGACGCCCTACGTGGACGTGACGCCCATGGGCGTTGTGGAGACGGCCCGCTGCCTGCGCCAGATCCAGGCGGTGCTCAACGAGCAGGGGGCAGCGGTCAACTACGAAGCGTACATCGAGGAGCAAACCCTCCACGTCTCCCAGGCCGCCTGGTTTTCGCGCTCCATCGACTGCCAAAACCTGACGGGCAAGAAGGCAGTGGTCTTTGGGGACAACACCCACGCGGCTGCCATCACCAAGGTGCTGGCGCGGGAGATGGGGATTCAGGTGGTCATGGCGGGTACCTACTGCAAATACGATGCAGACTGGTTCCGCGAACAGGTCGGCCCCTACTGCGATGAGGTGCTGATCAGCGAGGACAATGCGGAAATCGCCAATGCGATCGCCCGCCTAGAGCCCGCCGCCATCTTCGGCACCCAGATGGAGCGCCACGTCGGCAAGCGCCTGGATATTCCCTGCGGAGTCATTTCGGCCCCCATTCATATTCAGAATTTCCCCATTGGCTACAAGCCCTTTGTCGGCTACGAAGGCACCAATCAGCTGGTGGACTTGATTTACAACTCCTTCACCCTGGGTATGGAGGACCACCTACTGGAAATCTTTGGCGGTCACGACACCAAGGACGTGATCACCAAAGAAATGGCGCCCGATTCTGATCTGAACTGGACCAAAGATGGTCTGGCTGAACTGAACAAAATTCCTGGGTTTGTACGCGGCAAAGTCAAGCGCAATACTGAACGGTTTGCGCGCGATCGCGGCCTGAGCGATATCAACGCTGAGGTGCTCTACGCTGCCAAAGAGGCAGTGGGTGCATAAAACCAGTTGGCGCGAGAAGGGGCGATCGCCCCTTCTGCGTCTAAATCATGTTTGGAGCAGCGCCTTGCTGCTCTTTTTTTTAATCTTTTTGCCCCTTTTTGGCGCGGGCGTTCATTTTGGTGGTGCGAGGGGGAGCTAAGCTAACCGATTTGCCGGAAAGACTGGGTTTGATGAAAAGATTGGGGGCCGACCTAGGCAAGGTTTGGCCCTATTCGCCACCCCAAGCCGATTCCCAGTCTGGGCATTTCTCCTCTTCGGCGCCGTAGGGATGCATGGCGCACACAAAAGCAACGCCATTGTAGGAGTGGCCGTGATAGTTGCAGCAGCCTGCGCAGGCGGCATGCTCATTCAAGATGGGCTCGACGGTTTGAGCAAAGGGTTGGGCTGTCTCCTCGACAGAATGTTCAAACAGCGTCAGCGCGTCCGCAATGGTTTCAAAGAAATCATCTAGCTGCTGATCGAGATCCGGAAAAAGCTGGTGTTGAACTTGTTCAGCAAATTCTTCAACGCCTGTGAAGAAGGCATCGGTTTTGTCGACCAAGTCTTGGGAAATTTCGAGCACGCGCTGCTCAGCATCCGTGGCGATCGCCTCCCAGGCCTTCCAAAATTCCGTTGACCAGTCTTCCATATTGTCTGTACTCCAGGCCGTTACGCTCTCTTTTTAGACCCTCTGACCCGCACCTTTACCCGAGAGTTTCGGTTAGTCCCGGCGCAGCCGTCTCAGCTCGTCTTGCAGCGACTGGACCTGCTGACGCAGCCGCTCGACATCATCTACGGGCGGCGCTCCGGCCGGTTGGGACGATGCGTTCGGTTCTTCATCATCCACAATCTCGATGCGGCGAGGCTCCCGGGGCTGATCAGGCACCGGCTCTGCCCCAGGCGTTTGGGCCTGCTGCACCAAGTCATCCACCATGCGCCGCGCCTCTTCGGTGGTCATTTCACCGCGAGCCACCAGTTCATCTGCCAATTTCTGAGCTTGAGCCCGCAGCTCTGTCAGCTTTGTTCCTGCTTTTTCACCCGCGTAGGAAGCAAGGCCTACCCCCAGATAGACCGCTTTCTGAAACAGATCGCTAAAGCCGCTCATGTGCCGATCCCTCAAGCTAGAAAGGTTGAAGTGATTTCTGCTTTCAGGATACGAAGAAAGGGAGGCGACTGCCCACCGCGAGCATGGCGCAATTTACGGGGAATTTTGGGCGGTCTTCCGCCCTTTCGGGGTAAAAATGCAAAAGACCCGGAGACCACGCCTGTTACAAGCATCCCGTATTGCTGCTACCTTCCGGTCCTGACAAGATTTGGGCGTTGTAACCGCATGGGTCCGAGTCAACTTTAGGATAACACTATTTGGCGATCGCCCGCAGCTCCAGAGAAACTTTGGCGGGGCGATCGCCTCGGGTTCACAAATCCCTAACGCTTGGGCCGCTGCACAATCGTTTCGAGGACTCGCTTTTTGCCCTTCGGATCGATGCCCACTAGGCGCACATACTCGCTCGGGTGGTCAGCAATGCAGCTTTCAAGAGCGGCGATCGCCTCCTCAGGGCGCGCCGTATCCAGCGTGGCGCAGCAGTTCCACGAATTGGTCCGGAAGCGGCGCTCATCCACCACCTCGATACCCACCCGGTGGCCATTGCGCACCAGTTGGCGCACCTGCTCCGCCACCTCAGAGGTCAAGGGCGAGCTTGAGGCACTACTGCCACCGGAGGAAGGCGGTCTAGACACCGGCACCGAAGGCGCTGCGGCAGGCGCGGACGGCGCGGACGGAGAGTGCGAATCCATCAGCACCCGGTTATACTCCTCCGCCAGTCGCGACGTGCGCACCCGCTCCTGCTCCTGCACCATCAGGTAGCCAAACTCCAGCAGGCGCTCCAGCGTGAAGCGCGGCTTCTGGAACGTGGGGGCTCCTTCCTTGCTGTTGAGCAGGCGGAAAGACACCTGCTCCACGCCCACCTCCTGAATAAAGCGGCGCACCTGCTCGTCATAAAAGCGCGATCGCAGCGCCCCAAAGAAATCGATCGACTGCGCCGGAAACGTATCTACCAAGCGCTCAAAATCTTGGCGGGACAGGCCATCATCCGAAAAAATCCCGCTCACAATGCCGACGCGATCCTCATAGTCCGGATCCCAGTAAAACTTCTCCATCCGGCCATCGCGGATCAGCGGCGCATACAGCGTCGAGAAATCATTCCCCGTCACCAAAATCGGCACCCGCGGCAGCGGCTTCTCATCGTAGCTGCCCGGCAGCTGCACATTCGTCGGATTATCCGCAATATTCATCAGCGTCGCATTCACGAGCTGAGTATTCACCGTATACTGCGTCCCGCCGTCAAAACGGCCCGCCCCCGCATCCAAATCATTAATCATCAAAACGCACATCCGGCCGCGCGTCCGGATATACTCCCCCGCCTCCCGGTAGCGCAGCCGGATCAGACGCGCCGGATCGCCCGCATCCGGGCTCTCCAGTTCCCCCGCCGACATATGCACCGGCTCAATTCCCATCCGCTCAAACACCAGCTCACACTGGAAAGACTTTCCCTCCCCCTTGCGGCCGTGGATTCCCAAAATGAGCGGAACCTTGACCCCCGGCAAGTCTAGAAAATTCTTCGTAATATGCACCGCGACCTTATCCAGGAATCGCGGCGAAACATAAAAACTCATCGCCTTTCACCCTCCATCTATGCAAAAAGGGGGGCAGAAACCCTACCCCCCAATCTTTGAGATACCTTGTTATATCTGCGTTCTAGCCTCTAAAGGCACAAGCCACCGACTTAGTAGCGGTAGCCGCCGCTGTTGGGCTTGTGAACGATGAAGCTGAGCGTTTGGCACTGCTTGATGTTGTCGAAGCCGATCACGCGGATGTAGCAGTTGGGGTACTCAGAACGGCACTGTTGCACTTCGTTCAGGACCTCTTGAACGCTGTTGGCGCTGAACAGAGGCAGCTTCCACATCGTCCAGTACACTTCGGTGGGGTTAGAGGTTTCGTTGAACTCAACCGCCGCGAAGTAGCCCTGATCCAAGATGTACTGGACCTGACGAGCGATCTGCGCATCCGACAGAGGGGGCAGATAGGAAAGGGTTTCGAAGCGACGCTCTTTCTTTAGTGTTTGCATGACTTCCTTTGATTTTGTTGCGCAAGCTAGATTTAATCGGGTTCAGAACCGGGCTGAGCCTCAGGTTCTGGGGAGTCAGGCAGGGTCATTTGCGTAATGCGCTCCAGGTACTGGCGGCGGTACTCGACGTTGGCTTGCTGGATACCGCTTTGCACCATTTCTGGCAAAAACTCGGCAATTTCTTCAGCCAAATGCTGTCGCACCGTCATGACGCGAAACGCCAGTTCCTGGTTTGCTTGCAGCAATTCTTGCAGATAGGCTTCACCATCTTGGAGCTTGCCAGTCGAGGAGAAACTACTAAGCCAGTGGCCGCGGGGGGGATCGGTCTCATTGAGCTGATTAACGATGACCCGCACAGCTTGGTACGTCAGATAGCTGATCGTGACCTTGGCCGTTTGCTTCGCAAGACTTTTGAGATCCATAAGCTGGTTTACCGTGACCCCCATCCCAACCGTTGATTTGGATAGGGCTGAGTGCTTAGGGGCTAGCGCCAGCGACCGCTGAGGCGCTCATGGCCGGGGCCGGGCGCTGCCCTCTAAACACTACTAGCCGATAGCCGGAGATCAGACGGTATCAACAGTCTCGAACTCGAACTTGATTTCCTTCCAAACTTCGCAAGCAACGGCGAGTTCAGGAGACCACTTAGCTGCTTCGCGGATGATGTCGCCGCCTTCGCGGGTGAGGTCACGACCTTCGTTACGAGCTTGGACGCAAGCTTCCAGAGCAACGCGGTTTGCGGTTGCGCCAGGAGCGTTGCCCCAGGGGTGACCGAGGGTACCACCACCGAACTGGAGGACGGAGTCGTCGCCGAAGATTTCCACCAGAGCGGGCATGTGCCACACGTGGATACCACCGGAAGCCACTGCCATCACGCCAGGCATAGCAGCCCAGTCTTGGGTGAAGTAGATACCGCGAGACTTGTCTTCTTCGACGTAGTTTTCGCGCAGCAGGTCAACGAAGCCCATGGTGATGGCTTTGTCGCCTTCGAGCTTACCCACGACGGTACCGGTATGGATGTGGTCACCACCGGACATCCGCAAGCACTTGGCAAGGGTCCGGAAGTGCATACCGTGGTTCTTTTGACGGTCGATCACGGCGTGCATTGCACGGTGGATGTGCAGCAGCAGGCCGTTGTCGCGGCACCACTTGGAGAGGGTGGTGTTGGCGGTGAAGCCTGCAGTGAGGAAGTCATGCATGATGATGGGCATGCCGAGCTCTTTGGCGAACTCAGCGCGCTTGAGCATTTCTTCGCAGGTGGGGGCGGTCACGTTGAGGTAGTGACCCTTGACTTCGCCGGTTTCAGCTTGGGCTTTGTGGATGGCTTCTGCAACGAACAGGAAGCGATCGCGCCAGCGCTGGAAGGGCTGGGAGTTGATGTTCTCGTCGTCCTTGGTGAAGTCGAGACCACCGCGCAAGCACTCATACACAGCGCGGCCGTAGTTCTTAGCAGACAGACCGAGCTTGGGCTTGATGGTGCAGCCGAGGAGAGGACGACCGTACTTGTTGATCTTGTCGCGCTCAACTTGGATGCCGTGGGGAGGACCTTGGAAGGTCTTCAGGTAGGCAACGGGGATGCGAAGGTCTTCGAGACGCAGGGCCTTGAGGGCCTTGAAGCCGAAGACGTTACCCACGATGGAGGTCAGCAGGTTGGTGACGGAGCCTTCTTCGAACAGGTCGAGGGGGTAGGCGATGTAGCAAATGTACTGGTTGTCTTCGCCCCGCACAGGCTCGATGTCGTAGCAACGGCCTTTGTAGCGATCGAGGTCCGTTAGCAGGTCGGTCCACACCGTGGTCCAGGTACCGGTGGAGGACTCAGCTGCTACTGCTGCACCAGCTTCCTCGGGAGGAACGCCGGGCTGGGGGGTCACTCGGAAAGCCGCCAGGATGTCGGTATCCTTGGGCGTGTAATCCGGAGTGTAGTAGGTCAGCTTATAGTCTTTAACTCCGGCCTGGTACCCAGTTTTCGCCTGAGTCTTTGTTTGGGCGTAAGACATAAATTTCCCTTCCTAAGGAATCACTTAACCTTGACTAGTTTCGCCTATTCAGACCTCCCCAAAATCTTTTCGACGAGGACCTGAACAGTTCAGATGAAGATAGCTTTGCTTGGTTAGCTAAGGATTTCTCGCGGCTAACGCTTTTTAAGCAATGGGATTGGGATTCGCCAAATTTTTCTTCTTGTACCCAACCGGGCACTTCCAAGAATATATCAGGAATTCTATAAGTTATATTTCGAATCTTCTTTATGTTTTTATAAGTTTTATTTATAGAGCCTTGTTTCTTGATTGCATTGTGCTTTTGGGTGGGAGATCTGGGGGCTGGGATCACTCAAGTCGTAGGGCGATCGCGAACCCAAGGAACGCACAACTGATGCCCGCTGTCAATGTTTTAAACGAGTTTTTGAGACGTTAGGAAGCGCAAGATCTCATTCAAGAATCTCAATTCTTTTGAGATTAGTGCTTGCGCGATGCTAAATAATTGCAACTTTTTCTTGGTTTTTTTCGAGATTGGTCAATGTTGCTGTATGGGGTTCTTGGAATGTTCAAAAAACTCATCAAATGCGTTTTCTAGCAACTTTTTATTGACGCTGGGATTGAGGAGGAGAATCTGCGCTGTAAACGCTATTTATGGGTGATTTGGTTGTGTTTTTGGAGAATTGGGGGGCAGGATTTACCCAAGGTTGGGGCGATCGCTAATCCTACCAGAGGATGGGGACAAGGTTGAGCGATCGGGCACAGGATTTGCGGGCATTGCCCCTGGGCGGCGACGGTAGCGGACCGGGAAGAAGGCGGGAAGGAACTCAGGCAGCGGTTTTTGCATCCAGTCGTTGACGCCACTGCCGACTCGCGGGAAAACTAGGGCAGACCTGCTAGAGTCGGAGGCACCTGGGGCTTGGTGGGGCCAAAAATGCCCAAGCTGGCCTGGGGTAGCTGTCTGTTTCCTGGGGAGTTTCTGACCAAAGAGTCAGGGCACCGCTAGGGGCGATCGCGGGGTCGAATCGAACGATTGAGATTGAGTCTTGTCTTGGAGTGGAAGGGAGGAAAACGGTGGCTAAGGTTTTTCGCTACGCACGGGCTCTGATGGGGGCGGCCCTTCTTGGTTTGGGTGGATGGGGATTGGCGCTGGGGGAGATTGGGCCTCAGGCTGCGATCGCCCAGACCCCCGAACCGGAGGCGGTGGACTATCCTCCCGAGGCGCCGCCGCCCGGAGTTGAGCCTCTGCCGCCGGAGCGCCGCCGGATGGAGCAGCCCCAAACGGGGGACTATCGCATCAGTGCGCTGCTGCGTGCCTTCAATGGCAACCTCTGGATTGGGTCTTGGGAAGGGGTGGCGCGCATTGACCCCAATACTGGTCGCACGATTGCCCGCATTAGCCTGCCCAATACGATCATTGGGGCGATCGCCCAAGACAAGGTGGGCCGGATCTGGGTCGGCACCTACGAGGGCCTGATGCGGGTCGACCCGCGAACCAACGAAATCACCGCCCAGAACTTCTTTTTGCCGTCCAATCGGATTTTGTCGCTTCAGCTAGACCAGCGGGGCTACCTGTGGGTCGGCACCGATCGCGGCATCGCCCTGATCAGCCCAGACCAGGGTCTCCTGATGACCACGCTGCGCAAGCTGCCAGGCGTCAGCGCCAACGCCCTCAGCCTCGATCGCGACGGCCAGCTGTGGGTCGGCACCCTCGAAGGACTGGTCCAGGTCAACAGCGCCAGCGGCTTCGCGATGAAGCGGATCGCAGAGGTCCCCGGCACCACGGTGCAAACCCTGGCCCTGGGGCCTCGGGGATCCCTGTGGGCCGGCACCCCCGAAGGACTGCTCGAAATTGACTCCCGCAACGGCCGCATTCTCCGCTCGGTCACCCAGCTGCGCGGCCGCAACGTCAAGTCCATCGCCTTCGATCGAGTCGGCAGCATCTGGGTCGGCACCGACGGGGGACTGCTGCGGGTCAATCCCTATAACGGCGCGATCGTCGGTGAGGTGTCCAATTTGCCCTCGCGGGAAATTCTGTCAATTTCTCCAGATACGGGCAACAAAGTCTGGGTCGGCACCCGCGAGGGGCTCGCCTGGATCAGTACCTCCCAAGACATTGGCCGCGCTAGGCCCTTGGCGGCCTTCAGTCGCGAGGCTGACTCATCGATGATGGAATAGCCCCTAGGCTCCACCGCAGCTCAAAAAGACGAGCCGGGCTGCTGCAAAAACGCGGTCTCCGCAGGCGTAGAGTCGCGGCCCAAAATGGCGTTGCGGTGGGGAAAGCGGCCAAACTGCTGAATGACGACGTGGTGGCGCTGGGCGTAGTCGATGGCCATCGCGCTGTCGGGATGGTCCGCGATCTGGGCAAACAGGGCGATCGAGCGTTCCTGGTCCGCGAGGTCTTCGCTGTGCTCGAAGGGCAAATACACAAACCAGCGCTGCACCGGCAGCAGCAGGCGATCAAAGCCCTGCTCCACCGCGTGCTGGGCCACAGCCCGGGCGTGGGCATCGGTGGCAAACATTTGGGGCGTCCCGCGAAACAGATTGCGGGGAAACTGATCGAGCAAAATCAGCAGCGCCAGGCAGGTCTGGGGGATCGCCTGCCAGTCGTTGAGGCGGCCCTCAGCGGCCTGCTGATAGTCGGCCAAAAACTGTTCGCGAATGGCCTCATCAAAGGCTGGATCCTTGATGAACCAGTATTTTTTGGGCTGACCATAGTCTGGATCGTTGGGCCGACCAAACCAAAAGTCCAAGATGGCTTCAGCGCGGGGGAGCGTCATGGGCAACATGGGGCTCTAGGCCCCGAGAAGCTACATTTCCGTCAGATATTGCTGATATCCAACTTCTTCCAGTTTGGCTTGTTTTGCTAAAACGGCGTCATTGAGCGATCGCCGGTAGGCCTGGACTTTGACCAGTAGGTCGGGTCGGTCTGCCGCCAAGATTTGCACCGCCAGGAGTCCCGCGTTGGTGGCGTTGCCGATGGCCACCGTCGCCACCGGAATGCCCGCCGGCATCTGGACAATGGAGTAGAGGGAATCTATCCCTTGGAGTTGGCGGCTCGATACGGGCACGCCGACCACGGGCAAAGGGGTCAGGGCCGCTACCATTCCTGGCAGATGCGCAGCCCCCCCAGCACCCGCGATAATGACCTTGAGACCCCGTTCATGGGCCGTTTTGGCGTACTCCACCATGCGCTCGGGGGTGCGGTGGGCGGAGACAATCTCCACCTCACAGGGAACCTCAAATTCTTTGCAGACGGCGATCGCAGCCTGCATGGTGGGCAAGTCGGAGTCACTGCCCATGATGATGCCAATCAGCGGTTGAGCCATAGGATTGCTTTTTATTAGATCACGCTCAAAATCAAACGCAAATTTGCATACACTAGTCTTGCTTTGGACGGGACGACCCCGACGCGACGCGCATGCCCCAATCATCTTCCCAGACAAACCGTGTGACGCCTAACTCTGTCAAGACCACCGCGCCCACGTACCTCGTCACCAATGCCCGCGTACCGGGATATGAAGGATTTCACCAAATTTGGATCGATCCCAGCGGGATGATCCAGACCATCCAGCCCATGAACCAGGCCCTGAAGCGCCTGCCGCCAGACTCCCTCAAGATTCTGGATATTGCAGGGGACTGGGTGTCCCTCGGCGGCGTCGACGGGCAGATCAATGGCGCGCTGGGATTGGCTTTTCCGGATGTCACGGAGCGCGATTTTGATCGGCTTTCTGAGATTTGCCAGTTTCTGTGGCAGCAGGGTCTTGATGGCTTTTTGCCGACGATTGTGACGACGTCAGGGGAAAAAATTCGCCGGTCTCTCGATGCGATCGCTGCTTTTCGCGATCGCCCCCAGCCCAGCCGCAGCGCCCGGATTCTGGGCGTCCACCTCGAAGGGCCGTTTCTGCATCCCGCCAAGCGGGGAGCCCATCCCCAGGAGCACCTGCAGCCCCTCACCCTCGACACTGTCCAAGCAGTCCTCGGTCCCCACAGCTCTCTGGTGCGCGTGATGACCCTCGCCCCCGAGCTGGACCCCACCCACACCGTCATTCCCTACCTGCGCGCCCAGGGCATCGTCGTCAGCCTCGGCCACTCCCAAGCTACCGCCCAGGAAGCCAACGCCGCCTTTGAGCAAGGCGCGTCCATGGTGACCCACGCCTTCAACGCCATGCCCAGCCTGCACCACCGAGAACCGGGCCTGCTGGGCGCAGCGCTGCTGCGATCGGGCATTCACTGCGGCCTGATCGCCGATGGTCAGCACATCACGCCCGCCATGGTCGACCTCTTGGTCCGCCTCAGTCGCGGCAACCTCAGCGGTCAGTCCATCGAAGACGGCCTGTTCCTAGTTAGCGATGCCCTCGCTCCCCTGGGGCTCCCCGACGGCACCTATCCCTGGGACAGCCGCCAAATCACCGTTACCCACGGGACCGCTCGCCTCGACGACGGCACCCTCGCTGGCACCACCTTGCCCCTCCTGGAAGGGGTGAAAAACCTGGTGCGCTGGGGAGTCTGCTCCCCGGGGGAGGCGATCGCCCTAGCCACCACCGCGCCGCGCCGCGCCCTGCGCCCCGCCAGCACCCCCTCGGGCAAAGGCAGCCGCGCCTACAACCCCTATCTCGACAAATCCGCCAGCCTGCTGCGCTGGAAACTCGACAGCACCACCCAGGAGCTCACCTGGCAGCGTCTGCTGCCGCGCCCCTAAATCCCCGACCGCGCCGCGCCCTTGCCCCCCCGACCCTCCTCGGGGCATAGTATTTAGCGTTCATGATGCTTTTTTTGGCCCATCCACCACAAACCCCGATATGAACGCAACCGACGACAAAACCGTTGTCCGCGAATACTTTAATGCCGTTGGCTTCGATCGCTGGCGGCGGATCTACGGCCAAACCGACGACATCAACAAAGTCCAGCTCGACATTCGCACCGGCCACCAGGAAACCGTTGACACGCTGCTAGGCTGGCTCAAAGCCGACGGCGGTCTGGAAGGGCTCACCGTTTGCGATGCGGGCTGCGGCGTTGGCAGTCTCAGCATTCCCCTAGGCGCGGCGGGTGCCAAGGTCTACGCCACCGACATTTCCGAGAAAATGGTGGGCGAAGCCAAAGAGCGCGCTCAGGCAGAGCTGGGCGCTTCTAACAGCATCACCTTCGAGGTGAAGGACCTCGAGAACCTCAGCGGCAAGTACCACACGGTCGTGTGCCTGGACGTGATCATTCACTATCCCCAGGAGCAAGCGGCGCAAATGATTGCCCACCTGAGCTCTCTGGCTGAGTCGCGCTTGGTGGTCAGCTTTGCGCCCAAGAACCTCTTTTACAGCGCCCTCAAGCAGATCGGGAATCTATTCCGAGGCCCCAGCAAGGCCACTCGCGCCTACCTGCACAGCGAAGCGGAAGTGGTCAAAACCCTCAAAAGCCTGGGCTGGGAAGTGAAGCGACGCAACCAAGTCAGCACTCGCTTTTACTTCTCTTGTATGCTGGAGGCAACTCGCGCCTAGCGATAAAATCGTTGCAATCTTTACCCCAGCAATCACAGAGACGATGAGCCGCCGCAAGACGATCGTCACGACAGGACTTCTCGTGGGAGGGGGCTTGAGCCTTTTGTTTGGGCTGATGGCCCTAATTTGGTATGTGACCCTACCCCTCGAGAAGGGGGGCAAACCGATTACGCGAACAGACAGTGCTCTGATCGGGGCGCGGGTGTCTCTGCCGTTTTGGCTTCTGGGCATCCCGAGTACGGGGGCGGGGGCGTGGCTGCTCTACACCCAGCGCCGCCAGCAGGTCCAGGCTCAGCGCGATCGCTTACAGGCGGCTTTCCAAACCCTGTTGGCCAGCCAAGGGGGAAAAATCAGCGTGCGGGGCCTGGCCCAAGAAGCCCGGTGCTCAGCCTTTTGGGCCAATGACTTTTTGGTGAGTAAAGCCCAGGAACTCAATGGTCAGCGGCTGCCAGTCGCTAAGCCTGAAGCAGCTTCCGACGCGCCTTCAGCCGATCCAGCCTCTCCGACAGCCTCTCCCAACGACAGTCCGTCCTACCTTTTTCCAAATAGCCAGTAGGCAGGAGGCCCCGTGAGATTTCTTCGCAAAACTGCGGCGGGGTTTTTGTTGACGTTTGGATTTTTGCTGCTGCTGGTGCCAGCGGTGGTTTTGCCCGATCGCGAGGCGACCCAAGACGACCGAGATGGGGCTTGGGGCTGTTTGGCCATGGGGATTCCGGTGACGGCGTGGGGCGGCTGGATCGTGTGGGGCCTCTACAGCGACCGTCGCAAGGCCAGACTGAAGCAGGTTCAGGATGCGTTTTATCGGCTGGTGCGCCAGCACCATGGCCGGGTAACGGTGCTGAACTTTGCCATGGAGGCGGAGCTGCCGGGGGAAGAGGCTAAGGCTTTTTTGGATGCGCGATCGCGCGAATTTGGCGTCACCTTTGATGTGATGGAGGACGGGGGAATTGTCTATCAGTTTCCCGTGATTGGGCTGGAGGAGCCCCCGGTGATGGCCGCAGCCGAGCCCGCAGCCGTGCTGGCTGGGGGCGATCGCGTGGATGTGGTGCTGCTGGACTTCCCGCCTAACCAAAAAATTCCCTTGATCAAGGTGTTGCGCGAGATGACGGGCCTGAGCCTCGCAGCGACCAAGGACATGACCGATCAAGTCCCTAGCGTGATCGGCAGCAATGTGGAGCAGGCAGTGGCCCGCCAGTGGCAGCAGCGCCTGAGCGCCGTGGGAGCGACAGTGCAGCTGCGATCGCGCTAGCTGCGGCGCAGGGGGCGATCGCCGTCCCCCGGAGCTGGAGCGGGTTTTGATATTCTGACAAAGGCCTATCTCCTCAAAATCTATGGCGGTCACCGTTCGACAATTGATGCAGCGTAAACAGCAGTCCCAGCCCATCGTGGCGGCGACGGCCTGGGACTACGCGTTTGCCAATCTGATGGACGAGTCCGGGGTGGATTTGGTGCTGGTGGGGGATTCTCTGGCCATGGTGGCGCTGGGCTACTCGACGACGCTGCCCATCACGCTGGAGGAGATGCTGCACCACGCCAAGGCGGTGCGCCGGGGGGTCAAACAGGCGCTGGTGGTGTGTGATTTGCCGTTTCTGAGCTACCAGGAGAGCTTGTCCCAGGCGATCCACTCGGCGGGTCGAGTCCTCAAGGAGTCGGGCGCGGAGGCGGTGAAGGTGGAGGGCGGCTATCCGGCGATCGCCGAGACGGTCGCTCGACTGGTCCAGGTGGGCATTCCAGTGCTGGGGCACGTGGGGCTGACGCCGCAGTCCGTGCACCAGCTGGGCTACCGCCAGCAGGGCAAGACCGACGATGGGGGCGAAAAGGTTTTGCAGGAGGCGATCGCCCTGGAGCAGGCAGGGGCCTTTGCGGTGGTGCTAGAGCACATTCCAGCCGAGCTGGGCCGCCGAATTACCGAAACCCTCAGCATTCCGACCATTGGCATCGGTGCCGGTCCCCACTGCGATGGCCAGGTGCTGGTGACGGCGGATTTGCTGGGGCTAAGCGATCGCCAGCCGCCCTTTGCCCGGGTATACGCCAACCTGCGCCAAACCATTACTCAGGCGATCGCTCAGTACGCCCAGGAGGTACGGACTCGCCAGTTTCCCCCAGAGAGGGCGGACTCGGGGCGCTGAGGGAGCCTTGCTGGGCGGCCAAAGCGGCGATCGCCCCTTCCAGGGCCGCCAGCTGCGCCCGCATGTGGCCCACGTCCTGGGTCAGCTGGCTGACCTGCGCTTCGAGGGTTTTGAGGCTGGCATCGGAGCGCGGGATTTCCCAAACCGACAGGTTGAGGGCTGAGAGAATTTTTTGCACGGTGGCAAAGCTGGGGTCGTAGTCCGGGTCATTGAGGATGCGGCTGATCTGCTGGGTATAGCCAAAATCGCTGCCTCCGTGCACCTCGGCGATCCGGGCTGAGACCTTGCGCACGCTGAGCTGCTGAGCGTGCATCAGCGTTCGAATCAGTTCCACTACACCCTCTTGCATCCTGCCCGATCCTTGTAAGCCCTCACGGTTTGCGCGTTTCCCACTGTGACACACTCTCGGCCCGATGCTGAGCCCGGTCGGTCGCCTAGGTGCCCAGCAGACCGATCAGCGTGCGCAAAAGCTGCACAGCGGCGATCGCCACGAGCAAGCCCAGGACGACCATATTTCCCAAACGCAAATAGATCTGGAGCTGGCGCGATCGCTGCTCGGCCTGTTCGCGCACGTACTGACGAATGTGTTCCAGGGCCGGAGCCAGATCTCCCGTTTCTTCGCCGCTGATCAGGATCTGGCGCGCAACAGCAGGCAGGGCGATCGCCTGACTCAGGGGCAAACCCAGCTGCACCTGGCTCTGGGCGAGCCGCCAGGGTCGGCGCAGGGCGGGCGGCGTGTAGCGGCTGAGCAGATCGAGGGAAGCCACCACCGATAGGCCCGCTTGCAGCGGGATCGCCAAGGCCGCCAGCTGCTCCACCGTTTCTCGATCCGTAGGCCCGCGCGGGTGCCACGAGACCTGCCCCGTCGCCATCCCCCACACCAGCAGCGACCCCGCCAGCGCCAAGAACCACAGGTCCAGCCGCACCGCCGCTGACAGGCCTCCGATGGCCAAGGCGATCGCCCCCAGCAGCGACAGCCACATCAGCCCAAGGGAGCGCCCCATCTCCCGCTGACGGCGGCGCTGGCGGCGCTCCTGCTCCGCATCCGCCGCCAGCACTGGGAAAAATTCGGGGAGGGTGCCGCTGGCCTCAGCCGCCGCCAGCAGGGCGAGCGCCCACGGCGTCCAGTAGCGGCGGGTGCGCGGATGGCCCGCCATCGCGTCGGTCAAGTCTTGGCCCTGCCGGAGGCGCGCCGCCACCTCTCGGCAATAGGTTTGCCAGTCGCGCTTTCCCTTGGCGCTGGACATCGCCAACGCCTGAGCCAGGGTGCACCCCGAAGCAAGCAGCGACCCCATCTGTTCCAAACTGGCAATGACACCAGGGCGATCGCCCACTAAGATTTGCACGCTCTAGTACCAGGGATATCCCCGCCAAAGATACAGGTCGCTGCCCCCATAGAAGTGTAGCCGTCCATAGCCGAGAAATTGGCTCTGGGGATTGTCCCCCGCCGGGACCGCCGTCACGCCAAACAGATACACGCCGTCATAGCGGGGGTTTCGCACCGGCCGCAGCCCCAGGGTCACCGTCCGTCCAGGCTCCACCGGCGGGTCAAAGGTCACCGTCACCCGGCGTTGGGAAAGATCCTGGGTCACCTCGCCCACCGCAATCAGGCGCTGGCGATCGCCCCCCTCATAGGCAAAGGTTTCTCCCAGGCGATAGCGCAGCGTATCTACTCCCTCCCGCTGCTCCAGCATCAGCTGGCCGAGGGGCTCATCGGCGTTTTCGGGCACCGCCACCGTGAAATAGTAGGTTGCGCTCCAGGCGCTGGCCTCGTTGCGGGTGGTCGTGGCGCTCACCAAGCTCGGGGGCTGCACAAAGTGAACCTTGCCGTCGCGCAGCCGCACCGCCAGCGCCCCCGGAACCACCGTGCTCCCCAGCCCCAAACCCAGGGCGATCGCCCAGCTCCACCGTTGTTGTTTGTTGGGTCGCAGCATCGGAATTTCGCCTCCTTCGAGCATCCGGCTATTCGCGTTGAGTAGATGCCTTTCTTCTGAGAATCATTGCAATTTTTCTAGATATTTATTCATGCATTGCAACTCAAAGATCGCGCTTCTTTACACAAGCCTTCGAGCAGTCTAATGTCCTGTCCCAAGAAATGAACTTCTATTAAATGAACCCCGCCCTGAGAAGGCAAAGTGATAGTCTGAAAACGAACCGCAGATTTGCACTATTCCCTTCAATTTCCGAGCATTTTTTCGCTCACTTCTATTTTAAGCGGTTCAGTTTCTGAGAGATTCTAGGCCGATTTGAGCTTTCATCTTCAAGGGCTTGAGCTGCACGATTTGACTGAAATCCAGCAGTTCTAAAACGCCCCGAAGCTCCTAGGCAGCAGTGAGTAATCACTCTCTTAGCGGTCTCTCGCCACTCACCTCACTGGGCAATGTCCAATGGCTACTGTGCGATTTGACCTCCACCGCCCGAACTGGCAAACCCTGATTTTGTTCACCCTTGGTTTTTGGCTGAGCGGTAGTTTGCTGGTGGACCTGCTGATCATGCCGGGGCTGTACTGGTCGGGCATGATGACCGAGCCCGGATTTGCGATCGCGGGTAACTTGATTTTCGGCATTTTTAACCGCATTGAGCTGCTGTGCGCTGCTGTGGTGCTGACGGGGTTGTTGACCCTGCTCCAAGACATGAGCCACCTCAGCCGCCGGTATCTGCGCTGGGCGATCGCCCTGGGCGTCGCGCTGCTGATCGTGCCGCTGATGTACACCTACGCGCTGACGCCGACCATGTCGGCCATGGGCCTCCAGCTCAACCTGTTTGAGACCTTTAGCGCCCCCGCCGCCATGAACAGCATGCACCAGAGCTACTGGCTACTGGAAATCTGCAAGCTGACCGGCATCGGCCTTTTGCTCAATGGCTGCTTCCAGCGCTTTGGCGACAGCTCCCTGGTCTAGACCCTAGGCACGCTCGCGGTTCTCCAAGTTTCGTGTTTGTTTGAGTGCTTGTTACTAATTTCGGGGCCCTTGGGACATCGTTTCTGATGCATCAGGGGCTTCTTTTTGTGGCCATAGCAGGCGCAGGGCCATGATCGCAAAGCCAGCGGCCGCGATCGCCTTCACCACCCGAGTCGGCAGCAGGTATCCGGTCCCGCCGCCCACCAGCACCCCCAGGAAGCTGGCCACCAGCAGCGCCGCCGCCGCCCCAAAGAACACGGCCTTCGGAGACTTCGTGCTCCCGCCCAGGGCGATCGCCGCCAGCTGGCTTTTGTCTCCCAGCTCAGAAATAAAGACCGTCGCAAAGCTCAGTCCCAGCAGTTGCCAGTCCATAGCAAAATTCTCCGGAGTCAGCGCAATCAATCTAGGCAGCGGTCACAATATCGAACACCAGCCACACCGCCAACGACAGCAGGATGCAGCCCGCCGCCGTTTCTAGGGCGCGCGGCGACACGCGGGAGGCCAGCCAGCGCCCCAGCAGCACCCCCGCCAAGCTGGTAGAAATCAGCGCCAGAGACGCCCCCGCAAACACAATCCAGGGAGCCTGGGACTCGGCGCTCATCAGCAGGGTTGTGAGCTGGGTTTTGTCGCCAATCTCCGCCAAGAAAATGGTGACGAAGGTGGAGCCAAACACCTGCAAACTCTGCCGCATCTGGGATGAATCAGTCGATTTGGCGCTATCTTGGGGCGCTGCTGGCGCGATCGCCTCTTCAGGAGCAAGGGTCACTGCTGCGTTAGGCGCCGACCAGGATTCAGCGGCCAGGGATTCGGACGGGCGTGCAGAGGAAGTCACAGGCAATGGTTGGCTAAAAGCTTTTCATTTTCATTTCATTATTAATGGCCGGATAGGGGAATGACAAGGGGAGATTTCCCAGACGGGGCGATCGCCGATGGTTTCTCTCTGGGGCTCTGGAACAGCAGCGCGTCAAAGACCAATTTCGCGGTCAAAGCGAAGCATTTCGAGGCTGCGATCGCCGTAGACTCCTTCGATCTGCTGGCGGCAGCAGTCAATGGCAAAGTCGTTGACCTCGTCGGCTTCGATGCCGTACATATCCTGGAAAATGTCGGGCTGCACGCGGCAAAAGCGGGGCCGATCGTCATAAATCTGGCACTGCCGCGTATTGTGGTCAAAGTTGATGCACCAGCCATCTTCCCCCACCATGCTGAGGTACAGCATTAGCTCCTCTGAGGAGAGATATTCGCCGAGGTCCGGTCGATCAGCGGGGTCAAGATGGCAACAAGCCCCACATTGTTTGACGCATTGCCAAGTTGCCATGGTGGTTGATTGTGTCCTGGATATTGCAAAGGTGGCCGAGAAACCGCGATCGCGCTGGGCCAGGACAGCTCTGCAACAGGCTGGGGACGCTGGCGGCGATCGCCTCGCTACCCTATCGCAATTTTGCGTCCGCAGACAGGGGCAACTCCCCGAACCTTCGGGGATTCGGCGATGCCAAAAGGCCGTAGAATTCGGGGATAGAAAGGGCGATCGCCCGGGAGTTTTTTGCCGAAAAGTTGCTCAATGTTTGCGGCAATGGGCAAATCCAAAGGCCGAAAAAAGGGCCAGAGAAGTGACCAAAAACATGCGCTCAGCCGCAGAATTTGAAGAATCTTTGCGAAAGAGCGCAGCTCGTTTACATTAGTTTTTAGCGTTTTGTAAATTTCCTTAAAAAAATTCCGCGATCGCCCGGTATGATCAAGCACGGGCAGCTGAATATCTTGCGTTTTAATTGTGACTTTGTTTGATTGACTTGGGAGGAGACATGGACTTTCTGACTAGCTTTGCTGGTGGCGTCAATTGGGAAGCCTTGATTCAAGTTTCGTTGGTCGGTCTCATCATGATCTCTGGGCCGGTCGTGATCTTCTTGCTGGCGGCTCGCGGCGGCAACCTCTAAGGGCCGTCATCCCTTCTAGACTGGCCTGAGGGTTTGAAACGAAACCGTCGAGCCTTGTTGCCAGTTGTACCGTCACCAACCAGACACCAAAACCCGCTCTCTACTTCGCTATAAGAGGGAGTTGGTGAACTTGCTGAAATTCCAGAATTGCAACGAAACCCGGCATCTGTCGGGTTTTTTTGTGGGAATGAGGCGGCGCTATTTCTGGGTCATGGTGTGGACGCCGTCCCAGGAGGCCGGGGGCGGCGACAGGAGGTAGGCGTGGGCGCGCTCGAGGTGAATGGCGGCAGCGCGATCGTCAGGCCGTCGCTGCAAAACCTGCTCAAATTGCGCGATCGCCGCCTGGAAGTCTCGGTTTTGGTAGGCGGAGCGGCCCGCATTGTAGAGCGCCAGCAGTTCGTGAAACGGGCTGTCGAGGGGCTGCTGGCGATCGCCGATCAGTTCGTAGATGCTCACCGCCTCTTGCTTGCCCTTGACGCGGATTTTGTCGAGTTCGCGCACCCAAATGCGATCGCGGCACAGGCGATAGGTAAACTCGCTCAAAATAATGTCGCAGCCGTACTCCTTCGTGACGCTTTCGAGGCGCGAGCTCAGGTTCACCCCGTCCCCGATCACCGTGTAGTCCATACGTTTTTGGGAGCCGATGTTGCCCGAAACCACCTCCCCCGAGCTAATGCCGATCCCGATGCGAATTTGGGGCTGATCGAGCCGTCCCCGATTAAATTCCTCAAGACGTCGCCGCATGTCTAGGGCCGCCAGCACGCTCATCAGCGCGTGGTTTTCCAACGGCAGCGGCGCCCCAAAGACCGCCATCAAGGCATCCCCGATGAACTTGTCGAGGGTGCCCTCGTGGTTGAACACCGCCTCCACCATGGTCTCGAAATACTGGTTGAGCAGGGACACCACCTTGTCCGCTTCCAGGTTCTCCGTCAGGGTGGTGTAGCCGCGAATATCCGAGAACAGGATGGTCACATCCCGCCGCTCTCCGACCATCAGGGCGTCGTCCCCGAGGGCCATGACCCGCTCGGCGACTCCCGGCGTCATGTAGCGGTACATCGTGGTTTTCATGCGCTTTTCTTGGCTGATGTCCTCGAGGACGATCAGGCCGCCTCGCACCCCGCCATCGGGGTCCGTCAGGGGATTCACCGTTAAGTTGATGCTGCGCTCGATTTCCCGCACTTCGTCCTGGGGCAGGGTCGGCGGCATGGTGTAGCCGTGGATTTCGTAGGGTTTATCGAGGGGCGGCAGGTTCCAGCTCAAGAAGCGATCGGGATGGGCGCGATCGCGTATCGCCAAGATCACCATTCCCTCGTCCTGCTCAGCCCCGGGCGATCGCCCGTTGTCTTCCTGGGGCGGTTCCTCCAGCGTGTAGAGCCCCACCGTCAGCCCCTGCTCCGGCACATAGTGCCGCGCGCCGCAGGTCAGGCTGTCCATCAGGCGCATTTGCAGATTCTCGATGGGCACCACCTCCCACACGAGGCGGCCCACCAGCTGGCGCTCCCAGAGATGTTCTGCCGAGCGGGAGCCCTGGCGCACCGGACAGCCCAGCAGCTCCAGCGCCGCCCCGTTGATCGTGACAATGCGCCCCTGCAAGTCGGTGGAGATCACCGCATCCGAGAGGCTCTGCAAAATGTCTTTTTGGTACTGCTTCTCCTGCAAGACGCTCTCGAAAAGCTGGGCATTTTCCAGGGCGATGCCCGCCTGGATATTGAAAGCCCGCATAAACTCCTCATCGGAGCTGGTGAAGCTGCCCTGCTGCTTGTTAATGAGCTGGGTGACGCCGATCAGGTCGCCTTCCGAGTTAAACACCGGCATGCACAGCAGGCTGCGGGTTTTGTAGCCGGTGCGGCGATCGGTGGTCGGGTCAAAGCGGGGATCTTCGTAGGCGTTTGGAATATTCAAAGTTTGGCCCGTGGAGGCCACATAGCCCGCAATGCCGCGATCGGCGGGAATGCGGATCTCGATGGATTCCTGGCCGTCGGCTTTGGCGACCTTGGACCACAGTTCGTGGCGATCGCGATCGAGCAGAAACAGGGTGCTGCGGTCCGCCTGCATCAGCAGGCGCGCCTCATTCATCACCGCCCGCAGCGTCCTTTCCAGATCAAGGCTCTGGGCCAGGCAGGACGTCGCCTTCAGCAGCGCCGCTACCCCTTTTTGGTTGCGCGCCGCGATGTAGAACGTGTTGCAGCTCTCCAGAATGATGCCGATTGACAGGGCAAATTCCCGAAAAAGCTGCTCATCCTGGGCGTCAAAGGGCAAATCCGTCAGCTTGTTGAGCAGCTGCACCACGGCCACCACCTGGCCCTGCTTGCTAAAGATCGGCATGCAGAGAATATTGCGGGTGCGGTAGCCGGTCTGGCGATCGACCTCTGGGTTAAACAGCGGGTGGGCGTAGGCGTCGGGGATGTTGAGCCCCTCGCCGCTGGTCGCCACGTGGCCCGCAATGCCCGCATCAATGGGGATCCGGATTTCGAGGGGTTTCTCGCCTTCCCCTTGGGCCAGCTTGGCCCAGAGCTGCTCCTTCTCGTGATCGGCCAAGAAAATGGTGGTGCGATCAGCTTGGAGAATCTGGCCAATTTTCAGCGTGAAGGCCTCTAGAATCTCCTCGAGCATGACTTCTAGGGCTTCGTTGTTGATCAGATCGATCGCCCGCAGAAAATGCTCAAACTCGCGGGTAATCTGCTCTAGCAACGCCACGAACTGCGCCACGGGCAAGTCTCGGACCCGATCCGTCAGATTGCCTTGGCGGTTGGCCAGGGACAGCGTGGCCAGCATGTTACCCGAGAAAGAGGAGGTCATGGAGATAGGAAAACCCAAGAGCCAACGAAAACCGCAAGCAACCGTGGCGATCGCGCTCTGAGGAACGCTAGGGTGAGGTCAACCGGCATCTCCCTTCGTCGACGGGAAATACCCCTGCGATCGCCCACACTCGCCATTCGAGCCAAGATCTACCAGAGCCAATCACTATCAGCAGGGGAAGAATGCGTCGGGTTGCGAACCTTGGTAAACCAAGATTTCGCCCTGATTAAAATCTGTCAATTCTGGTAAACCTTCCCTTGCTATTAAATACCATACTCGTTTGGGAAGCCGCGCTGCTGACTACCGTTACGCCCCCAGGACCATGCACTGTCCCCGCTGCCATCAGTCCGTTAGCCGTCAGGCCATTCACTGTCCCCACTGCGGCCTCACCCTCAAGGCCCACGGTCATCCCGGCATCACGCTCCACCGAGCCACCGACGCCGCCTCGCTGTGCGCCACCTGCACCTACGACGCCGACGACACCTGCAACTTTCCCCAGCGGCCCCACGCTCAAACCTGCACGCTCTATCACGACGTTGCTGAGCCCCTCGTCCAGGACGTCCTGCCCCCCGCTCCCCTCGGCGTCAGGCTCCAGCGCTGGCTGCGCCGCTATGGCATCTGGGCCATTGTGATGGCGATCGCCTTGATTAGCGTCGCGATCGCCTTGCTGCCCTAGCCTCAGCGGTTCGCCGGCAGCGAATCATTCACCGCCGTCTCGATCGTGTCTACATCCGCCTGGATCCGGCCCTCTTCCACCGCCGACGGCAGATCGCAGGCCGGGGCGCGATCGAGCAGCAGGCTGTCGTCGTAGGCCGACAGATCAAACCAGAATGTCGTCCCCACGCCCACCTCGCTGACCAGGTGCATCAGGGTGTGGTGCTTCTCCATGATGTTGCGCACGATCGACAGGCCCAGGCCCGTTCCTTCCAGGGTGTGGACGCGGTTCTCCACCCGGAAAAAGCGGTCAAAAATCGCCGTCTGGTCTTCCAGATCGATGCCAATGCCCGTATCGGACACCTCGATGCGCACATGGCCCAAATTGAGGTGATCCGGCCGCACCTGCATGTCCAGCCAGTAGGCGCGGATCGCCACCTTGCCCCCCGACTTCGTAAACTTCAGCGCGTTGCCCACCAGATTGGCAAACACCTGCAACAGCAGGTCATAGTTGCCATAGACCGCTGGCAGATTCGGCTCAATCTCTTGCAGCAGCTCGATCCCCTTGTCGCGGGCGTTGAGCTGGTAGGTGCGCAGGGTCTGCTCGATGGGCTGACTGATGTCCACCGGCTCGAAGTGATAGCGCTTCGCCGACTCCAGGCGCGACAGGTCGAGGACATCGTTCACCAGGCGGGTTAGGCGATCGGTTTCGCGGTTGGCCGTCTCCAGAAACTCGCAGCGCTCCTCCTCGGTCAGGTCATCGCCAAACTCGTGGAGCGTCTCGATAAAGGACTTGATGTTAAACAGCGGCGTGCGCAGCTCGTGGGAGACGTTGCTGATAAACTGGCTCTTCGCCTCGTTGAGCTCGACCTCGCGGGTGATGTCCTGAATGGTCATCGCCACGCTTTTGACGTTTTCGCGGTACTGGTCGAGGACCGTGGTCAGCAGCACCCGCACCGTGCGGCTGGTGGGCTCCGTCAGGGTCACCCGAAACTCAGCCCCTTCGCGATCGCCCTGGGCCAGCTGATACAAGGGCCGGGTCAGCTCTGCCTTGAGGGCCTGGGGCAAGTGGTAGAGGACATTTTCGCCGGCGATCGCCTGGGCATCCCAGCCAAACATGCGGCTGGCATTGGGGTTGACCAAAATCACGCGCAGATTGGGGTCCAGCAGCACTGCTCCATCAGCGATCGTCGAGACCAGAGTTTCCAGCTTCGCCTTCTCCGCCGTCAGCTCCTCGATGTTTTGCTCCTCGTAGCGCTCTAGGCGCTCCGCCATCTCATTGAAGCTGTAGATCAGCTCCCCCAGCTCGCCCCCCAGGGGCAAATCGACTCGCTGCTTGAAATTGCCCGCCGCGATATTTTTTACGCCGACCAGGAGCTCTTTGATCGGCTTAGTGATCGTCAGGGCGTTAAACACCGCGCCCAAAATCACCATCACCCAAATCGAGACAAACACCGCAATGGTCACATCTCGCGTCAAGTGGGACGACGTGACCACCGTCGGATTGGGGTTGATGCCCAAGGCCACCACGCCCAAATATTTCCCCTCGTGGATCAGCGGCACAAACACATCCGCCACCTCGCCATCGGGCGTCAGGTGCTGGCGGACCAGGGGCTCTTCCCACTTGGTGGTGTAGTTTTCTGGCAGCTGGATGCGGCGCTGGATCGTCAGGGAGTTTTGGACCTCAGATTCCGAAAACGGAATCCCCAAAAAGATTTCGCCATCTTGATCGGCATAGAGCATGTAGCGAATGCTCGTGGTGCTGCTGTAGAAGCGATGGGAAAATCGCGCTACCTCGGTGAGCTGGTCATCCGCCACCAGCGGAGCCACGTTCGCGGCCAGCAGCAGCCCCAAGTCGCGGCCAAAGCGGGTATCGCTCAGGCGCGCGTCCTGCTGGATGGTGTTGACGGCCCAAAACGTCAAGCCACTCATGATGAGGGAAACCACCAGGGTGGCAGCCGCCATGAGCTTGGTCTGAAGGGTAAACTCTGACCACCAGCGGGCAATGATGTCTTTGAGGGTCTTAAAGAGAGTCAGCAAAGCAAACCTACGACCTACGCAAAAACAAACGAGGGATTAAAATCCGGTGTCGCTTGGGTTTTACATTCCCCTTATTGTGGCACGTTGGCCACGGGGCACCCAAGATTCGGGGTGTCTCCGGGCGATCGCCCTGGTCAAATCGTCGCCAACCAAGCAGTCTGAAGAAATGGCACCATAAGGGATCGGTACTGGAAAAATTGACATGGGCGAACCAATTGTTTTGTTGTCCAAGCGAGAGCTGGAAAAAATGCGGGCGGCGGGCAGTCTCGCGGCGGAGCTGCTCGATCACCTCGCGCCAATGATCCAACCCGGCGTGACGACGCTCGAAATCAACGACGAGGCGGAGCGCTGGACCAAGGCTCACGGCGCGGTCAGTGCGCCGCTGGGCTACCACGGCTTTCCCAAGTCAATTTGCACCAGCATCAACGAGGTGGTGTGCCACGGCATCCCTAGCAAGCAGCAGGTCTTGCAGGACGGTGACATCATCAACGTGGACGTGACGCCGATCCTCGATGGCTACTACGGCGACGCGTCCCGGACATTCTTTGTGGGGACCCCCTCCCCCGTCGCCAAAAAGCTGGTGGACGTGACCGAGGAGTGCCTGCGCCGGGGCATCGAGGCGGTCAAGCCGGACGCTCGGATCGGCGATATTGGGGCGGCGATCCAGGAGTATGCCGAGGCAGAAGGCTTCTCGGTGGTCCGGGATTTCGTGGGTCACGGCATCAACCGCATTTTTCATACGGAGCCGCAGGTGCCCCACTACGGGACGCGGGGCAAGGGGCGCCGCCTGAGACCGGGCATGGTCTTTACGATCGAGCCGATGATCAATGAAGGCACCTGGGAAGTCGAGGTGCTGGAGGACGAGTGGACGGCGGTCACCCTCGATCGCAAGCTGTCGGCTCAGTTTGAGCACACCATCGCGGTGACGGAGGACGGCTACGAGATTTTGACGCTGCGGCGCTAGGGAGCGGGCGATCGCCGTCTGAAAGTCCCGGGGCGATCGCAGACACACTCTCTCAAAATGCCGACTATAATAGGGGTACGCGGGGCCGTAACGGTTTCGACGTGTTGGTGAAATCCGTATTGTGATACAGGCCGAGAGTGAGTCTTCTCTCGCAAATACCGGGCTCAAAAAAAAGTAACTGCGAACAACATCGTTCCTTTCGCTCGTGTTAAGGCAGCAGCTGTTGCCTAACAAAAACCTCTAACAGGTTCGAGCATCTGGCGTTTGACTCCGTTAAGGACGACAGATTTAACCCCAACGGATGCTCCCGCTAGCGGCCTCTAGTCTGCTAGTTGGCTAAGACTTTACTAGGGAATCCTGTCGCCAGGGATAATTGGCGGTTCCCGCCTCGAGGGTCAGAGAGGCTAAGCCTGTGAAGGAGCGAGAGGTCAATAGCCATCGCGGACACGGGTTCGACTCCCGTCGGCTCCATTGGTCCTTGAAATTCAAGATGTTCTGGTTTGTGGGGTGCGCCATCGGCGGCCCCTTATTTTTTTGCGATTTTTGCCCCTTGCTCGATTTTGTGTGCAAGAAGCCTTTCTATTTCTCCGGACCGCAGGACTTCAACAAAGTTATTGGTTGGTAGAGGAATGCGATCTTGTCCTCACAGCCTTTCACTTCCACCAAAACAGGCTTGCGCTTGTACTTCCGGTTCCTTTGGCGACTAAAGCAGGGTTAGGGCATGAACACAATGACCATTGATGAATTGCTAAAGCGCTACGTCATGGGCGAGCGGGATTTTAGCCGTTTGGACTTGCACGCAGCCTACCTGAGCAAAGTCGACCTGGTCGATGCAAACTTGCAGGGGGTGGATCTGGCGGGGGCCAACCTGGTGGGAGCCAATCTGCGCGGGGCCAACCTGCGCGGGGCCAACTTGAGCCGCGTCGATCTGAGCATGGCCAACCTGGGTCAGGCAAATCTGGCGGAGGCCGTGCTGACCAATGCCACCCTGAGCGGCGCCGATTTTAGCGATGCAGACCTCAATGGCGCGGTCTTGGACGGAGCGTTGCTCAAGCTGGCGAATCTGAATAACGCGAATCTGTGCAATGCGCGGCTGCGCAAGGCGGACCTCCACGGCGCTAATCTCTACAACGCCAACCTGCGGCGCAGCTGGCTAACGCACACGGACCTGATCGGGGCAATTCTCAGCGGGGCTGACCTCAGCGGCGCTGACTTTAGTGGGGCGGTGCTGGTGCGCGCAAATCTCTACCGCACGACCCTGAGCGCAACGGACTTCACAGGGGCAAATCTGATGGGCGCCAACTTGCAAGGGGTTGATTTGCAAGGGGTTGATTTGCGGCGGGCCGTGATGCCGGACGGCACCATTCACCTCTAGTACGCTCGAGACGAGCAACAAAAAATCGCCCACAGGGGGCGATCGCAAAACTATTCGGAGGGTGAGGTCACGGTAGCGCGGGCGATCGCCCTTGTGCTGTGTCGACTTTGACAATCTGACCCCGCGCTGGCATTTGCCCTAGGAGCGGTTGGCGTAGGCCCGCAGGGGCTCCTTGAGCCAGCGAATGTAGAGGTGCTTGAAGCTGGACTTCATAACCCGGGGCAGCCCAAAGTCGATGGGAATCAAGCGGCTGGGCAGGCGCCAGTCTGGGAGCTGCAGCTCGGCGGGAGTTTGCAGGGGGAAGGTGAGATCTGCTGGATCGGGGCACAGACCCAAGCGCTGGGAGGCGGCAATGGTGGGCACGCTCTGGGGGTCGACGCTGAGAATGTCGACCATGGCGCGATCGAGGGCGAAGACATTTTGGGAGGCGGCCAGGACGCTGATCTGACGAGGCTCACCGCCGCTGGGTCCGTTGCCTTCGTGGCCCAGGATGCCGTCGGCGATCGTGAGGTCCGGGGCGATCGCCCGGGCGGTTTCCACCAGCATTTCACCAAAGCGATCGCGGTCTTTACCGGCTTCCATGTGCCACCAGGCTTTCATTTTGCCGGGAACGCAGCCAAATAGGTTTTTGACGCCAAGGGTCAGGGTCAGCTGGGCGTGGGACTTGACCTTGGGCAAGTTGATCACCACGTCGGCTTCCATGGCTTCTTTGCACAGCCGCAGGTGATTGAAGGACTCGTTGACGACTTCGTAGCGCTTGCCGTGAAACTCCACGACGGGCAGGTTGAGGGATTCGAGCAGGGGCTTGTAGCCGTTGGCTTCGGCGACGCCCCGAGCGCTGCCAAAGGCGGGACTGTCGCCCAGGAAGGGCTCCCCGCCGGCCTCACGGACCATTTGGGCAACGCAGGCCACCACTTCGGGGCGGGTGACACATTCCTTGGTGGGGCGGGCGCCGGTGAGCAGGTTGGGCTTGAGCAGCACGCGATCGCCCGGTTTGACAATGGCTCCCATGCCGCCCAGGGGCGCTAGCAGGGCTTCGAGGGACGCGCGGAGAGCATCGGGCTCGTAGGACTCGGCACGAAGGAGGCTGACAGGAATGGCGGTCATACAGTCGTTTTGGCGAGTTTTTTCCCATTGTAGGCAGGTTGTAGGCAGGCGATCGCAGCGCGGGAGGCCTAGCGTGGGTTTTGGGGTTCTCAGGCCCAGGGAAGAGGCCCGGGAGCCTTTATCTTTCTGTAGATTGATTTTGGATTTGGGGCGATCGCCCTCTCGAAAGGTACGGTAATCTGAAGACCAAAGGTACGAGGCGATCGCGATGACCAACGCTTCTCCAGATCCGCAATCCCGTCGGAAGCCCCCCGTAGACTTCGATGAACTGATTGCCATCATCGTGGCGTTTGGCGTGTTGGGCGCGATTTTGGCCTGGGGCTTGACCCGCAGCAGCGACTTCAATTGGCTTTCGCTTGGGGAGGGAGCCGTCTCTACAGAATCCCCGAGCCCCTCGGCCGAACTGGCTCCGGCTCCAGAGGCAGGCGCTGAAGCTGATGACTCATCTGCTGCCCTGCCTGCTGAGGGCGAAGCCATCGAGGCAAATCCCTCTCCGGCGTCCCGCCTCCAGCGGTCGGCGGACCCAAAAACGCCTGGAGTGACCACAGAACAGCCGGTTCAGCGATCGCAGGGACATCCAGAGCTGACAGCGCTGCTGGTGCCGCTGCTGCGCGGTGAGCGATCGCCCCAGAGCGCCCCCGCCCCCAGTCCTGCCCAGCCCTCGCCTGAGACCAGCGCCGTTGCCCCGGCTCCGGTGCCAGCCCCGACTCCTCCCAGCCCGGCAGCCTCGCCTTCGCCCAGCATCGCCACTGCTCCCGCGACCATCGGGTCTAACAATTTTTCGGATGTGAGCCGGACCTACTGGGCCGTTCCCTTCATCGCGGCTCTGGAGCAGCGCGACATTGTCAGCGGCTTCCCAGACGGGTCTTTTCGGCCCAACCAGCCGGTCACGCGGGCTGAGTTTGCGGCGCAGCTGCAAAAGGCTTTTGCGAGCGATCGCCAGGCCACCCCGATCAACTACGGAGATGTGCCCCAGGACTTTTGGGGCGTGAGCGCCATCGACAGCGCCACCCGCATGGGCTTCATGAAAGGCTATCCCGGCAATGTTTTCCGGCCGGAGTCGCCCGTTTCTCGGGCGGAGGTGCTCGTGGCGCTGATGACCGGTCTGGGACTGCCCCTGCCCCAGACGGCGGGAGATACCTTGGAAATCTATCAGGACGCGGCTAGCATCCCCAACTACGCAACCCTCAAGGTCGCGGGCGCAACGCAGTCCGATCTGGTGGTCAGCTATCCAAACCCAAGCCTCTTGAATCCGCGTGAACCCGCCACTCGCGCCGATGTGGCGGCCATGATCTACCAGGGGCTGGTGGCAACCCGCCAGGCGGAGGAGCTGCCGTCGCAGTACCGGGTGGAGCGATCGCCTTCGGCAGCGTCTCCTAGCCCTTCCCCTGCGGCAACAACTTCTCCTAGCCCTTCGCCTGCGGCAACAACCTCTCCTAGCCCTTCGCCTCGCTAGCGTGGGCGTGGCACAGCTGCTCAAACAGCTGCAAAAACACGTCGGGAATCGGTCGGGGGCGCGCAGTCTGGGCGTCGACCCACACCCACAGCGCTTCCGCTGTGACCAGCAGATCGGGCTGGCCGAGGCGCCGGATTTCGTAGCAGCGGGTGCTGCGAGAGCGGCCCATATCCTGAATCCAGGTGGTCACCTCCAGGGTGTCGCCGGCTAGGGCGGGCCGCAGGTACTCCAGGGCGATGCGCCGCATGACAAAAAAGCCGCCGTATTCGCGGTAGCGCTCCAGGGTAAAGCCGTGATGCTCGAGATGGGCGATCGCGGCGTGCTCTAGATAGTGCTGGTACACCGCATTGTTGACGTGGCCAAGGGTATCGAGCTCGTAGTGACGAACCCGCAGCTGAGTAGAAAAAGGTTGCATGGCTTTATTTTGCCCCAGCTGCGGACCCCACGGGCGATCGCCCGTTTTTCCCTAGTGCCCCAGAGAGTTGAGAGACGGCGGGGCGATCGCCTCCGAGTCAGGACGGCGCACGAGCCCCCGCAGGACGTGCCGCAGCACCGGCCCCATCACTCGGGGATGAAACAAATCCGTTGGCGGAGCCCACATGTGCAGCACCGAAAACAGGCGCAGCGTAATTTCAGGATTGCCCACGGCGGCGCTCCACACCTCATCGAGATAGCGCTGGGACCAGCGGGTGATGGGGCTGACCTGAGCGCCTTGGGTGGTGGCCCAGCGGGAGTCTTCCCCGGTTGCCAGCATCCAGGGCACGGCGATCTCCTGGGCGAGCTGCCGTCGAAAGCGATCGCCCAGGCGGTCCCAGCGACCGGTGCGCTGAGCCTCCGCGAAGCAGCGCTGCAGCAGCACGGCATCGAGGGCCGCTACGCTCATGCCCTGACCATAGATAGGATTGAAGGCGCACGCCGAATCCCCCGTCACGAGCAGCCCCTGAGGAAACGCTTTGAGGGATTCGTAGTGGCGGCGGAGATTTTCCATTCGCCGATAGCTGGTGATCGGGGTGACCCGCTCCCCTTGGCGCATCAGATCGTAGAGAACCGGCGATCGCAGGCTGCGAGCAAACTCCAGCAGTCGACCTTCCTCGGTCGGCGGATAGTCTTTGCCGGTCCCGGTCAGCGTGACCAGCCAGCGCTGGCCCGACGCACCGGGCTCGCCCTCGATCTGCATTGCACAGCCGCCTCGACGCTGGTGGGGCGGCACCGCCATGATCAAGAATCCCGGATGGGCCACCTGAAACGCTGGCGGCGTCTGGTACTGGCAGCTGGCGTAGCCGATGAAGGGGGTCACGCGGGTCTCGGCGGGCGGCTGATAGCCTAGCTGCTCTAGCCAGTGGGGCACCAGGGAGCGGCGGCCACTGGCATCCACGACCCAATCTGCCGCGCAAAAGCGCTCTTTGTCGCTGCCTTCCGCGATCGCGGTCCATGGCCCCGAGGGCACCGTTTTCTGAAAGCGCAGGCGCACGCCGCTCACCCGCGATCGCGTTTCGTCCAGGCACAGCTCCTCGACCTGGCACTCATCCACAATGTGAACGTTGCTCCACTGCTGGAGCTGCTGGCGCACCAGCCATTCCAGCATCGGCCGCGTACAGCTGTAGCTCTTGATCTCAGACGGACGCCCCGGCAGCCAGCCAGAAGGCCCCAACACGGCCAGATCCTGGGTACAAAACAGGGGCGCAATGTTTTGCTGGGCGATCGCCGCTTCTAGGTCTGGGAACAGGCGCTCGAGAATATCTCGCCCGCGATTGAGCAGGAGGTGGAGCTGACTAGACTGGGGAACGCCAGGACGAGCCTTGGGGCTCTCGGGCAGGGAATCGCGCTCGATCACCGTCACGCGATCGCAAAAGTCCGCCAGCACCCGGGCCGTGAGCAGACCCGCCATACTGCCGCCGATGACCAGTGCATGCTTGGAAGAATGGGTTTGGTTCATCTCAGATCTCCTTTGGGGGCTCAGATTCAATCTGGAGATTGCTTTCGGATTGCCTCAGCATAGCCATTCCACCAAGCGCGCTGAGGCTGAAAAACTGACTTCACGGCCTGCCCGAAGGATCCCAGAGTATTCAGGCGCTTAGCAATCTGGCGCTGGCGCCAAGCCCGCTCCAGCAAGGCCGTTTGGTAGTCCGTGAAGGTGCGATCGCCCGCGATCGGCTGCCCCAAACCGGTCAAGATTTCCTGACGTCGCGCGAGGTGCTCGGCCAGGACTGGCGGCGCATCAGCGCCGGACACGCTAAACCACAGCTGCCGGGAGACCTGGAGAGCGGCGATCGCCGGACTCGGCGGCTGGGACGTGGTGATCAGGCACCAGCCCTCTGCCAGATAGCTGGTCACCTCGCTCACCAAGGGCGAGGGCTGGCCCCGGCGAGGGACCCCTTGCACCAGCCGCGCAAAGCATTGGTGCTCGGGATGATAAAACAGCCGCATCGCTTGGGGCTCGGTCGGCCCCACCTCCGGAATCAAGCGCCAGTCTTGGCCACGCTGAAACCCCAGCTCTTCTAGGTGGGCTGTTGCTTGGGTCCAGGCGGTCGTCTCTAGACGCGACCAGTCTGCTAACTGCGCAGGCTCCCACTGCCCCCCCGCAGGCCGATCAAACAGGGCCAAGCGCCAAGCAATCAGCGCCCCCCAAAAGCCCAGCACCAAGCCAGCCACCGTCAGCACCAGGATCTGAGCCCCGATTCCCTGGGGAGCGATCTGGCGCCCCAGCCAAACAATCCCGTAAATGCCAACGGCGATCGCCCCCAAAATCACCGGACTGGAGGCGATCGCCTGCCCCACTCTTCGCAAAACTTTGTCTCCCATAGCGTTTGTTTTGTCGAGCCACCGCAGTCGCTCGGGCACGATCAGGCCAGAGCCTCTCGGGAAACTTTCGACCATGCGGATTCTCAAGCACACCGATCAGGAACTGATCCTGAAGCAGGCGCCGCACTGGGGCTGCCGCGGGTGTCTGTGGCTGATTGTAGGGCTGATAGGACTCCCTGCAACAGTCGGTCTGGGCGTGATGCTGCTGATGGCGATCGCCGAAGGCCCCACTCAGGTGCGCTGCGATCGCACGCCCCAGATTAGCTGCACTGTAGAGCGCCAAAGCTGGCTGCCTGTCATGCGCCGCAGCGTCAAGGTCCCTGGCCCCTTGCGGGCCGAAGTCAGGGAACGAAAAGAAATCGAGTACTTTGACAGCGGTACCGGCACCTCTGCCTACGAGTACGACATTTCCTATGAGCTCGTCTTGGTTTCTCAAACAGGCGAAACCTGGGTCAAGACAGTCACCCAGCCCGAGCAGGCAGCTTGGCTGCGGGCCAGCGCCAATGCCATCAACGGGTTCAGCCGCCAGACAGCGCGGCAGTCCCTGACAGAAACTTGGGCCGCCGATCGGACTGCGCCCATGGCGATCGCGCTGTTTTGGGTTCTTTTAGGCGGCTTATTGTTGGGGCTCCCTTTGGCAGGGCTACTGAGCGCACCGACCACCCTTTTGGTGCTCGACAAAGGGCGCGATCGCGGGCGTTTGATTCGCTACCGCTGCGCCCTCCAAACCCAAAAACGCTTTGCCCTCAGCGCCATTGATCACCTCGCCATTCAGGAGAGTACGCTGGGTCGCGATCGCCGCCCTGTCTACAAAGTCGCGCTCCGGCTGCACAATGGCACCACGCTGATGCTCACGCCCCAAGGGTCTCTCGATCGCGCGATCGCTGAGCAGACCCTTCAGCAGATCCAGCCGTTTCTGGAGCTGCGTTGACCCAGACTAGGAAGCCGCCTCCTCTAGCGCCTCCACAGGCTGGGGCGGGTGTTTTTTGAGCACCTGCTGGAGGTAGTGGCCCGTGTGGGAGCGCGGGTTGGCTGCCACCTCCTCCGGAGGCCCCTGGGCGATGATTTCGCCGCCGCGATCGCCCCCTTCTGGCCCCAGATCCACGATCCAGTCGGCGCAGCGAATCACATCCAGATTGTGCTCGATCATCAGCACCGAATTTCCCTTGTCCACCAAGCGCTGCACCACGTCCAGCAGCTTGTGCACGTCATAAAACGACAGGCCCGTCGTCGGCTCATCAATCAGGTACAGCGTTTTGCCGGTGGCGCGGCGCGATAGCTCCGTGGCCAGCTTCACCCGCTGCGCCTCGCCCCCGGACAGGGTGGGGGCCGTTTGGCCGAGCTGCACATAGCCGAGGCCCACATCCACCAGAGTTTGGAGGCGGTTGGCCGCCTGGGGAATGTTCTTGAACAGTTCCAGGGCTTCCTCCACCGTCATTTGCAGCACATCGGCGATGGACTTGCCCTTGTACTTCACCTGGAGGGTTTCCCGGTTGTAGCGCGCGCCCTTGCAAATCTCGCACTGCACATACACATCCGGCAGGAAATTCATTTCGATGACGTTCACCCCCTGGCCGCCGCAGGCCTCGCAGCGCCCGCCCTTGACATTGAAGGAAAACTGCCCCGGTTTGTAGCCCCGGGCTTTGGCCTCGACGGTCTCTGCAAACAGCGATCGGATCACGTCAAACACGCCCGTGTAGGTCGCGGGGTTCGATCGCGGCGTGCGGCCAATGGGCGACTGGTCGATCACGATGGCCTTGTCCAAGGCCTTGAGACCCTTCACATCGTCCAGCTCTTTGGGAAAAGGGGTCTTGTGGCCGAAGTGGTGCTGCAAAGAGGGGTACAGCAGCTCATTGATCAGCGTGGATTTGCCAGAGCCCGATACCCCCGTCACGCAGACAAATTTACCCAGGGGGATCTCCACGTCAATGTGGCGCAGATTGTTGCGGTGGGCGTTCTGGAGCAGGAGCGATCGCCCGTTGCCAGCCCGGCGCTCTCCTGGCGTGGCGATCGCCCGTCGCCCCGACAGATAGGCTCCCGTCAGGGAGTCCGGCGCGTCCTTAAGGGCTTGCAAGTCCCCCTGGGCCACGATGCGGCCCCCGTGAATCCCCGCCCCTGGCCCAATGTCCACCAGGTGATCGGCGGCGCAGATGGTGTCTTCGTCGTGCTCCACCACGATCAGGGTGTTGCCCAGGTCCCGCAGCTTGATCAGAGTGCTCAGCAGGCGATCGTTATCGCGCTGGTGCAGACCAATGCTCGGCTCATCCAGCACATAGAGCACCCCCGTCAGGCCCGCGCCGATCTGGGTGGCCAGTCGGATTCGCTGGGCCTCGCCCCCAGAGAGCGTCATGGCCGTCCGGTCCAGGGTCAGATAGTCCAGGCCCACATCCAGCAAAAACTGGAGTCGCGCCTTGATTTCCCGCAGCACCAAGTCCCCGATCTGGGCCTGACGGGGCGTGAGGTTCAGGTGGTTGACCCGGGTCAGGCACTCGCGAATGGAGACGCTGGTCAGCTCGGTAATGCGGTACTGTCCCATGCGCACGGCCAGGGACTCCGGCCGCAGGCGCTGACCCTGACACACTTCGCAGGCCTGGTCTACCAGGTACTGCTCCAGCTTCTGCTTGTACATCTCCGAGGTGCTCTCGCTGTACTGGCGCTGGAGGATGGGAATCACGCCTTCGTAGCGGCGCTCGTAGCCCTTCTTTTCGCGGTAGCGGGAGTCGGTTTCGATCCAGATGGGCTCCTCGGTGCCGTGGAGGAGGGTGTGCTGCTGCTCGGGGGTGAGCTGGTTCCAGGGCGTCTGGATGTCGAAGCCCAGGGCCTGGCCGACGCTGTAGAGCAGCGAGAAATAGTAGGTGTTGTCTTTCTCGGACCAGGGGGCGATCGCCGCGTAGACCGGCAGCTTGGGGTCCGGCACGATCAGATCGGGCGAAAACCGCTTCAGAGAGCCCAGACCGTGGCAGTTGGGGCAGGCGCCGTAGGGCGAGTTAAAAGAAAAGAGCCGGGGCGAGAGCTCCTCCATCACTGCGCCGTGCTCCGGGCAGGCGAAGTTTTCCGAAAAGACCAGCTCCTTGGGTAGGGGGGCATAGGTGCCGCCCGCCTCGGCAGCCAGAGGGGCCGCGGCTGGGTCTTCCCCAGGGCGTCCCGGCAGCTCGACCACCGCTGGCTCCTCTTGGAGCAGGTGGATCACGGCAATGCCGTCCGATCGCCGCAAACAGGTGGACAAGGAGTCAAATAGGCGCTCCTGGATATCGTCTTTTTTGATCAGGCGATCGACCACGATTTCGATGTCGTGGAACTGGTTTTTGTCGAGGTCGATGGCGTCGCTGAGATCGCGCACCTCCCCATCCACGCGCACCCGGACAAATCCCTCCGCAGCGAGGCTCGACAGCAGCTTTTTGTGGGTGCCTTTTTTGCCGCGCACCACCGGGGCCAAGATCTGAAAGCGGGTGCGATCGGGCAGGGCCTGGACGCGATCGCACATTTCATCGATGGTCTGGGGCACGATGGAGCGATCGCAGTGGGGACAGTGGGGCTCCCCCGCCCGGCCAAACAGCAGCCGCAGATAGTCATAGATTTCGGTCACCGTCCCCACCGTGGAGCGCGGGTTATGAGACGTTGACTTTTGGTCGATGGAAATCGCTGGACTCAGCCCTTCGATGGCGTCGACATCGGGCTTGTCGACCTGCCCGAGAAACTGGCGCGCATAGGCGCTCAGAGACTCGACATAGCGCCGCTGCCCTTCGGCAAAAATCGTGTCAAAGGCCAGGGAAGACTTGCCCGAACCGGAAACCCCCGTAAACACAATCAGGCGATCGCGGGGCAGCTCCAGATCCACATTTTTGAGATTGTGCTGTCTGGCGCCCCGGACCCGAATCAGGTTGCGGTCTGGGGCAGAGGCTGCCGCTGAGCGACCGTTGCGATCGGCAGTTTTTTGGGGGGCCTTTGACTTGGCGGGCTTGGGCATGAACCGGCACAGTAGGGGAGAGTCCTTAAAAATTCTATCGCTCTGTTTCGGAAGCTTCACTTTGGGCCGCTTGGCCGCTCCCGCGCGATCGCCCAGGGAAATCCGCCCAAGAGCGCCTGCTTCCAAGTTCCACAGTGCTGGAAGTCGGCAGCCGCCTCTGAGAAACTGTATCGAGATGTTGCGCCGAAGCCGGGAAATACGGCCTCAAAACCCGATTTTCGGTCTTTCTCGATACCAAAATCCGTATATCTTCGCGGGATTTTATGGTTTGAAAAACGCTGTAATGTAGTCAGGTTCCACTCAGAGCGATGAAAGATTTCCTTCTAGAGTGGGACCAAGGGTTTCTAGGTTCCACAGCTTGTCTCTTGCGATCGCCGATGTCCAAACCGGCCAAGAGACAGGGTTCCTTTCCAGAGAGCGAGGCTACAACGGTCCATCCTTCCGTGGGAATCATCAGGGTTTGCGTATTGCTGGCTACTGAGCGGCAAGGGCAGACCCTGAATTTCTTTCTCGAAGTCACTTCGACATAGAAGATTCGGGGAGAGGTTGATAAGATCGAAAGGTAGGGTCCAGCCCGACGCCTCGGCAGTGATAGCGAGTTCCAAATTATTCATGACATCCACGATTCTGGTTGAGAAGAAAAAGCTAGAGAATCCTCCCCTGGAGATTCATTATTTGGGCGATCGCGTGCTGCGCCAGCCGGCCAAGCGCATCTCTCGGGTGGATGACGAGATTCGGACGCTCATTCGCAACATGCTGCAAACCATGTACAGCGCCGACGGGATCGGACTCGCTGCGCCCCAGGTGGCCGTCCAAAAGCAGCTCATCGTGGTGGACTGCGAACCCGATGACGCGACCACGCCGCCGCTGATCTTGATCAACCCGGCGATCCAGCGGGCCAGCCGGGATGTCTGCATGGCCCAAGAAGGCTGCCTGAGCATTCCGGGGGTGTACCTGGATGTGCAGCGCCCCGAGGTGATCGAGGTGAGCTACAAAGACGAGCAGGGCCGTCCCCAAAAGCTGATGGCCAGCGGCTTGCTCTCGCGGGCGATCCAGCACGAGATGGACCACCTCCACGGCGTGCTATTTGTGGATCGGGTCGACAATGCTTTGGCCCTCAACCAGGAGCTGACCAAGCACGGGTTTGCGGCCAACGCCGTCCAGCCGGTGCGCTAGGCCCCTGGCCCGATCGCCAAGATTTTTTGCCGGAATTTTTCTGAATCGTTTTTAATTCTTTTTCCAGCGTTTTATGGTGACGTCTCCCAAAAGTGGCCTGCTGCTGGCCATTGCTTGTATTGCAGCGATCGCCACAGTGGGCTCTGTGTTTGAGCTGGCCTCTGGTACACCTGAACTAGGTACAACCCTGACCAGCGCCATTCTGGCCCTGAGCATTCCGGTGGGCGGCTTTTCCTTTTACGCCGCTGTCACCAGCGCGAACGCCGACCAAAACCGCTGATTTCCCGCTAGCTTCGCCCCAAACCGTCAGCTGCTCTCACGCTGACGGTTTTTGTGTGGGCTTGAGCGATCGCTGGGGGCGCGCCCTTGCCCAGTGCCCCAGATCTCCTGGCAAGCCCCCGCACTCCGAACTTGCCTTTCTGCGGACGATTCGAGCGAGAATTGCTGTAGTCGCGATCGCCGACTCGTGCGCGTTTTGCATTTAGCTGGCCGTTAATGACGGGCAAACCTCTTTCTAGCAGCTTTTTGAGACTGATCTCTGCTGACCCCCAGTCGGCTGCGTGCTACCCCCTGCTTCCCCACTACTCCATCGAGATCGGCCGCGATCCGAGCTGCCAAATCGTCCTGGACTCAGTGCTCTACGGCATGGTTTCTCGCCGCCACGCCCTGATTCGGCCTGTGGTTGGGGGAGACGGAGACTCCCACTGGGAAATCTGCGACCTCAACAGCGCCAACGGCACCTACGTCAACGGGCAGCGCCTGCTGGGGTGTCGCAGTTTGCAGCCGGGCGATCGCATTTTGCTAGGGCAAAACGGCCCAGAATTTTTGCTCGATCGGGGACGAATGCCCCCGGCCGAGGACAGCCGATCTACCTCCTTTTCGAGGCCGGAGGCGAGCCCCAAGCCAGCCCTGTCCGCCGTGGTTTCCAGCGAGGTCCAGCTCACCCCCAAATCCACGCGCGAAGAAGCGACCTTTAGCCAGCTTTTTCCCATCTTTTCCACGGGCCGCGATCTGCCCCGCAAGGCCTACTTGCTGCCCGGCATCGTGACGGTGAGCTGCGTGGTGCTGATGTTTGCCTCCGTCGGCGACGCCATGGTGTTTAACGTGCTGCTGGCGGGCTATCTGGCCAGCGCGGCCTACTATTTCGTCTACCAGCTGTGCGGCAAACACAAGCCCTGGTGGCTGCTGGTGGGGGTGATGGGGGCCATGGTGCTGCTGCTGACCAGCCCCGTTCTGCCGGTTTTCCTAACTGTGTTTCGGGAAATCTTGCCGGGACGCCTGCCGGTGGAGGGGGAAGTAGTGAGCTTCCCGATGCTGCTGGTGCGCATGTTTTTTGGCGCCGGACTGATGGAGGAAATTCTCAAGTCTTTGCCGGTGCTGGTGCTGTGGTGGCTGGGGCGGCAGCTGCGATCGCCCTGGCGCGATCGCATCGGCATCTGGGAGCCCCTCGACGGCATATTGGTCGGGTGCGCGGCAGCCGTGGGCTTTACCCTGCTGGAAACCCTCGATCAGTACGTGCCTTCGATGATCGAAAGCGCCAGCACCGCAGACAGCTCCGGCGAGCTGCTGGGGCTCCAGCTTCTGATTCCCCGGATTTTGGGCTCCATTGCTGGGCACATGGCCTACAGCGGCTACCTGGGCTATTTCATTGGCCTGAGCGTTCTCAAGCCCGCCAATCGCTGGTCAAGCCTGAGCGTCGGCTACCTGAGCGCTGCCGGTCTGCACGCCCTGTGGAATACCACGGGCGTTGTGAGCGGCTTGATTTTGGCGGTGGTGGGGGTAGTGTCCTATGCCTTTTTGGGCGCCGCCATTCTCAAGGCCCGCGCCCTCTCGCCGACGCGATCGCAGAATTTTGCCACCCAGTTTTCCCGGCGATCGCGCCGCTAAACCCCGGCAAAATCAGCATCTTCGGACCAAATTTCGCCATCCTTCCCAAAGATCTGCCTTTTGCCAGAAATTTGGTCAGCTTACTTGGCGATCGCTGGGGATAGGGCTACGCTAGCCTCAATTGTGAGCCTCGGGCGATCGCCCGGAGGAGCGGCGATGTCTACCTCCATTCCCCAAACCTGCCCCATCTGCGGCGTCAGAATCGAACCCGCCCCGGGGGGCGATCGGGTTCTGTTTTCGTCCGGTGCGCCGGGCACCCGCGCCAAGCTGTGGGCCCGCGTCTGCCGCTACGTGGACAAACCGGGCTGCATCAACCAAAACCGCGACGAGGTCGACGAGATCAAGCCCTCAGACTACTACCACCCCGACCCCCTGTCTGGTCTGCCCTAGAGCGGCTGGCTCAGGCTCGGCAAAAAATTCACCAAGCCCGGAAACACGATCACCAGCAGCAGCACCAGCAGCTGCAAAATCACGAAGGGCACCGCTCCCCGGTAAATGTCTCCCGTCGTAATCTCTGGGGGCGATACCCCGCGCAAATAAAAGAGCGCAAAGCCAAAGGGCGGGGTCAAAAATGATGTCTGGAGGTTGGTTGCCAGCACGACGCCATACCAGACCAGATCGAGATTGAGCTGCTGGGCCACCGGCACAAACAGCGGCACCACAATAAAGGCAATCTCGAAAAAGTCGATAAAGAACCCGAGCAAAAACACCGTCAGCATACTGACCACCAGGAAGCCCACCTGGCCGCCCGGCAGGTTCGACAGCACATCGAACATGAAGCGATCGCCGTTGAGCCCGCGAAACACCAGGCTAAACGCGGTCGAGCCCAGCAGAATAAACATCACCATAGTGGTCGTGCGCAGCGTCACATCGCACACTTGGCGCAGTGACTGCCAGCTCAGCTTGCGGTTGACCGCCGCCAGCACCATCGCCCCCAGGGCTCCCACCGCTCCCGCCTCCGTCGGCGTCGCATAGCCAAAGAAAATACTGCCCAGCACCAGCAAAATCAGGGCCAAAGGCGGCAGCATCACCTGGATCATCCGCAGCCCCAGCGCCCGACCGCCAATGTTGCGCACCTCCGGCGGCAGTGGCGGCGCCGCGTCCGGCTTGAGAAACGCCACCACCAGCACGTGGACCGCAAACACTCCCGAGATCAGCAGTCCCGGAATCACCGACCCAATGAACAGGTCCCCCACCGAAACGCCCAGCTGATCGCCCAGCACCACCAGCACGATGCTGGGCGGAATGATCTGGCCCAGAGTCCCCGACGCCGCAATTACCCCCGTCGCGAGCTGCTTGTTGTAGCCGTAGCGCAGCATGGTCGGCAGCGAAATCAGGCCCATGGCCACCACCGTCGCCGCCACGACTCCCGTCGTCGCCGCCAGCAGCGCGCCCACCAGCACCACCGCCAGGGCTAGGCCGCCCCGGACCCGGCCAAACAGAATGCCAATGGTCTCCAGCAGCCGCTCGGCAATCCCCGATCGCTCCAGCATGGAGCCCATGAAGATGAAGTAGGGAATGGCCAGGAGCGTGAAGTTGCTCATGATGCCAAAAATCCGCTGGGGCATGGCCGTCATGAAAATCGGGTCAAAGACGCCCAGGGCCACGCCCACAATGCCAAAGGCGATCGCCACCGCCCCCAGGGAGAAGGCGACCGGGTACCCCATGGACAAAAAGACCAGCGCTCCCACAAACATTGTGGGACCAAGCCATTCAAAGGGCAGACTCATGCTCTTCCTCCGCTGGGGGTTGCTGAACGCCTTTTAGTACCGCAATGTTTTTGATCGCATTGGCAAAGCCCTGCAAGATCAGCAGCCCAAAGCCCACCAGAATCATGGTTTTGATCGGGTAGAGGGGCAGACCGCCTGGATCCGGCGACATTTCACGAATTTGCCAGGAGATCTTTACCGTGTCCCAGGAAACCCAGATCACCATGATGCAAAACGGAATCAGAAATCCGAGATTGCCGATCAAGTCTGCGAGGGCTTTGCGCTTGGCTGACCAGCCACTGTAAAACACATCCACCCGCACGTGCTCGTTGTGTCTGAGGCCGTAGGCCGCGCCCAGCAAAAAGACGAGGTCAAAGAGCTGCCACTGAGTCTCGATCAGGGCATTGGAGCTGAGATTTTGGCCGATGGCCTGACCGACGTAGCGCCCGATCACGTTCCAGACGCCAATCAGCACCATCAAGAGCACCACACCGGTCATGAAGCGCCCGACATACTCATTGAGCTGATCAATCCACCTGGCTATTCGAAGCAGTTGCTGCACGACGTTTCCTTCCCTAGCGTCGATGGGATGTGTTCTCGAGGGGGCGGCAAGCTGGCTCAGCGTGAGGATGGGAGCGGGCTCCCAATGAGTCATGCGCCCCGTCCCCCAAGCACCACGCAGTGAATTTGTATCCCTTGGGGGATGTTTCTCTGGAGCACTGAAGGGCAGTAGTATTTTAAGCCCTGGGTGGAGCGGCTCAGATTGAGCAGATGGGCGATCGCGATTTCCAGCGCGATAGAATTTTTCTGGGCACGCTGGTTGGTACCCACGTTCTGGGGGCGCGATCGCCGGGATCGGGGCGTCGAGCACCTGCCGTCAGCGCCTAGCCGTTGCACCCCGCTGGTCGAGGTTTCCATGGAACTCCAAAAACAGTTGAGCCAACAGCGCGTCAAACATATTGTGAGTAGCTATCAGCTCAAGGGTGACGCTGTGGGTCAGCGGGCGCAAGCCTTTGAAGCAGTCATGGCTGCCTTGCTGAGCCGTTATCCTGCGCCGCTGATCGAGCTGGCGCTGGTAGAGACGCTCACGGAGCTGTGGCGCTCTGTGCCGCTGGTGCGGGGACAGGCATTTTTGGAGCAGGTGCAGGCCAAGCTGGTCTACTGGGAGGGGCACCCCATCGTGAGCACAGTCACCCCCCAGCAGTTTCGGCAGGTCACGGGGCTAGACCCCAGCCCCATTTTCGGATCGTCCTCGGAGCTGCCGCCCCAGGAGTCAACGGTGCCGCCGTTCTGAAGAGAGCGCGGGCCAGGGCGGACGGGAGGTGGCGATCGCCGCAATGCCATAGACCGGGTAACCGTGGTGTCTTAGGACTTGGGCAGCGGCCTGAACGGTGGCCCCAGTGGTGTAGATGTCATCGAGCAGCAAGATCGGCACAGGAGCGCTCCCCCGAAGATCGGGTCCCAGGCCAAAGGCCCCAGCCAGCTGGGCCGCGCGATCGCGACTTCCCAGGCGGTGCAGGGCCTCGGTGGAGCGCTGGCGCAGCAGCCCGCGCGATCGCAGGGGCAGTCCCGTCTGCTGACAAAACTGGCGCGCCAAGAGCTCGGCCTGGTTGTAGCCGCGCTGGCGCTGCTTGTCGGGGTGCAGCGGAATCGGCACCACCGCCAGAGACGCCGGAAAGCGCGGGGCCTCAGCCAGCCACGCCTCGGCCAGCCAGTCTCCTAGGGGCTGCGCGATCTGGGGCTGCTGGTCGTACTTGAAGGCGGCGATCGCCCGCTTCAGCGGTCCGGTGTACTGGCCCCACACCTGCAACACCAGCCCGTCTTGGCGCCAGGTCAGGGGCGATCGCTGGCAGCGCCGGATCTGCTGCTGGCAGTCGCGGCAGAGGGTCTGGTCCGCTGGCCGCTGGCACAGCGGGCAAACAGACTTGAGAAATAGCGAGAGCAAACCAGAGAAGGCAGCGGTCCAGCGGGCCATGGCACCATCCTGTTGTCTTTTTCTCAGGATGCACGCCATCAGAGAAAAACCATCAAGGCCTCACCGAGCTTTCTGCTGGAATGCTTCCAAGGGTGTGGAAGTCGCCCAGGAAGATCTGGGTCCAGTTCCAAGGGTGTGGAAGTTGCCAAACGGTGCCCAAAGTTGCCCAAGAAGATCTAAGTCCAGTTCCAAGGGTGTGGAAGTTGCCGAACGGTGTCTAGGGGCGATCGCCCACCGTCTTACCGCCTGACTTTGGATCCCTTGGCAGCGTGGCAGATAGGGCTGCCGTTCTCTCGGGGGAAGTCCGTACAATCAAAGGCAACACGTCCACTCTTCGTCACCCCGTGAGCATTCTTCATTGGCTTGGGCAGATTCCGTTCGCAGACCGAGCAGCCGTTGGGGAGGGGGCCTTTTATCTCAGCCGTCTGGGGGAAAAAGGATATCCAATCCTGCCGGGATTTGTGGTGCCAGCCCGAGCATTTCGGGGATTTTTGGAAACGATTGATTGGCTAGAACCGCTGTTTACCGATTTTTCGACCTCCTCGCTCCACCTCGATATCAACAATCCGCGACAATTGCAGGCGATCGCCCAGCAAATTCGCCACGTTTTCCAGGCCACCGAGCTGGCAGCGGACTGGCTGGAGGCCCTCGAAGGGGCACTGCAAGAGCTGCGCGACCAGACCACGGGGGAGATCTCAGCTCTGGTGCTGCGGCCCTCCATTGGTCTGGCCCACGCCTCGGACTCTTTTCCCAGCCTCCAGGCCCAGAGCCTGATCGAGCCTCGGCTGTGCGCGAGTCACGTCTCCGCCGTAGCCACCATGCTCAAGGCCCTCTGGGCCAGCGCTTTTCGAGCCCAGACTTTGCTCTACTGGCAGCGCAGCGGCATTGAGCTGCAAAATATTCAGCTCGCGGTGATGGTGCAGCCAGTGCAGCCCGCGATCGCCAGCGGATTTTTGGAGATGAGCAATCAGCAGCTGGCGCTGCAAGCCTGCTGGGGCCACGAGTGGGCGCTGCTGCGGGGGGAGGTGAGCCCAGACTGCTACTGGGTCGAGCCGGGTCAGGGTACGACGCTCTACCAACCTGGCTGGAAACCCCTAGCCTACGGCCTAGAGACTGAGATTCCTCAGGCCAGCCCGGCTCTAGAGCAGTGGTTGCCGGAGCCAAGCCCGATGATGCCCTACGTTTTAGACGCTGCTTACCAAACTCGAATGGTCCTGAGGGACGAGGTGCTAGAGCAGATCGTCCAGCTAGGGCTGCGGCTGCATGTGGCCTTTGGAAATACGTTTCGGTGGACCTGGGTGCTCGGGCGGGCAGGCCGTGAGCCGAGGCTGTGCCTGAGCCAGGTAGACGCGGCGATCGCTCCGCCCGAGCCCGTCGCGGGCCAAGCGCGATCGCTTGCCGTAGCGCTGCCATCCCCCAACGCGGCGGAGCCAAAGATCAAGCCTGCCTCGACGCCTCCTGTTCTCCAGGGCATTGCGGCGGCGCCCGGACAGGCGATCGCGCCGGTGCACGTCATCACAGAGGCTGAGCTACTTCCGTCCTCGGCCCCGGCTGGCACGATCTGGGTGGCGGCGTCCATTCACCCGGACTGGCTGCCAGCGCTGCGCCATGCAGCCGGCATCATCGCAGAGCAGGGGGGGCGGGCCAGCCACGGCGCGATTTTGGCGCGGGAGCTGGGGATTCCGGCGGTGGTGGGGGCGGCGGGGGCGCTGGAGGCGGTCCGCTCGGGCGAAGTGCTGCTGCTTGATGGCGATCGCGGCCTGGTTTTTCGATCGCCGACCCCCGAGACATCTACCGATCGCCTAGCTCAGGTGACTTTTCCCAATGGCCAGCGTCGCCCGGTAGCAGACTCCGGCGCTCCCCATCCCAAGCCACTGCCGCCGACGGCCACCCAGATTTGGGCCGCCGTGAGCCAGGTATCGTCCCTGGAGCGGCTGCGCGATCAGCCGGTGGATGGCATTGGCCTGTTGCGCAGTGAGCTGATGCTGGTGGATCTGATGGCGGGGCGATCGCTGGCGGACTGGCTCCAGGATCCGGCGGATGTTGTGGCCCGCTTGGCCGAGCGCATTGAGCGCTTTGCGGCGGCGATCGCCCCTCGGCCCTTGTTCTACCGCAGCCTTGACCTGCGGGCCCACGAGTTTCCCCAGTTCCTCGGCGAGGGCACCAGCGCCAATCCGGTGCTGGGCCAGCGCGGGGCCTACCGCTACCAGGTTCACCCCCAGCTGTTTGAGCTGGAGCTGGCGGCCCTGGGAGCGGTGCTGGCGCGCGGGCTGGACAATCTGCGGCTGCTGATCCCTTTTGTGCGCAGCGTGGAAGAGTTTCGGTTTTGTCGCCAGCGGGTCGAGGCGGCGGGGCTGCGCCGCCAGGGCACATTTCAGCTGTGGATCATGGCTGAAGTCCCCTCGGTGCTGTTGCTGATGGCGGACTACGTGGAGGCGGGGGTGCAGGGCTTTTCCATTGGCACCAATGATCTAACCCAGCTGCTGCTGGGGGCCGATCGGGACGATGCCGCCCTGGCCCAAGCCTACACGGCCCAGCATCCGGCGGTGCGGCGGGCGATCGCCCAGATTCTCCAGACGGCGCGCCAGCATCGGGTGCCCTGCGCTGTGTGTGGCCAAGCGGTGACGGACTTTCCGGATTTGATCGCGGAATGGGTGCAGGCAGGAGCGACGGCCCTGGTGGTGGAGCCCGAGGCGATCGCCGCCACCCAGCGCGTCCTCTATCAGGCCGAGCAGCAGATCCTTTTACAGTGGGCTCAGCAGCAGCGACACCAAGAATCCTTCTAGTGCTGGGTCGGTCTGCTGGGTCAAACCCCCCTTGCAAAGCACAAAACCACTCAGGGGACGCTGCTACAATCCTGTTACTCTTTTGAGGAGCCCTTGGGCACGGCCAGGTGGCAGTCCAAGGCGCGCGATCGCCCCCTTCAGGGATCGTCTCCCCTCAGCGCTGACTCGGTACTGGCGCGATCGCCCTCAGAGCGCGATCGCTGTCCCTCGCTCTCCCCTCCCGCACCATGACTGACACTGTTCTCAACGTTCGCAATCTGAAAGTTGAATTTGTCCTCGACTCCCGCCGCGTTCAAGCCGTCGACGACATCTCCTTTCAGGTCCAGCGAGGCCAAACTTTGGGCATTGTGGGCGAATCTGGCTCTGGTAAATCGGTGACAGCCCTCGCGCTGCTGGGACTGGTGCCCAGCCCTGGCCGCGTCACCAGCGGCGAAATTCTGTTTCAAGGATCGAGCGGCGAGCCGATTAATCTGCGCAGCCTTTCTGAGGAGCAGCGTCAGCAGTACCGGGGCGGCGAGGTTGCCATGATTTTCCAGGAGCCCCTGAGCTCCCTCAATCCGGTTTTTACCTGCGGCTACCAGCTCACCGAGGCGATCTTGCAGCACCATCCCCTGCCCAAGGCAGAGGCCGAGCGACGGGCGATCGCCCTTTTGCAAGAGGTCAAGCTGCTGGCCAGCGACGAAGACCTGGCCCAGCGCCTACGGGAAAGCCACACCGACAGGCCTCCTTCTGAACAGGCGATCGCCGAGATCGTCGAGCAGCAAAAGCAGGCCCTCTTGCAGCGCTATCCCCACGAGCTGTCGGGCGGCCAGCTCCAGCGGGTCATGATCGCCATGGCCCTAGCCGGCAACCCCTCTTTGCTGATCGCCGACGAGCCCACCACGGCGCTGGATGTGACGGTCCAGGCCCGCATTCTCGATCTGCTGCGCGAACTGCGCGATCGCCGGGGCATGTCAATTATTTTCGTGACCCACGACCTGGGGCTGATTGCCGACATCGCCGACAGCATCGCCGTCATGTACCAGGGCAAACTCGTGGAGCTCGGCTCGGTTTGGGACATTTTCTCCCAGCCCCAGCACCCCTACACCAAGGGCCTGCTGACCTGTCGGCCCCGTCCCGATCGCCGTCTGCGCCGCTTGCCCACCGTGGCAGACTTCATGGAAACGGTCACCACCCCCGACGGTCATCTCGAAATCCGCGAAAAGTCGCTAGATGTTGAGACGGCGCTCCACCAGGACGACATCAGCGACGCCGAGGTCCAGCAGCGCCTCGCCGATCTCGGCCAGCGATCGCCCCTGATCGCCGTACGCAACCTGAAGGTCGGCTTCCCGGTCAAAGGCCTCCTCGGCACCACCCAGCGCTACACCATGGCCGTCAATGACGTCTCCTTCGACATCTATCCCGGCGAAACCCTGGGACTGGTGGGAGAGTCGGGCTGCGGCAAAACCACCCTCGCCCGGACCCTGCTGCGGCTTGTGCAGCCGATGAGCGGCCAGATTGTCTTTGAGGGGCGCGACGTGCTGACCCTGGAGGGCAAGGCGCTCCAGGAGGTCCGGCGCAACATGCAAATTGTCTTCCAGGACCCCTTCAGCTCCCTCGATCCCCGGATGAGCATCGGGGCCGCCATTGTGGAGCCCCTGCGCATTCACGGCATTCACCGCCGCCACGCCAAGCCCCGCCAGCACCTGCGGGAGCGCGCGGCCTACCTCCTCGACAAAGTGGGCCTAGAGCCGGCCTGGATGAATCGCTATCCCCACGAGTTTTCGGGGGGCCAGCGCCAGCGGATCTGCATTGCCCGCGCCCTGGCCCTCAATCCGCAGTTCATTATTTGCGATGAGTCTGTGTCGGCGCTGGACGTCTCGGTACAGGCCCAGGTGCTCAATTTGCTCAAGGCGCTGCAAAGCGAGTTTGGCTTGACCTATATCTTCATTTCCCACGATCTGAGCGTGGTCAAGTTTATGAGCGATCGCATTATGGTGATGAATCGAGGCCGCATTGAAGAGATTGGGCCAGCGGACAGCATCTACCGCGAGCCCAAAGAGGCCTATACACGCCAGCTCATTTCAGCGATTCCGGTGGGCAGCCTGGAGCAAATTCGCGATCGCCAAGCCCAGCGAGGGACGATCGCCAGCTAAGTGGCTGGTCAGAATAGGTAACAAAAATTACCGTTCAATCACGCAAGTATGAACCCTTGTTGCCAGGTGGTCTCGTAGAAACGCCGTTGTTAGCATAATGGGATTTGGAGAAGCTAGCAGATGGAACCTTAAGCAGCCGTGTTGTCTAGAGCGATCGCTGCAACAGCTCTATACCCCCTCAAGGTCTGCTGTCAGATGCCGACCTTTCGTTTTACCCAGGCTTTTGCTGTGGGAATGGATCAACTGCGATGGGTGTGCTTTCCTCTCCTTGGTTTCCCAAATTCTTTTCTCGCCAAAAGCGACCATCGTTTTACAGGACAGGGCCCATGCTACCAAAGCACGTGATTTGGTCTGTGGTCATCCTGTGTGTAGCCCCGTCACTGCTTCACCTCGCGGGCGTTGACTTTGGGACGCGATCGCCTGTCGTGACGCCTGAGGACTGGGCAGGTTTGTCGCCCGCAGCGATCTCAGACCAGCTGCACCATTCTCTCCGGGGCAGCTTCACCCACACCCTTTTGGAGTGGAGCGCTGTTTGTGCGGCGATTTTTACGGCGGTGCTGGCTTTTTCCCACTTCAGCATCAAGCGCGATGTGACCACGCCGATCATTGGGGTCGCGCTGCTGTGCGCGGGGGCGATGGATGCTTTTCACGTTCTAGCAGCCGATCGCTTCATCAGCGCGGGGGCAAACAATCAAGACTTGGTCCCCTTCACGTGGGCAATCTGCCGCCTAGGCAATGCCCTGCTGACGATCATCGGCGTGAGCTTGTTTTTGGGCTGGAAACCGAAGCGGTGGCAGGGCAGTTTTCCCCTGATGGCCGGGGTGAGCGTCTGTTTTATTGCGGCGGCCTATGCGGTGCTCCACGCCTGCGCGACCAGCAGTCAGCTCCCGGTGACGATGTTCCCCAATGCGCTGATTCGGCGACCGTGGGATGTGATACCCCTGGTGCTTTTTTTGGTAGCAGGGATTTTTATCTATCCAAGATTTTATCGTCGCTATCCCAGTATTTTCTCGAGTGCGCTGGTGGTGAGTACGCTGCCCAATGCGGTGACTCAGATGCACATGGCGTTTGGATCGGCAGAGCTTTTTGACAATGATTTCAATATTGGCCACTTTTTGAAGGTGGTGGCGTACTTAGTTCCCCTGACTGGCTTGGTGATCGATTATACCTACACTCACGATCAGGTTCGACGCACCAACGAACGCCTGATCCAAGAGGTGGAGGAGCGGGAGCGGGCGCAGCAGACGCTGCTGGCCAGCGAGGCCCAGGAACGGGAGCGATCGCAGCAACTCTCGGAGGCGCTACAGCACTTGCAGACGACCCAGGCCCAGCTGATCCAGAGTGAGAAGATGTCGAGCTTGGGCCAGCTGGTGGCGGGGGTGGCCCACGAGATTAATAATCCGGTGAATTTTATTCACGGCAATCTGTACCACGCTCGTCAGTACACAGAGGATCTGCTGTCTCTGGTCGATCTCTACGAGGTGCACTGTCAGACGGCGCACCCGGCGATCGCGGACAAGCTTGAGGAGATTGATCTGCCGTTCATCCGCAAGGATTTGCCGAGGCTGCTGAGCTCGATGCAGGTGGGGGCGGACCGGATTCGGGAAATTGTGCGATCGCTGAGGATTTTTTCGAGGCTCGATGAGGCGGAGGTCAAAGAGGTCGATATTCACGAAGGCATCGACAGTACGCTGACAATTTTGCAAAACCGCATGAAGACGCGATCGGGCCATCCGGGTATCACGGTGGTCCGGGAATACGGGGATTTGCCAGCGGTGGAGTGCTACGCGGGCCAGCTCAATCAGGTATTTATGAACCTCTTGAGCAATGCCATCGATGCCCTTGATGAGTCGATCAGCCGCCGATCGCCGGAGGAGGTTCAGGCCCAGCCGCCGACGATTCGCATCCGCACCGAGAGGGGGACAGGCGATCGCGTGGTGATTCACATCAGCGACAACGGCCCGGGTTTGTCAGCGATCGCTGAAGAACGGATTTTCAATCCCTTTTTCACCACCAAACCGGTGGGACAGGGCACTGGCCTAGGTTTATCGATCAGCTACAAAATTATCACTGAAACCCATCGCGGCTCTTTGCGCTGTGTCTCCCAGCCCGGTCAGGGCGCGGATTTTGTGATCGAGCTGCCGCTTCGCCAGTATGTTTTGGCCTAGGGGGATGGGCGATCGTCTCTGCCAAAATGACGATCGCCGCTTCTCGGCAAGGATGCTACACTCCAAAAAACCGTTCAACAGTAAGTCAGCCTAATCCAAGCTCAGCTGCTTTTGTTCTAGCAGCGCCCCTTGGAGCGGAGGAACCACCTTTTGGGGCTTATCGCTGGTTGCCCCCTGTCCTTGCAGACAGGCCAATCAGGAAGAGCATCTCTCAGCTCTCGCCCGTCAGCTAACTCCGTAGGCCTTGAGAGGAGACTGAAGGATCAGCATTTTGCCAATGCATTGATCGTCAGTGTCCCAAACCGGTATCGAAGACGGTTCGTTTCGCTGTACCTGTTTCGCCTCTGATACTGACATGCAAATCAATTTTGCTGCGATCGCCGTCGCAGGCCTTTCGGCTTGGCGGCGACTAAAACCGAGTTTGCTGCAAGAGACCGTTGTCCTGCCAGCGCTGGGCTTTGCGGGCGTTTTGGCCCTCTGGTGGGCGATCGCCCTTCTGCGTCCGGAGCTGATGCCCACGCCGCCGGAGGCCTTCGTCGCCAATCTGGACTATCTGCTGCATCCCTTCTATCGCCGGGGCCCCGGTGATGTGGGCATTGGCTGGCTGCTGCTGGCCAGCCTGCGGCGCGTGGTGCTGGGGTTCGGCTTGGCCACGCTGGTGGCGATTCCCCTGGGCTTTTTGGTGGGCATGTCCCGGCGCGCCATGCTGGCCCTCAATCCCCTAATTCAGATTTTCAAACCCGTCTCGCCCTTGGCCTGGCTGCCGATCGCCTTGGCCATTTTCAACCTGGCAGAACCCTCGGCTATCTTTGTAATTTTTATTACATCGCTATGGCCGACCATCATCAACACGGCCCTGGGCGTCTCCAGCGTCTCCCAGGACTACATCGACGTGGCCCGCGTCCTCGAAATGCCCCGCTGGCGGCAAATTACCAAAATTATTTGGCCTGCCAGCTTGCCCTACATTTTCACGGGTCTGCGCATTAGCTTGGGCATCGCGTGGCTGGTGATCGTAGCGGTAGAAATGCTCACCGGAGGGCTCGGCATCGGCTTTTTTGTCTGGGACGAGTGGAATCGCCTGAATCTCAATTCGGTGTTTCTCGCCATTGTGATTATCGGCGTGACGGGGCTGCTGCTGGACTACGCCGTGAGCCGGATCCAGGCGCTGGTGACCCATCGAGCCGTCGCCCGCAGCAATTTCTAGCTTCTAGCTTGCAAGCAATTCTTTCATCCCCTACGGGGGGCGATCGCGGACTGATCCGCTGCGCCTTCGGTTTCCTGAGCCTGTGGCTTTGCCGAGGAAATCAAGGCCTCCGCTTCCCGTTTTCACTTTTTGAGTTTTTGCCATGAATCATCGTCTTGTTAGCTCGATGAGCCGGCGGTCTTTCTTGAGCTTGATGGGGACAGCCGCCGCTGGGACTGCGCTGGCCTCCTGCGGCCCTCTGCTCAGCCGCAACCCTGACCCCGCCGACGTTGCCCAGGTGGAGCCGGTCGTCAACCCTGGGGATCTGGAGAAACCCAACCTCACCATCGGCTATGTGCCCGTCAATGACTGCGCGCCCTTCGCGATCGCCTGGAAAAAAGGCTTCTTTCGCAAATACGGCCTCACCGTCACCCTCAACCGCGAAGCGAGCTGGGCTACCTCCCGCGACGGCGTAATTTTTGGGCGGACCGACGCCGCCCCCGTCGTCTCCGGTGCTGTCACCAATGCCCGCATCGGGGCTGAGGGGGCGCGCCATGCCCCCCTGTGCGCCGCCATGACCATCCACCGCCATGGCAACGCCCTCACCTTCAACCGGGGCCTCTGGGACGCCGGGGTCCGCCCCTGGCGCGAATACAGCGGCAACCTAGAGGCCTTTGGGCAGGATCTGCGGCAGTACTTCTCGTCTCTGCCCACGGATCAGCGCGTTCTTGCTGTCGTTCTCAGCTCCTCGATCTACGAGTACTTTGTGCGCTACCTGACCGCTGCCGCAGGCCTCGACCCCAGCCGCGACTTCCGCATGATCGTGATTCCGCCGCCCCAGATGGTCAGCAATGTCCGCATTGGGGCGATGCAGGGCTACATGGTGGCCGAGCCGTGGAACAGCCGCGCCACCCGGCCCCTGGGCAAGGGGACTGAGGGCGTGGGCTTTACCTTTGCCCAGGGCAAGGAGCTGTGGCGAGGCCACCCAGACCGGCTGCTGGGGGTGATGGAGTCCTTCATTGAAGAAAATCCCAAAACCTATCGATCGCTGGTCAAGGCGCTGATCGAGGCTTGCCAGTACTGTGGTCGGCCCGAGAATCAGGCGGAGGTGGCCCGCATCGTGTCTGAGCGCTCCTTCACCGGTGCTAAGGAAATCTTTACCCGTCCGGCCCTGGTGGGCGAGTACCACTACGGCGGCTTTGACGGGGTCGAGCGGATCGATCGCACGGGAGACAGCACCCTCTTTTTTGACCTGCCGCCCGGCCTGAGCGACATTCCCGGCGATCACTCCACGTTTTTGTGGCAGTCCGAGAGCCTGTGGCTGGTCACCCAGGCGGCTCGCTGGGGCCAGATTTCGGAGATTCCGCGCGATGCCGAGGCGCTGGCCCGCAAGGCTTGGCGCAGCGACCTCTACCGGGAAATCGCCACCGAGATGGACATTCCCTGCCCTACGGAGGACTACAAGGTGGAGCCAGCTCAGGTCTTCATTGACCAAAAAGCGTTCGATCCGAGCGATCTGAGCGGCTATCTCAACAGTTTTGAGATTCGCGCCTCAGCGCCCCAGCAGTTTGGCCTGAGAACCACGCGCCTTTAGAGTTTTGACCCTTTGCAACTTGGCCGTTTTGCGACGTTTTTTGTTTTGCCGTTTTTGTTTTGGTGGAGGTCCCCATGACGAAATCTAGTTTGTCTACGCGCGATCGCGCTCAAAATGGAGCAGTGCATAACCCCGACGAGTTTCTGGTCATTGAGAATCTCATGAAGGCCTACCCCAAGCCCGGCGGGGGCCACCACGTGATCTTGGACAACGTGAATCTCACGGTGGGCGCGGATGAGTTTATTTCGGTGATCGGTCACTCGGGCTGCGGCAAGTCGACCCTGCTCAAAATCGTGGCGGGATTGGAGCAGGCCAGCAGCGGGCGGGTGACCCTAGAAGGGCGTCCCATTCGCAAGCCCGGCGCAGAGCGGATGATGGTGTTTCAGCACTATTCGCTGCTGCCGTGGCTGACGGTGCGGGAGAATATCCGGCTGGCGGTAGATGAGGTGCTGACGTCGGCGAACCGCGCCGAAAAGGCGGCCATCGTCCAGGAGCACCTAGAGATGGTGAATCTGACGGCGGCGGCGGAGAAGTACCCAGACGAAATTTCGGGGGGGATGAAGCAGCGGGTGGGCATTGCCCGGGCGATCGCGATCCGGCCCAAGATGCTGCTGATGGACGAGCCCTTTGGCGCCCTCGACGCCCTAACGCGGGGCAAGCTCCAGCGCCAGGTGCTGGAGATCTGGGAGCAGCATCGGCAGGCGGTGATGATGATTACCCACGATGTGGATGAGGCGCTGCTGATGTCGGATCGGATCGTGCTGATGACCAATGGTCCGGCGGCCCAGATTGGCGAGATCGTGACGGTGCCCTTTCCCCATCCGCGCGATCGCCAGCAGCTGCGGGAGTCACCGGAGTACTTCGAGCTGCGCAATCATTTGCTCAATTTCCTCGATCGCCACTTTGGGGCAGATTAAGGGCGCAAAATTCAAGGCGAAAAATTCAAGCGTTCACGCCCGCTGCTGATGCAGACGACCATTGAGAACCTGGATCACCGGACAGTTGGACTGGCGAACCATTTGCTCGTCGTGAGTGGTCACGATGACGGTGACGCCCATCCGGTTGAGCTTTTTGAGGATCTGGATGACTTGCCAGGAGTTGTCGGGGTCCAGGTTGCCGGTGGGCTCGTCAGCCAGCAGGAGGGGCGGCATCCCGACGATGGCGCGAGCAATGCTGACGCGCTGCTGCTCGCCGCCCGACAGCTCGTGGGGGAAGCTGTCTGCTTTGTGCTGGAGACCGACCATTTTGAGGGTGGGGGTGAGGCGTCGCTCAATTTCGGCGCGGGTGTAGCCCTGGGCCCAGAGCACAAAGGCGATGTTTTCGGTCACGGTGCGGCGGGGCAGCAGCTTGTAGTCCTGAAAGACGATGCCCAAGCGCCGCCGAAACAGGGAAAGGCGATCGCCCCGCAGCTGGTTGACATTTACGCCGTCGACCCACACCTCGCCTTGGGTGGGGCGCTCTTCGGCGTACAGGAGCTTGAGCAAGGTGCTCTTGCCAGCGCCCGACGGCCCGGTGACGAACTGGAAGGAGCCTCGGGGCACTTCCCAGGTCACGTCGATCAGGCCCCGACTGCCGTTGGTGTAGCGCTTGGTGAGCCCCTTGAGCTGGATCATGGGGGACGGGGACTGGGAGGCAGCGGCCTGGGCGGCGCTGGGAGCAGAACGGTCGAAGGAGACGGTCATACGCAATGAGGAGATAGCGTGAGGGGCAAGGGGCGATCGCCTGCGGGCACCGGCAGCCCCTAGGGAGTGGATTGCCCAACAGTATGCCTGGGGAAGAGGCGATAGACCAAGGCCCGCCACGCAAACTTTGGTAACGCCCCCATGCGCCGCCAGCGCCAAGGTTCTTGGTACAGGCGGTACGCCCACTCTAGGTGGTACTTGCACAGCCACTGGGGCGCGCGGGCTTTGGTGCCAGACCAGATGTCGAAGCTGCCGCCCACGCCGATCCACAGCGCGTCGGGGCACAGATGGCGATGGGCCTGAATCCAGAATTCCTGACGCGGTACGCCGAGACCCACCAAAATAATTTTGGGCTGCTGAGCTTGGAGGGTCTGGGCCAGCGCTTCTTGCTCCTCGGCGGACAAAAAGCCGTGGGACGCTCCGGCGATCGCCAGTCCCGGCAGCTCCTGGCGCAGGCGATCGCCCGCTTGCTCCGTCACCCCCGGCGCCCCGCCGTAGAAAAACACCGGCCACGCCTCCCCGCGCAGAGCCGCCTGGTGCAGCAGCGCCTTCGCTAGCTCGATCCCCGGACAGCGCTGGATGCGGCGACCTTGCAGCCGCAGGTACAGCACCACGCCCGCCCCGTCAGGCACCACTAGCTCCGCTTGGCGAATGATCTGGGCCAGCTCTGGGTTTTGCTCCGCCTGCATTGTCATTTCGGCATTGAGGGTCACCACCTGAGCCCCCCGGCCTGCTTGGGCCTGCTGGACCAGCCAGTCCAGGTAGTCGGTGGACAGATGCACGGGCACCCCCATCACTGGAAACTGCTGTAGTTCTGCCATTCCCAAACCCTCTCTCCAGTAGCGCGATCGCGTTGTTTTGGGTCCACACCCGAGCACAACGAAGCCCATTCTAAGGCCTCTTTCAAGCTGCGCGATCGCCCCCACACCAGCCGCCCGAGCAAGTCAGCGCACAATCACCCACGACAATTTGGCTGGAGGCCTGCCAGGATCTTTGGTAGATTCATTGATCTAGCGGCAGTCAGCGG